>JAZQLC010000015.1:0-18586 GCA_045542485.1 Acutalibacteraceae bacterium
TGACTTTTATTTGTTCCACCTTTTGGTCTTCCCATTTCTCTCAACTCCCTTTTCTTTATTCTAACATAAAAAGTGATGGTAGACACTTTTTTAGTGTCTACCATCACTATATCACTTCAAAAAAGAGACCTGATCAGGGCTCTTTTTCTTGTCTCTTTTCGTAATTGAGTTTGTAAATGAATGCGGCTACAACTGCAGCAGAAAGGGCAGATATGATTTTGCCGAGAATCATAGCACCTACGAAGGATTTGTCAAATGCCATTGTAAATGCAAGGTGGTCGCCGAAAACAAAGGAGCCTGAAACAGCAAAAGCCATATTCATAATGATACCCTTTTTGTCCATCTTTTCTGCCATTTCAAATGTGGGAATACTGTTTGCAAGAGAGGATATGAAGCCCATAACGGAAACATCATTGATTTTAAGAAGCTTACCGAATTTTGCAAAAACCTTTCCAAGCACCTTTGAAACAACAAAAATGAGGGGGAAAACACCTGCAAGGATTATGCCGATATTTGCTACAATTTCAAATCCCTCAAGAATATCCGTCATACCCGGGATAAGTGTTTTGCCTGTGAGCGACTGGAAAATTCCACCGACTAAGCCTACGGTTACAAGACACACGATAAGGTGACCAAGAATTTTGAAGATTTTTACGGACAAATCAGGTGCTTTTGCGATTCCGAGACAGACAATGACGGCAATCACGATAACGGGTGCTAAATTGAGCATAAGCTGACCGAATGAAATGCCAAGCATAAGTCCGGATACGATACAGCCTACGGGGATTGTGCCGATACCACAGAGAATACCGAGAAGAACTTCCTTGTGAAGTTCTTTTTTTATTGAACGCAGTGCCACGGGGATGGTGAAGGAGATTGTTGCACCAAGCATTGATGCCACGATAAGTCCGTTGAAGCCACCCATAAGAGAGTCGTTTGCAAGACTCTCTGCAAGAGAAGCACCGCCTAAGTCATTGGCAAGTAAAGAGCCGATTATAACAGAGGGGTCAAAACGGAAAAAATTTGCAACCGGTGTTATGACGGGAATGAGAAGCTTTGTGAATGCAGGTGCAATACAAATCATACCTACCATCGAAAGCGCAAGAGAACCCGTTGCCATAATTCCTTTCTCAAATTCTTTTCCTATGCCGAAACGGTTGCCGATGATTCTGTCAAGGGCCCCCACAACAGCAAAAATTGCAAAAATAAACATAAGTACTGTCATCTGAAATCTCTCCGAAATATAATATGGAACATTATACCACATTGGGGCATTGTCTGCAAGTGAAAAAAAGAGTGCCCCGCCGCGCGAGGCACTCAGGAGAGTGTTTGCAGGGAATAATGACAAAACCCTGCAGATGAAAAAGGGGTGAAAAGAGAAAGAGATATTAACAATGACAAACAACGAAATGGTTTGTTTGTGACTTTATTATATAATTCAGTGTGAAATATTTCAATAAAACAAAAACGCAGAGACCAAAAAGATGGACTCTGCGTTCCGAATTTGCAAATTATATTGATTTAATCAGCGATGTGATTGCTTCAATCAGAATCTCGAAGAATTCACAGATTGTAATCTGAGCAGTCATATTGTCAGTGCCTTTCATATCGGTCAGGTTGCCCATTCCGTCTATGGGTTTGCCGTCATAATCTGATGAGAAAGATGAAAGCCATGAAATCATACCGTCAGGATAGGAGAGTTTAACTTCTTCGCCGTTGCCGTCAACGGTAGACATATAGTGGTAGTCACCGTTTTCGGTTGTGAACATATCGTAGTTTACACTGAACCAGGCGTGATGGTTGCTTGGAGTTTTCTCGCCCGTTGCGTAGCAGACCTTTGTCAGAGAAGAGAATCTGCAGTTTTCAGGCTGATTTGTTACTGCTGTAAGTTTATCCCAGGTGACATTTACCGAGAAGAAGTAGTTTACCAGTGGGTCAAGCTTACTTGATGTAATCCATACGGGAGTGTCGGCAAGGTGTGTCAACGCTTCTTCTGATGGAGACCAGGCAGGACAGATGGGGAAAATTGCTGCGAACATTTCGGGATAAGCGATTGCCATTTTAAGTGTCATCTTACCGCCCATTGAATAACCGCCTATGTAGATTCTTGTAACATCAATGTTTTTTTTGTTCTTTGCGATGAAATCGTCAATTGCAGCGCGAAGAGGCTCTACCATTTCGTTTGTCCAGGTGTGACCGATTTCTTCTCTTGAACGGGCGGCGAGTACGAATGCACCGCCTGAATCCTTGAAGCGCGACTGAAATTCGTCACTTGCCCAGAATGCGATTTCGCTTTTGTTTACCTGAACGCCGTCTTTTGCACCGTCACCGAGACCGTGAAGCCATACAACCAAAGGGTACTTTGTCTTGTCGTTTTCTTTTACGGGAGAAAAATATCTGTAATCGATTGAGTAATCGTCCTCGACGGGTCCTTCGCCGAAAATGAACTCTTCTCTCAGTGCGTCAATTCCGTCATTGAGCGAGAGTGCGTTTGCGCTGACGGGTATTGCAAGTAAAACTGTGAGAGCCAGAATGATTGAAATAAGTTTTTTCATTTTTTATAACCTCCTGTCAGAACATAAAGGGTTTGTCATATTCTCTTGCCCATTTAAGGATTAACTGTCTGTCATATCTTTTCGGCATAGCTGCCGTAATTGCAACTGCTCTTGCAAGGTCGTAGCCGAGTCTTGCGATTTTGATTGCCACCGTCTTGTTTTTTGCAAGACCGTAAAGCTTTGTGGGGATAACACTTGCATCTGAAACTTTCATCATCGAAACAAGGCTGTTAGAGTCAGCGCCGATTGTCATATCGTCTGCGTTGAGAATTTTGTTTCTGAAAACATAGTCAAGGTCGTCGCCGGTGAAACGCGCAAGCATCATCTTTATACAAGCAAGGGGAGCAAGACCGTTGCCAAGCTCTTTGTAGAACTTTTTCTGATACTCCCAGAGCGTTTCGGCGCTGTAAGCACACTGTCTGTCGGCGATTATTGTGTCGGCAAGGATTTTCGCTGCTTTAAGGCTGTTTGCGATACCTGAGCCGATTACGGGCACTGTCATAAATGCACTGTCACCGATTGCGGCGTATCCGTCAGCAACCATAATTGCGATGGGATTTCTCAGGGGAATTGTGGCAAACTGACCGCCTCTTACTCTCTTTTCGCCGATACTGGGATTCTGCTTTCTCAGTCTGTCAACAGTGGCTTCAGCTTCCTCAAGAGTGAATTTGTGGAAGCGTCCGATAAGGACATCGGTGTGACCTTCTTCCGTTGCAACCCAGGCAATACCCTCGTTTCCCTCAGGGAGAAGAAGCACCTTGAACTTATTTACATCCTCAACTTCACAGGCTTTGTCATAGAAAGCTCTGTAAACGAAAAACTGCTCGTAGGCTTTCATTCTCTTCTGGATTCCCAAAGAGGAGGGGAGATTCATTCGGACAGGTGAGTGCATACCGCAGGCATCAATAACAAGGTCGCCGATTTTTTCGCCATCAGAGGTTTTGATACCAACAACACGGTTGCCTATAAGTACGGGGCCCTCAACATTACATTCATAAACAAATTTCACCCCTGCTTTTTCAGCGTGGTAAATAAGATGATTGTAGATATCCTTTCTTTCCATCTGGATTTCGAGCTGGTCCTCAGGCACATTCTGTGTAAGGGCGATATCCATAGAGGGACCGTAGAAAGTCATATCGTGCTTCAGGTTGTAAAACTTTTTGTCGGGCAAGGGAATGCCGAGACAGGTGAAGCCTTTTTTGTCAAAGATATCTGTCCAGTCATAGCCCATATCTTCTCTTTTGTGTTTTTCGTAAACGGTTACATCAAAACCGTGCTGAGCAAGACGCATGGCAGCAGCAATACCACCGTGACCGCCACCTGCAACAATGATTTTTTTACTCATAGTGCCACCTCTGTTTATATTATGAAAATATTATATCACGCATTTTTACTGTGCGCAATATTTCTGTGACTTTGTCACAGAAAAAAATTATTAAAAAGGGTATAATAAGATTGTAAAAGAAAGGAAGTGACAAAAATGTCAGCAGTAATTGTAAACAAAAATAATCTGACAGATTTTCTGAATAGTGAAAAAACAGTTCTTCTCGATTTTTATGCATCGTGGTGCGGCCCTTGCAGAATGCTTTCACCTGTGGTTGACAAAATTGCCGCAGAAAACCCTCAATACCTTGTAGGCAAAGTAAATGTTGATGAGGAAGAAGAACTTGCAGCGCAATTTTCAGTTACAAGTATTCCTGCGCTTTTTGTTCTGAAAAACGGCAGAATAGTAAATCAGTCTCTGGGCGCAATACCTGAACAGCAGATTCTCAGTTTATTGGAAGGCTAATTCTTTAAGCCTTTCCTTATCGAGAATTTTAACGCCCTTTCGTGAAAGCTCAATGATTCCCTCATTTGCAAAATATCTGAGCATTCTGGTCACAACCTCTCTTGCAGAACCCATATATTTTGCGATGAGGGCATGAGTGAGGCGAACGATATCTGTGTCAATTCTTGTGATTTCTTCATAAAGAAAAATGGCAAGGCGTTTGTCCATACTCATAAAGTGAATCTGCTCTATAACCCACATAACATCGGAAAAACGGCTGACTGCAGTTTCAAGAGCAAAAATTTTAATTTCGGAATATTTTTCCGAAACATCGGCAAAAGCGGGACCGCTGATGACAAAACATTCGCTGTCCTCTTCGGCGTCGACGAAAACATCAAAAGTAATATTTTTCAGAACACAGGAAGCGGAAAGCATACAGATGTTACCTGAGTGAAGACGGTAAAGAGTAATGTCTTTGCCGTCATCTGACATTATGTAAACACGAAGTGAGCCGTTTCTGACATAGATAACACCTGAGCAACTGCTTGAATCGTGAATGTTGGTGCCTTTTGCAAAAACAACATCGGATGAATTCTGGATTATGTAGTCAGTGTCTTCTGTTTTAAGGTTTTCCCAGAACGGAAAAATTTCTTTGTAAACGCTTTCAAACATTGGCGCACCTCCGTTCAGATTGATATACTGTCACCGCAGGAAAGGTAATGAAGCTTTTTCATATGGTTTTTCATAAACTCATATTGAGCAGTTCCCGTGCAGTGGCAGGTGTAAAATTCAGTGGGGAAAGAATCAAGATATTCTGCGAAAGAAACGAGCTTATCATCAAGCGGAAGCGAAGAAAAGTGAAAACCTCCGATGAGAAAATCAGGGCTGAACCATTCCGTGATATCGAGGATTCCCTTGTGTGAGCAACCGCTGATGAGATATCTTTTTCCGCTTTCTTCTATAAGCAGATACTGTTCGTGTCTGAAATCATCAGGGATGAATTTTCCGTTTTCCTCACGGGTAAGACCGAATGAACCGAGATTATGTTTTCTCTCTTTGTTGTTGCAGGAAAAAAGTGTGATTGTGCTGTCGATTTCAAATTCATTTTCAGTGAAAACGATTCTTTTGTTTTCTTTCAGCTCTGCATCAAGACCGATGTATCTGCTGTCTCCGTGAAAATGATTTCCGAAAGCAAAGATGCTTATATATACGGGAGATTTTTTGTTGATTTCAAGAAATTTTCTGAGCCCTCCGCCGTGGTCGTAGTGACCGTGCGAGAGAATGGCGAAGTCTATTTCTTTCAGGTCAATTCCGAGATTAAGTGCATTTTCATAAAATAAATCAGTCTGTCCCATATCAAAAAGAATTTTGCGGGAGGCTGTTTCTATATATAAAGATAAACCGTGTTCGCTTTTTACACGGTCGGAAAAAGCAGTGTTTTCAAGCAGTGATACGATTTTCATACGGACTTCCTCTCATATATTACTGCTTTTATTTTACTTCTGTTTTCTGCATATGTCAAGAAAACCAAAGGAGGATTATTGTGAAACATATTTATGATATGATAATTTTAGGTGGCGGACCTGCCGGGTACACGGCAGCGCTTTATGCATCAAGAGCAGGTCTCGACGCTCTTGTCATTGAAAAGATGTCAGCAGGGGGACAGATGATGCTGACGGATATAATCGATAACTATCCCGGATTTGAGAACGGTGTTGATGGGTTTACGCTCAGTATGAATATGCAGAAGGGTGCAGAGCGTTTCGGGGCGAAAACAGAATATGCAGAGGTGACAGATGTTGACTTTTCTGATATAATAAAAAAGGTTTACACGCACGCCGACACCTATTTCTCAAAAACTGTTGTTGTGGCAACGGGTGCAAATCCGAGAAAACTGAAGCTGCACGGAGAAGAAAATCTGACGGGCAGGGGAGTTCACTATTGCGCACACTGTGACGGTCGATTCTACAAGGGTAAAACAGTTGCAGTTGTGGGCGGAGGCAATTCGGCAGTGTCTGATGCGCTCTATCTTTCGCGCCTTGCAGAGAAAGTTTATGTTATTCACCGAAGAGACACACTCAGAGCAGAGAAGATTTTCCACAAGCCTCTTATGGAAGCGGAAAATGTGGAGTTTCTGTGGCACAATACCGTTTCGGAGCTTTTGTCAGACGAAAGATTAACGGGGTTAAAGGTGAAAAATGTAAATACATCTGAAGAAAAAGAAATTCTTTGCGACGCGTTGTTCGTCAGCATTGGCAGAGAGCCTGTTACGGATTTCCTCAAAGGAAAAACAGAGCTTGATGAAAATGGCTATGTGGTTGCAGACGAAAGCACAAAAACAAGTGCTGACGGAGTTTTCGCAGCAGGAGATGTGAGAACAAAGCCTTTGAGGCAGGTTGTGACAGCAGCTTCAGACGGAGCAGTGGCTGTGCATTTTGCAGAAGAATATATTGAAAGGGCAGGTAAGTAAAATGTTGGAAAAAGGAATGAAAGCACCGGATTTTACACTGAAAGATAAAGAGGGGAAAGAAGTTTCGCTTTCTGATTTCTTCGGCAGAAAGGTTGTACTTTATTTTTATCCAAAGGACAATACTCCCGGTTGTACAAGACAAGCCTGTGCTTTTGCAGGACTTTATAAAGAGTTTAAAAAGAAGAATGTTGAAGTAATAGGCATAAGCCGTGACAGTGTTGCATCACATCAGAAATTTTCAGAAAAACACGGACTTGACTTTGTGCTTTTGTCTGACCCTGAGCTGGATGCGATTGAGAAATACGGCGTCTGGCAGGAAAAGAAGCTTTACGGAAAGGTAAGCATGGGCGTTGTGAGAACAACATTTATTATTGATGAGGAAGGCAACATTGAAAAGGTGATGCCGAAAGTCAAGCCCGATACAAACGCCGCAGAAATCCTTGCAGAGATATAAGTCTGAAAAATTTAAGAGAAAAAATATAATCGGCAAATCTCTGATGAGGTTTGCCGATTTTTTGAATTAGGGGGTGCAATTTTGGTTTAGAGGGGGTGCAAAAGATTATTCGCCATAAATAATCAACTGCGTAATACCTTTTTGATTTATATAAACATCTTGATTTCCGCCATCCCATCCTTTTTTGTAGAAAGAGATTCTATATATTCCTGTTTCCGAATCATGAGCCACATCGATTGTATCGTAGTCAACCGTACATTCTTTTTTTGCGAGATCAACTGCTTGCTCGGCACTATCAAGTTCCGATTCTTCGTTATTGACAAATCCAGAATCCGTTACTCCAGGATCATCTTTGTAGTAGGCACAATCTTCTGTATACGAAAAACTTCCGACATTCATTTGTTGGGGGTTGTTATTTTGAGAGCAGCCACACAAGACTAAAAGTAATACAGCAACTAAGCAAACAACTCGTTTCATATATTTACCCCTCCACAAAAGTGTTCTTTAATATTAAGATACCATAAAGAGAGACGCTTTTCAATAGTTTAACGATTATCGGCTACAATTTAACGATTCTCCTTATAAATCAACGATTATACCTACATTTTAACGATTACTTGTCTTTTAACGATTTGAAGCAAGTGAAATATTTGCCTTGCGGCAAATGTGAAATAATTTACTCCGTAAATTGTGAAATTTTCTGCAGGGCAGAAAGTGAAATGAAATAAATCCCCATACGCCGCAGCGTATTTCACAAATCCTGCAAGGGATTTATTTCGTTGAAAAAGACCTATGCTTTGATACAAAGCATAGGTCTTTTTCTGGCGGAAGCGGTGGGATTCGAACCCACGTCCCTCAGGGGGCATCATGATTTCGAGTCATGTCCGTTATGACCACTTCGATACGCTTCCGTATTCAGTTTGCAGGATATATTCTAACAGAAAAAGTCTGATGTGTCAAGCAAAAATCACCCCGTCAGAGACGAGGTGATCAGAGATTTAATTATTGATTAATATGAGTATGAATTACTGCTCTGCTGTGCACTCTGGATTACAGAGTAGAGATAAGTTGACATATCTCTTTCGAGCTTCTTTTTGTGAAGCTTGAGAGCAAGTGACATAATCGGACCGTCTTTAACAAGAACATATTCTTCCATTTCAACGAGCTCTTCTGCGTATGCATCGTAGTCTTTGTCGCGAAGTGCAGTTCTTACAGACATCTGCCAGTTAGCTTCTTCGTTCTTTGCTTCGTAGTATACAACATAGTAACCGCTTGTTGTTTCGATAAGAGCTACATCGCCGGGCTTTCTCTTGCTGTCGTTTGCCCATTCGTCAACCTTTTCGTTGAGTGTGCCGTTGTAGTCTGCATAATCGTTACAAGCTGTGGGTGTTTCGCCTTCACCTGCTACATGGTGACCGATGTGAGCGAACTCTTCAGCAGTCTTTTCTTTTGCGGGAAGAGAATTCCATTCATCATAAAGTTCTTTTGCACCGTCTTTTGCTTTTGCTTTGTCCGCTGCAGTAGCACTTGCTGAGTATGTGAATGAGTAAGCTTTAAGGTCGCTGAGAACATCAGTATCCTTGTGTGCGCCTTCTACAATGTAGACAACATAGTAGTTAACAATCTTGTCGTCTTCCTTCTGAGCGAGAACTTTCATTTCACCTGCTTTACGGTCAGCAGAGAATGCCCATTTTGCATCTTTTTCGCTGAAGTTCTGAACAAAAGCATCGTATGCGCAGTTTTCAAGGAGTGTTGTTTTCTTAACATCATCAGCAGTAACCTTGTCTGAATCCTTCTTAGCATCCTTGTTGTCAAGAGCAACTGCATTCTTGATGAAGTCGTCTTCTGTCTTAACGTTCTTGATGAAGTTGTTTGCATCTTTGAGAGCTTTCTTTTCAGCCTTTTCCTGAGCTTTCTTTACCTGCTCTTCAGTTGCACCGTCTTTGATTTCACCTGCGTCAACAGCGAATACATAGTAACGGAAATCAACGAATGAATAGTCATTCTTGTTTGCTTTGAATTCAGCAGTAATCTGGTCAGCTGTGTAGCTTTCGTAGAGTTCTTCCTGCTTTGATGTTGCATATTTTTCAGCAAGAGCATCACGGAGAAGCCATTTCTTGAGAATGTTTTCGTTGATGCCTGAGCCGTATGAAGCTCTGAGGTAAGCGTTGAGTGATCTGCCTGCTTCAGCAGCACTTGCTCTGAGCTCTTCAATCTGGTCGTTGATAGTCTTTACTTCTTCTTCAGTCAGTTCAACACCTGCTTTTTCAGCTTCAGCAGCAAGCATATAGAAATACTGAATTGAATTAAGAGTGCTGTATGTGATGTAGTCATCCCATGTTTCGAAATCTTCCTCAATTCCGAGAGCTTCTTTGTCGAGCATATCGTTGGGGAATTTCTGGTCAGCGGGGAGAGCTGTGTAGTCAAAGCCCTGATTCTGTGCATAGTAACCGGCACCGTAATACTGGTCATACTGAGCAGCCTGAGAAACAAGGTTTGCGTGAGAAGTACGATAGTAGTACTGGAATTCGCTTGTTGAGATTTTTGTGTCACCAGCAGTTGCAACTGTCATCTTGAAAACAGATGAGCCTGTGTAATTGACGATTGTGACTGCAATGCCGAGAACGATCGCAGCAGCGACAACGATAGCGACTGTTTTGAGGATGCCTCTTTTGATTTTAGCAATCTTTGCAGTACGCTTTGCATTCTTTTTTGCCTCTCTGGCGATTCTTTCTTTACGTTCCTGACGGTAAAGTTCAGCTTTTGAAGCTTGTTCTTTTTTTGCCATTTGTTTCAATCCTTTACTTAAAATTATCCACACAAGGTGGAAGTTGTCCTATACATTGTATAACATTTTGACAGAATATACAAGTGTTTATTTGATTTATTCATTAAAATTTTAAAAAAAGTGAAAATTGACTTGATTTTTTTTCATATGTTTTATATAATAGCATTTGTTGAACACGGAGAGTTGTCCGAGCTGGCCGAAGGAGCACGATTGGAAATCGTGTAACAGGTCAAAGCCTGTTCGAGGGTTCGAATCCCTTGCTCTCCGCCATCAAAAAAGCCTCTTTTGTCTGGTAGACAAAATATGCTTTTTTGAGTGATGCGTTCCTTGCGGAACGAGATGCGCACTCTGTGCGTGATGCAGGCTTTGCCTGTGATGCACGACTTCGGCGCGTGGGCAGAACGCATTGCATCACTTATCACGGCATAGCTGCATCACTTATCACTTGTTTACAAATAAGCATGAATTGTGATACAATGTAAAAAACGAGGTGTATATTATGTCAGATTCAAAGCTTAAAAATCTTTCCATGGAATTCTCCGTTGATATTATTGAATTAGTGAAGCATCTAAAACTTGTCAAGGAATCTATCATTTCTAACCAAATTGGCAGAAGCGGTACAAGCATTGGAGCCAATATTCATGAAGCGCAGTATGCGCAAGGCAAAAAAGATTTTATTTCTAAACTTGAAATTGCCTTAAAGGAAGCAAGTGAGACGGGCTATTGGCTTGAACTCTTGTATAGAACAAAATATATTGATGAGCAAACCTTCAAAGACCTTTCATCCAAATGCACTTCCTTAAGAGCAATGTTGATCGCATCTTGCAAAACTGCAAAGGAGAATGCGAAATGATTATACGCAAACATGGTTATGTTCTGGATGTGGATGTAGAAGGCACTTCAAAATATTCTCAAGAACATGAGATATGTGACTGTAATGAGGACCGCAATCTTTATGCACAAATCGCAGATAAATTTCCTCAACTAAAGGATTTCCTTGCCGAATTAGGTTTGTTGATTGAAAGACCCGACGAAACCGGTTCTTGTGCCGTCGAGGATTATATTGACTATCACTTTGTTTCTTATACTGTAATCGGCAAGATATTAGAAGCTGATAAATACGAAATTGATATATTTGATGGAGGTCTTTTTCTCAATATAGTTATTGACAATTGGTATGTTCCCAACGAGCAAAAGACAGATAAATATTTCACCGTCACTATTTATGGTATTGATTTACCTTGGGTGTTGGATGAACCTTTTCCCGAAAACAGAGTGACCAGAAATAGAATGTCTTTCCTTGCAAAAATTAAGAGTTTGTTTCGCGGAAATTAGCGCACCTTTTCGCTTTTCTTACCTGCATTTACGCACCGTTTTACTGCTCTTTCGCAAGAAAAACATCGATTCCCTTGTGGTATCGGTGTTTTTTTATTGTTTTAAGGCAAGGGATTCGAACACTGAGAGGGTGAGGAGCGAAAAGAAAACGACAAGTTTCGACAGAAATTTGTCGTTTTCAGTTTTATTCGCCTTGTGGCGAGTGATATTGCTTCGCAGTGTTATTGTGCTTTGCACAGTGTTATTCGCTTCGCGAGTTTTGTGGTGAATAAAATATCACTCTGACGAAGTCGGAATATCACTAAAAACTTATATAATTTAATGTTGCTATTTTGAGCTGTAAACACAATAAAACTGCCGAGTGTCCTTACGAACACCCGGCTGACATCCGAGGAGTATTTATTTATCAGGTAAACGCCTTGAAGTTAAAGGTAAATTCAACCTTTTCGCCCTTGATAAGCTTTACAATAATATTGAAGAACGCCTTTGTAAAATCAACAATTGCCGTAAAGAAGCTTTTTTCAGTCTTGTTGTAATCCTCGTCTGTGCCCTCCAGCGGAGCAAGACCTGCATTATTCACATTAACCATATACTGCGGATATTTTTCACTTTCAACAGTCATATCGTACCGCATAATTTCAACAGACGGCTTCTCGATCGGTGCAAAATAATTATGATGCAAATCCTTGACAAACCAGGTTGTATCGGGGAAAAGACAGGTTGAAGTATCAATCTTCTTGTCGGCTGAGATATATTTCATATTCTCGGGAGAAACACTGTCAAGATATTCCTGAGTGAAGACCTCGTTATAATCTGCACAGGTTGCACCGAAAGACTGTCTGTAAACCGAGGTGTCAGCATCGCCCTGAGTTGTTGCACCCTCATACAGCGGGATTTCAGGGAAATTATACTTTACAAAGATATAGAAATTTATACCTGCTTCTTTCATTTCGAGCATTGTGTCAACAACATTCACGCTTACGGTATAATAGTAATCGTCCGCTTTCTCGATGAATCCCGCATATTCTGCTCTGACCTCATCGGTATTGAACACAAAATCTCTTGCCTGCTCATAAAGCTCAGGTGTAACCATTGACCAGTATGAAAGCCAGCCGCCGAAGGTATTGCGGAGAATCAACGGGAAAAGATCGTCTTTGAAATTGTCCACAAAGGACATAAATGCGTCACCCGTTACTCCGAGTGCCTTTGCCTGGCTCAGAAGCTCAGCCAAGGCTGAAATAAGTTCTGCACAGCTTTCATCACCGATTGCTTCCCTGTTATTGATATAAAAATCGAGGAAGTTTGCCATTGATTCATTTTCAAGATTAATCTGTCCTGAGAACAAAGCACTCATAAAGTCGACACCCATTGCCGATGAGGAATAGTAAGAAATATCTGAAACAAATGTTTTTGCGTGATCCTTATACAGCTCGAGATAAGCTGAGATTACATTTGCACCATAGCATCTGCCGATGAGCTGCACCTTTTCCTTGCCGGTCAATTCGACAACCTTATCAATGTGAGCCTTAAGCTCGTGAGCGGTCTTGATCGGTGATTCACGCCAGTCATACCAGAATCTGCAGTCCCAGACACCGAAGCCCGATGTTTTACCTGCAAGATGATCTGTTTGTGTTGTGAATTGCGTGTAGCTACCGTTTGTAACCTCGCCGTTTTTATCAAGAATAAGATCCTTGAAAATCGGTGACCATGAAGCGTTGAACTCCTCAGCATAAGACGTATAATCATTTGTAATCATACCCTTTGCAAGTTCTTTAAAGCACGGACCGAGTGTCTCCTTGATAATCGCACCGAGATCGGCATTCAGCGGATACACCTTTTCGCCCTGTGCGTTGTAAATATCATTCTTGTGTGCGCCGATTACATAAACCGTAGGATACTCCTCGGGTTCAGTTGCAAAAGACGTAGCAACGCAACCGAGTGCAATCGCAAGACAAAGAATGACGGATAAAAATTTTTTCATAATCAGTACTCCTTTTTCAATAATTCACAGTCAGATTCCGGCGGATTGATAAAAGCTACCCTCTCGAAATCTTCAGGATTATGTCTGACAATATAATCAATATACGAATCCACAAGCTCTGCAATAAGTATAAAGCAAATACAGTCTTAATAAAGCTCATAATAACGCATCATTAGAGTTAAGCATAACACAAATATGTAAAAAAAACAATAGAAAGGTTGTTTAAAAAGTGCAAAAATAAAAGACACGGTGTCAGCGAAATGACCATACCGTATATTTCACCTAATCTGTCCTTAGCCACGCAAAGCAAAAGGGTGCCGTTGTTTTTTTGTTAAGATAAGTAGTAGGGGATTCGAACGGGTGCGCCCAATAAGGAAGCTTTTCAAAAGCTACAATGCGATATTCTTGTGATTCTTTTCTTGATTTCTTATTTGTGTCTGTAAATATTCCTCAATTCTATTTTTGCGAGAGTGACTTTTTATAAAGTTTATTATATAATTAAGGCGATGAAAGGAGTGGGTTCTATGAATACTTATGAATTCGGAAAATTTCTTGCTCAATTAAGGAAAGAAAAAGGAATAACTCAAATACAATTGGCTGAACAGCTTAATGTTACCGACAAAGCAATCAGTCGTTGGGAAACAGGAAAAAATTATCCTGATATAGAAATGTTTGAGAAATTATCAAATGTATTAGATGTTTCAATTAGTGAACTGTTAGAGGGAAAAAGAATTGAAAAAGAAAACCTTTTTATTGTTAGTGAGGAACAGGTAGTTAAGCAAATCAAAAAAAATAAAAAATCCAATAAAAAACATAGAATAATAATTTTTATCGTTATAGTTTTTGCAATCATTTTTGGTTGTATTGCTATGAAAGCTAATGGAGTTTTTGATGGTGTAGTCTATAATGAAATCCCTTGTTACAGTAATGATATATTAACAATTATGAATAATATAGACGGATACATTTCTCAAAAGCCTAAAGCAAACGGCGACTTTATAATAGATTATGGGTTCTTTTTCATCGAACATGATAAAACAACAAATGATATTTTTTATTTATCAGGCACATGTGAAAACGGCAGAGCCTTTTATACTAACACAATTTATGATGAAACAAGTCCTGTCAACAGCAGTTGCTTTATAGGAGAATTTCGTAAAAACCAAGAATGTGCAGACGGTATTCCTTTTGACGATTTGAAACGGATAGTATCGCAATTGGATTTATCTTCATTACCAAATCACGAAAAATATGAACTAAGTATAGAGGGTATTTATACATATAACAAACATAATTTAAATTCTAACGGTTACCAAAAGAGCATTAAAAAGTTTGTTTTCTCAGAAGGTGTATTGCGCCATTGTACTGAGAACATACTTTCAGGTAAGTTTATGTTAATAACAATAACCGGCTTTGATAACGGAAGCGGACATAATATTGCTTATATATTTTATAAAAAATAATTTGTCTGCTCTCATTTTCGTGAGCCTCTGTGTCAAACCGGTAGGACCGTCGTATATCAGATTGATTGTAGGGTTTGGCGCTTGTCCGCACCCGAAGAAAACTTTTTGAATTGAGTAATTACATAAAACAAAAGCGTTACAGCAGAAGTTTATCCGTTGTAACGCTTTTATTATTATATCGTATTATGTATCAGGCTGTTTTTAACCGGCATTGAGTGTTCCGTAGATTTGGTTTACGCCGGTGTTTATTCCTTTGAAGATGTTTGTCATTACATTTTCAAATTCAGTGGGGTCGGGGTCTTCTATAACACCTGCTGCTGCAAGTGCGTTTTCAAGCTTTTCTTCTGCTGCTTCCCATTCGCCCTTGATAACAACCGTTTCGTCGAGAAGTACATTCATTTCTGCAACTGCTTCTTCTACGGCAGCTTTCTTGTCGTCGGGAATTGAGCTCTTGTCGGTTTCTTCCCAGAGCTTGATATATTCTCTTCCGATGCGCACAAGTCTTGCGTTGTTGAACTGAGGATATTCTTCGGGATTTGAATAAACATCGTTCATATTGTTATCTGTTATGATACGGATTGCAAGTTTGATTGCCACATCATTATCGGGAAGCATTTCGTGGGGCTGTTCGTTGAAATACCAGGTTGTACAGGGAAGGAAGCCTGTTGTTGCGTCGACAATTCCGTCAGGTGAAAGATGGTTGTGCTCAGGGTTGTTGCAGTATGTACCTGCAGCCTTATAGTTTTCACCGAGAGTTGTTCCGAAATCGGCGAATGTTGCGCCGATTGATGTTGATGCGCTGTGAATGACTCTATCGGCGTTTACTGTTTTATAGTCTTTGCAGATGGGGAAGAGGTTAACATTGTAGCAGACGATATCAGCCACAACACATCCGCTGTCCATAAGGGCAGTGAGATTCTTTTTGAAATTCTTTCTCGCATTCATAAATGCATCGACTTTTTCTCTGATTTCTGCATATTCTTCGTCTTCCAGCCAGAGGGCACGAGCTTCTTCATAATAAGCGTCGGGGCAAAGAGCCCAGAGTATTGTAGACGGACGCAGTGCATAGTCGACAAGACCTGTTGCAAGTCCGTCAAGAGCACCCATAAGCACATTTTCCGGAAGAATACGAAGCACCATATTGAGAAGATACGCTACGGGAGTTTCGCCGAAAAGTGCAGGAAGTATGTTTGAATAAAGGTCGTCAGCGTTATAAAAACTGAGATTATTTGTGAAAAGGTCGCCGATAACATTTGAGCCGTCAAGAGCAGGTTCGATGAAAACCATTTTCTTTATAAGGCTGTAATCTTCGGGATAATCTTCAAGATACTGGATAGCAATTGTACCTCCGAGGCTGATGGGGCAAAGGCTCACCTGTTCTGCTCCTGTCTGAGCAAGTACCACATCGTGGATATAGTAATTGAGGTGTTCGGTGATTTCAGCCACATCACCCAATGAATCGTATCCGAAATAGTAAACATTCTCTTCGCCTACAATTTCGTCAAGCTCCTGAACGGGAATGAATCTGTAATATTCTTCTTTGACCTCGTCGCTGAGTTCGCTCATAGGACATTCATAACAGGGGACTGAAATGTTATTGACATAATTTCCCTTTGTGTCTTTTTCGATAACCCAGAGTGCGTCATCAACGGAATCCTTTATTGCTTGTGCAAGACCGCAGTCCTGTTTTGTGAAAATGGCTCCGAGAAGGGGAAGGAGTGCGTTTTTGAGCAGGGGTGCAATTTCGATTTTCAAAGGCCACCCGGTAATGTAGTTGCCGTTGTCATCCTTGACCCACTGACCGTTTTCATCAGTAAGATAGGTGTTGTTCTGACTCATACCGTGAACGATTACAATAGGTGTTTCGGTGTCGTAATCCGGAACATAAGATGTGGTTTCTCCGTTGGCTGCTGAAGCGGTTATGCAGGTAAACATAACAATAATCAGGCAGAGTGAGACGGAAATAAGTTTTCTGATGTGTTTCATTTTCTTTCCTCCTTTAAAGACACAGTCATTAATGCAATAATAACATAATAATTCTTAAAATACAATAAGAAATTTAATTGCCCGGTTATTATTTTTTTCGGAGACACTTTACATTTTTCATATAT
This sequence comes from Acutalibacteraceae bacterium, assembly GCA_045542485.1. Taxonomy (GTDB): domain Bacteria; phylum Bacillota; class Clostridia; order Oscillospirales; family Acutalibacteraceae; genus SIG575. The sequence continues at coordinate 16,926 of JAZQLC010000015.1, forward strand.
TTGTCAGCCTCCCAAAAGCTTGTTTCGTACTATGTAACAATCTTTTGATTTTTGTTTGATTTTTGATGTTTGCTGTGCTAAAATAACAAAGTTAAAAAATGAAATTTTGAAAGAAGGCATCAGAATGTCACAAACAGCAAGTATTCTTCTGAGCTTGTCAATAGCTCTGCTTGCAGGACTTGTTTTGTCCAGACTGGCAAAAAAAGTTCAGTTACCTGCCGTAACGGCTTATCTCGTTTCAGGTGTGCTTATCGGACCCTTTGTTCTTGGCTCTTTAGGCGTACCCGGCATAGGCATCACCCACGAACAGATTGAAGGATTCGGTATTATCTCCGACCTTGCTCTCGGATTTATTGCTTTTTCAATGGGTAATGAATTCCGTCTGGCTCAGCTTAAGAAAATCGGCAAACAGGCAACCGTAATCGGTATCTTTCAGGCTGTTTTCACAACGATTATCGTTGACGCAGTGCTTATCGGTCTTCACCTGATAATGCCCGATAAAATAACTCTCCCTGCAGCAATCGTTCTCGGCGCAGTTGCAACGGCAACGGCTCCTGCGGCAACACTTATGGTTGTCAAGCAGTATAAGGCCAAGGGCCCCGTAACGGATGTTCTTCTTCCCGTTGTTGCTCTCGATGACGCAGTAGGTCTTGTGGTGTTTGCAATTTCTTTCGGCGTTGCAAAATCACTGAGCACAGGTGCAGTTGATCTGATTTCAGTTCTTCTCGAGCCCGTGCTTGAAGTAATTCTTTCACTTTTACTCGGCTTTATTATGGGTAATCTTTTCACTTTCTGCGAAAAGTTCTTCCACTCAAGGTCAAAGCGTATGGCAGTTTCTGTTACATTCGTAATGATGACAGTTGCAATTTCCTGCATCAGATTCAATGTGGGCGGAGTGCACATCGGATTTTCTTCACTTCTTGCTTGTATGATGCTCGGTACAGTATTCTGCAACGAGTGCGATTTCTCAGAAGAGCTTATGGAAAGAGCAGACAGATGGACAGCTCCTATTCTTATTCTGTTTTTCGTAATCAGCGGTGCAGAGCTTGACCTTTCAGTCTTCTCTGACTGGGCAGTTGTGGCAATCGGCGGAGCATACATCCTCTCCCGTTCAATCGGTAAATATTACGGTGCCGGAATCAGTGCAAGAATGACGAAGTGCGACCAGAATATCGTGAAATATCTTGGTATTACACTTCTTCCCCAGGCAGGTGTTGCTCTCGGTATGGCTATCAAGGCAATTGAACTGGGTCCTGACGGAGAGATTGTCAGAAATATTACTCTTTTCGCGGTGCTTATCTATGAAATTGTCGGTCCGTTCCTTACAAAGATAGCACTTACAAAAGCCGGAGATATCAGAAAAGAAGGCAAAACAAGTGCCCGTGATGAACACGCAGCAAAGAAAGCTGCTGAGGCTTCACAGAATTCATAAAGAATCCGTATACGGATAAACAACAGCATAAAATGAAACGCAGTAGTTTACTGAACAAGTCCAGTAAAAACGGACAATAGAAAAAAATACACCCCTTATGGTAGAATAAATACCATAAGGGGGATTTTTTATGCCACGAGAATACAGACATATAAGTCAATACAAAGAAGAAATATATAAACTTCGAGAAAAAGGATTAAACTTGAATGAAATAGGGAAACAATTAGGA
>JAZQLC010000016.1:0-23994 GCA_045542485.1 Acutalibacteraceae bacterium
AACCGCCAGTCCAATACAGAATTGAACTGGCAGCTTAATTTATTTCTTTTTTGTGTCTACTAACTATTGACTATTTCATTATTTAAAAATAATCAAGGCTTTTAAAAGTCTTAGATTTTCCTGAAAAGCTCAGAACTTGAGCCATGCAGAAAGCTGTCTGCAAAAGAACATAAGCACATTAATCAACTTATCTGCAAATGTTTCTTCACCTGTCGCCTCATCAACCTGAAGAGTAAATTCTCCCTTATTGTAGGTGTAAAGTTCAGTTTCAAATGTACCGTTTTCGTCAAGTTCAAGTATTCTCATACCGTAGGGACCTGCTTTTGAAAACTGGAAACCATAGGTAAGTCCCATTGTGATTCCGTCAACCTCACCTGTGAAACCGTCAGTATGAATGTGACCGAAAAATGCACCGATTACGCCCTTATCTTTCCACATAAGAAATTCGTCTGTACTTTCGCAGGGTTTACTCACTGTGTAGTTCACACCGCCGTTTATAAGTCTGTACAGTCCGTCATCACCGAGAAGAGCACCTCTATCCCAGATGTTACATTTTTCATAGAGATTTCCTATGTCATCCGTAGGCACATGTTCAAAAACGATTGACGGAACATTACCGGTTTCCTTGTTTCTGAACCACTGCTTCTGTCCTTCTGAAAAATCTCTGCCGTTATCAAGGAGCCAGAGACCGAAACCTGCTTCATCTGAGCCGTTCTTTTTTATTTCAAGATATTGGTCAATTTTACCTTCTTCATCATTACTTTCATCTACCGTGATGCAGTGAGGATATGATGCAAAAATCTCAAGCCAGTCTTCATTTGTAATTCCGGCTTTATAGTCATTGTTACCCATTGTGACAGCATAATAAATCCCCGTTTCCTCAATAGGTGCGAAAATATTCTCAACTGCAATTTTTACATTTTCCAGCGTTGCCTCGTAGTCACCGTCAACCTCGACACCCTCCTGAAAAATCTTGTCATCAGAAATGTCACCGGCACGGCTGTCCTCTACAATGTCACCTGAAATTACAATAAAATCAGGGGCTGCGACTTCAATTGCTTTTCTGATAAATTCAGTAAGACCGTGTGCAGGATATCTGTCATCCTGAGGGTCAGAAATGTGAAGAACTGTGAATTTTCCGTCTGTGCCGAATTCAAATGTTTTTTCTTCCGCAGATACAACACACACAAAGCATGACAATGCAAAAATAACAACAAGAACAACTGACAGTATTTTTTTCACAGCGAACACTCCTTTTTATAACCCGAGGCGGGAAAGCATATACTTGTTTGCATTCAATTCAGTAGTATCATCAAGCGGTAAAAGTTCAAATTCTTTTCCGTATTTTCTTTCAAGGGCAGTTTTTATAATACAATCAGCAAGCACAGGATTTTTCGGAAGAAGAGCTCCGTGAGCATAGGTTGCAAAAACATTTTTGAATCTTGCGCCCTCTGTGCCGTCTTTTCCGTTGTTTCCGTTACCTGCAAGAACTTTGCCGAGAGGCTTCACACCCTCACCAAGATACATTCTGCCCGCGTGATTTTCAAAACCGACAATTTTCAGTTTTTCCAACTCTTCACTTTCAAAACAGTAGTTACCAATAAATCTGTCTTTGCTTCCTTCTGTATGAATGTTAAGGGCACCCGTCAACTCATATTCTCTGCCGTCAACGGCTTTATAATATTTACCGAGAAGTTCAAAGCCTGTACACACAGCGAGAAAAACCTTTTCGTCATCAACTGCTTTACGGATTTCTGCCGCTTTTCCGTCCATAAGATCAGTAAGATGAACGCCGTTTTCAAAATCCTGACCACCACCGATGAAGAACAAATCAAAATCGTTTGCATTAAACTTTTCGCCCATATGAACACGAGTAACATCAGCCTTCATTCCTCGCCACTGAAGACGCTTTTCAATGCAGGTTATATTACCTCCGTCACTGAAAAGATTGAGCACATCGGGGTACAGATAACAGATTTTAAGTTCATCCATAATTTAATTCTCCCAATAACTTTTTAGATTATATCTTTTACTGATTTTTTCTCTGAAAGAAAGCATCGCAGAATATGTGGGCATTACAAACACATCCACATCTGCCTTATCAATTTCTTCAAGAAGAGTCTCCTCATCCTTGATGATTCTTATTCTTTCGAGACTTCTTCCTGCATACTTCAATCTGTTAGCCATATCGTCTGCGCGTAATCCGCTCACATAAACCATAGGAAGATTATCGCCTAACTCCTCGAGCTTTTCAAAATTTGCATCCCACAGCCACGAAATGTCCGTGCCGTCGGAAATTCTGTCGTTGACAATAGTTACAAACAGACATTTTTCTTTCACTGTATTTGTCAGGAAATTCAGCACCTGATTGCAACCTGCAGGATTTTTGATGAGAATCATTCTCACATTTTTTCCGCCGATGTCAAAGTTTTCCATTCTGCCGAAGCCACATTCAAAACTTGAAAGCGCAGTGATGATTTTTTCTTCATCAATGCCCATACCCTTTGCAATTGCAGCTGCAGAAATTGCGTTATATACATTATATCCGCCGGGGAGATTTATACGAAGAAGCTTTTCTTCGTCGCTGATTTTGAGTTTCACGGTTGTGCTGTCAAGGTCGCTTGACACGACCTCCGTCACAACAACCTCTGCATCCGGTCTTCCGTAACCGCAGTGTGAACACTGATATTTACCCAGATGTCCGTAGGTTTTGTATTCATATGTGTATTCTGACTTGCAGTCAATACAATACTGTGCGTCTGAAACCTCTGAAACAAGCTCTTCATAAATCGGACAGTCCACACCGTAATAAATCACTTTGTTGGAAACACCCTTTACAAGAGAGGTTGTAAGAGAGCAGTCTGCATTGATTGAAACAATTGCATCAGGTGAATTTTCTATACCTGCTCTGATTCCGCTCATTGTGCTTTCAAGCTGAGTGAATCTGTCAACCTGGTCACGGAAAATGTTGGTAACAACAATGTGCTTTGCGTCAACATAACGACTCACATGTCTGAAAGCTGCTTCATCACACTCAATAACTGCATATTTTTTCCTGCATTTACCAAAAATTGAGGAATTCATAGCAAATTCATTTGTAATACCTGTAAGCAAATTTGCACCTGAGCGGTTTGCAAAATAACTGAGACCTGCTTCTTCAAGACACTGTTCAATCATTCTTGAGGTTGTAGTCTTTCCGTTCGTACCCGTGACAATGATTGTGGTGACACCTTTTGCCATAACACCGAGGACCGAAGGGCAGATTTTAACTGCAATCTTACCGGGCAGATTTGTACCGCCTCTCTTCATAACACGGAGAACAAACTTTGTAAATTTACACGCAATTATAGCTATAACTGCTCTGAGTTTCATTTCAAATTACCTCTTTTAAATTACTTATCGAGCAACTTTTCACAAGCTGCAAGGCGTACAGAAATCGCAAGAAGTTCTGCTGCTTTCTCAAGTTCTTCTACTGTGGGGAAAGAAGGCGCAATTCTTATATTAGAATCTTTCGGGTCTTTACCGTAAGGGTAAGTTGCGCCGGGAGGTGTGAGAACAACTCCGGCATCCTTGCAAAGCTGACCTACTCTTTTCGCTGTACCTTCAAGGGCATTGAGACTGATGAAATATCCTCCGTTGGGAACTTTCCATTCAGCAATACCTTTACCCTCAAGCTCTTTTGTGAAACATTCAATAACCGCATCAAATTTGGGTTTGAGAAGTTCCGCATGTTTCTTCATATGGTCTTTAAGTCCCTGAAGATTTTTAAAATATCTTGCATGTCTGAGCTGATTAAGTTTATCATTACCGATTGTCTGTATTGTCATACGTTTCTTGATCGCAGCAATATTATTGTCTGAGGCTGCGAGAGCCGCAACACCTGCACCGGGAAATGAAATTTTTGAAGTTGAAGTTACCTCAATAAACATATCCTCACTGCCATATTCCTTCGCTGCTTCAAAAATGTTCAGAAGTGTGTCGGGTGTGTCGTTTATATCGTGGATGCAGTAAGCATTATCCCAGATAACTCTGAAATCTTTTGCAGCAGGTTTAAGAGCAGCAATTCTTCTTACACACTCATCAGAGAATGTGATTCCCTCGGGATTTGAATACTTGGGCACAACAAACATACCTTTGACAGAACTGTCCTTGATAAGCTCTTCGATTTTATCCATATCGGGGCCGTCTGAAAGCATATCGACACAAATCATCTCAATGCCATAAAATTCAAGAATACCGAAATGTCTGTCATAGCCGGGAGCAGGACAAATGAATTTAACCTTTCCCTGCTTAAGCCAGGGCTCTTCACCCGCACCGTGAGTCATACACTGACCGATATAGTCAAACATCATTGTAAGACTTGCGTTACCGCCCACAATAACATTTTTCGCATCAACTTCAAGAAGTTCCGCAAAAAGGTTTTTACATTCTTCAATACCGTCAAGGATACCATAGTTACGGCAGTCAAATCCGTTTTCAGCCTTGAATGCATCCTCAAATTTCACAGCATCCAGCATATCCATTGTGATATCAAGCTGTTTCGGCGAGGGTTTACCTCTTGACATATCCAGGGATAACCCCTGGGCCTTAAAATCATCATATCTTTTCTGAAGAGCTTCCTTTTCGCTGAGAAGCTGTTCTGTTGAAAGACCAGTGTAAAGCATCGTATAATTTCCTCCAAAATACATATTCGGTTTATTGTAATATATTTATTCTTTTTTTGCAAGTGATTTTACAAATTTTGCAACCAAAAAGTAAAAATCTTGCAAATTTTTCAAAATCTCCCTGGTTAAAAAAGATTTTTTGAGCATTTTTCGATAAATTAAGTCTTTTTCTGTCATCACAACTTGTTCAGCAATAAAAAACAAGGTTAACGCCCTTAACGGATGCTAACCTTGTCTTCAATTTATTCAGACTGTATTGTCTTTTCTTTTAGGAGCAGTTACAACAACTGCACATAAGCTGAGAACAAGAATACTGAACAACAGTGCAATATTCGTGTTGTCACCTGTAACGGGCATTTCGATAGTTTCATCAGAATCGTTATCTGTATCAACATCTGTATCAGTGTCTGTATCAACATCAACATCGGTGTCGACATCAGTGTCGGGTTCTGTGTCATTATCCGGTTCGTCAGGTGTGACGGGCTCATCGGGATCAACAGGCTTATCAGGATCAACAGGCTTATCAGGATCAACGGGCTTGTCGGGATCGACAGGCTTATCGGGATCTACGGGCTTGTCGGGATCGACGGGCTTGTCAGGATCGACGGGTTTATCAGGATCGACAGGCTGTTCGGGATTTTCGCCGCCTTCAGGCTCCTCGTTGTTTACGATTTCGTCACATATCGCACACTTGCCGCCATCAAAGAAATGCTTCTGTACATCCTTCTTCTCACCACAATCACATTCGTGCCAGTGTTCGTCATCATCTGATTCCCACTTGTCTTCGTTGTAATCGTGCTCGTGAGTTGCAGGGATTGTTGTGCCTTCTTCAAGAAGCTTGTCACAGTCTTCACAATATGTATCACCTGTGTAACCGTCTTCAAACTCAGTTGCAGGTTTTTCGTTTTTAACTACTGTGTTTCCAGTGTGCTTATCAGGATTTTCATCTGTAAGCTTTTTACCGCATTCTTCACAAATTGAAGGTGTCACACAATCAGGCTCGTTGCCTTCGTGATCTTTAACATCCTTCTTATCGCCACAATCGCATTCGTGCCAGTGTTCATCATCATCTGATTCCCACTTGTCTTCGTTGTAATCGTGCTCGTGTTCAAGAACCTCATTGGTTACAATTCTGTAAGCAAAGAATGACTGCTGACCAGATTTCTGAGGTTCGTAAACCTTGAAGTAAAAAGATATTGTATCTCCGTTTTCAAGAGTAAGTACATAGCCTTCGTCGGGAATTTCAGGTCCGTCATAAGCCTTTACTTTCTCGATAAAGCTCTTACTTTCACCATAGATATAATATCCGTCCGTAATGTGCCACACAGCACTCTGTACAGATGAGTCAGCTTTAAGGCTGTCCATCACATAGCCGCCATTACCGTCCGACACAAAAATTTCATTAAAACATTGTGTAAGAAGAATTTTCAACTGTTGTGAAACATCCGCATCCGTAGTATTGTTATTGGCTACGGAAGTATCATCTGCAGGAGTGAAATTATCGCCGACCACTGCACCACTTAATTTCTGGTCGATACAGAAACCACGGTATCCGTCTGAAAACTGAACATTACTGAAGCCACTTGTGTTAGATGTCACATCCTCAGCAGACACCATCATCGTCAATGCTAAGAGGAAAACCATAACAAGAGTAAAAACAGAAATAATCTTTTTCATCTTTTCACCTCCTTTTTTCCAATTTAGATAAATTTATTATATCAAGAAAAAAACACTTTGTCAATTTTAAACAATTTATAATAATTAAGAAATATTATTTCGTTTTCAACTCCCGACAATTTTTATTTTTGCGACCGATATTTTATATCCGGCCTCATAACATGGCACACTGTTCACATAATAAAGGGTTGTCCCGTCTTCAGAAAAGAAGAACGAGGGACTGTATGAGCACCTCTCATATGGGTCAAGCTCATAAGGCAACGGATTAGCTACGGGAATATATGTTTTTCCGTAATCAAGGCTGATGAACATATCTGTACCGGTTTCGCTTCTGCCTTTTACGGGATGATGTGCTACCACGAAGAGAGTACCGTTTTCTCCGCCCATAGGAGTCCATATAGCATAGGGAGATGAGCCGAATGTTTTTCCTGCCGCAGATATTACAGTTCCGTAATCTGCTTCATCTCCCCAATCGTCAAGTTTGGTTGTCCTCTTGCAATAAATAGGATTCCCCGTAATTCCTACCATTTCGTAGACCATAAGATATTCGCCGTTACCCATTTTTGTAATTGAAATCATACCCGGTCTCAGTGATGAATCCTCACAAGCAACACACTCGTATTTTTCACTCCAGTTTACAAGGTCAGTTGTGTATTTATAAACCAGTTTCTGCGAATGTTCAGGGTCTGAATCATCTGAGTAGAAGCAGAAAATTCTTCCCGTTTCTTCCTCGTAAATAAGAAACGGTTCCCATACGCCCCAATCGTTTCCACCCGCTTCGTCAACATTACAGAAAGCATTGAAAGACTTTCCGATATCTGTACTTGAGTAAAGAGTTATTGTGCTTTTTGAAACATCAGCACCAGAGCCGAGAATCGATGTTGCCGCAAGAATTATTGTGCCTTTTCTGAATGTACCGATATCTGCAGGAAGCTCATACAAAAAAGGCATCCATTCGTTCCAGTAGCCTTCGTTCAGATTGTCCTTCACGGTGCTGACATATTTCCACGATTCTGCATCATCCTCGCTGATATAAATAGGATAAGTGTCTCCCCATTTTTCAAAACTTGCAAGAAGTTTCCCGTTGTCCTCTTCATTTTCCTGATGGCGGAGTTTTATAATTGTGGGATATTCACAGACAGTAGTGCTGTTCCTGTCTTCAGGAACATATATATCACTCACACTTTCAATCTCAAGATTTACGGGCAGTCTGTTATAAGGAACAGCACCGCTGTAAGAAAAGACAGTGCACAAGACTGTGAGAACAGCAATCATAATACGAAAAAATAACTTCTTCATTTTCTCTTCCTCTTTTCTTTATTACTTTAATTTTATTCTATACATTCATTTCATGCTTGTCAAGAACTTGATCCCATTATCACAGACTGAAGCTGAGTGTTTTCAAGAGCTTTCATCATAGCAGGATAAAGCAACGTAAAATCCGCAACAACGGAATTGGGTTTTTCTTCCGGGTCATCTTGTCTCATAGGAATAAAAAATATATTTTTGCAGTTCATAAGATTACCGATGTTTTTCGCTGCATTACCGAGAGCATCATTTGTTGAAACGCCGAGTAAAACCGGCCTTCTGTTTCTCAGATGTGCTTTAGCCGCAAGAGTTACAGATGTATCTGCTATACCGTTTGAAAGTTTTGCAAGTGTGTTTCCCGTACAAGGAGCGATAATAAGAATATCAAACATCTTCTTGGGCCCTATGGGCTCGGCGTCCTTGACGGTAGCAATAACTTTTTCCGAACAGATTTCTTCGATTTCTCTTACAAAATCCTCGCTTTTACCAAAGCGCGTATCGGTAGAATAAGCAATTTCACTCATTATGGGACAGATATGGATGCCCTTTTCTTTCAGGCTTTTCATCTGTGGTATCACTTTTGAAAAAGTACAGAAGGAGCCACACAGTGCAAAACCTGCTCTGATTTCATTCATTTATGCCTTCCTCCTTTAGAATGTTCATTATAGTGTCTGCGATGAAAAAACCGGCTGAGCGGGGTACACTTTTACCCGGAAGGGACGATGCGACAATCAGTTTTCTGTTCTGGTTTTCTGCCGAACAGATATTTATTCCATAAGGCTTGGACGCCACTTCAACAAAAACACAGTCATATCTGAACCTTTCAAGAAGTCTTTCGTCTATCACCTCGCTAGGTACGGTGTTGATTACAAAATCAAAGTGCTCTGCAATTTCTCCGATTTCTGAAAAAGAAACAGCTTTCATTTTTCTCATTTTTGCTTTCACTCTGTCACTCTCTTTTCTCGCCGCAACAGTAACGGAAATCAGATTTCTTGACAGAATTTCCGTTATTGCCTGACCGGTCCTGCCGTAGCCCGTTACGAGAATTTCAAGACCGCACAGAGTAATCTTGCTTTCAGAAAGTACGATTTCAAGAACACCCTCTGCCGTCAGACCGGCATTGAGGATTGTAAGCTCCTCTCTGCTGTAATAATCAAAATCAACAAGAGACCTGCTGCTTATTTTTTCTCTGAATGCTTCATCTGCCATAGCGCCGAAAACATAGCCACCCTTTCTCACAAGGGAAAGGATTTCATCGAGAGACACAGCATATTCGCAATTGACGACAGATGACTTCATACCGGGCAGAGCGAAAACCACTCCGTCAAAGATTTCTTTTCTGCCGTCTTTGAAAATCTCAGGAGTAAAAAGAACGCATTCTATCCCCTTTTCTTTCAACCTTTCTGCCATAAAAACCTGCCGTCTGTCAGCAGTAATTATTAGAAGTTTCATAGTTTTTTCACCACTCTGATAAGACTATCTCAAAATATCATATGTTTTCTCTTTTCCTTAGGTGAAAACCAATTTTAAAATATGGCAGTTTTTTTGCATAAAAGTGTTTATTTTTTCTTTTAAATGTAATATAATAAATAAAATAAATTAAAGTATAAGTAAAACTCGAAAGGTGTGTTTACTGTGACAGATATTGAAATACTTCTGCAGAAAGTAAAAAGAATACATTTAATCGGCATCGGCGGTTCAGGTATGTGCCCTATTGCCGAAATTCTCCACAGCAAGGGATATATTCTCTCGGGCTCTGACAACAATGAAAGTGATATTCTTGCCCGTATCAGAAAAATGGGAATAGAGGTTATGATGGGTCAGAGAGCCGAAAACATCGACGGCGCAGAAATGATTATCTATTCTGCTGCAATTATGGAGAACAACCCTGAACTGATTGCTGCTCTCTCTTCCGATATCCCCACCTTCAAGCGTTCGGAAATTCTCGGCGCAATCACAAATATGTACAGTGACTGCATTTGTGTCTGCGGCACTCACGGAAAAACTACCGTAACTTCGATGCTCACACAGATTCTCGTTTCATCAAGAAGAGACCCCTCTGCAGTTATCGGCGGCAAGCTCCCTCTGACTGACAGCTATGGTCTTTCCGGTAAAAGTGAACATATGGTATGTGAGGCCTGTGAATTCAAGGACACATTCCTTGACCTTTTCCCCAATACTGCAGTTATTCTTAATGTTGACGCAGACCACCTTGATTATTTCGGAACGCTGGAAAACATTATAAAATCATTCAACAAATTTGCTCACAAGGCAACAGACGCCATTATCTATAACGGCGACGACAAAAACACGCTCAAGGCTATTGAAGGCATTGAGGGTAAAGAATTGATTTCCTTCGGTTTTGAAAACACAAACAACTATTATGCGGATAACATCAAGGCTGACGGTGCATTTTACAGTTTTGATGTGTGCAAAAACGGTCTTCTGCTCGGCAGAGTGAAGCTTTCAATCCCCGGAAAGCACAATGTTATCAACGCTCTTTCTGCAATCGTTTCCGCTCTTCACAGCGGTGTAACCATTGATGAATGTATTTTCGGCATCGAAGGGTTCAGAGGTGCGGGAAGAAGATTTGAAATTCTCGGCAAATACGCAGGTATCACTGTTGCAGATGACTACGCTCATCACCCCACAGAGCTTGAAGTCACTCTCGACTCAGCTATGAAAATGGGTTATAAAAAAGTGTGGGCAATTTTCCAGCCCTTCACCTATTCAAGAACAAAAAATCATTTCGATGATTTCGTTAAAGTCCTTCAGATTCCTGACAGATGTGTTATGAGTGAAATTATGGGTTCAAGAGAAATCAACACATACGGAATCTATACTTCTCAACTTGCCGAAAAAATTCCGGGAAGCGTATGGTTTGACACATTTGAGGAAATTGCACAATATATCACTGAGAATGCAGAAAGCGGTGACCTTGTCATCACCCTCGGTTGCGGCGACATCTACAAAGCAGCAAAAATGATTATCAACATCCTTAAAACAAAACTTGACTGAGGTAATTGAAAATGAAAACTTCACTCAGATTTTCAAAAGACGGAAAGTTTAAAATTATGATTTGCGGCGACCCTCATGTGAAAGCAAATCTTGACACAAATCTTCTGAAAAGAAAAGATATTGATACGCGTGAGCTTCTTGAAGAGGCTATTGACAGGACAAACCCTGACCTTGTTGTGATTATGGGTGATATTATCACCGCAGAAAACAAAGAAAAATATCTTGAATGTTTTCTTCACTATATGGAATCTGTTATCAGCAGAAACATTCCTCTTGCATATGTAAACGGAAATCACGACCACGACAGAGAAGATAAGTTTCACGTCAACGACATTCTTTCCGTTTTCAGTGAGTACGAAAACTGTATTGCTTTCAACGATACCCCCGAAATTGACCGTTCAATCAACTACTATGCAAACATTCTCTCGTCAGAGGATAACACACCGAAATACAATCTCTGGTTCGTTGATTCGAACAATCTTTGCAAGGACAAAGAAATTTCCGTTTATGACTGGGTGCATACCGACCAGATAGAATGGTACGAGAAAAAAGCTGAGGAAATGAAAGAAAAGAATGGCGGAAAGCCTCTGCCCTCACTTCTCTTTCAGCACATTCCGGTGCCTGAGGTTTACGAATTTCTCAGACCTGCCAAAAAATGGGAAATTCCTTTTGCCGTTCCCGGTCACGGAATATGGAGTGACACATACTATGTTCTGAAAGACGGAATAAAGGGATATCTGGGTGAAGGCCCCTGTTCCCCTTGCTTCAACAACGGTCAGTTTGAAAGTTGGAAAAAGACAGGTGACATTGTAGGTGCATTTTTCGGTCACGACCATATGAACGATTTCGAAGGATATGTGGACGGAATCTATCTTGCTCAGAATAAGCTTTCAGGATTCTTCCCATACACAGACGGGTGCCGTACAGGTGTCAGACTTGTTACACTCGACGAAAACAATCCCACAAAATTTGATTCCGAGATGATATATTTCAAAGACCTTGGTCTTGTTCCAACTTCGTTGGGACCCATCAGGTCATGGATGACTGACAGAACAAGCGAAAATCTGACTAAACTGCGTAACGCCGCTTTAGTTGCAGGTGGAGTTGTTGCAGCGGGATATATCACCAAGAAAATAATTGATAAAATAAAGAAAGGATAAGTGAGTCTGAATGAAAAAACGCAATCTCAGGTTCAATGAAAACGGCAAATTCAGAATTCTTGTAATCACAGACCTTCACGAAAAGAAGGCTGAAGACAAAGAAAGTCAGAACAAGTCCGATGATGCACTTCTCCTTGTTGAAACTTCTGTCAAAGCTCTTTCCCCTGACCTTGTTGTGTACAACGGTGATAATGCTTTCGGAAAGACAGAAGAGGACCTGAAAGAAACAATTGACGCCATCACAAAGACTGTCCGTGAAATGGAAATTCCTTTCACAATGGTGCTTGGAAATCACGAACACGATGATAGGGAGCTCCCCCCTGAGATGTCCGTAAAAATTTTCTCATCCTATGAGAATTCACTTGTGCGTGAAGACAAAAAAGGTCTTTCGGGCTACGCAAACCACTACATAACAATCAAGGGCAAATCAAATAAGACAAAATGTCTTCTCTTCTTCATAGACTCAGGAAAATCACGAAGTCCTTCGCCTGAACTTTCAGGTTATGACTGGGTTAAGGACGACCAGATTGAATGGGTTGAAAATATCTGCGACGAATTCAAAGAAAAAAACGGCGGAGAATATGTACCTGCTCTTGTTTTCCAGCACATGCCCGTTACCGAAATCTATGATTTACTCAAAGAGGTTTCAGGTCTTGATGTAGGCGGTGCCGTCAAGGGTCAGGGTCTTTTTGAAACCAAATTCTTTGTGCTGAAAGACGGTGTAAAAGGCGACCTGCTTGAATCGCCTTGTCCCCCCGACTTCAACAACGGTCAGTTTGACAGTCTGAAAACTCACGGGGTCAAGGGTGTGTTCTTCGGTCACGACCATAAAAATGACTTTGAAGGCGAAATTGATGGTGTTCTTCTTTCCCATGTAAAGGGAACAGGATTCAACGGATACAGTGACGGAATCAGGACAGGAGTGAAGTTAATCACAATCGACGAGGATTCACTCCCCTCATTTGAAACTAAAAATTACTATTTCACGGATTTCGGTCTTCACAGTAAGAGTGCCGTTCTTCCACACCAGATTATGACAGAAGAACAGAAGAAAACCGTTAAAAAAATAGGTGCCGGTGTTGCCGCCGTTACGGCTGTAACTGCAATCGGTGCCATTATCAAAAAGATTTTCAAGATAAAATAGGAGGTTCTGAAAATGCTTTATACAATGAACAAAAAAAATTACAAAGATTTCTCTGTTGTTGAAATCGGTAAACTCCCTGCGAGAGCCTATTTCATCCCTTTCAGAACAAGAGAAAAACTCGAAAGCACTGACTTTATCACTGAAAGATATTCAAGTGACGCAGTGACTATCCTCAGCGGTGAATGGGATTTCAGATATTACGCTGACTGCACAACACTGGAAGAAAGCTTCGATACAGACAAGGTTCAGTTTGATAAAATCACTGTCCCCTCAACATGGCAGAGAATCGGCTATGAGCCCCCCTGCTACCTTAACACACGCTTCCCGTTCAACAATGTGGATAACTCAATTTATCCCTCTGTGCCTGACGAAGCTTGTGGCGTTTATCGTAAAAAATTCAACATTGAAAACGCTGACAAAAAATATATAATCACATTTCTCGGTCTTATTTCAAGCCTTGACCTTTATATCAACGGAAAATATGTAGGTTACAGTGAGGGCGCACATAACTCTGCTGAATTTGATATTACTCCTTTCCTTGAAAAAGGTGAAAACGAGCTTGTTGCGGTTGTTTACAAGTGGTCAAATGCTACATACCTTGAATGTCAGGATATGTTCAGAGAAAACGGCATTTTCAGAGATGTTCTCCTGACAGAGTGTGAAAACACATATATTTTCGACATCTGCTACACACCGAAAAAGGTCGGCGATGACAAATATTCTCTCACAGTTATGACTAAGATTAAAGGTGCTGACGGAAATGACCTTACTCTTTCTGTTTATGACGGCGATAAAGAAATTGCAAAAACATCTCTGAGCACTGACAACAAGGAAATTATCGGTGAAGATGAAGATACATTCTATGCGTTCTTCCCATCTCTTCAGGTTGAAGAATGGAACGCTGAAAATCCGAAAATTTATACTGCAGTTGCAACACTTTCAAAAGAGGGCAAGGACATTCAGTTTGTAAGAACACTTATCGGTTTCAAGACAATTGAAATTGAAAAAGATGTTTACAAATTCAACTCTCAGCCCATTAAGATGAAGGGTGTCAACCATCACGATTCAACCCCCGACAAAGGCTATGCAATGAGTCACGAGGATATTCTCAAAGACATCAAGCTTATGAAGAGTCTGAATGTAAATACAGTCAGAACATCTCACTATCCTCCTGACCCCTTCTTTATTATTGCATGTTCAGTTTACGGACTTTATGTGTGTGACGAAGCTGACATTGAGGCTCACGGATGCGGAGATTTTCTCGATTATATGAACCTTATTGCAGACGATATTCAGTGGCTCCCCCGTTTCTGCGACAGAGTAAAGAGAATGGTTATGCGCGACAGAAACAATCCCTGCATCGCAATGTGGTCTCTGGGCAACGAAACAGGTCACGGCATCTGCCACGATGCTGCATACGGCGTTGCAAAGGCAATATGCCCCGACATCCCTGTTCACTACGAGAGCTGCAACGCATCAGACAGAAAGGCTTATGATATCGCCTCAAATATGTATGAACAGATCCCCTCTTTCTACGGAGAAAAACTTACACCGAAATATGTTAAAAAACATATCATCAATCTCGACAAGCCCTACTTCCTCTGCGAATATGCTCACGCTATGGGTGTAGGTCCCGGTGCTCTTGAGGAATACTGGGATGCTTTCTATTCAAGCGACAAATATATGGGCGGATGTATCTGGGAATGGTGTGACCACGCTGCATCTACATACAACAAAAATTACAAATACACATACGGTGGCGACCACGGCGAAAGAATACACGACTCAAACTTCTGCGTTGACGGTCTTATTTACCCCGACAGAACTCCCCACACAGGTGCCTGGGAAATGAAAGAGGTTTACAGACCTATACGCATCCGTCACTATGGGGCAAATGAATTTTTCTTTAAAAACACCAACTATTTCACAAATGCTGATGTTTATTCATTCAAATGGCTTCTCCTTGAAAACGGCGAAGTCCGTGAAAGCGGAGATTTAGTTGCAAATATCGCTCCCAATAGCGAAAAGAGAGTTATTCTTCCCATTAAGACAAAGCTTCTTAAGACAGAAGAGTATCACATCACATTTATCTGCACAAGAGACGGCGAACAGATTTCAAAACAGCAGTTTGCTCTTCAGGAAACTTACAAGAAACTTACTTTAATTCCTTGTTCAGATAAGGAAATCGAAGTAACAGACGGTAAAGACACAGTTGAAATCACAACTGAAACAGTCAAAGTTCAGTTCAACAAAACCACAGGTGAAATGACAAGCCTTGTTTCAGACGATAAGGAATTCATCAATCAGTCACCTGCAAGAAATATAAAAGGCTTCCTCCCCAACTTAAAACGAGCATATCACGATAATGAAAAATGGATGAAGGAAGACTACTGGACAAAGGGTGAACTTTCAAAGGCTGAAACCAAAGCAGCAGACTTTACAATTACGAATACATCAGACAAAGCTGTTGTATCCGTTGACTACGAAATTGCAAGTGAAAGCACAAAGCTCTTTACTGCTAATATTACCTACACAATTTTCTCATCGGGTAAAATCAGAGTTTCTTCTGTTCTCAAGAAAGTCAACGATGAAATTGAGGCTGACCTTCCCCGCTTCGGTGTAAGTTTCGAAATGCCCAAGGATATGGAAAACATCGAATACTTCGGTCTCGGTGAAAAAGAAAACCTTTCAGACTTCAAGGCTCAGGCAACACTGGGTATTTACACTGCAAAGGTTGAAGAAACTCACGAGCCCTATATCTTCCCCCAGGAAAACGGTTGCCATACAGAGGTAAGATATCTCAAAGTTTCCGACAATGACGGAAAGGGACTTATCTTCGCGAACTGTCAGGGTAATTTCAGCTTCAACATTCACGATTACACTGTTCAGGCACTTGAAGAAGCAACACATCAGGAAGAGCTTAAGAGAGCAGACACATCTCTTCTCAACCTTGACGGATTCCTTTCTGGCACAGGCTCAGGCTCCTGCGGTCCCTACACTCTTGAAAAATACCGTGTACTCTGCGACAATGAACTTTCATTCAGCTTTGAGGTTGCTCCCGTAAAATAACTGAATAATTAAACTAAAAGTAATAAGGTGGTTGACAAGTTGTCAGCCACCTTATTTTTAATCAAAATATCCTTTGTAAATTATTCTTTTGTCACTTCCGGGGAAAAGATATGCATAAAGGTCTATGAAGTAGTCATCTGTCATACTCGCTATGTAGTCAGTTACAATCTGATTATTTTCCGTCTGCTCATAAGGAATATTTCTCTTGTAATGGATGCTATTCACAAAATCAATATGATGAGTGAAAACAGGCGATGACTTATTGCCTTTTTCAAGGTCTTCAAGAAGTTTTTCGTAGAGGTCTTCCATCATAGGCTTTACAACAGTAATAAGCATCTTTTCAACCGTATCTTTCTTGTATATCATTTCATAGTTATCCGACTTCGCCTTTTTCAGCGCTTCAAAATGCTCTTCATCCATTTTTATGTACGGTTTTCCGTAACTGTTTTCAACAATGTTGGTAATAAGGTTGTTTATAATTTCAGCATTGTATGTACCGAGCGCACCTGTGTCAAATTCTCTGTTTGAAATTATGTGTGCTCTCTCTGCGTCCTGTCTGTCCTTACCCAGATATGCAATAATATCGGAAATTCTCATAACACACCCTTCAAGAGTTGAGGGTACAAGTTTTTTTACATTTTTCTTATCAAGATAACAGTTTTCAATGAGACTGTCAAACTCATCAAAAGTCGTCAGCTCTTTCGGATGATACTCGGAAAGCTCCATTTCTCCGTCGTGGGAAGCAATTCCGCACAGTGTCTGGAGACTTATATTATAGGGGAAAATCCCGTCAAGGACTCTGACAGATTGTATGTTATGGCTGAAGTGTCTTCCTGTATGAGAAAAAAGAAGTTCATCAAGAAATCTTTCACCTGCGTGACCGAAAGGTGTGTGACCGATGTCGTGACCAAGGGCTATTGCTTCAATCAGGTCAAGATTGAGATTGAGCGCCTTACCGATTGTTCTCGCGATTCTTGAAACAAGCTGAACGTGAAGTCCTCGCCTTGTGATATCGTCATTTTTGTAAAAAGAAAAAACCTGAGTTTTGTCAGCATAACGGTTATAAAGAGGACAGTGAATAATTTTGTCAATATCACGGATAAACGCTGTTCTCACAAGATTTGCTTTGTCCTTCGTCATATTTCTTCTTATAACCTGAGTTTCGTCAAAACCCATTTCAGGCTGAGTATTGTTCAGTTTGTCATTAATCATCCTCTCCAGAAGAGAATCGCTTAACCTTTCATATCTGAGCATGGTATCACCTCTTCCCTATTATATCACAAATTTATTCTTTTTTCTATTTATTTTTAAATCTCTGTATGGTACAATAAATCTGAAAGGTGACTGAAAACTATGTATAAAATTAAAATTGACGGCGAAATCTTTTTCGCAGAAAAAGGAGAAGCTCTCTCTCGTATTTTAATTGAACATAATAAAAGAGCTGAACATCCCTGCGGTGGCAGAGGTGTCTGCAAAAAATGTACTGTTTTTGTTGACGGCAGAAAAGAACTTTCCTGTCAATACAAAGTTTCAAAGGACATCGAAGTAGTGCTTCCCGATGAAAAAGGGATTTTCTCGCTCACAGGCGCAGAAGATACGGAAAATCACACGGAAAATATGTGTTATGTTCTTGATATTGGCACAACTACACTTGTGCTTTCTCTTGTGTCCCTTGATGAAAAAAAGATTGTAAAAACAGTCAGTCGCACAAATCCGCAACGAATTTTCGGTGCTGATGTTATCTCCAGGATTGATTATTGCAAAAAAAATGGTGTGAATGAATTACAGTCTGTACTCACCGATGAATTAAACAAAATGATTGAAAGCCTCGGTGCACCTGATGTCCCCAAAATGTATGTTTCAGGCAACACGACAATGCTTCATATTTTTCTGGGCGTAAGCCCTGCTTCAATGGGCTCAGCACCTTATTCCCCCGTTTTTCTTGAAAGCAAGAAAATAAAATCACACGCAATCAAAGGAATTGAGGAAGCAGAGACTCTGCCGTCGATTTCTGCATTTGTAGGTGCAGATATTGTTGCAGGTCTCGGATATATTTCTCCCCCATCACAAGGAAAATATAACTTACTCGTTGACCTTGGTACAAACGCAGAAATTGTTCTTTATTCTGAAGATAAACTTTTCTGCACATCAGCTGCAGCAGGTCCTTGCTTTGAGGGTGCAAATATTTCCTGCGGAATGAGTGCGGTAGAGGGTGCAATTTACAGTTACGGTAAAGGAAAAATTAAAGCAATCGGCGATGTACCCCCAAAAGGAATCTGTGGCACGGGACTTATTGATATTATTGCAGAACTTGTTACTGACGGCACCGTAGACAAAACGGGTTTTATGGAATGTGAAGAAATTGAAATCACTGAAAATGTTTCCGTTACTCAGAATGACATAAGACAATTCCAACTTGCGAAATCTGCGGTTTATTCGGCCGTTATTTCACTTATTAAAAAAGCCGACATTACCTTTGAACACATTGAAAAAATGTATATTTCGGGGGGATTTTCGGCTGAACTGAACATTTTAAACGCAGTGAAAACAGGTCTTATCCCAGAAGAACTGAAAGACAAATGTGAAAGCATAAAAAACTCCTCCCTCCTGGGGGCAGTGAAATATGCAACAGAAAAAAACAGCTTATCATCATTCACGGAAAAAGCTGAATATACCGACTTGTCATCAGACAAATATTTTTCAGATTTGTTTATAGAAAATATGATATTTTGAAAAAGGAATGATTTTTTTGAAACAGATAACACCTGAAAAATGCCGTAAAATTCAGGCAAAAAAAGAAAAAGAAATCAGAAAATGGGAAAAAGAAAAGGCAAAGCCAAGAAGAAATTTGTATTTCATTTATCTTGTGCTGATTATAGCGCTAATTTATGCCACTGACGAAATCGCGTCACAGATCGGTACGCTGATGAAAACGGAAATCGCCAACGACCTTTTTGCAAAACACGGCGAAAGCTCCGTGGGTGTACTTGACATACTCTCAATGATTGTTGTGCCTTTTCAGGCTCTCGGTCTTCTTTACAGACCTCTTGCAGACAAGCTTGGCAGAAAGATGTTTCTCATTATAAACACTTTCGGTATGAGTTTTGCTATGCTGGTAATTTTCCTATCCGATAACCTTTTCCTTTATTTTGCAGGTGCTTGTCTTGTTCAATTTTTCATCCCCCACGATATGCACGTGGTCTACATTATGGAATCATCCCCATCAAAGCACCGGGCAAGAATATATTCCGTCATAAAATTCTTCGCAAATATGAGCGTTATGCTTATTCCGCTTTTAAGGCGTATGCTGATGAAAAACGCCTCTGAATGGCGAATAGTTTTCTTCATTCCTGCTGTTGTCGGAATTATCACCTGCCTTGTGGCAATTTTTGCAGCGAGAGAAACAGATACATTCATTGATTCCCGTCTTCGCTATCTTCGCAAGACAGAAGAAGAAATTTCTGCAGAAAGAAAAGTCGAAAACGCTCAGGGTGGTCTTATTCCTGCTCTTAAATTTGCTATGAAACACAAGCAGCTCCGTTGGCTATACATAACATCCGCATTTGTAAACATCGGCTTTATTGCAACCCTTGACTATCAGGTTGTACTCTCCTACGGATATGCACAGAATTTTATCAGGAACGGTCTATTTTCCTCACTCGGTGACGAGGTTATGAATGCAGTCAGCACGGGACCTGTCACTGCCGCACTGTTTATGTTCCCCGTAGGATGTGCTTTTGCTCAGGTAATTATGGGATTCATTTCTGACTCAAAGGGAAGAAAAACTGCTGCCACAATAACCGCTTTCAACTGTCTGTTATCTTTTATTCTTTTCTCAACAGGCTCATCCCTTGCGTGGAATCCTTACCTTGTAGGCTTCTTCTGCGGTGCTTGTATCGGCAGTTATTACACAACAAACGATGTTATTATTATGATGATCGGCGAATCATCCCCCACAAATCTCCGTTCGTCAACTATGTCTGCACAGTTTATTGTCACTGCTCTGGGCGTTGTGGTTTCATACGGTGTCAGTCTTCCTCTTATTACAATTCTCGGCAATTCATTTACCGGTACTGTGTGTTTTGCACTGCTCGTTCCCGGATTTATTATTTCACTCTTCCTTCTTGCCCATAAAACGCACGAAACAAGAGGAATTGATATGGACACTGTTACCGGCTGTGAATGGGATTGATTAAACAATAAATCCCTCATTTATTTTCTTACTAAAAACAAAGAAAAAGCCTTGTTCCGAAGAACAAGGCTTTTGTTATTTATTGGATAATCCAACAACTGTTGAATTATTTGTAGAGAGGACCATATGCTGCACAAGCACGGTAGTCCTGACCCTCTTTGTCCATACCGAATGCGTTCCATGATGCGGGACGGAAGATCTTCTCTTCGGGTACGTTATGCATACAAACGGGAATTCTGAGCATTGAGCAGAGAGTGATGAGGTCTGCACCAATGTGGCCGTATGTGATAGCACCGTGGTTAGCACCCCAGTTGTTCATTACATCGTAAGCTGACTTGAATGCACCCTCACCTGTAAGTCTGGGAGCAAACCATGTGCAGGGCCATGTATAGTCTGTTCTCTTCCAGAGTTTGTCTGATACTTCGTCAGGAAGTTTAACTGTATAGCCTTCTGCAATCTGAAGTGTGGGGCCAACACCCTTAACAAGGTTAAGACGGAGCATTGTAACGGGCATTTCTGCTTTTGTTTCAAAGCGTGATGAATATCCGCCGCCTCTGAAGTAACCGTTGTCAGCTGCACACCATGTTGTTGCCTTGAGCATTGCATCGATGTCAGCTTCGTTAACATCATACCATTCTTTCATAACGGGGTTGCCGTTTTCATCTTTACTTTCACCGCTGAAATCAAGACAAGCAGCACCTGAGTTAATGAGGTGAATGAATCCCTGTGATTCTTTTGCTACACCTTCAAGGTCATAGCCTGTTGCATCCTTAACTGCTTCAGGGCTCCAATATGTACGAACATCAGCAAATGCCTGTGCTCTGTTTGTAAGGAGTTTACCGAAAAGCATTGAAATACCGTTGAGAACATCGTTTTCTGTTGCAAGGATGTAGGGTTCTCTTGCGCCGTTCCAGTCGAATGTTGTGTTGAGAAGTGCTTCGGGATAGTCACAGTTGGGATAGAAGTCTGTCCACTGACGCTGACCCTGGAAACCTGCTGCGATAGCATTGTGGCCAACCATTTCTTCTTCTCTGCCTTCGGGAAGGTTGGGGTTGCCGTTCATAAGGTCTTTGATGATGCACATCATCTTAACTACAAATTCCCAATCGCTTTCTTTCTTTTCGTCTGTTGAACGAACGAATTCAGGGTTCTTATCAAAACCTTCGGGACATTTTTCCTTTGTCCATGCGAGAGCCTTCTGATATTCAGCCTCGTCATAGATGTTTTCAGACATTCGTCTGATGATTTCTACCTCGTCAACTGATTCAACGCGCATACCGAGATATTCTTCGATGAACTCGGGGCTTATGCTTGAACCTGCGATACCCATACAGATTGAACCAATCTGGAGGTATGACTTACCTCTCATTGTTGCTGCTGCAACTGCTGCACGAGCAAATCTGAGAAGTTTTTCTTTTACATCAGCAGGGATTTCAGTTGCGTCGCAGGGCTGAACATCTCTGCCGTAAATACCGAATGCGGGAAGACCTTTCTGTGCGTGAGCAGCGAGAACTGATGCAAGATAAACTGCACCGGGCCTTTCAGTACCGTTGAAGCCCCATACACCTTTGATTGTCATAGGATCCATATCCATTGTTTCTGAGCCATAGCACCAGCAAGGAGTAACTGAAAGAGTAATATCTACGCCCTCTTTCTTGTACTTTGCTGCACAAGCTGCTGTTTCACCTACACGGCCGATTGTTGTATCAGCGATAACTACCTTAACGGGTTCACCATTTGAATATTTAAGGTTTTCTTCAAAGAGCGCTTTAGCAGCCTTTGCCATATTCATTGTCTGCTCTTCGAGAGATTCTCTAACCTTGAGAGGACCTCTTCTTGCGTCGATTACGGGACGAATACCGATTACGGGATAATCGCCTACAAGTCTGTTTGTTGCCATAATAAATCTTCCTTTCAGAAAAAATAATTTACTTGATTTTTGACATCATGCCACGGAGAATATCTGCCATAACATGAGGAATATCTCTGCCAAGACCATTTGTTTCGTGATAGTGATTATGGTCATATTTATCACGGTAGCTTGAAAGATAAGGCTGTGTGGGATGAAGAACAAAGTCATTGAGGGGAATCATATATCCTGTCATATCGTTTGAAACACCGAAAACCTCCATATCCTTGTCCCCTACGATTTCACAGAGAGGAGTTGCATTCACTTCAGGACCTAAGTCATTAGGTGACTCTTCAGCAGTTGCATATCCGCCATAGATATTTTCTGCAAATGCTTCACCGGGAATTGTGAGAATTTTCTTTGAGCCAATCTGTATGTAGTTCATTTCAGTGAGAAGTGCAAGACCTGTTTCGCTTGTTTTTGAAGGATATTTGAGAGCACTGCATACATTGATGATTGCCATAAGTGAAAGAACGCCATTCGCAATAGGTGCATAATAAGGCTGATGAATGACAGTTATATTACCCTCAAGCTCAACATCGTTGTCGATTGAAAGAGCAGCCTTTGCAAGGATTTCGCCGCCTTTTCTTGTTCTTTCGCGTCTGTCCTCGTCAAGGTCAGCAATATTGACAGATGCAATCGCACCAACACTGAAAAGGACATTTGTCTTTTTCTCTCTGTTAATTGCTTCTCTGAGGAAATACGGATAGTCAGCACTTACTTCTGAACAACCACCGCCCATTGTGTTGGGATGAGCACTATAATTGAGGAACCATGTTTCTTCGCTGCCGTCAGCAGGTACAAAACGAAGGCGTGAAAGCTTATCATTGACTTTATTATAAGGCATTCTGCCGTCACTGATTGCTTCGGGAACATGAACAGAGCCATTATAGAGTTTACCCTCTTTTCTGTTCTCATAAGCCTCAACACAAACCTCGGCGATTGATGAAATCACCTTGTCCATATATTCCTTGTCCTTACCTGTCTTGGGAAGTTTACCCCAATAACCTACTGTATCAATACTTGCGTGAGTGTGAGTACAGCTGACACTGACAAGTTTACAATTGGTTTTTGCAGTAAAATCAGCAAGTTTATCTCTAACCAGCTTGATTTCATAACCTGTAAGACCGATAAGATCAGCACTGACAAGTACAATACCACCATCGCCGCAACCGATCCACATAGCTCTTACTGTAAGGGGATCAAGAACGCCTTTGATAAGGTTGCCCGTTCTGTAACCTGCAAGCCAGTATTTTTTTGATGTAACATCGTCAGGCATTACTTCTTTCAATGAGAAACCTACATTGAAAATGTTGCCTTCGGCATTCTTCAGATATGCAGGGTCAGCAAATGGAATTTCAGGAGCTTCGCCTTTTCTGTTCAGCTTTTTGCCGTGATTGTCTGCAATTTTTTTTACAGCACTTGCTGCTAAATCAGCAATATTCATTACATTACCTACCTTTCGATATATGCACAAAATATATCAATTATATGTTATCACTTTTTGGTAAAAAAGTCAAACAGAAAATTATAAACTGTTTGAAAAATATACAGGGAAAAACACAAAAACAAAGGAGTGGTTGCCCACTCCTTTGCCTTAATTTTTATTACTGAATCTGAATCAGAATTCAGGTGTCTGTGTGATATTGCTGTCGCCGTTTACATATGCTGTAAGCACTGCAAGGTCGAATGTGTCGATAACACCGTCAGCACCATATACATCTGCTGCAAGGAAGAGAGCTGAGCCTTCTTCGATTACTGTATCGCCGTTTACATATGCTGCTACAACTGCAACATCAAAACTGTCTACAACACCGTCTGCATATACATCACCGAAAATAACAACTGTATAT
>JAZQLC010000017.1:0-4168 GCA_045542485.1 Acutalibacteraceae bacterium
GGTTGTTTTGATCGACGTAAACACCGAAAAAGCACTTGGTGAGGCTCTTGACATTAAGCAGGCAACTCCCTTTATTGACAACTGCGATATATACGCAGGCAGTTATGCGGACGCTGTAGGCTCCGACGTTGTTATCATCACTTCCGGAATCGGCAGAAAACCCGGTCAGAGCAGACTTGAGCTTGTTCAGACAAACGTTGGTATTATAAAGCAGATATCCGAACAGATCGTAAAGGTTGCACCTAACGCGATTTACATTCTCGTTGCAAACCCTGTAGATATTTTGACATATGCGTTCTTGAAATATACAGGACTTCCCAAAAACCAGGTATTCGGTACGGGTACGGTTCTTGACACGATTCGTTTGCGCACACGTCTTGCAGAGATCTACAACGTAAACAAGCAGCAGGTTCACGCAAACGTGCTCGGCGAGCATGGCGATACATCCTTTGTTGCATGGTCCACAGCGACTATCGCAGGTGTTCCTCTTAACGAATTCACAGGTGCGATTGCATCCTCTTATAATATACCCAACGAATATAAGAGAGAAGACGTTGAAACATACGTTAAAAAATCCGGCGGTAAGATCATCGCAAGAAAAGGCTGCACCGTTTACGGTATCGCAACAACCTCCATGCACATTGTTAAGAGCCTTAAGGGTGATGCTGAAACCGCTATGACTGTTTCTTCTCTCCATGAAGGCGAATATGGGCTTAAAGATATCTGCCTTAGCTCTCTTTCCTTGGTTGACTCCACAGGTGTTAAATCCATCATCACTCAGAAACTCTCCGATGATGAAATGGCTAAGCTTTACGCTTCTGCAGAGGCTCTTCGCGCTGTTATGAACGGTATAACCTTCTAAGAGGTGCTACCCATGAAAATGAGAAAATTTGATACTAAAGTTCAGCATTTGAAGTATAAAGTGCTGCGTGAAGTTGCAAAAGAGGCTTGGAATGACACTCTGCTTGAAAATATCTTGGAAATTCCGAAAACGATTGTCCCGGGTAAAACTTCCACAATGCGTTGTTGTGTTTATAAGGAAAGAGCTATACTTTCTGAGCGTGCAAAAATCGCTATGGGTGGAGATAAAGAAAATCCAAATGTAATTGAAGTAATTGAAATTGCCTGTGATGAATGCCCGGCAGCTGGCTATGAAGTAACAGATTCATGCCGTGGGTGTCTTGCTCACAGATGTGAGGATGTCTGCAAAAGAGGAGCAATTTCATTTGACCACAATCATGTGGCACATATTGATAAATCAAAATGTGTGGAATGCGGAGCTTGTGCAAAGGTTTGTCCTTATTCTGCTATTGTGAACCGCAAACGTCCTTGCCAGAATGCTTGTAAAATAAAAGCTATTTCTATTAATGAAGATAATGCTGCTGCAATTGATAACAGCAAGTGTACAGCCTGTGGAGCTTGCGTATATCAGTGCCCATTCGGTGCTATTATGGATAAGTCATATATTTTGAATGTGATTGACCTGATTAAGAAAAGTGAAAATAATCAGAAGTATAAGGTATATGCTATGGTTGCACCTTCAATTTCCAGTCAGTTTACTTATGCAAAGCTCGGTCAGGTAATCAAGGGACTTAAAGAACTTGGTTTCTATACGGTAATTGAAGCAGCACTTGGTGCAGATATGGTTGCACAGGCAGAAGCAAAAGAACTTTCGGAAAAAGGCCTTTTGACAAGCTCATGCTGTCCGGCTTTTGTTGCTTATGTAAAATCAGCGTTCCCTGATTTGGTAAAATATATTTCCCACAACCTTTCGCCAATGGCAACACTTGCAAAATATATCAAGGAAACGGATGCGAATTCAAAAGTAGTGTTTATTGGACCTTGTACAGCCAAAAAAGCTGAGGCACAGCTTGAAGAGGTAAAGCCTTATGTAGATGCTGTTATGACCTTTGAAGAGCTTCAGGCGCTCTACGACAGTAAAGATATTGACATTACAACTCTTGAAGAAGATGTTTTGGATAACGCATCATATTTTGGCAGAATATTTGCTCGCAGTGGCGGTCTTTCCGATGCAGTTGCTCAGGGCCTTAAGGAACAGAATATCGAATTTGACTTAAAGGCAATTCCTTGTGACGGAATAGAAGCTTGCAAGATGGCACTTCTCAAGCTGAGCAAGGGTGTACTTGATGCAAACTTTATCGAAGGTATGGCGTGTGTCGGCGGATGCATCGGCGGTGCAGGATGCTTAACTCATGGTGAAAAGAATAAATCCGAGGTTGACAAATACGGCAGAGAAGCTTTTGAAAAAACAATCAGCGATGCTGTATCAGTATTAAAGTAAAAATCTATAATTATTGACGATAGGCTATGTTTTAGTGTAAACTATAGTCAAGGCGTATGATCCTAAAATTTTAAAAAGGAGTGAATTTTATGGCAAACAGATTTGTACTCAACGAAACAAGTTATCACGGTAAAGGCGCAA
Organism: Acutalibacteraceae bacterium; assembly: GCA_045542485.1. GTDB lineage: Bacteria > Bacillota > Clostridia > Oscillospirales > Acutalibacteraceae > SIG575. The sequence continues at coordinate 2,444 of JAZQLC010000017.1, forward strand.
TAAACGAAATTGCAACCGAAATTAAAGCAAGAGCATTTAAAAAGGTGTTTGTATGCTCTGATCCCGACCTTATTAAGTTCAGTGTTACAAAAAAGGTTACAGATATTCTTGATAATGCAGGTATCGCTTATGAAATATTCAGCGAAATAAAGGCTAATCCTACAATTGAAAATGTTCAGGCAGGTGTAGAGGCATTTAAGGCAAGCGGAGCAGATTGTATCGTTGCAATCGGCGGGGGATCTTCAATGGACACCGCAAAGGCAATCGGTATTATTATAGAAAACCCTGAATTTGCAGATGTTCGTTCACTTGAAGGCGTTGCTCCCACAAAGAATAAATGCACACCTATCATTGCAGTTCCTACAACAGCAGGTACTGCAGCAGAAGTAACAATTAACTATGTTATTACAGATGCAGAAAAGAACCGTAAAATGGTTTGTGTAGATGTTCACGACATTCCGGTTGTTGCAGTTGTAGATCCTGATATGATGGCTACTATGCCAAAAGGCTTAACTGCCGCTACAGGTATGGATGCTTTAACTCACGCTATTGAAGGTTATATTACAGCAGGTGCTTGGGAAATGAGTGATATGTTCCATATCAAGGCTATTGAAATTATTGCAAAGAGTCTTCGTGGCGCAGTTGACAATAATGATGAAGGCAGAGAAGGAATGGCACTTGGTCAGTACATTGCAGGTATGGGCTTTTCAAATGTAGGTCTCGGTATCGTTCACTCTATGGCTCATCCTCTCGGTGCTCTTTATGATACACCGCATGGTGTTGCTAATGCAATTATTCTTCCGACAGTAATGGAATACAATGCTCCGGCAACCGGCGAAAAGTATAGAGATATTGCAAAAGCTATGGGCGTTGAAAATGCCTACGCAATGAGCATTGAAGATGCAAGAAAAGCTGCAATCGATGCAGTTAAGAAATTGTCTGCTGATGTTGGCATTCCTGCAGACCTTAAAGAGATTGTTAAGAAGGAAGATATTGACTTTTTGGCACAGTCTGCTTTTGATGATGCTTGTCGCCCCGGCAACCCGAGAGCAACAAGTGTAGAAGAAATCAAAGAACTCTATCTTAAACTCATGTAAGTTTAATGCGTAAATCCTAATATAGGGTTTACGCATTTTTCTTTTGAGATTGAGTCTCTCAAAATATGATACGCTGTAATCAAAGAAAAGGACTTTGAAAAAACTTCGTAGACTTATGCCATCTTCTGTGGTATGTTTGTGTTACCGAAAAGGTAAATACAAATATCAGGAGATGAAAGATTATGAAGAAAAAAGTATTATGTACGGCATTAGCAGTGACTATGCTGCTAACAACAACTGCATCGGCAACTGCAAAACCTTGGTGGCTCAGTAAATACCGAGTGACATTCGATAACGAACTCGGCATCGTAGGAAATGTAACCCTACAATTAGCATCGGACGGTGGAAGCTTTATCAGGCCAATAACCAAAAGATATGGTGAGAGCATCAGCCTTGAAAGTTACATTCCGACAAAATACGGATACACATTCGCCGGATGGTTTGCCGATCCCCGCACAAAGCAGAATCAGGTAACAACATTCAAATTCACAAAACCTGATGTCTTGTATGCGAAATGGGAAAAGAATCCGCAGGAACCTGTAAATCCAAAAGACGAAATTATGGCAAAAGACACCTGCTACCTCACAGACGAGGAAACAAAAATGCGAAATGAAATTATAGAAGAAAA
>JAZQLC010000018.1:0-6246 GCA_045542485.1 Acutalibacteraceae bacterium
CATCAAAACAAGAAAAGCAATACAAATTATAAGTATTTTTACTTTTTTTTGTTTTTCATAAACATTTGTCTCCTTACAAAGCAGTGAAGAATTGTGAAATTTGTAGCCACTTAAGTAAACTGTATTACAACGATGGATATCGGCCGGATCAATGTGTACATATTGTATTATAGATAGTTCTAAATCATAGCTACAAGCAACAATGACATGATTTGCGACTGGAGTTCCTAAAAGTGGATCTCCTGAAGTAATCATAACACTATTACAATAGCCGCATTGCCAGGCATTATTTAGATTATATTCATCAAGATATTCTCTGGTATAATAATCGTATACATAAGCCCAGCCTTGAGAATACATTTGACAAATACCATTTCCGCCGGGGCATGGCGTATAAGCCAGAGTAGAGGGAAGATTTGCTATGTTTTGTAATTCCTCCTCTGTTAAGGGATAGTTAGAAATAAATCCTGCACTTACTGTAACGGATAGAGAAGAAAACATCATTACAATAACAATAAATATAACAAAATTTTTTTCATGGGTGTCTCCTTATAAAAAACATATTGAAGAAAAGTAGGGAATTGGATGTTTCTTATTGTTTGTCATTTTTAACAGGACATTGGTAGCATCCCAGTTCCATTTAGAGACTATAAATTTTTTCACATTATTGATAATAAATGTATTAAGATGATAAAACAACAAAAATTGATAAATGCAGAAAAAACAGATATAAATGTACAAATATTATTTCCTAAGCCATCCAACAAAAACTAAAAATGTAAATAGCACAAAATAACACTAAGATAATAAGCATATTTCAAAATTTAAATGTATCCTTTCATATGCTATTACGAATTATTTCAAAATGAAGATGTGCTTCGGTTGAAAACCTTTTGAAAATCAATCTTCAATTAGACCAAAATTGATTATGCCAACAAAATGATAGAGTTTATGAAATTTAATTCGCTTTATAGAACAACCATGCGTTAACCCTTACATCATTCTAAATTATCTCATAATGAAGATGTGGTCCTGTTGAATAACCGGTTGAGCCACAATCTGCGATTACCTGTCCTTGCTTTACTGTCTGTCCTGCTGACACATGAAGAGCAGAGCAATGTGCATAAAGAGTTGAGTAGGTGTCATCGTGTTTAATTTTGACATAATACCCGTAAGAATTATGCCAAGTTGCAGTTACTACAACACCGTCCGCAGCAGCAAGAATAGATGTTCCGAGAGGAGCGACTATATCTGTTCCGTCGTGTGTTTTTACTTCTCCCGAAATTGGGTCAACACGAGTACCGAACCGAGAAGATATATATTGGTCGTTTTCAAACGGCCAAGTAAACATACCTGTGCCTACAAATGAACTGTTACCTTGAATAATTTGTCCACTTGCTCCAAGAAGTTCTGCCCATAAATCGTTATATTCATCACTCATCAGTTCTTCCAATAATGCTTTCTGTTCTTCATTTAAATTATAAAGTGCAGATATTTCATCTACACTTAACTGAAGAATTGAAACAGTTAGAACTTTCTTTGTGACATAAGTTGTTGTTTTGATTGAGTTGCCATTCTCGTCTGTTGTAACGGTAGTTTCCGCAACAACTTTAGGTGTAACAACACCTGTCATTCTATTCATATCTTTCATAATGTTACGAAGCAAATCAATTTTAGTATCATCAAGAGTTACAACCTCAAGCGAATTTTCGCCTGAGGTTGTTTTTACTGCATATACTGCTAATACATCTTTCCAATTTATCGATGTATTACCTTGTACTTCAAGTAAATCGTAAGTGTAAGATGCTTTCATAGCTGTGAGATTTGCATAGTGTTCAGATGTGAGTTCGGATATTGCCTGTGACATTGTTTTATTAGTACCTGTTGTTTCATCGTTTGCAAGGAAGATACCGAAGCAAGTACCGCCAATAGCACCGATTAAACAAATGATAATTACAATTACTATTGCAGGAACACCGCCTGTAGCAATAGCCGCTCCTATGCTTTTTGCACCTGCAACGACTGCCTTGCCTGCTTCAACAACTACCTTTGCCGCAACTTTAACTGTTTTGATAGTTACCCTTACAGTAGCCTGTGCCGTTTGTTTTGTTCTCTTTGCAACCTCGTCTGTTTTCTTTGTTGTTGATGCAGTTGTCTTAACAGTATTTTTTGCTGTTTTAACCGTCTTATCAGCCTTTTTAATTCCTTTTGCAGTTGCATCAAGACTTCTCTTTGATTGCTTTATTTTATGAGCTTCATTATTAACCATCTTAATAGTTTGTTTTTCTGCGCCGACCTTTTTAATTGTTGTTTTACCTTTAGTTTTAGGGGCAGCTTGCTTTCTTTGACGAGGTTTCTTTATTTCATCAACAGGAATTTCCGTCTGCTGTTTTGATTTAGGCGGTGCTTGAGTTTTTTCTTTAACGGTAGGTTTATCTTGCTTACCCTTTACATCGCCATTTTCTTTTTAGCCTGAGTAGTCTTATTCTCATTCTGTTTTTGTTTAGGTTCAACTTTTCTTTCTGTGGTTTCAGGTTGATTATCTGTTGGCTTTTCTTCAAGTTCAGTTTTTTCATCATTAGGAGCATGTTCTTCCGAAGGCTTATTTTCTTCTGTCTTTTCCTTTTTATCTTCTCTTTTTTCTTTGATCTTTTCTTTGGCTTTATTTGCACCTTTGCGAACTGCTTTTTCTGTACCGACAGCAACAGTTTCACTACTTGTACGCATTGATTCTGACACTTTATCACTTGCATACTGTTCGGGTGATACATTATCTGTCTGATTGATATTTTCATTAACAGTGTCCTTGGTTTTGACACCGATATTTTTCATTCTGTTACCGACATTTACCGCAGTATCGTGAACCTTAATGTCTTTTACTATTTCGCGAGTTTTTATTTTATCTTTCATTTGCACCTCCAAATATAGAATAATTGTTTTAAATATGTTAGAATATAAGAAAACACTTTAAGGGTGATTGTATGGTTCTATTTATAATAGGAAACGGTTTTGATATAGGCAACGGTATGCGAACCGGATATAGGCAATTTTATCATTTTCTCAAAGACAATCACGAGGAATTCTTCAATTCTGTTGCTTCTCTCTTTTTAGCCGAATTTGAAACAGACCGTCTTTGGTGTGAATTTGAAGAGTGCCTGTCAGCTTTCACACCCGAACATTTCATCGACAATAAATTAACTCCTCAAAAAACATCAGAAACTGTTTTAGACTTTCAGGAGTTTTTATCTCAATATTTCAAAGAATGGATATACGATATTGCTTTACCTAACGACAAAGATTTAAGTGTGTTCACTCCAAATTCGTTCTTTATAAATTTCAATTACACCGATACTCTTGAAAAGTTATATAAAGTCCCATATGATAAGGTTTTACATATACACGGACAAGCAACCGACCCCAAAAGTCAGTTAATTATAGGACATAGCAGCAAAACTACGATAGATGAGATGTGTGAATCATACGGAATAGTAAAGAACGGTAATCTTAAATGCACGGTTGAAGAATTTAATTACTTGATAGCAACAGAAATGATGTTATTTACTTTAAGAAAACCAACAGAAGAAATAATAAAAGAAAAACTGACTGATTTGGATTTTGATACAGTGTCTGAAATTGTTGTTTTAGGACATTCTTTGGGTATAGTTGATTGGCCGTACTTCAAATATATTAAAGAACATTTAACACAACCTATCCCTTGGATTTTTAGTGCCTATAGCGAAAGGGATAAAGACCAAATATTTACATTTGTCAAAGAGTTTCAAATACCCGACTATTCTATTGATTCTCTTCAAAACTTGATTTCCAAATATTCATTTAAATAACAATAAAGGCTTCATAGAGAGTTTGTCTATGAAGCCTACATTTATTTATTCAATCATTTTGGTTGACATCAATTTATACAGTTCCGTATTCTTCGGGAACTTTCTTTCAAATGGTACAAATGAAGAACCGACCTTAACAAGACCGTGACCGACTTCAACATTTGTAATGTGTGTCATCTGTGTTTCACTAATCTGTAAAAGGTTTGCAAGTTCTTCTCTGTCCGTTGAACCCTGATTGAGCATTATTATGAACTCTGAGTTGGCAAGCATTGTTCGTGCTGTGTGGCTCTGTAAAAGGTCATCAACATTCTGTGTGATACCCGTACAATATGCACCGTACTTACGAACTCGTTTCCAAAGAGTGAAAAGGAAGTTCGCAGAGTATTCGTGTTGGAAAAGAAGATATATCTCGTCAATGAAGATATATGTTTCTCTGCCCTCAGCTCTGTTCTTTGTGATTCGGTTAAGAATACTGTCAAGAACTACAAGCATACCGATAGGCATAAGCTGACTACCAAGTTCAAGAATGTCATAACAGATAAGTCTGTTTTCAATGTTTACATTGGTTTTCTATGCAAAGGTGCTCTGTGAACCTGAAGCAAAAAGCTCCATAGCTGTTGCAAGTTCCGTAGCTTCGGGTTCAGGCTGCTTTCTTAAATCGTTACAAAGGTCAACGAGTGTAGGAACCTTGCCTGTATAACCTCGTTTGATATAGTTTTTGTAAACATTGGTAAGGCAACGGTCAACAATGGATTTCTGAATTGCATCAATGCCGTCTTTGCCCATAACCTGTTCAAAGAGAGAAAGGACAAATTCAGCCTTAAATGAAATAGGACTTGCACCGTCTGCATACTCTTTGTTTATATCAAGACAGTTGATATGATTTTTACTCTTCGCAGAAAGTTCAATAACCTGACCGCCCATTGCTTCAACAAGAGCAGAGTATTCTCTTTCAGGGTCAATAATCATAATGTCCGCATCAGTTGAAAGTAACAACTGTACTAATTCTTCTTTCGCAGTAAAGGATTTACCGGAGCCTGAAACACCGAGAATGAAGCAGTTACCGTTAAGCAAGAACTTACGATTGACGATAATCATATTCTTTGAAATAACATTAACTCCTTGGAACACACCGCCATCGTGCTGAATTTCCTGAACCTTAAAAGGCATAAAAACAGCAAGGCTTTCTGTTGTAAGAGTACGCCTTGCTTCAATCTTATTTATTCCTATCGGTAATGTGGCATTAAAACCATCCAACTGCTGATATTTAAGAACGCCGAGCTGACACATGTGCTTTCTGCCGGTTGCCTGAATAGCTTCTGTATCGCTGTTGAGTTCTTCAAGTGTATCGGCTGTGTGCATAACTGTGATAACAACCTTAAACATCTTTTGGTCACGGGTTGTAAGGTCATCAAGAAATTCTCTGATTTCCTTTCTCTGCTGCTCCATATCATAAGGAATTACAGAAGTGTAGTTATTATTGGCATTCTGCTTTCTCTGATAGTTTGCAATATTTGTTTCAATACCGAGTGCCTGTTTCTCACCAAACTTCTGTGCTTCTTCTGTTGATACCGGGATAATATCGAAGTTAAACACCATATTTCTGTTTGTATCTGTGAGTTCCCATACAACACTATCTTTGATATATGAGGGGTAATCACGAATAAACAGAACTCTGCCGAACCTTTCTCCGATTTTGAAATAGTCTGACTTGAACTCAAAACCGTCAGGTGTGATATAGTCTTTGAAACTCTGTCCCTTCTGCATTGTATCTCTCAAATCGAAGTGATAGTCCGCTGATTCTTTGGGTCTGCAGAAATCGTGAATAATGCGAAGTCTTTCAGTTAAATCAAGTTCGGAGCACTTTGAACCGAGCCTTGCAAAGTGAGCAATCAAATCTGCACCCACACGATTAAAATGGCTTCGTGCTTCTTCCACCGTCTTTTTCTGAATTGTAAGTGTTACATATTTATCCTGAACAATAGCATTTGCTCCGTTTGCTATCATTGTGAGCATATCATTGATTTCTTTACGGTATTTGTCCTTATCATCATTTGCCTTTTCAAGAAGTGCGATTTCTTTAAGCTCGCTGTTCTTAAGTTTCCTGTTTATGATTGTAATCTGACTTGAAATACCGTTTTCAAGTGAGTTCAAAATCTCACTGTAACGAAGGAAGTTTGCTTCTTTATCTTCCTTACTTGATACCGCATAATTTATATCTGTAAACTTAAATGTTTTTGAATATCTGTCCTTACCCATCAAAAAGATACCGTCTGAATAGACGGCATCAATTTTAATGACATCCTGAACAGACTTAGGGACAGACATTCCATCCCCAAATAAGTCATCGAGTCCTGTTTTCTTTTTTATTGTTCCTATGAGGTCGAACATCGTCACCATTCCT
>JAZQLC010000019.1:0-106532 GCA_045542485.1 Acutalibacteraceae bacterium
AGACCTGTGTTTGTACAATCAGGTGCAACTGCATCGTCAATTACTTCTGTATGGCCGAGTGCGTCTACATAATCATCTACTTTTACATCACCACATACTGTACATGTATATGTTGTATAACCCTTATCTGTACATGTGGGATCTGTTACTACTGCATCATAGTTGTGTCCGAGTTCGTCTACATATGTATCTACATATTCGTCACCACAAGCTGAACATGTGTGCGTTGTAAAGCCCTTCTCTGTACATGTGGGATCTGTTACTACTGCATTGTAGCTATGGCCGAGTGCATCAACTGTGATTGTCTCACGGCTGAGTTCTTCGCCACATACTGTACAATAAACTACTTTGTCGTATGAACCATCGTTTTCACAATCGGGATCAACATTGTTTTCGATTACAACATCGCCTTCTGTGTGACCCTTTGCAGGAATGATAGCTTCTTTTCTTGAAAGCTCTTCACCGCAAACTGAACAGTAAACTACTGAATCATATTTACCTGCGTTTACGCAGTTTGCTTCTGTTCTGTTCTCTTCTACTGCTTCTGCCTCTGTATGTCCGAGTGCAGGAACAACTTCCTGTTTTACAAGGATTTCGCCACATACTTCACAGTGCTTTCCTTCTGTGAGACCTGTGTTTGTACAATCAGGTGCTACTGCTGCATCGATCACTTCTGTATGACCGAGTGCAGGAACAACTTCCTGTTTCACAAGGATTTCACCACATACAGAACAGTGCTTTCCTTCTGTGAGACCTGTGTTTGTACAATCAGGTGCAACTGCATCGTCAATTACTTCTGTATGTCCAAGTGCAGGAACAACTTCCTGTTTTACAAGGATTTCGCCACATACTTCACAGTGCTTTCCTTCTGTGAGACCTGTGTTTACGCAATCAGGTGCAACTGCTTCATCGATTACTTCTTTATGACCGAGTGCATCGATATCAGCTTCTGTATATGTGTCACCACAGTGACATGTATACTTAGTCTGACCTTTTTCTGTACATGTAGGTTCTAAAACAACTTCGCTTTCATATGTGTGACCGAGTGCGTCTACATAATCTGCGATATATGAGTCCTCACATACTGTACATTCATATTTTGTGTAACCTTTTTCTGTACATGTGGGAGCTGCCACTGAAGGTTTATATTCGTGTCCATATGCTTCAACTGTGATTGTTTCACGAGAAAGCTCTTTGTTACAAACTGTACAATAAACTACATTGTCGTATGAACCTTCTGTATCACAGTCGGGTGCTACATTGTTTTCTACAACAACCTCACCCTCTGTGTGTTTAACAACAGGAACAATAACTTTTGTTCTTGATACTTCTGCACCGCAAACTGAACAGTAAACTACTGAATCGTATGAACCTGTGTTCACGCAATCAGGATCTACATTATTTTCCACAACGGGTTCACTGTCTGTATGGCCGAGAGGCTCAACATGATTTGCAAGATATGTATCACCACATACTGAACATTCGTATTTTGTATAACCTGCTTCTGTACAAGTTGCGGGAGCTACTGAAACTTCATACTGATGACCATATGCCTCAACAGGTCTTGTATCAAGAACTTCACCACAGATTGTACACTTGAGTTCATCAGTACCTTCGTTTGTACAATCGGGTTTTTCTGCATTTGACCATTCGCCGTCATCGTGACCAACTGTTACAGTAGCATTTGCTGCTGAAAGGTCAATAGTCTGACCATGTGCAACATAGCTGCCTGAAGTTGTGCCGAAAGTTTCTGTAACTGAACGGGAAACAAATGTAAGACCGCCGAGACAGTCTGCATCTTTTATCCAGTCTTCACTCATATAGATTGAACCTGTTGCTCCGAATTCAGCATCCTCACGGACCTTCAGTGAGAACTTAGCAATCTGACCGTCTGCAATTACAGGATTACCCTTACTTGAGTCACCTGAGAAACCGATGTAAGCAATCTTCACTGAACCGGCAAGAGACTGCCAGTAAGTGGGATTAGAGTTTCTCTTATACATTGATGACGATGATGCGGCATTACCGAGGAGTTTGTAATTTTCAAGCTCACCTGCATTATCAATATAATCAGGTGTAGTGTTTCGTTTACCCTCGGGGATAACCACCTCAAAAAGTGTTGAATCGTAGAGAACCGCTGCCTGAGCTGCGTAAACAAGATAATCTGTGCTCAGAGAGAGGTAAACGTCGATTACGTCACCGGGATGCACCACGTCGGCACTTGTCGTAATACCGTACTGTGCCACATAGCTTGCTTCGTCATTACTCTCGTCGGCAGCTGAAACGCCGATTGCAAACATGTTCATAACTATGAGCAAAGAGAGAATAATGCTGAGAAGCTTCTTCGTCTTAGACATATTTTTTGCCTCCTTTAAGATATGATGCTATGTATAAAAAATCGTTTTAGAATCGAAAAGGGCAATACTCCCCCTACTATTCTTCATAGTAATGATAGCATAAGTAGGGGGAGAGTGTCAACATATAAAGATGAAATAAAAAGTAACGTGCAGAAAAAATTTGAAAGTTGCACAATTTTTGTCTTTTGTTTTATTGCAAATAGCACAAAGACAAATTTTAAGGCTTGAGCCACACTGTCTTATTGACAATATGTGTATAGCTCTGAACGAGTTTCACAACTTTCACAGACACATTCATATCTGCATAATCTTCTGCCATAACATAGGGCTCATTGTTTTCTCTCATAGAAACTGAAAGCTCAATTGCTCTTTCAACATCCTGAGTTTTTATACCGCCGATAACCACACTGCCTTTGTCGAGAACTTCCGGTCTTTCAGTTGATGTTCTGAGAAGAACACCGGAAAAACCGAGCATAGCAGATTCTTCAGAAAGCGTACCGCTGTCAGAAAGAACGCAGTAGCTTGTCTTCTGAAGCTTGTTATAATCCATAAAACCGAAAGGTTTGAGATTCTGAACAAGAGGATGGAATTTGAAGTTTCTCTTTTCAATGAATTTCATTGAACGGGGGTGAGTTGAATAGATAACGGGCATCTGATATTTTTCTGCAATATTGTTGATTGCAGTCATCAGTGACATAAAGTTTTCTTCGTTGTCGATATTTTCTTCTCTGTGAGCAGAAACAAGGAAAAACTTTCCTGCTTCAAGACCGAGGCGCTCAAGCACATCACTTGCATCAATCTTGTCCTTATACTCTTCGAGCACTTCTCTCATAGGAGAACCCGTTACAAAAACAGTCTTTCCGTCAATTCCTTCAGAAATAAGATAACGTCTGCTGTGCTCTGTGTAAGGAAGATTAATATCTGAAATGTGGTCAACAATTTTTCTGTTAATCATTTCGCTTACATTCCAGTCCCAGCAACGGTTACCTGCTTCCATATGGAAAATCGGAATTTTGAGACGCTTTGCACTGATTGCAGAGAGAGCTGAGTTTGTATCGCCCAGGAGAAGAACTGCGTCGGGCTTTTCCTTTACCATTACCTGATAGGATTTTGCGATAATGTTACCCATTGTTTCACCAAGGTCTGCGCCTACACTGTCAAGATAATAGTCGGGTGCGCGTAAATCAAGGTCCTCAAAGAAAACCTGATTGAGAGTGTAGTCATAGTTCTGACCTGTGTGAACTATAATGTGGTCAAAATATTTGTCCGCACATTTCATCACCGCAGAAAGTCTGATAATTTCAGGGCGTGTGCCGATGATTGTCATTAATTTCAGTTTACTCATATCTTTCACCTTAAACTTTCAGGAAAACCGTATCGGGCTTTGTGGGATCAAAGGGCTCGTTGCACCACATCAGTGTCACAAGGTCTGTATCGCCCAGGTTTTCAATGTTATGTGTATAGCCTGTGGGAATATCTATAACTTCGATTTTGTCGCCGCTTACGAAATACTCGATAACCTTTTCCTCACCGTATTTTCTGAAGCGAACAACACCTTTGCCTGAAACCACAACAAATTTTTCGTTCTTTGTGTTATGCCAGTGGTTACCTTTTGTAATGCCCGGCTTAGAAATATTAACGGACATCTGACCTCTGTCAATTGTTCTGATAATTTCAGTAAATGAGCCGCGCTCATCAATATTCATTTTAAGGGGATATGAAAATTTATCTTCAGGAAGGTAGCTTAAATATGTTGCATAAAGGTCCTTGATAAATTCGTCTGACATATCCGGGATTTTTCTCTCGTCACGGGAAGCCTTGAAAGAATAAATCAGGTCAACAATTTCACCGAGTGTCCTCTTATGAACAGGAGAGATTTCACAGAATTTTTCTTTTCTGTTTGCTTTCCCTTCAATTGCATTTCTGATTTCGTTCACAACATCATCAACATAAACGAGAGTCATCATATAATTTCTGTCATTGACGGTAATGGGCAAATCGTTTGCAATATTGTTGCAGAAAGTTGCAACAGCGCTGTTGTAATTGGGTCTTGTCCATTTACCGAAAACATTGGGCATTCTGTAAACAAAAACCTCTGCACCTGTTTCCTCGCCGTAGGCAAAAATAAAATCTTCCGCATCTTTCTTTGATTTCCCGTAAGGATTATCAAGTGACGCCTGAATAGAGGAGGTTATAAGCACGGGGCAGGTATTTTTATTGTTTTTAAGAGACTGAAGAACTTCGCCTGTGAAGCCTGAATTACCTTTTGCAAATTCTTCTTCTGTTTCAGGTCTGTTTACACCTGCAAGATGAACTACGAAATCGCATTCTGCACAATACTTATCAAGAAGTGATTTTTCTGTGTTCACATCAAATCTGAGAAGCTCATAATTTTCGTTTGTTTCAAAATTCGCACAAACATTTCTGCCGACAAAACCGTCTGCACCTGTTACGAGAATTTTCATAAATTTCCCCTCACAATTTATAATTTCTTTTTAAGAATGCCTTTAATAAGTGAAAGAATTTCTTTTCTCTTTCTTCCGATGATGCATACTGCACCCAATGCAAAAATCACAAATTTGAACGCAAAGTTTGCGAAGAAGGTTCCTGAGAAAAGAGCAATCTCATTTTCAATTCCCACATAGAGAACGTTTACGGGAACAAGACCCGCCACGCTGAAGAGAGCAACGAGAAGAATCTTGCTTATCATTTCTTTTACATTATATTTAATAATATCATTCTTTCTGCAGATTGCCACGGAAACTGCTGCTGCCGTTGACCTTGAAGCAAGGAAGCAGAGCGCTGCGGTGAGCATTGTGTAAAGATTCATCTCTGTGAGAATATAGCTCATAGTGAAATTCACAATGATTGCCGAGCCTGAACAGAGAAACATTTTTTTACTCTGTTTTATGTCATACATAATGCCGAAGGTATGAGTAAAGTATACAAACTTAACTGCGTGAGCCACGGCAATTATAGGAACATATTTCCACGCATCATAGTAGTTGTTATCAAGAAGCATTACAACTTCCTGCGAGAAGATCGCCACACCGAGGCAGACAATCGCAGAAATTCTGAAAGCAACCGAAGCTAAATCCACAATCTCCTTTTTGCCTTCTTCTCCGAGTTTCATTTTGTCATTAAACCACGGTCTGAAAGCAAGATGAATCGAAGACTGAACAATTTCAATGACAGAACTGAACTGCATCGAAACACTGTAAATTCCGTTTTCAAAAGCTTTACCTGCTGCATTGAGAAAATGCTTTGATATGTAGGACGCCATATTGTTGGCTATGTTGTGGGGAAGAAGAGGAATTGAATATCTGAGAGATACCCCGAGCATCTCTTTATCAATTCCAAAATACATCATTCCCTGACGGAACATATCAATGATTCCGTAAATTGCAAAAACAAAATTTGAAAGGAATAACGAAAGCATCATTCCGTTAAGTCCGCCCAGCTCAAAGCCGAGGAAGTAAACACCTCTGCCGAAGATGAGAAGAATAACATTCAGACCTACATGGAAAAAGAAAAAGAGAAGAGAATTTTTTGCAAATTTTCCGCCCTGCTGTTTTGCCTGAAGAATGGACTGATACATCTGATACAGTGCATTGAAAACAAGTGTCAGAAGTGTGCAGATAACAGGTGGATAAATTTCAATACCTTTGAAAAGAATGCCACTGATGGGATTTCTGAAAATCATCATCAGTGCAACTACTGCCGTGCCGAAAACAAGCATAAAGGTCATTATTGTGCCGAAAAATTTTCTGCACTTTTCTTTATCAAGCTTGTATTCTGCGTAAAATCTGATAAGCGCATAAGGCAGTGACAGATTAACAAGAAGCACTGCGATGTTTGTGAAAGAAGTCAGCAGATTGACTCTGCCGTAATCCTCTGTTGAGAGAAGATTGGGATTGGTGTAGATGAACAAGAGCAAGAATGTTGATGCTTTTGTCACCATATTTGCAATTGTGTAGAGAAGAGAATTCTTTGCTACTTTATTTGCTCCCGACATCGTACTCACCTGCCCTCTATCCTTGTGTGATTTCTTTATAAATTGAGATAAGCTTTTCTGTGTTGACTTTCACATCGTGTCTTTCCGTCGCAAGGCTTCTGCCCTTTGAAGAAAGAGAAAGACAAAGCTCATCGTCTTCAAAAATTCTGCTGATTTTTTCAGCACATTCATCTATATTGTCCACTTCATAAAGAAGTCCCGACACTCCGTCCTCTGCATATGAGGCTGTACCGCCTACATCACTTGCAACAGAGGGCACACCCATAACCTGCGCCTCGGCAAGAGAATTCGGTGAATTCTCAATCACGGAATACTGCCAGAATGCACGGCTCTTCATCAGGTGCTCTGCAATTTCCTGAGGATTGAGCGAAGGAAGGAATTTAATATTATCCCTGACTCCGTATTTGTCCATCAGTTCATTTATATATTTAGGATAACTTGCAATTGAAGAAATCGGCGCATCAACTCCGAAACCGCCGGGCACTTCAAGTACAACATCCGGATATTTTTCTTTAAGTTTTGCAATAACCTTTACTGCATAATGAAGTCCCTTATAGGGAATTTCACTTCTGATTCCGAAAAGCTTATGCTTCTCTGCATTTTCAATATCCCAACTGTATGAATAGAAATCACTGCGGAGAATTCTGTTGCAGGAAAAATATTTTATTTCCGGATTCATTCTTTCAGCCTCGGCTTTATCGAAATGAGTTCTGCCGATGCAGTAAGAAGCTTTTTTAATAATTCTGTTTGTTTTGGAAGCACGGATGTGCATCATTATTTTTCTTTCAAGAAGACCGTTAAGCTTCTTGTTGTCACGCTTTGACCTGCCGAAAAGAAGAGTTTTAAGAGGCATACCCTTTACATAAACATCTGCACAGGCACCTGCAAGTCCCTGAAGAGTTACGGTAACGGGACATTTCACATCACATCTCATCAATGAATCACCGAAAGAAAATTCAGTGCCCTGAATGTCAATCACATCAGGATTTTCCTCAGCAATAATCTTTGAAAGTTTTTCTTCAAGAATTTTATCTCTGCCCATAGCAACCTGATTTGCGCGGACAAAGTATACTATCTTTTTGCCGTCAACAACCTTCTTTTCTTCTTTGATATCACGGTTGATGCTGACAATTATAAACTTTTCAACCTCATCAAAAGCTTCTAAATTTTTTGCCGTAGCGGCGATCCAACCTCCTGAGGTTTTTATATCTTTTTCGCTTTGTGACAAGCTCAGAACATGCGTCATCATTGTCAGCCACATTATCTTCATCTGAATCATTCTCCCCGTAGAAATAAATCATAGCAACACCTAAGCAGAAGTTAACGGTCGGCTCCGTGTTAAGAAGCGTGTGCGATGCAAGACCCGTTATAAAAAGTACCACAAGAGGCAGGAAACCGAGAAGTCTGATTTTTACCTTTCCCAGAGAAACAATCGCTTTTCTGATTTCCATAAAAACTGCACTGTACATCCAGAAGACAATTCCCAGACCGAAAAGTCCGAAGAGTGCAATAATCTCGATGAACATATTGTGCGCCTGAATACCGCCATATTTTTCAAGAGGTCCGCCTAAAAAGAACAGACGCATATCACTGCCCAGAACTTCAAAATAATGCATCCACAAATCGAAACGACCATTGGAAATGTCGTTACCTCTGGGGTCTGTGAATCTTTCGATTGTACGCATAATATTTTCGTGAAGCTGTGTCCCTTCAGTGAAAAGGACAAGACTTCCGAAAACTACCACCGAAGCTATCGCCATCAGTGTGATGGGAAGCCTCGCTCTCTTCTGGGAATAACCCAGAGTCATAACAGCAGCGAAAGTAATTATCATACCGATAAGACTTGTTCTCGACTGAGTTGCAAAGCAGTAATAAAGAAGCGGAAGTGCCGTAACAGCCAGAACTACCCACTCCTTGAAATTCCTTACCTTGGTCATTCCCATAGTTACGAAAACAAGACAGAAAGCAAGAGAAATACCCAACTGGTTAACTCCCGAGCCTTCCGCAAGGGACATTCTTGTAGCATCAAGAGAATAGGCAGGGTTCACAAGGATTGATGCAAAAACTGCAATCAGAACACCGGCAACATAAAAAACCTGAATGTTCATAAATTTCTTGGCTGCTGTTTTTCTGTCGGTAAGACTCCTGAATACATCAACCATATAAAGCATAAAGAACATAAGCTTGATGGCGATAAAACTCATTCGCATAGCCTGATTGCCGTTGAGTATGTACTGAAGGGAATAAAGAATGAAAACAACACCAGCAGTTACAACAGGCTTGGACATCCGCCTTTTTTCTTTTTCACTTTTATATTCGTTTTCAAAAACATAAGTCCTGAAGAAATAGACAAATGTAATGATGTTGATAACCGAAACATCAAAAATCGTGGAAAATCGCAGTACACTCAGCAGGGAAACGAAAATATAGATGTAGTCATCCTTATCAAGGAAGAACAACGTGCCCAGCATAATGAATGTACCCACATAAAGGAAAAGGGATGAACTTATTTCCGATAACTGGAAAAAGATATTCGCCACAAAAACTGCGGCAAATATCCATAAATTCAACCCTTCAAAATAGCGGACGGATGTTTTCTTTTCAGTTTTTTCTTTTTTCAAAACTCTTGTCATAACATCCTCCGCTTTAAATTTTTCTTATAATTTATTTTATATTTTCTTTATACCATTCAACTGCATCTGCAAAGCCTCTTTCAAATGACCAGTCGGGGTCGTATCCGAGAAGCTCTCTTGCCTTTGAAATATCTGCCTTTGAATGTTTGATGTCACCTGCTCTGTCAGGACCATAGATAGGCTCGATATCTTTGCCGATTAATCTGCAAAGCTCATTGTAAAGGTCGATAAGATAAATCTGGTCGCCGTATGCAATATTGTAAGCCTGACCCGTTGCCTCTTTGGGAGCAACCATAGCCTTAAGGTTAGCCTCAATGACATTTTCGATATAAGTGAAGTCTCTTGACTGTTTACCGTCACCGTTGATTGTGGGGGCCTCATCATTGAGAAGAAGTCTTACAAATTTCGGAATAACTGCAGCGTAGAAGCCGTAAGGGTCCTGTCTTCTTCCGAAAACATTGAAATAACGGAAGCCTACTGTTTCAAGACCGTAAAGCTCAGTGTAAAGCTTTGCATAAAGCTCACACACACCCTTTGTAAGAGCATAGGGAGAAAGAAGATTGCCTTCTCTGCCCTCTCTCTTGGGAAGGTTGGGCTCATCGCCGTAAACAGATGAGCTTGATGCATAAACAAATCTCTTGACACCCTTCTGTCTCGCAGCCTCGAGCATATTGAGTGTGCCCTTAATATTGATTTCCTCATAAAGAAGAGGCATTTCAATACTTCTGGGAACACTGCCCCATGCAGCCTGATTTGAAACATAGTCTACACCGTCACAGGCTTTTTCACAGGTTTCATAATCCCTGATGTCACCTTCAATAAGTGTAAAATTGGGGTTTGAAAGAAATTCTTCAATGTTTTCTCTCTTGCCTGTTGAGAAGTTGTCAAGACATCTTACCTTGTAGCCCATTTTAAGTATTGCCTCGCAAAGGTTTGAGCCGATGAAACCTGCACCGCCCGTTACAAGGAAAACACTGTCTTTGTCAAAAGTGATTTCACTGTATCCCATTACATATTCTCCCGTAAATTATAATCTCCAGTAGCAGTAACCTGCTGCTTCGTATTCTTTTCTGTTGAGGATGCCCTTAACGTCAATAAGAACTTTTTCTGAATTATCACAAGGTGTGTAAATTGCGTCGATGTCAGACTGTGTTAACTCAAAATACTTATCGTGAGCAACTGCAATAATAACTGCATCCATATCTTTAAGCTCTGAGAAAGGAATAAGGTCAATGCCGTATTCTTTCTTTGCATCATCATTTTCTGCATAAGCATCTGTAACATATGACTGAACACCGTATTCTTTAAGCTCATTGATGATGTCAACAATTTTTGTGTTTCTTGTGTCAGGGCAATTCTCTTTGAAAGTAAGACCGAGAACTGCAACACGGCTGTCTTTTACTGATTTGCCACAGGAAATAAGCTTTTTAACTGTGTTTTCTGCAATATATTTGCCCATATCATCGTTGATTCTTCTACCTGCGAGAATAATCTGTGAATGATAACCGATCTGTTCTGCCTTATATGTAAGGTAATAGGGGTCAACACCGATGCAGTGTCCGCCTACAAGACCGGGGAAGAATTTAAGGAAATTCCATTTTGTACCTGCAGCCTTGAGAACAGCAGCAGTATCAATTCCCATTTTATTGAAAATAATTGAAAGCTCGTTCATAAATGCAATATTGATGTCTCTCTGGCTGTTCTCGATAACCTTTGCAGCCTCGGCAACCTTAATACATTCTGCCTTATAAACACCTGCCTTAATAACAAGTGAATAAACATCAGCAACAAGCTCAAGTGTTTCTTCGTCCATACCTGAAACAATTTTAACAATTGTTTCCAGTCTGTGCTCTTTGTCACCGGGGTTGATTCTTTCGGGAGAATAACCTACCTTGAAGTCAACACCGCATGTGAGTCCTGATTCCTTTTCAAGAATCGGAATACATACATCTTCTGTAACGCCGGGATAAACTGTGCTCTCATAAACTACAACAGAGCCCTTTACAAGGTTTCTGCCCACAATCCTACTTGCCCCTTCAACAGGTGTAAGGTCAGGTGTGTGGTCTGAGTTTACGGGAGTAGGCACCGCAACGATGTGAAATTTAGCTTCCTTAAGCTTTGTTTCATCGCAAGTGAATTCAACTGTTGTTTTTGAAATTACTTCGTCTCCCACTTCGTTTGTCGGATCAATGCCTGATTTGTAAAGCTCAATCTTTTTCTCGTTAAGGTCAAAGCCAACTACTTTTACTTGTTCAGCGAAAGCAACGGCTATCGGCATACCAACATAGCCGAGGCCGACAAGTGAGATTTTCTCCTCACCTTTTACGATTTTTTCATAAAGATTTTTCATTTTACAGTCCCTTTCTCATTCTCTTTTTTATATTTAAAAGTTCATAAGCTCCGAATATGAATGTTTGTCGGGTGAGCAGAAAAAATCGTTTCCGTATTTTCTGAACGCCTCGGCAAAATATTTATAATCCTCTGCCCTGTGGGCATCAGATGCACACCAGCGCACTGCGCCGTTTTCAAGAAGTTGCTTTGCACATTTCTTTTCTTTATTAAAAAAGCTTCTCTCAAGCATAACCGCAAGGTCAACCTGAAGTTTACATCCTACTTCAAGCATTCTTGAAATCATATCATGGTTGCCGTAAAGATTAACATACCTCTCAGGGTGAGCAATTATCACATCTGCCCCCTCTTGCTGGAAATGAATAACTATTCTTTCCCAGTTTGACGCGACCTGCGTTCCTTTCATTTCAAGGAGAATTGTTTTTGTGCCCTCAGTACAGAATCTGAGCGCACCTTCAATTCCGTCGTCTGTCAAGGCACCGATATTATATTCGTAGCCCTGAATCAGTTTCAGTCCTATACTCTCCGCAACGGGTCTGAGAGCCGACATACTTTCTCTTATGGGACCCTTGTCGAAATTCGGCTTTCTCACATGGGGAGTTGCAATTATTGTACTGAAACCTGCTTTTTTTGCTTCTTCGAGCATTCTGACGGATTCCTCATAATCGGGGGCACCGTCATCAACGCCGAAAAGAATATGGCTGTGAATATCAACCAACGGTATCACCCTTATACAAGCAAGTCGCTGAAGTCATCTGTATCGGTGGAGGAATTTCTCTTATCTTCCTCTTCCTTTTCCTCAGCTTCTTCTCTATTGATTTCTGCATAGTAGCTGTCATAACTGTCATAGTTATAGCCGTATTTACCGCGATAACGCTTGTTATATCTACTGTATTTGTGATAGCCGTAATACTGACCTGATTCTGATTCCTCAATACCGTTAAGCACCGTGCCGATAACTTTCGCATTCGCCTTGTCAAGCTGGTCCAGACTTGCAAGAACTGCTCTCTGCGGAGTGTAACCTGCGCGTATAACCATAATTGTTGCGTCGGCGTTTGCTGCAACGAGTGCACCTTCAATGAAGCTGACAAGAGGAAGTGTATCGAAAATTACAATGTCAAATTTTTCCTTCATTTCCTCCATAGCTTTCTTGAAACGGTCTGAGCCCAGCATTTCAACGGGATTGACAATCTTTGAGTCTACATCAAGGAAATAAAGATTTTCAGTGTTTGTAACAGAGGCTGCCTCTTCAAGAGTGCAATCGCCTGAAAGATATTTTGTAAGACCCTTTTTCGGTCTTACTTTAAACAGGTTACCCTGAGTGGGACGACGAAGGTCGCACTCAACGATAAGTGTTTTGTTACCTGCCTTTGCCATTTCGATTGCAAGGAAGTGAGAAATTGTACTTTTACCTTCACCGGGAATACTACTTGTGATAACAATTGTTTTTATAGGCTCGTCAATGCCTGAAAACTTGATATTACTTCTCAGAGTTTTGATAGCTTCATGAACCTTGTTGTTATTGCTGCCGTTGTAACCGTAACCGTAGCCATAGCCGTAGCCGTAACCGTAACCGTAACTGTATCCGGCGTTATTTTTACCTTTGAATAACTTAGCCATTAATAATCCATCCTTTCACAAACAAATATCGGTCAAATTACTTGCCTGTTTTCTTCTTGCCCTTAGACTGAGTGCTCTTGATTCTGTTTACCTGTGCAAGTACAGGCAGTTCAAGCATCTCTTCGACCTCATTTGCCGTTCTGAAGGTTGTATCCATAAATTCCTTAAGCACGATGATACCGATTGTGATAATTGCACCCGCGAGTGCAATAAGGATTGTATTCTGGGCTCTCATAGGACCTGAACGGACAACATAAGCATAGTCAATTACATTAACGTTTTCAGCACCTATAACCCTTTTAACAGTTTCCGTGAAAACCTTTACCATTTCATCTGCGATATCTTTAACAAGCTCTGCATCCTTACCTGTAACAGTAAGCTCCATAACTCGTGTTTCCTCTGCGGGAGCAACCTTTATATCGTAATCTCCGAGACCGTCGGAAAGACCGAGATTTCTTGCAACCTCACTTGTAATGCTGCGGCTTGTTGCGATTTCACTGTAATCGAGTGCCAATTTCTCATAATATGTAATGATTGAGTTGTTGTCATCTCCTGCTTCCGTATCAACAGGTGCCATTACATAGAAAGAGGTTGTTGCTGTATATTCAGGCTCGAGAACGAAATAGTTGATGTAGCCACCAACAGCGCCAAAAATAAAAGTAACAACCAGAATAAGCGGAATGAGCTGAATGAGTGATGATATAAGTCTTTTTCCTGTCACGATTTTTCTTCCTTTCAACAACGATAGCAGCCTTGTGATACAAATAATATTTCTCCGGGAAAATTATTTTTTGAAAACAAGTCCCACCTATCGGATTTTAGCACAACTATACTTGATAATTATATCACAAAGACTCACAGAAATCAACTTATATTTATTGTTAAAATATATTCTCAAGAGAAACATAAAAATCCTGTGCAAGAGATGTAAGCATTTCGCCTGTTTCGTAGCTGATTTTTGAGCTTTTTTCAAAATCGGGATGATCGGCATAAAAGCGCAGTTTGGTGATTTTTTCTTCCAGCTCTGCGAAATCACTGTGAAAGGTAAAAAGAAGGAGAAATCTTTTGTTTTTCTCCCAGACTTTAACGGCTTCTCTTATTTTCAGGCTGTCAAGATTTTCATTTTTTTCTTTTTTTACGCATATAAGAAAGGCGTCGCTGGTTTCTTCAAGCTTTTTCTCTGACACGGCACTCACAACTGCTACCGAGGACACAACAACTGCGAAAACCACAAGAGCAATATACAATCTTTTCATTTTTATTCCCCTTTCGGAATAACAACCTTATTCCCTTTTCTGTCGAGAGTCATCAGCATAATTCCGTCTGCTGAAATTTTGTCTTTTTCGAGAATTTTATCAATCTTCTCTTTACTTGTCCTGCAAAGAGAAAAATTGGAATAAATATATTTCCCGTCAGAAATCACCACGGCGGGAATCCCTTTTTCCTCACTGTTTTCCCCGATAGAAGAAAGACTCAGGGGAATTTTGTCAGCTTTCAGCAAAACGCTCAGATTACCGCTGGTTTCAACCACAGCATACTCAACATCGCTCACATCAAAGATATCCTTCTGTCTCAGTCCCTCCATAAGGTCATCCATAGAATACCTGAGTTTTTTTACTGCATTGATATCAAGTTTGCCTTCTTTTATAATAAAAACCGCATTCCCCTCAACTGCCCGTCGGTATTTCCCGCTTTTCAGGGCAATTGCAGAAGAAATAACTTCAAGACTCGCAAGTAAAAGCACGGAAAAAACAGAAGTCAGCAAAGGAACATCATTATTCTCAAGGGGCATTGACGCCACCTCTGAAAGAAGAATAGTCACAACAAGCTCAGTAGGCTGAAGCTGACCGATTTGTCTTTTGCCCATAAGCCTCACCACAAGAATTACCAGAACATAAAGTATAAAGGTTCTTATAAGAATCGTTGCCATCTGACTTCTCCTTTCTGAAAATATCATAAATAGTTTCTCTTATAAGCCGGAAAATATGTTGAAATCATAAAAAATTAAAAAGAAAATATTTTTTTACAAAAAGGTCTTGACAGATTCCCAAAAACACTATATAATACTTAGGTGTTCAGCACAAATATGTGATCCATTAGCTCAGCCGGCAGAGCACTTGACTTTTAATCAAGGTGTCCGGAGTTCGAATCTCCGATGGATCACCAACAAAACGGTAACTACTTTGGTAGTTGCCGTTTTTTGTTTTTTGCATGAGAAGATTCGAACCCGTGCCGTGTGCGACGGTTTGCCGTAAGGCAGAGGAGCACGGCAATATAATAGGACTTAAGCGGCAACTTGTCTGCCGAATCTCCCATAGGTCACCGGATATAATTCCAGAATTCTGTTGTTTTTCTTTTCAAAGATGATATAATCATTACAAGATAATTTGTCGCGAGGTGAGTTTATGAACAATCACACAGAACTCAGGAAAACATACATCCCTTTCACTGAGTGGAAAGAAAAATCGGAACAGATTGAATACACAGAGCCCACACCGCTGCTTTCCCCTGACGGCGTTTTACTTGCAAAAGGCTGGGCGAGAAAAAATGTTTTTGAATACAACCGTGATTATGTCAGAAAAGGTATCATCAGCCGTAAAGAGTGGGATTTTTACACCATCTTTGACGACAAAATGCAGATACTCGTCAGCTTTGCAAATATAAACATCGGCGGTTATGTGGCAGCGAAGCTTGTAGATCTGAAAACCGGCAAAGTTATATGTGACTCTGTTCAGTATTTTATAGGAGCTAATAAACACGTTTCTCATTCAATCCCCGATGCGCCAGGCAGATTCAAGGATAAAATCGGAAAAACCGAATTTGACTTCAACACAAAAGAAACAGAAAGAACTCTTTGGTATAAGGGAAGTTTCAAAGGTGAAAAAGTTGAAGTTACTGCTGAAATGGACATCCCCGAAAATCTTGAAAGCATAACTACAATTTTTCCCTTTGATGAAGATGAAACAAAATATTTTATGACCACAAAGCAACTTTGTATGCCCTGTGGCGGTACGTTTGTTTTCGGCGATTATGTGTATGAATTTTCAAAAGAAAACTCATTCTGCTCACTCGACTGGGGCAGAGTCAACACAATTCACGAAATGGTATGGTACTGGGGATGCGGCAGCCAGTATATTACAGACGAAAAAGGCGAAAAGCATCTTTTGGGTTTTGAAATAACCTGGGCAATCGGAAACGAATCAAACGCAACGGAAACCTGCGTTTTCTACGACGGAAAAATACATAAATTCGGCGCAGTTGATGTTGAAGCTTTTCCGAAAAGCAGATTTATGGAGCCTTGGAAATTCATTTCCGAAGACGGACGGTTCAATATGACTATGATTCCCACCCTTGATAACCACTCCGATGTGGATTTCAAGGTAGGCAGAATGAACTGTCATCAGGTTTACGGAATCTGGAACGGCGATGTAACACTCGATGACGGAAGAAAAATTGAAATCAAAGACCTGTTCACATTCTGTGAATATGTAGAAAACAGATGGTAAACAAAAAACTTAGTACACCTTTGCAGATGTACTAAGTTTTCTTTTTTATTCAAAAGTGTATATGGGACCAGCTTTGTATTCCCAGGGCACAAATCCCGCTTCGAGTGCAGGTGAGTTTTCTGCAAGAGTAAAATCTCTGTTTTCGGCATCCTTGAAAATGGGGTCTGCAAAAACGGCATTGTTATAATACCCTCTGCCAACCATATCCACTATGCCTTTTCTTTCCGTCAGCTTTGTTGATGTACCTGAATATACAGCCTTATTACCGTAATCCCAATATAGGTTGCTGTTATCCTTGAACCAGTCCAGTGCCGTTGTTTCCCAATAAATCACTCTGTCATCAGTCACAAGAATATTGTTTTCAAGGAACAGCGAATTATGCTCTTCGTTTCTTGTAATACGGAATGCACCGTCACCACCGAAAGCAAAAATGTTGTTTCTGACCATATTATCTCTGCCGTAATGCTGATGGAAGGTCTGCGAGGAGCAGTCATAGACAAGGTTATTTTCAACTGTGATTTCTGTTGAGCCCTCATCAAGGTATATACCCCAACCGCCGTAACCCTGTTTGCCGCCGTAACAGCCTACATTGTAAATCACATTACCGCTGAGAACAGTATCAGGCTGAATACCAAGGGTATAGATACCACCCATATCAGAAAGCCATCCGTTTCCGATGTTATAGATAAGGTTATCCTTTACCTGAATATTATTTGTGGGATTTTCGCCGTATCCCCATACCCAACCGACTGAAACAGCAGTATACCAGCCGTCGTGAATTTCGTTGTTTGCGATTATGCAATCAGAAGCGTGACAAAGAAGAACACCGATTGAGTGATTGTAGATTCTGCCGTATTCGTTTATTTCACAGTTTGTAACCGAAATATTTTTTGTAACTGCGGGAATAATATGAGGCGCATTGATAAACACTGCATTACCGCCGATTTCATCGAAGTAACACGCATCAACGGTTGCATTATTTACATTTTCTTTGAACATAACTGCAGTGTTTGAAATACTGCGGAAAACACAGTTGATAAAACTGATATTTTCTGAATTTGAAACTGTAATTGCAGCAGGAATTTCATAAGAAGCCTGCGGATGAGTGGGATTAAATTCCATAATCTCATACATCGGATTTGTCTTATCCATAGGCCAGAGATTAAGGGTACCGGATACAAAATCCCAGTCTGTGTTTACAAATCTGATGCCGCTCAAAGCAATATCTGACACACCGTTCATTTCTATAAAAGCATCTGTAACAGGTGCGGAAAGAACAAGGTTTTCTGCAGTTTCACCCTCACAAGGGATATAGTAAAGTTTCTTTTCACTTCTGTCAAGATACCATTCACCCGGCTCACTCACTGCTTCACGCACATTTTCGTAAACATAGTTATCGTCAACTTCAATAGTCATAGCTGCAGGTTTTCTCACCTGAACTCTGCCTGTTGTTACATCAACGGAATGAAGGGGAAGAATATCGTCACACCATTTGTGCATAATGCGTATGTTCACATCTTTCACATTTGCAAAATCCATTATTTCATTTTCATTTGCATAAAAAGCTGTGTGTATTTTGAAAAATCCTGACTCATCATTCGCATTAAGAGCATCTTCAATACGAGAATCTTTTACCGTAAAAGAACCTGTCTTCGGCCACACGCTGACCGAAAGTCTTTTTTCGCCTTTAAAGAGAGAACGGAAATAAACTTCATCTGTGTCAACATCACTTACAAGTGCTTTGACACCGTTTATTTCGCCCTCAGTCCAGTCTGATATCTCCATAGCACCTGTGAAAACAACATCCTCACCGGGCACACTTCTGAAAACAACGCCAGAAAAATCCTCTGAAGTAAAATTGATTTTTTTGTTAATCAGGTATTTGCCCTCTTTGAACCAGACTGTAACTGTTGTGTTTTCAGGTAATTGGTTTTTAAGAGATTTCAGTTTTTCTTTTGCTCCCTCAAGTGTTGCAAGAGGTGCACTTTCCGTACCATCATTCCCATCATCACCCTCAGGTGAAACCAAAAGGTCATATTCTTTCATTTCAAACACGCCCTCATCAAACTCAATTTTTTCGGCAGAAGCATTTTCACCGAAAATGCCCTCCTCAGGCTTTGCCGGACAAAACCACAAAGTCAGAAGTGTTATAAGCGCCGTAAAAAACGCTGTGATTTTCTGCATCAACATAAATTTACCTCCTGTGCAAAACAGTATGTTTTTTTCACATCACAACTCTGACGGTCATAATGCTCTTTGCAGGGATTTCAATTTCCGGACTGAATTTCCCCTCGTAAATTTTTTCACAGTTATGCGTTTCATCTGTCAGATAAATTTCCACCTCTCCGAGCAGACCGCAGAGATTCAGGGTCTCTGCACTTTCTTCGGGATTCACAAGCACAACCACAGTTGTGTTTTCGTCAACAAACGCAGTCACTTTCAGTTTTGAATCTTCTTTGAAATTATCGAAAATTCTTACTCTTTCCATTCCAGGTTTTATGAAAGAGGTGAAATGTTTAAAGGCATAATATCTGTTGTAGGTAACAAGCTCACCGTCAACTCTGTCCAGAAGTCCGTCACCATTGACAGCTGTCCAGCTCTGCCAGGAAACAGCATTCATTTTTGTCAGGTCATCAACGATAATCCCTGCCATATGAAGTCCGCTATCGATCGTTCTGCTGTCAATTGTAAGAGGAAGCTCACACCATTCGCTCATCTCATATTTTTTATCGGGATAGTCTTCTCTGAATTTGTTTCCGACCTGTTCCTTTTCTTCACCCTTTGTATCCATCCAATAGGAGTGACCTGCAAAGGAATCACAGAAATCATTCAGAATCTCACTTGCAAAAAACTTTTCCACATACTGATAGTGTGCCCATGTCATTTCTCCGCTTTCGGGACCGCTGAGTTTATACGGAGAATTTCTCCTCTGCATTTCCGTTGCAAAAAGCTCGAGAAGTTCTATTGCCTCGTCCACCTCATAGTGGCAGCCTTCCTGACCGACCCAATCGCCTCCCCAGGACCACTGAGGCTCGTTGATGGGAGAGATTGCATAAACGGGATATCCCTCCGATACAAACCAGTCAGCAATTGTGAGAACATAGTCAACAAAAACCTGATAATTTTCTTTGGGAAGATTTGACGAATACTGCTCAAGTCCTCCCGATGCATGACCGCTTTTGGTCATAGAAAAATGGGGACTGTTGCAGAAGAGAATGATTTTTTCCGCACCGTATTTCACTGCAAGGTCGAGGATTCTCCTTGCATTTTTGTCACGGGTGAAATCATACTCATACTCACCTGTTTCTTCATTCAGAACATAAAAGCTTTCCGTTCTTCTTGAGGTATCCCATATCCTTGTGTCGGGATTATCTTTTTCTCCGCCACCGATATTGTAACGGAAAATTTTAAGACCCAGACCTTCCTCTTCGTCATAAAGCTTCTTTGCGATTTCCTCAGCCATTTCTTCGTCTTCAATTGTCTGTGCCCACCAGCAGGAGCTTGTTCCGAATTCTTCAAAGACCTGATATGTTTTTGTTCTGTCTATCAAAATCTGATGCCTCCCCCAAAGTCCTGCACACGGCATAAGGCAGAATTGGATTATAGCCATAAAAAATGAAACAATTTTCAACATTTCATTTACCTCACGAAAATTCAATTTCCGAAATCATTTTACACTAAAGAAAAATTTTTTACAAGTAAATGTTGACATTTTCTTTTTACATTGTTAAATTAAAAAACGAGGTGTTATTATGGACTTTAAAATTCTTAACCAATACAGCGGTGATTACAAAGACCCTCCCGAAAGGATAAGAGTGGCTTCTCGCGGAATCGTGGTGGAGGATGGAAAAATTCTCCTGACTTACGAAACAAACACAGGTGTTTATATGTCGCCCGGCGGCGGCATTGAAGCAAACGAAAGCCTTGAAGAATGTTGTGAAAGAGAGCTTCGCGAAGAAGCAGGGATAAAAGTAAAGGTTATAAAGCAATTTCTGCAGATAAATGAATACTGCCCCGAGTGTATGTATGTCAGCAATTATTTTATCTGTGAAAAAATCAGCGAATGCAATCAGTCTCTTACAGAAATTGAAATTGAACACGGTGCCGTCCCCCGTTGGACAGAGATTGAAAAAGCACTGTCAATTTTTTCAGAGTATCCCTCAAAAAGAAGGGATATCGCAAGTCTTTATCTGCGTGAATATACAATGCTGAACAAGTATCTTGAAATGAAAAAATCTTCTCAGTAAATCAGCTTTACTGAGAAGATTTTGTTATATCTTTTTAGTTTTTAAGACTCTGGAGAGGTGCGGGGATTCTGCCGCCGCGGGAAATGAATTTTTCAGGGGAAGCCGTGTTCACTCTCATTACGGGGCCACTGCCGAGAAGACCGCCGAAATTCAGTTCGTCGCCCACTTCTTTGCCGATTGCAGGAATAAGTCTGACTGCAGTTGTCTTTGAGTTGACCATACCGATTGCCGCCTCATCAGCAATAATTGCAGAAATAATTTCAGGTGTCACATCACCGGGCACTACAATCATATCAAGACCAACTGAGCAGACTGCTGTCATAGCCTCGAGTTTTTCGATTGTAAGGCAACCGCTTCTTGCCGCGTTTATCATTCCTGCATCCTCACTGACGGGAATGAATGCACCTGAAAGTCCGCCGACATGGGACGATGCCATTACGCCACCCTTTTTAACTGCGTCATTGAGAAGAGCAAGACACGCTGTTGTACCGTGAGCACCGCAGGTTTCAAGGCCCATTTCTTCAAGGATATATGCAACAGAGTCGCCTACTGCAGGTGTGGGTGCAAGTGAAAGGTCAACGATTCCGAAAGGAACATTCAGTCTTCTTGATGCCTCGTTTGCCACAAGCTGACCCATTCTTGTGATTTTGAACGCAGTTTTCTTCACCATATCTGCAACTTCGGTAATGTTTGCATCAGGAATCTTAGTCAGGGCACTTCTTACAACACCGGGGCCGGAAACGCCTACATTGATTACGCAGTCTGCCTCACCTGCTCCGTGGAATGCACCTGCCATAAAGGGGTTGTCATCGGGTGCGTTGCAGAAAACCACAAGCTTTGCCGCGCCGATGCAGTCTCTGTCCTCAGTGGCATAGGCAGCATTTTTGATAACATTACCCATAAGCTTTACGGCATCCATATTGATACCTGTTTTTGTAGAACCGATGTTAACGCTTGAACAGATGTGGTCCGTGCGTGAAAGGGCCTCGGGAATACTTCTGATAAGAGCCTCGTCACCCTGAGCAAATCCCTTCTGAACAAGTGCTGAATATCCGCCGATAAAGTTTACGCCAACTTCTCTTGAAGCCTTTTCAAGAGTAAGAGCATATTTTACGGGGTCACCACCTGATGAAGCAAGAATCATAGCAATCGGGGTTACGGAAATTCTCTTGTTGATAATGGGAATGCCGTATTCCTTTTCTATATCCTCACCTGTCTTCACAAGATTTGATGCAAGACGGGTGATTTTGTCATATATTTTTGTGCAGGAAACATCAATATCACCTGAGCAACAATCAAGAAGAGAAATACCCATTGTGATTGTTCTGATATCAAGATGTTCATTCTGTATCATCCCGATGGTTTCGAGAATATCGCCTGTGTTAATCACTTTAAATCAACTCCTTTATATTCTATGCATGGAATTGAAAACGTCCTCATGCATCGCATGAATAACAAGACCGAGCTTTTCTCCCTCAGCCTTGAGCGAATCTGAAAAGGCAGCAAAGTTTGCACTTTCGTCAGCTGTTTCAACAAGCATAATCATGCAGAACATATCCTGAAGAATAGTCTGTGAAACCTCAATAACATTCATTCTGTTTTCAGCGCAGATGCCTGAAACCTTTGAAAGAATACCAACCATATCCTTACCTACAACTGTTACAACTGCTCTCATATGGATTCTCCTTCTGAAAAATTTTTCTTAACTTGTTAATTATATCACAATATTATTTCAATTGCAAATTTATCTTTAGTTATTGCTTTTTTGTCATTTGTGGAGTAAAATAGTGGCATAATATATTTATTCAGAAGGGACGACCTTACTTGGCATTTAAAAACATCCTCGATATGCACGTTCACACCGACAATTCCTTTGACGGGAACCACTCAGCAATGTTCATGTGCGAAGCAGCTGAAAAAGCAGGTCTGCGTTCGGTTACATTCACAGACCATTGCGAAGTTGACTTCTACAAAGAAAGACATTTCGACCAGTCGGATTTCCATTCATTCTTTGAGGTTTCAAAAGCAAAATCTGCATTTATGGGTAAACTCCTTGTAAACACCGGCATCGAATTGGGACAGCCCACATATGACAAGAAAACTGCAGAATATATTATTTCAAGATTTAATTATGACCAGGTTATCGGCTCAATCCACAACCTGAGAGATATGCCTGACTTCTGTGAACTGAAATATGAAAACTTCGATATTTACAAGCTTCTTGACGAATATTTCGAAGAAGAGCTTGAACTTGCAAAATGGGGCAAATTCGACACTCTCGCTCACCTGACATATCCTCTGAGATATATGGTAGGTGACCAGGGGTATACAGTTGACCTTAACCGTTACAGCGATATCATTGACGAAATCCTCAAGGCTCTTATCGAAAACGGCAAAGCACTTGAAATCAACACATCGGGCTACCGTCAGAAAATCGGCAGAACAATGCCCGACAAGGATGTTGTGAAACGCTTCAAGGATCTGGGCGGTGAATTCATCACACTCGGCTCAGACTCTCACTTCGCTGAGCATGTGGGCGCAGGTATTGACAGAGGTATGCTCCTTGCAACAGAATGCGGTTTTGATTCAATTGCACTCTTCCAGTCAAGAGAGCCCGTGCTTATCCCTATTGAATAAAGGTGATTTTATGAAAATCAAGGCTTTCGCAAAAGTCAATTTAATGCTTGACATCCTGGGAACACTCCCCAACGGTTACCATAACCTCTGGATGATAATGCAGTCTGTTTCCCTTTACGACACAGTGACGGTGACTAAAAACGATTCAGAAAAAATCACCATTTCCTGTGACAAAGAGGCTATTCCCACCGACTCACAGAATATTGCATACAAGGCTGCAGATGCCTTCTTCTCTTACACGGGGAAGGAAAACTGCGGTATACACATTGATATCGAAAAGCATATTCCCTCGGAAGCAGGTCTTGCAGGTGGCAGCGCTGACGGAGCAGCTGTGATAAAACTTCTCAATGAACTTTTTGAAACGAAGCTTACTGAAAGGGAGCTTTGCAGAATCGCAAAAAAAGTAGGTGCTGATGTACCTTTCTGCATTATGGGAGGCACCTGCCTTGCTCAGAACATCGGCGATGTTCTCTCACCTCTTACCGACATTCCACAGTGCTTCTTTGTTCTTGCAAAGCCCAAAATGGGAGTATCGACAAAGGAAGCCTACGAAAGCTTTGACAACGCGCCTTATATCAAAAGACCTAAGAAAGATGAAATGTTTATCGCCGCCGCAAACGGTGATTTTGAAAAAATGTGTAAGCTTTCAGCGAATGTTTTCGAGCAGGTAATCGAAGTGCCCGAAAGAGTTGAAATCAAAAAGATTATGAGAGAGCATAATTCAAAGCTTTCCCTTATGAGCGGAAGCGGTCCCACAGTTTACGGAATTTTTGAAAATAAAGACGATGCGGAAAACTGTGCCGAAGAATTAAAAACCATCACGAAAGATGTGTTTATTGCGACCCCGGTTCCCTACGCTCTTGAAATAATTGAATAAAAGTCTTAAACACTGTCCACAATCTCTTTGAAAGGACAGTGTTTTTTTATGAAAAAATTTAAGCTCTTTGAAATTTCTCTCCTTGCAGGTTTTCTGCTTGCAATCATTTTCAGCATTACGGGATTTGCAAAAACCTGTGAAGAAGTAAGAGGTGACGTTCTTCGTCTTCATGTTCTTGCAAATTCAGATTCGGAAGAAGACCAGACTCTTAAACTGAAAGTCCGCGATGCAGTTCTCAAGGCAGGAAAAAATATTTTTGACGGCTCCCTCACAAAAGAAAATGCAGAAGAAAAAATCGAAAAAGAAAAAGATGTTCTTCTCAAAGCAGCAAAAAAGGTAATTGAAGAAAATGGTTATGACTACGATGTGGAAATCTCCGTAACAGAAGAATTTTTCACCACAAGAACCTATAAAAACATCACTCTTCCTGCCGGAAAATATATGGCGGTGCGTGTACTCATCGGCGAAAGCAAAGGCAGAAACTGGTGGTGCGTTATGTTTCCGCCGCTGTGCATACCCGCTTCGCAGCCTGACATAAACCTTTTCTTATCTGAAGAAGAAGTAAAGCTCGTCGAATCAAATCCCCGATACGAAATCAGATTCAAAGTTATAGAGATTTATGAAAGTATAAAAAATCACCTTGACAATAATTGATTAATTCTCACCTCTGTGTTATACTGACAGAGGTGATTATTTTATGAAATGCAGTGTTTATAAAAAATGTAACGGTTGTCAGCTGATGAATATGGACTATCCTGAACAGCTTCGTTTCAAGGAAATAAAATGCGTACGCTCTCTGGGTAAATACGGCAGAGTGGAAAAAATTGTTCCGATGGACAACCCTTACCATTACAGAAACAAGGTCCAGAGAGTTCTCAGAAAAGACAGAAGAGGCAACCTCATTTCGGGAATTTATCAGTCTTCAACGGGCGGAATCGTAGGCATAGACAAATGTCTGCTTGAAAACGAAAAGGCCTCTTTAATCGTTGCCGACATTGAAAAGCTGATCAGAAAATATAAGATTTTTGTCTGTAACCCTGTCAACGAAACAGGTTTTCTCCACCATATTCTTATCCGCTCAGGTTTTAAAAGTGGTGAAATTATGGTTGTTCTTGCAACAAGGGAAGAAAAGTTTGACCAGAAAAACAATTTTGTCAAAGACCTTGTAGCTCTCCATCCGCAGATAACCTCCATCATCCAGACAATCGGCAAATCCGAAAAGCTGGTTTTAGGCAGAAAACATAAGGTTCTCTTCGGCAAACCCTACATAGAAGATATCCTCTCCGGGTTGC
Source organism: Acutalibacteraceae bacterium (assembly GCA_045542485.1). Lineage (GTDB taxonomy): Bacteria > Bacillota > Clostridia > Oscillospirales > Acutalibacteraceae > SIG575. The sequence goes on from JAZQLC010000019.1 coordinate 25,534, forward strand.
GATTCAAAATTTCTGCCAACTCTTTTTATCAGATTAATCCCGTGCAGACGGAAAAACTCTACACAAAAGCAATTGAACTTGCAAATCTGAAAGGCACCGAAACGGTTATCGACGCTTACTGCGGAATCGGTACAATCGGACTTATCGCAAGTAAAAAAGCAAAAAAAGTTATTGCAGTTGAAACAGTAAAAGATGCAGTTGAAAACGCAAAGGAAAACGCAGAAATAAACGGCATTTCCAACATAGAATTCTACTGCGCAGACGCCTCAGATTTTCTGAAAAGCTATGCAGAAGAAAACAGGGCAGATGTTGTTTTTCTCGACCCTCCCAGAATGGGAAGTACGCCGAAATTCCTGCACTCTGTTCTGAAACTGAATCCTTACAAAATCGTCTACATTTCCTGCAACCCGGAAACACAGGGCAGAGATTTGTACACCCTCGTCAAAGGCGGATATAAAGTAAAAAACATCTGCCCCTTTGATATGTTCCCGAACACCAACCATGTTGAATGCATCGTCTCACTTTACAGAAAGTGAGAAATCATTTTTAACATAAAGTAAACAAAAATCAAATCTATTGACAAAGAGCATTTGCGAAGTGTAAAATAAACTCACTAACAGTAAAGGTGTTGAAGAGATGTCAGTTAAACATTCTCTGGTTATCCCCTGCTTCAATGAGGAAGGAAATGTTGAAATATTTTTCCGTGCCGCAAAAGAGGCCTTCAAGGGATATACCGATGATTACGAGCTTATTTTTGTCAACGACGGAAGCCGTGACAAGACAGGCGAGAATCTCAGAAAAATCTTTGAAAACAACAAAGATACAAAAATCAAAATAATAAATTTTTCAAGAAACTTCGGTAAGGAAGCTGCTATGTACGCAGGTCTTGAAGCATCCTGCGGTGAATACACCACAATTATTGATGCAGATATGCAGCAGCGTCCCGAGGTGGCTGTGCAGATGGGAAAAATCCTTGATGAAAACGCTGAGTTTGATATGGTTGCTGCTTTTCAGGAAAAGAGAAAAGACGGCGCACTTATGAGCAAGGTAAAATCTGCATTTTACTCGGTCATCAACAAAGTCAGCGAGGTTAACCTTATTGAAGACGCAAGTGATTTCAGAACAATGAGAAGACGCGTCATCGAAACTATTGTTTCGCTGACAGAATATCACCGTTTTTCCAAAGGTATTTTCTCCTGGATTGGTTTCAACACCTGCTCAATCCCTTATGAAGTTATGGAAAGAGAATCGGGAGAAACAAAATGGTCTGTCAGAAAGCTGCTCAGATATGCCCTTGACGGGATTATGGCTTACACAGATATTCCCCTGAAACTGCCCCTCTATTCCGGACTCGGCATCGCTTTCCTTGATGTGCTTCTTCTTATCGCACTTTTAGTTGCCGATTTCGGCTTCGGCAAAAACTGCGCTTACGGCTACCTTGCGTGTCTCGGGATTTTCCTCTTTGCCGTGCTTTCCTGTTTTTTGGGAATTATGGGAATTTATATCGGAAAAATTCACACTCAGGTCAAAGAGAGACCTGTCTATATAGCGAAAGAGATATTATCTTATGAAAAAAATTCGTGATTTGTTTATTAAATATAAGGAAATTATTCTGTATGTATTCTTCGGCGGTATGACTACACTTGTGAACTTTGCAGCATTCAAGTTTTTCAATGTGGTTTTAGGAGAAGAGCGTTACCTTATCTCAAACATTATCGCCTGGTTTATTTCCGTAATTTTCGCATATATCACCAACAAGCTTTTTGTGTTTGAAAGCCACACCTGGCAGACAAAGAAAATCTGTAAAGAAATTTTTTCATTCTTTACAGCTAGAGTTTTTTCTTTTGCCATTGAAGAGGCGGGTCTTTTCACACTTGTTGATTTGTTAGGATTTGACAAATATAAACTTGACATTTTCGGGTTTGTCCTCGGAGGAAAAATGGTTTCAAAAATCATCCTTGCCGTGATAGTTGTCATCCTTAATTATTTCTTCTCAAAGCTTGTGGTTTTCACTAAAAAAAATAAAGGCTGAAGGCCCGGCATTTAAAGGTGTAAAAAGAGAGAAGTTTCGGCTTCTCTCTTTTATAATATATCCGCTCAGACTAAAAAATAATACAGATAAAAATAAGATAATCTTGTTTTTATCTGTTGTGAGTGATACAATAGCTATAATAAAAAAGATTTTATAAAGGGGTAGATTTATATGCATAAAAAATTAGCTCTTACTCCTCCGATGGGGTGGAACAGCTGGGACTGCTACGGTGCGGCTGTAAACGAAGAACAGCTTCTTGCCAATGCAGATTATATGGCAGAGCACCTTAAAGACTATGGTTGGGAATATGTTGTTTGCGACATTCAGTGGTCAGAGCCTACTGCAAGCAGTTTCGCCTACCATTACTTTGCTCCGCTTTGTATGGATGAATATTCACGCCTTATTCCTTCCGTTGAACGCTTCCCCTCCTCTGCAGGCGGAAAGGGCTTCAAGCCTATTGCCGATTACATACATTCCCTCGGTCTTAAATTCGGCATACACATTATGAGAGGCATTCCGCGACAGGCGGCTCATCAGAACACAAAAATCAAGTGCGATGGCGTTACCGCCAGGGATATTGCACACCCGACTTCAATCTGTCCGTGGAATCCTGATATGTACGGCCTTTACCCGGACAAAAAAGGTTCTCAGGAATATTACGACTCTATCTTCGAGCTTTACGCTTCCTGGGATGTAGATTACATCAAGTGCGATGATATTGCCAACACAGAGATGTTCCCTGACAACCCTTATTCTGCAAGAAAAGAAATTGAAATGATAAGAAAAGCCATTGATAAGTGTGGCAGAGATATGGTCCTCAGCCTTTCTCCCGGTCCTGCTCCCGTAAGTGAGCACGAGCATCTGGCTGCTCACGCTAACCTCTGGCGAATGACGGGTGACTTCTGGGATGAATGGAGCAAACTCCACGCTATGTTTGAGCGTTGTTACGCCTGGCAGGAATATGTTCAGCCCGGTGCCTGGCCTGATTGCGATATGCTTCCCCTCGGCAGAATTCAGATTACTGAAGAGCTTCCCCAATACAGGAACCGATATACACGCCTTACCCACGATGAGCAGATAACAATGATGACTCTCTGGGGAATTTTCCGTTCTCCACTTATGATGGGCGGCGAAATGCGCGAAAACGATGAGTTCACTCTTTCACTGCTTCAGAACAGAGAGCTTATTGATATGCTCAAAAATTCAAGCGGCGCAAGACAGTTCAGTCGCGAAGAAATCGACGGCAAAGGCGAAATCATCTGGACATCTACGGGCGAAAACTGCAAATATGTCGCTCTCTTCAACACAGATGATAAAGATAGAGAAATCAGTTTTGATATTACCGATATTTCAATCGGCGGCGTTAAATACAGCGTACGCGATATGTGGGCACACGAAGAATACACCGTAACAGACGGCGAATTTTCTGCTAAAGTTAATCCCCACGGCGCAAGACTTTTCAGAATAGATATGAAATAAAACCAAAAACATACCCCGACTCCTGATTAAGGAATCGGGGTATAATTATTTTTTACCACTTGTTTTCTACATATTCGCAGAAAGCGTACATATCCTTGATTTCAAGCTTTGTGCCGTCATCAAGAGTAACATCGCCGCTCCACAAGCCGTGCACCTGATGAGAATGCATACGGGCAAGATTTGCCACATTCAGGTCTGAGTGATGGTCGTAGAAAGGCTCCATTGTAAGGTTGAATCTGCCGTCCTCTGAAATGAATTTCCAGGGCTGCATATATTTGTCAGGCTTCGGGAAAGTTTCAACATCAATCGCACCGAATTTGTGTGCCTTTCCGTCATAGAAAAGACAAGTTTCAGTTGCGTTTGATTCATCGCCGATACCCCATGTAATTTCAAAACCGAAGAGATGTTTTTCACCGTTTTCGTCGGTGATGTAAGATGAGCCTGAGCCCCAATACCATACCATCTGATAGGGAGTGTTTACTCTGCCCCAGTCAAGAGAAGCAAACGCGTCATTCTTGCTGAATGAATAAATCTCATCGCCGTACTCAAATGTGCCTGAGCAGGGCATACACATCTGCTTGGTTGTCATAAAGTATTTTGTCGGGTAGCCCTTGAAAGGAAGAACGGTTGTGATGTTTTCAAGTCCCGGCATAATATCCATATGGAAATTGCAGACAACATCCTTGCCCTTGAGATTCATCTTGAAATAAAGAGTTCTCTCTGTTTCCCTGGTGTCAAACTCAAACTCAGCGGCACCGATTTTCGCCTTGAAATTGTTGGGCACATCACCTTTGGGATTAGGCACATACTTCTTGCCTCCCAGGAATAAGGATGTTGCATCAACAATCTGTTTTTTATTCCTCAGGTCAATAAGTTTCGCTGCAACATAACCACCGATCGAAATATTCGCAAAGCTTAACTGCACCATAAATTTCCCGTCAGAAATCTGATAGAAATCCCATTCTTTTTTTCTGTTGTTGGGGGTTGATTTTGTTCGGTCATATTCAAAAACATTTCTTCTTGCCCAACCTTTTGCAATCAGTATACCGTCAGCGCCGAGAAGAGGAGTTTTTTCAGTGTATTCTCTCTGCTTTGATTTCTCTTCCCATTCCCAGAAACTTTTGTATGTTCTCTGTTCTTTTTTCGCCATATCGGTCACTCCTCTCAACCAAATAAACTTCCGTCAATTGCTCTTTCAAACAAACCGCCGAAGAATCTGCATACATCTGCAATGATGTCGAAAAAGTCATATCTGTCAAGGTCTCCGTCTACACCGTCACCGCCGTAACAACCGATGTTGTTTGATGTAACTTTCTCTCCGAAGAAATCATATTCCATCATTTCCATTTCTTTGATTTCCTCTGATGTAGCACCTGCACCGATAAGCTTTGAGCCCTTGATAAGTCTGAAGCTGTTCACATCAGTAACATCATCACCTGCAAAATCAGGTCTCGTATTCATTGAAAGTAAATCAAATGGCGGATTGGGAGCCATATAATAACAGTTATTCATAAAGTCTGTTTTTGCGTTAAGATTCTTGTCATTGTAATATACATAATAGCCGGGTTTGAAAGAGAAAATATTGTTCGCAACAAAACCGCTCATAACATTTACAACATGCATTTCAGGACCGTTGATAATTGTGTTGTTATAAAAACGGAAATCAACCTCACCTGAGCCACTTGCCATACTGTTTCTGCCCACATTGTCATTTACAGAGAGACAATAACGCACTGTGTTACCTGCCTGAGGTCTTCCGCCCATAGCATTGTTACACATAAATCTGATATTATCGTGTGAATAGATATACTGGTATGTACAGTAGTTTGAATCAGCATCAAAGTCAACTGTCATAGCATCACCGAAGTTTTTCTGACCTGCAATTTCTGTATGTTCAATAACACTGTTCTTGCAACCCCAGAACCACATTGAAGCAGTGAAATATTCGATACTTCCGTCAGGGAGAGGTTCTGCACCGCCGAGACAGGTGTTGAATGATGCGCAGTTAGTAAGACGCGCGCCGTCACAGACACCGAGAACAACTGCTTCTGCATACATATTATTGAAGTAACAGTCTTCAATCAGAACGCCCTTATTGTATGTTCTGTCAACAGAACCGGGATTTTCTGCAGGATTACCTGAAACAATACCCCATACAAGGAATCCGTTTGCACAATTTTCTACACTGCAGCCTCTGATTGTAAGGTCATTGACTGTGTAGGCATAGCCTGAACCCCAGAGACCATTTGTGATAATTGCAGCACGGGCATCAGCTGCACCGCTTCCGAAGGGGTCACGATGATGGCTGTCGTAGTTCTGCATATCATAGAAATCAACATTTTCAATTACCATTCCGTTTGACTGCTTATTAAGACCTCTTATCCAGATGCCGCCACCATTAGGTGCAGTAATTGCAACTTCAGATACAGTAACATAGTCGCAATCAACAAAATCGAAAACCTCGTTGTGATTTTCTGTTCTCAGTACGGGTTTGTCTTCATTTTCATCGCCGTATGAAGAAATCACAATGGGATTTTCTTTTGTACCTGAAACTGTAAGAGTAACTTCAATTTCATACACTCCGCCACGCTTGAAAAGAATCTTTGTGCCCGGCACAAAAATCCATTCGCCGTGATTGATTGTCTTCCATGCACTGTCTTCGCTGAGACCTGTGTTTGCATCATCGCCGCCGACACTGTCGATGTAATATGTGGGCGCTGAATTTTCAGCAGAAACTGAAATTGCCACACATGAAAACACCACGATTACGCACAAAAGAACTGATAATATTTTTTTCATATGAGAACACCTCCGTTTTCATACATTCATTGTAACAGATTCCGCATATGTTTTGCAACAACTTTTATATAAAAAAATCAGGTGTCGGAAAATTTCCGACACCTGATTTAAAATTAAAGTTCTGACCAGGTTGCAGGTCCTGCGATTCCGTCAGTGATCAAACCTTTTTTCTTCTGGAATTTTTTAAGAGCATATTCTGTGTTTTTACCGAAAATCCCGTCGCACACAAGTTCTTTTCCCAATGAATCCTTGTATCCCAGCGACTTCAGTATACTCTGAAGAAGTTTTACATCCTCCCCCTCCGAGCCGCACTTCACCGTCGCAAAAAAAGACGGCACGGAAAATGTGGAGCCATCAGACCTGTATCTGAAAAATGACTTGTTCTTTCTTGTGTCAAGATGAAGAAATCTCTGATATCTGTCATCAAGTCCCACTCCTCTGAAACCGATTTTCTCAGCATAACGGGCCGCCTCAGTAAGTCTCGATGAAGCTGAAAGAGTTACATCTGCCGCAAGTCCGTAAAGATGCTGTGAAGAACTGACTCCACCGACTCTTTTGTTATAGGCCGGTGTTCTGTAAGCCGAAGAAATACTTATGATTCCGAATCTGTCTCTCATTTTCTGCAAAAGAATCACCAGCTTTTCGTCTATGAGAATTTTGTCTGCACCGTCACGGCTTCTGAATTCTCTCACCCGGAAATTTTCAGACAGCTTTTTGTTCCCATCCTTTTTCAGAGAGTAGGTTTTTACTGCCATACATTTTCCTCTCTACCGATCATCTCAGGCTTTTCTTCCCAGGATTTTTTAGCCTTTTCGAGAACATCCTCTATGATTTTTTCAAGATGCTTTTCACTGAGAAACACTTTGAGAACGGGCGGCATTTTTCCGTAGATTTTTTTCACAACATACATAAGCTTCATATTTCCCGTTTTTTCGCCGTAAATTTCCTCCGCCTCTGTGACAAGAGAAAATAATTCCGCACTGAGATAATCAATTTTTCCGGTGTATGCTGAATAAATCATAATAAAAACAACTGATGCAATAAGGGTGATGTCACTCCAGTTTGCAATCAGAAATTCAATGATTTTCAATTAAAATTCCCCCTTTGCATATTCGCTTTCTTTCATTTCGTCTATTCTTTTGTGAGCTTGTTTACAGCTTTCCTCTATACGGGTAACACGCTCGGAAATAGCATCAATTTTGATATTTACTGCCTTGTTCTCCCTTTTCAGGTCGTCTATACCCGCTTTGATATATCCCACATCTGACTGAAGAACGCCTCTGCCCTCCCCCTGGTTTTCGATGTCATTCTTCTCGTTTCTTCTGTATGTAAGAAGAGAAAAGCAGAAAGACATAATCAGTCCAGCAAGAGTGCAGAGAATCCCTATCTGCCATTCACTCATACCAAAGCCCCCATCAGAAGAAAATATATAAAGGCAGCATACATGGAAAAAAGATTCGCAAGATTAAATATCATAAACTGCCCCCGTTATTTCACTGAACTCATCTATCGTAATCCAGCCTTTCACCACGGCATTCGCAACACGCTCTATACTCCACAGACCGTTGTCAAAATAATTTTTTACTTTTAAATATCTTTTACTCATCTTCGTCCTCCTCAAGCTCTATGTCACACATCATAGCCACATAGTCCATATCTGACAGAAGCTTTTCCAGTCTGAGCAAGAGAGCTGTGTTTTTCTTTCTTTCATCAATAATCTGCTGCAAAACAGTTTTAACTTTTATCATATAAACCTCCTAACAAATACAACACGCAGGTGCAACACCGTATCCCAGCACCTTGGCAAATTTAAGAGTCCCTACACCACCGTCTGTAAGAACACGCACAAGGCCTATGTCACCACCTGCTGAATCTCTCAGCCACCAGTGACGAGGATTCATATCAAGAGTTTTTACTCTTATATTGTCTTTCAATGTGTCGGGTGATGAGAGCGACGAGTTATTTTTATAATATTCGTAAGCCGTTCCCGGGGCAGCGTAAACCTCCTCGGAGGAAAGAAGGAAAAATTTATCCTCTGTAATCACTTCACTGCCATCGGCAACAATGGTTTTCTTTTTCACGGGATTTACTGCATTGAGGAAATCTTCATCCATCATATTGCAGAAACCGGGCACAGTCAGATAATCTGTCGGCGCAAGAGAATAGCTGTTGACTGCAGTCCACCAATCTTCTTCTGCAGAATTCAGCCACCTTCTGATTTCGGATTTATCGTAATTGACAGTACCCATCTCACAATGGATGTGATAGTTTGAACCATCAAGCTTTCTGCCGATCATATCTTCTTCACTGTCAGAAACCGAATCCACGGCAAAGGATGCATAGCTGCTTTCTTCTCTTGAGTTGTAAAGATAAACCAGATTTTCACTGATTCTTATACAGCTTCCGGCAGACATATCCTCATCAAGTGTAAACGAATAGAATTTTGAGGGTGATGAATAATTCATAATCTCAATATAATACTGTCCTGCTTTCAGTGATGAAAGAACACAAAAAGATGCCTCCGGAACTGAAAAAGGCATATTGATATAGCAGTCCCTGAGCTGAAGAGTAAGCGAGTGCTTTTTGTCCTCGTCTACCGGTGTGTCCGCATCTATACCGATAACATCCCACACAAGTTCTGTACCGTTTTTTGTGGAAACCAACTGATCTCCTATGTTTATAAGATCTTTTGCACGGCCTGAGCGCACAAGATGAAGAAGACTTGTCCAGGACTCTATGTCAGTGGTATCAAAATGCTTTGCATTGAGTTCATCAATGGCATCCTTTACATTTTCGGATTCAAGACCGCTTATACTGTTATCATAAGAAATCTTTCTGCTTTCAATACTTTCAGGCTTATTCTTCACACAATCCCAGTGAGTGTACGGAAAAACAGTTTCTTCGCCGAAAGTCAGGTAAGAAGCTTTTCCCAGAATACCGAAATGCTTTTCTGCATTCTGAAAATTCTCCGCCATTTCATCTGTGTACGCAATACGGACATTCTGCCACTCTTCCTCTGTACCACCGTAATAAATGTGCTTAAGGTTCTCTGCAAGATAAAAGGGGCCCGTGATTGTCCTGATTGACTTTCCAAAATAAATCTTTTCAAGCCACTGGGAATTGATAACATCAAATGTTGTTTCTTCCACATTGTGTCCGAAGTAAACTTCTTTCACGCTCTGCGCATCACCGAAAAAAGCAGAAACCACCGTAACGGGCAAACCGTTATATGTGTCGGGAATGATAACCTTTGTGAGAGTTCTGTCAAGCAGACCGGTAACGGTATAAGCAGTACCCTCAGAATTAATAGTAAATTCCAGCATTAATGCACCTCCATAAAAACAGGTTCTTTCTCTGTGAAAGCAAGAACCGAAATTATAATTTTTTCATCTTTTATTTCCGCGGTTTTTCCGTTAACCTCTGCGCCGTTGACAATATTCTTTTCTGCGTCTGACGGTGCGTGTGCAGACAGAGAATGCTCGTATGAAGAGTCATAGAGTTCTTTCAATTCTTCACTAAAAAGACAGTCATCAGGCAAATCGGTAAGGTCATTGTACGAGCCGGAAAAAGCCACCTGAGAAAGAGAAGAGATATCTGCTTTCATAGAAATATCCTGATGCTCAGTAAGTGCTTTTTCAAGTTTTTCCTTGTCCGCATCGGTAAAATCGTTGCTTGATAAGACTTTACCTTCTTCCCTTTTCACTGCACCGATATTTTCAAGTGCAATATCTTTCTCTTCATCCGAAAGCGTCTGCTTTACATACGAAACGGCAACATCATTTTTAAGATCACTGAGTTTCAACGGCAGGTCTTCCTCTTTGACAAAACCTGCAGAATCAGTAATAAATTTCTGCTTTTTCACCCATTCTTCCGTAGCATAACCGGAAAGACTCTGGTGGGATGTGAGATAATTCTGATTCTTAACCCACTTCTCCGTAGCGTAACCCGCAAGGCTCTGATGATTTGTAAGATACGCTCTGTCTAGCTTCGCAGGAGTAACTGACTTGTCAGCGATTTTTGTGGTTGTAACAGACAGAGGACGTATTTTTGATTCACTCACCGAGTAATTGGCAAGTTTCGTGTTGCCAACGGCTCCGTCAGCAAGGCAGGATGATGTGACACTTTTATCTGCAAGGTTTTCTGTTGCAACAGAATTTGCACCAAGCTTCTCGTGAGTCACACTACCGTTTGCTATTTTATCGCTTGTTACGGCACCCTCTGCGATAGTATCAGTTACCACTGCACTGTTTTTGATTTTGAGAGAGGTGACGCAGTAATCTTTCAGCTGAGGAGAATCAATGGATGACAGCGCATACTTCGGGGTAGTAATTGAAAATTTCTTGATATTCGCACCGTCAATGACCTGCGTTTTCATAATTTCCTTTACTGCGTTATCTACATTTTCAAAAAACTTCACATCAGGTCTCACCGTTTCAAGCATCATTCCCTCACCCGTGAGAGAAGGAGCAAATTTCAATGTGAAAATTCCCGATTTTAAAATCGCCGTAACATTACCGTTTGCATCTGTTTCATAGGCATCAATCTGCACCATAACCTCAGGCGAAACAGCAATATAATCATATATGGGACAGTAAAGATGTCCACCGTAGTAACACATTTCATTATTCGCACCGGAATCTCTGTAAATATTTTCAGTGATTATTTTTCTTGACAGAGAATAGGGCTCAAAACTCAATGTGTAATATGTAATTTCAGGAACAATAAAACTGGCATCAAGCTTGATTTTTAACTGATATGCACAATGCTCTTCAATCCTTCCGAAATCGGACGGCATTGTGAATTCTCCTGAAGAATTCATAGTAATTAAAATATCTTTCATTGGAATCCTTTCTGCCTCAGGAATAATAGTTAAGAAGAGTACGGGCGTTTTCCATCATTTCATATCTTTCCTTATAAAAAACACGCAACAGCCTCTGAACGGTGAAAATCTCATCGCTGTTTGCTTCTCTGAATGCTTTTTTCAACCGACGCTTGTATTTTTCAATTTTTTCATCAAGTATTTCTATTTCTTCAAGATATTCTTTGCCCAGCTCCGTAAGTGTTTTTGTCAAGTCATATCCCCCTTTAAAATATAATCTGTGGAAACTCCGAAAAAGCCTGAAATGAGCACAATTTCTCCTGCAACAGGCTCAAGCTTACCGACGAAGATTTTACCGAAACGGTTTCTGTCAAGCATAAGAGACGAACAAAGCTTGTCCTTGTCTATGTTTTCTCTTTCCATAAGCCTCGAAAGTCTGAGCGGAAAAGCACCGTTATAAGCCCTTCCCGTGGAAAGAAATGCACTGTCTCTCATTCTCTGAAGAGGCATCATAATATCCCTTGCAGTTATATCCTGATAAAGCATTACATATTTCAGGGAATCGGAAATTATTCTGACAGCCGAATCATAATATTTGTAAACTGCCGACAGGGAAATGTTCATCTCTTCTGCAATATCAGAGAATTTTTCGCCGTAAAAAAACACCCTCGAGAACACATCGCCTTTTCTGCCGTCAAGCTCGTTCTTCATAACAAGACGGACGAGCTTCTGCATATCACGGTTTCTTTTTCTCTCCATATATTCATCCGGAGATTCGATGCATTCATCATAAAGGGTATCAAGCTGTTTGTGAGCAGCCAACTGCTCAGCAGTAGAAAAATGTGTTAATTTTTCAGGTCTTTTTGTCAAATTTTTGTTTCTCCTTTCTCGTTTTACAACCGAACAAATGTTCGTTTTGCACTTCTTAGTGTAGAGCAGAAATGGTGTTTTTTCAATGTCGGACCGGACCATAGGGATACTTTTGGGACTCATTGTAAATCTGATATTGACAGAAAAATTGTTGACTTTTATCAAAAAATGGTTATTATTAAAGTAGGATGTTTTAAAACTGATTTCATATTCTTGTAAAAGGAGGGTTATTATGGATGAAAGCAAAAATATAATTGAACTTCTGAAAAACAACAAATCTGCCTTTACGGAAGAAGAACTGAAAAAAATCATTGATAATGAACTCTCTAAGAATGAAGACGAAAGAAATGAGGAATTGTTATTTCTCTGTCTTAACACCCTGAACAACACCGAGGCCCCGCCACCGGAAAATAAAAGAAAAATTCCGTGGAAACCTCTTTTATTTATAGCTGTTGCTGCGTTACTGCTTCTTCTGAATGCTACCGTTCTTCCCGGTCTGAAGTCGAGTTTCGCTAAAACAACTTCTGCCGTGAACACATCGGCCTCTCAGTTCACTGAAACGGAAGTCACAACGCAGACCACTACTTTTTTCACAGATGTCTACATCAACTTTCTTTATAAGCCTGAGAAAATAATTTTTTATCACAACGCAAAGCCTCAGACTCTGTCAGAAGAGATGAGCACCGAGATTATAAAGGAAATCAACAACGTTACCAAAAGAAGCACGTGGGATGTCCTGAAACTCGCAGTAACAAAAGAACACACGGAGAAAATCAAAAATGAAAATCTCTGCATTGAAATATACTATGACGGCATACAGCTTCTCAACGACCTGAATGGAGAAAATGTCAAAGACAATACCTACCGTTTTGAAAAAATTCTGATAGTCCTTGACGGCGATGACAAAAATACATTTTTCTTTGAAAAAGACGGTGAATATCAGAATGGTCCCATTGTCCCCTGCCTCTCTGACCTTTCAGAAAAAATCCTCCAAGAAATTTTTGATGAAAACTCAACTCCTCATTGACTTTAGCATAAAAAAACATTATCATTAAGGTGGCCACAGCAAATCACTGTGCGCCACCTTTAATGTTACAAGGAGGTAATAAAAAATGAAAAAAATCCTTTCAATTTTCTTAAGCTTTGTCCTGATTTTTCAGTTGGGTATTGTCGCTTTCGCTTCCGGAAATGAAACTTCTGCTGAAAGTACGGGCAGCTTTACAGAGGAAGATTTTCTCACCGTTGACGGCACGGACATTGTCAATCAGAATGGCGAAAAAGTTGTCCTCAAAGGTGTAAACCTCGGCGGATGGCTCATTCAGGAAGATTGGCTCTGCCCCTATGAGGAAGTGGCTGACCACCACGAGATGCTTGAAACACTTATCTCTCGTTTCGGCACAAAGGAAGCATACGCTCTGATGAACACATACGAGGATAATTTCATCACCGAAAAAGACCTTGACATCATAAAAGAAATGGGCTTCAACGCAGTGCGCGTTCCTTTCTGGTACAGAAATTTCTATTCAGACGATAAGGGAACAAAAATCCTGGACGAAAACGGCAACTGGGATTTTTCCCGTCTTGAATGGGTGGTAGAAGAATGTTCTGAAAGAAGACTTTATGTTGTTCTTGATATGCACGGTGCTCCCGGTTTCCAAAGCGATGCACCCCACAGCGGCAAGGGTGACAGCTGCGGTCTTTATGACGACACTGAAGAAGGCGAATTCTACCGTGTTCTTACAGATGAGTTGTGGACAGAAATTGCAAGTCGATTCAACGGCAATCCTGCAGTTGCTATGTATGACCTTCTCAATGAGCCTATGTGTGATGTTGAGTGCGACGAAATTACAAGAAGAATAAAGAACGAATCAATTTATCTTCGTCTTTACGATACAGTCCGTGCAGTGGACACCGACCACATCATCACAATGGAAGCAATCTGGACCGGCTTTGCTCTTCCCTGGGCCTGGGCGAGAGGTTGGGAAAATGTTGTTTATCAGGTGCATTTCTACAACAACTCAGACTTCATCTTTGCTTTTTTCCTGCTCCTGACCAGATTCCTTCACCCCACAGTTCCTCTTATGATGGGTGAATTCTATCCCCATCAGGAAACAACCTGGGAAGGCTGCTTCAAGTCACTTAAAAAATATGATTACAGCTGGTTCCTCTGGACATACAAAGCTGCCAACCACGGAATGTGGGAAAGCGATTGGTGCCTCAAGGGTGCTGCCGACGGCTTTGAACGAGCAAAAATAAAGACAGATTCATATGATGAAATCGCTCGTAAATGGGGCGAAAAAATACAGACTCAAAATACATATGTTGACACAGGTCACTATGACCGTGATGTTGCTGCACATCTGAAATAAAAAAATTAATGCCGACTACCCGATTCAGGGTAGTCGGCAAAGTTTTTGCTGAAAATTTTATTTCATAAAGAAAAGTGATGCGGCAATCAGAATCTGTGCACCGTAATATGTGATGTGATTGAGCACAACAAACAGTCTTGTGCAACCTTTTTCCGTAAAGAAAATCTGACTCAGAACAAGGTCCGAAACAAAGAATGACACTCCACCTGCGAAGAAAAGAATCTGTGACATTTCCATTCCGTAATTTGTCATAGTCATAAATCCGACAGAAAAAGTCATAGATGCAATAGCACCGTAAGCGTTGGCAATAATCTTAAACTTGCCCATATCCATTTTTGTGATTTTAGTCATAACACCTGAAAGCACCAGAACTGCTAACGGTGCTGTAACAGAAATAAGAGCATTGACAAGTGACATCGGGTAACGGATAAAAACAGCTGCCACCAGAAGAATATGCTGAATCATAAAGGTAACGAAACCGAAAGTTAAAAAAGTATCGCTGTTTTCTTTCTGAATCCATTTCAGTTCTATAAAAATATCTCCGAGAACACCAAAGACTCCGCCCATAACAATCATCAGAGCAAAGGTAAGATTAACATCAGGGTTACTGATTATTGCAGCAATACCTGTTGCAACAAAAAGCGAACTTGTCGCAACCTTGATTGCGAGGTCAGAGTAATTCACCTTTGTTGTTCTTCTGATTGTAAAGAACGCGGTAACAGCTATACACAACGCAAAAACTATCCAAAAAACCATAATCATTCTCCTTGACGATAATATATTATAACCAACCTAAATATTCCCCTAAATATCCTGCACCGATTCCCGTCGCTGCAGAAATGACAATAATCAGAATCGGATTCATTTTTTTCTTCAGTGCAAGGAAAAGCATAACTGCAAACAAGAGAGCAGAGAAAATAAAGGAATAACTTGCCATTACGGAAAGTGCAACCGAATCGGGGAAGAAAACAGTTTTGCCTATTGAGAAAACTGCCCCACAGATAAGACCGATTGCAGCAGGTTTCAGTCCACCGAGACAACCTGCAACAATTTTGTTTTCCTTGAATTTCTGATAGAATTTTGCAACACAGAGGATAACAATAAACGAGGGCATTACAACGCCGAGAGTAGCACATACTGCACCGAGAATTCCGCCGCCGATACCGAGTGCTTCTTTACCCATCTGTGTACCGACAAAGGTTGCCATATTTATTGCAAAAGGACCGGGTGTAGATTCACTGACCGCGATAAAATCAATCATTTCCTCCATCGTCAGCCAACCGTTGCTCAGCGCCTCTGACTGAATAAGAGGAAGCATCGCATATCCTCCGCCAAAAGTAAACGCACCTATTTTAAAGAAAGTGAGAAAAAGTTCAAGAAAAATCATTTCTCTTCCCCCTTTCTTTTATTCATAAGCAGTGAATAAACAAGTCCCATTACAGCACTGCCGATGATAACAGCAAATACATTGATATCAAAAACAACAGTCAGTATAAATGCCAGAGCAACGATTGTGTACGCCACTGCATTTTTCGGACAAGCCTTCATCATATTTTTTGCAGCCTTCACAATAAGAGCGAGAACACCTGCACGGATTCCCATAAAAGCATATTTCACGACCTTGAAAGTAAGAAACTGTTTGAAAAAATATGATACAACTGAAATTATTATAAGTGACGGAAGAACAACACCCAGCGTTGCCATAACCGACCCGAAAACTCCTGCCACCTGATATCCTACAAATGTGGCTGAATTGATTGCAATCGGTCCGGGTGTTGACTCGGAAATTGCAAGAATATCAAGAATGTCTTCGTTCTTTATCCAACCTCTTTTTTCTGCAACCTCTGACTGAATGATGGGCACCATAGCATAGCCACCGCCAAAGGTAAACGCACCGATTTTGAAAAAAACCACAAACAATTTCAGTGCTTTCTTAAAATTTTCTTTCATCAGAAATAACCTCTTTCCGAAACATTTCCCGCAGCGTCAACTGCCACTATGGAATATTCGCCATCTTTTTCCGGGGCATATTGAAGAGTACCCGCTTCAACAAAACCTGCTTCTTTATCGTTTCTGTA
This sequence comes from Acutalibacteraceae bacterium, assembly GCA_045542485.1. Taxonomy (GTDB): domain Bacteria; phylum Bacillota; class Clostridia; order Oscillospirales; family Acutalibacteraceae; genus SIG575. The sequence continues at coordinate 41,980 of JAZQLC010000019.1, forward strand.
AATAATATAATGAGAAATACCGAAATTATCTTCTGACTCTTCCCAGGTGAGAACACCGTCATTTTCTTCGAGATTTGCGGGAGTTGTGGGACAATCTTTTTCCACCACAAAACCATTGTTCACATAATCAAGATATGTTTCCTCAAATGCAGAATTTACCGCTGACGGACTATGATAATGGTTATATGAGAAAGTTATAATATTCTCGCAATATCTTGATGCTATATCAAGCTGACGGGCAAAACGGTCAATCGTACAGGGAACTGAGTTTTTGTTGAGTGTTGCGTGAGGAACAAAAATTCCGCTGATAACACTCTTCTCTCTTGCGAGAGTAAAATTTTCACAGTTTGCCCAGAGTCTGATATCTTTCTCGCTTGTGTCAACTGCCACACGATACATCTTCCATACTTTTTCCAAATCCGATTCCTGTATCCACTGTGCACCGACTGCGTCCTGAGGAGCGATAATATCTCCGTCACGGAAGTTGACTTTATTCACAATTTGTGTCCACATACTCTCTGTGGCTAAAACTGACGGCACAGAAAGATATTCCGTGTAGAACGGACTTATCATAACGGGTTTATCTTCGGGCATAGCCTCAATAACAATGTTAAGACCTTTTATAATGTTGCCCAGCGACAACTTCATATTGATTGCATTACTGATTTCAGGAGTGAAATAGAAACCGTAAACGCCCTCGTATTTTTCTGAAATTTCTTCTGTCATATCCGCCATAACAGAACAGATATCAAGATATGTTTTGCCGATAGCAGATTCGGTCCACCAGTTATCAAACATTGCAAGACCCACAAAAACTTTGATTCCGCTACCCTCACAGGCCTTAAGGGCTGAGCCGATTACGTCGCTGTGGGTTTCAGTTCCGGCAAAAACTTCCAGCTCTGAAGGATAGTAAAGTTCCCACGCACCACTTGCGGAAAGATTGGCAGTATCCTGAACAATCAGATATTCAATACCTGCCCTTTTCATATTTTCAACTTCTTCTGCCCAGCGCTCATCATCCCAGTAAGAACTCATCCACGACTGAATGAATGTTCCGTTATACGCAGGGTCGCACCTTCTTTCAGGTGTTTCTCCGAATGGCAGAAGTGATATAACAAGAGCAAAAAATGCAGATAAAATTTTAACCAACTTCATCCTCTCCTTTCAACAATATATTAAACCATATTTTTGTCATAAAATCAATAGAAAGCGGAAGTCACCTTAAAGATAACTTCCGCTTTTTTTATTTTGTGTTGTGGCAGAATTCTTTGTTGGCACATCCGCCGCAGGAGCCGCAACCACAAGAACTTTTTCCTTTTTTTCTATTTATTGCTCCTTTGACGATAATTGCCACAAAAACTGCCGCAACAATCATTCCTACAACAATTGTCTGCCAATTCATAAAGTTTCTCCTTATTTCTTAAGAGCTTTTGTTTCGTATCTGTTTTTTCTGAAAATCATATACAGAAGTAGCGCAAGGAAAACAATTGCAACTCCCGTCCAGACAGTGAAAACTCCCGTTGAGAAGAAAACGCCGAACTGATATATAATAAGCGAAATGACATATGCAAAAAGAGTCATATAACCGATAGCCGCTGCTGTCCATTTTGCACTGTTCATTTCTTTCTTTATGGCGCCCATCGCTGCGAAACAAGGTGCACAAAGAAGATTGAATACCATAAAAGAATATCCTGAGAGTTTGTTTCCTTCAAAAAATTCAAGACCCATACTCACATAGTCTGTTTCGCCCATTGATGAAAGTGCACCGAAAACGCCGACAACCTCTTCCTTTGCCACAAGTCCGAGAATTGTGGCAACAGCTGCCTGCCATTTTCCGAAACCGAGGGGAACAAAAGCAACTGCAAGGATGCTTCCGAGAGCGTTGAGAATTGAATTTTCTCCGTCGGCTACATAGTGAACTCCGCCTGTGAAAGAAATACTGTTAAGCACCCAGATTACCACACTCGCTGCAAGGATAACCGTACCTGCGCGTTTGACGAATGACCATCCTCTTTCCCCCGTTGTTCTCAGAACATTTGATGCTACGGGAAGATGATATGACGGAAGCTCCATAACAAACGGTGCTGCGTCGCCTGAGAAAGGCTTTGTCTTTTTGAGTATCAGACCTGAAATAACAACAGCACATATACCAATCAGATATGCAGATGTTGCAATAAAAGCATTTCCGCCGAAAAGTGCTCCTGCAATCATACCTACCAAAGGCATTTTTGCACCGCAGGGAATAAACGCAGTTGTCATAATCGTCATTCTTCTGTCGCGTTCCTGTTCAATTGTACGCGAAGCCATAATTCCGGGAACACTGCAGCCGGATCCCACAAGAAGCGGAATAAAGCTTTTCCCCGAGAGACCGAATTTTCTGAAAAGTCTGTCCATAATAAATGCCACTCTTGACATATATCCGCAATCTTCCAGAAGAGAGAGAAGCAGGAAAAGCACAAGCATCTGAGGTACGAAACCGAGAACCGCACCTACGCCGCCTACAATACCGTCCTGAATAAGGCTGTAAAGCCACGGCACAATTACAGATGAGCCGTCCTTTGTAAGAAGAACCTTATCAAGAAGCTCGGGTACGCTGAGCCAGTTTGCCATAAATGCAGGAAGGTCTCCCGATGCCGCCATTTCACTGAACGAGCCGAAAAGGCCGTCATTCATAAAAGCAACTGTCCAGTCGCCTATCGTGCCTATCGACAGCGTATAAACGAGGAACATAATAAGTGCAAATATGGGAAGTGCAAGCATTCTGTTTGTAAGTACCTTGTCGATTTTATCAGAAGTAGAAAGTCTGCCGAGGCTTTTCTTGTCATAACAGCCCTTGAGAATTCTGTCAATATAAAGATATCTCTCGTTTGTGATGATACTTTCTGCGTCATCGTCAAACTCTGTTTCCACATGAACAATATCCTTTTCTATATGTTCAACAATATCCTTGTCAATTCTCAGTTGTTCAATAACCTTGCTGTCACGTTCAAATATTTTTATTGCATACCATCTCTGCTGAGTAAGAGGCATATTATGTACGGTTGCTTCCTCGATGTGAGCAAGTGCGTGTTCAACTTCACCTGAGAAAATGTGAGAGGGCTCCATCTTTTTGCTCTTCGCCGCAAGAATTGCAGCCTCTGCCGCTTCAAAAACACCATCGCCCTTAAGTGCAGAAATTTCAACTACCTTACAGCCGAGCTTAAGTCCCAGCTTTTCAGTATCAATCGTGTCGCTTTTTTTTCTGACGATATCCATCATATTTATGGCTATAACAACCGGAATACCAAGCTCCATAAGCTGAGTGGTCAGATAAAGATTTCTCTCAAGGTTTGTGCCGTCAACAATGTTGAGTATTGCATCGGGTCTTTCGCCTACAAGATAATTTCTTGCAACAACCTCTTCAAGAGTATAGGGGGAAAGAGAATAAATACCAGGAAGGTCGGTTATGATTACATCCTCGTATTTTTTCAGTTTGCCCTCTTTATGCTCAACCGTAACGCCCGGCCAGTTTCCTACATACTGGTTTGAGCCTGTGAGAATATTGAACAAAGTTGTCTTTCCACAGTTGGGGTTACCTGCAAGTGCAATTTTTAAATCCATTTACATTTCCTTTCTTCGTTTCGGCTAAGCTTATTTCTCAATTTCTATCATTTCTGCGTCTGCTTTTCTCAGTGAAAGCTCATATCCTCTGACCATCACTTCGATAGGGTCGCCGAGAGGTGCTGCCTTACGGACATAGATTTCAACGCCCTTTGTGATTCCCATATCCATAATTCTGCGCTTTATTGCCCCTTCACCGTGAAGCTTAACAACCTTTACGGTTGAGCCGATTTTCGCATCTTTCAAAGTTCTCATTTTTTCATCTCCCATAATGAGAAGTTTCTGAGTTAGTATAAGCTAACTACATATATATGATAATAAAATCCGTTAAAAAAGTCAATAATTTTCTGCTGATTTTTAATTTTCGTCACTTTGTCAATCGGTTAGGTTTTACTAACTCATTATTTTATAAAAATACACAAAAAACGCCACCCTCAGATTATCCTCTGAGAGTGGCAGAGTTTATTTGCTTTAGATTTTCATAATTCCCAGCGCATCAAGAATTGACGAAGCAAGAATCAGCACGATAAAAATCGGAGCCACATATTTAATAACAATTGTGAAGAGGGTTTTAGCCTTGAACTTGCCTCCGATTTCCATTTCTTCGATGAGTGCCTTAGGTTTGAGGACATAGCCGACAAAGATACAGGTCAGAAGAGCAACTATGGGCATCAGCACACTGTTACTTGCAAAATCAAAGAAATCAAGGAATGCCATACCGAACAGCTTGATATCTGCCCATGTTCCGTAACCGAGAGCAGAGGGAACGCCGAGGACAATACATCCGATGAAAACCACGAGGCAGGTAACTTTTCTGTTCCAGCCCAGCTTATCTCTTACGATTGAAACAACTGTTTCCATAAGAGAAATAGAAGATGTAAGTGCTGCAAAAAGAACAAGCACAAAGAAAACAATACCTACGATTGTTCCGCCCTTCATAGCGTCAAAAACCTTAGGAAGAGTAACAAACATAAGTCCGGGGCCCTTGCCGAGAGCATCCTTGTCACCGCCGGAGAAAGCGAAAACAGCGGGAATAACCATAAGACCTGCAAGGAAAGCGATACCTGTGTCGAAAACTTCAATCTGTCTTACAGATTTTTCGATAGACACATCTTTCTTCATATAGGAGCCGTAGGTAATCATAATACCCATAGCAAGTGACATTGAATAGAAGAGCTGACCCATAGCAGCAAGGAAAGTGTTCACTGAAAGGTCCTTGATGTTAGGAGTGAAGTAATATTTAACGCCCTCCATAGCACCGGGAAGAGTCATTGAATAAATTGCAACAAAAATCGTCAATGCAACAAGTATGGGCATCATAACCTTGCTGACTTTTTCAACACCCTTTTCAACACCCAGAAGAACAATAAGTGCCGTAATGCCGAGGAAAAGCAAAAACCATCCGATAGGCTCCACGGGCTGTGTGATGAATGTGTCAAAATATCCGTCGTGTGCCGCATCAGCTGCGCCACCCGCAACGAACACATAAAGATATTTTGAAACCCATCCGCCTATTACGCAATAATAGGGAAGAATAATTGCAGGAACAATTGCTCCCAACCAACCTACAAAACCAAATCTCTTATCGAGTTTTTTGTATGCTCCGATTGCGCTAAGACCTGTTTTTCTGCCGATTGCAATTTCTGCGCACATAAGAGCGAAACCGAAAGTAACCGCAAGAGCAATATAGACAAGAAGGAAAATACCTCCGCCGTATTTAGCAGCAAGGTATGGAAAACGCCAGATGTTGCCAAGACCTACCGCTGAACCTGCAGCTGCAAGAACAAAACCGATTTTGCCTGTAAAGCTACTTCTTTTTTCAGCCATAAAAATACCTCCTGAAAAGTTATTTGTTATATTATACCAATTATTCGTTTTTTCGTCAATGTTTATTAAAAAATACATAAAAAAAGGTTGTCCGAACGCTGACAACCTTCTTTTTAATTAACCATTATTTAAGCTGAACAATTGTAACACCATTTTCACCCTCGCCGTAAACACCAAGACGGTAGGACTTTATGAAAGAGTTACCCTTAAGATATTGCTGAACGGCACTGCGAAGAACACCCGTGCCCTTGCCGTGAACAACTGTAAATTCAGAAATACCCAGACGGTAAGCCGTGTCGATATATCTGTCAAGAGTCATAAGTGCCTCATCGGCAGTCATACCTCTCAGATCAACCTTCGTTTCAGCCTTTGCAGTGCTTCTCGCTTCAAAGTTTGAACTGCCGCTTCTCTTGGGAGACGCTTTCTTTGTTACCTGTTTTTCAACAAGTCTCAGGTCAGAAATGTGAACACGTGTTTTGATTGCACCTGCAACAACACCAACCTCTCCCTTTTTATCAGGAAGGGAAGTGACTTCTGCCTGTTTTCCCAGACTCGCAATCACCACACCGTCGCCGATTTTAAGCTCTCTGGGGAGAACATAGTTCTCGTCCTGAGCAAGATTCATAACAGGGTCTGCTGCGCTATCCAGAGCTTCCATACCCCTCTTCATCGCTGAACGGGCTCTTCTCGCAAGGTCAGCAGCATCCTTTGTCTTCTTTTGCTCTTTTTTCAGTTCATCTATCTGTGCAAGGAGTGCATAAGATTCTCTTCTTGCACCCTCAACGATTCTCGCAGCCTCACCTTTCGCCTTTTCCATTTCTTTTTCGCGAAGAGATGCCATTTCTTCCTTTTGTCTTACAAGCTCTGCTTTCATTCTCTCGGCTTCAGCAAGAAGCTGTGACGCGCTTTCACGCTCGTCCTCCATCGCCTTGCGTGTTGCTTCAAGTTTGTCATAAACATCTTCAAAGCGTGTGCTTTCGGTGTCCACAAGTTCTTTTGCTCTTTCCACAATATCTGCAGTCATTCCTAATTTTTCGGAAATAGCAAAAGCATTTGATTTACCGGGCACACCAATAAGAAGCTTGTAAGTCGGTCTAAGGGTTGCAACATCAAATTCGCAGGAACCGTTTTCAACGCCGGGAGTGTCGACAGCATAAGATTTCAGCTCTGCATAGTGCGTTGTAGCGCCTACCTTTGCTCCCAGAAGATGCAGTTTTTCAAGTATGGATGTAGCAAGTGCCGCACCCTCTATGGGGTCAGTACCTGCACCTAATTCGTCAATAAGCACAAGGCTTTTCCCGTCTGCAATTTTCAGAATTTCAATGATATTTGTCATATGTGCGCTGAATGTTGAAAGCGACTGCTCAATGCTCTGCTCGTCACCGATATCTGCAAGTACACTATCAAAGACAGACACACGGCTTCTGTCAGAAACGGGGAGCATAAGTCCGCACATAGCCATAAGTGACATAAGACCCAGCGTCTTTATTGAAACGGTTTTACCACCCGTATTGGGGCCGGTAATTACAAGCGTATCAAAATCATCACCCAGTCTGATATTTACGGGCACAACTCTTTCCTTGGGAATAAGGGGATGTCGCGCATTGTTAAGCTCGATAATTCCCTCATCATTGAGAAGAGGCACAGATGCATTCATTCTATAAGCCAGTTGAGCTTTTGCAAAAATAACATTCAGTTCAACTGCACACTCATAACTGTTTTTTATTGTGTTTGCAAACTCTCCGCACTGTGCAGAAAGCTCTGCAAGAATTCTTTCAATTTCATCTCTTTCCTGAGACTGAAGAACTTTTATTTCATTGTTTGCTTCAACAACTGCGGCAGGTTCAATGAAAACAGTAGCACCCGAAGAGGATGTGTCGTGAACAAGACCTGCGATTTCTCCTCTGTGCTCATTCTTTACGGGCACGACAAATCTGCCGTTACGCATAGTGATAATGTTTTCCTGAAGATATTTCTGATTACCTGATGAACGGATAAGTTTATCAAGTTTTTCTCTTATGTTTGATTCCTGATGTCTTATTTTTCTTCTGATAGTCTGCAGAAGCGGTGACGCATTGTCGCTGACCTCTTCCTCTGAAACAATGGCATTTGTAATTGCATCCTCCAGAAATTTGTTGGGGCTGAGCGCATCAAAATAAACATCAAGAACTGTGTCAACACCTGAATTCGTACTTCTCCACGTAACGATTGAACGGATAACGTGAAGCACCGACGCAATATCGAGAAGCTCTTTCATATTCAGAACACTTCCCGCATCTGCACGGCTCAGAGCGTTGTTTACATTCTTAAGTCCTCCGAAAGCAGGACCGCCGAAACGTGCAAGGAGCATATGTGCATCTCTTGTCTGATTAAGAAGTGCCTCTGCCATTTTCAGAGAAGTTTCAGGTTTAAGAGATAACGCCGTCTCCCTTGCATCGGGACAGGCTGTATGTTCACTGAGCATTTCAAGAACTTTCGGCAGTTCGAGGGCATTAAGGTCCCTTTGTCTGAATTTCATATCCTTAACACCTTACCTTTCATAATATGTGATAAAAATCAAGAGTCCTGAAATTTCTCTGCAGAATAGACAGAGTATATTTTTCCGTCAGTACGGATAAAGCTTCAAGACTTGACTCATTAAGATTAAAATTAAAAATTTTCTGTCTGTCGCTGAGAACGATATATCTCACTGCAGAAATAACACTCATCGGCACTCTGATTCCCGAACCGACACAATGTGAGCAGAAGATATTTCCGTTCATCGTATCAAAAAACATATATTCATCTTCATATTTTCCGCATTCCTCACAAGCAACAATATTCGGCATATAGCCGCTGAGAGATAGTATGGAAAGCTCGAAAACGGATTTGATAAGTTTCTCGTGACGCTTATCATTCATCAGGAGCATAAGGGAATTTAGCATAAGCTTCAGATATTCCTCACTGTCCTCTTTTTCAGGCACAAGACATTCACACAGCTCTGCAAAATACTGGGCAAGAGCAATTTTCTTTACATCATTTCTCAGGTTGAAAAAAACCTCTTTAGGCTTTGCCGCCTCAATTATGTAAGAACCCTGCTTCTCGGCAATACCGAAATCGGAAAAAGCAAAAAGCTGAGTTGCAGCGCCTGTGCGTGAGCTGATTTTTTTTGCGCCGTAAACATAGGCTCTCACAAGCCCCGAGGAACGCGTGAGAACAGTAACTGTCCTGTTCTGCTCACCTGAGCTTTTCTCTCTGATTATCAGACCGTCTGTGTTCATCGGGTTCAGCCTTTTCCTTTCTTTTTTTGTCTGTGCAGTAATTCAGATAATCGTCAACCTTTCCACTGAGCACAAATTTATTCCACAACATTTCGTTTCTGTCCATTTGCTTCGCCTCCTGCAAATAATTTCTGCAGAAAAAGCGAAAATACTCAGTGGAAATTTTTTCTTTTGTTATTCGTTATCGAGACCGAAGTTGTGAATCAGACCTTCTCTGTTTCTCCAGTCTTCTTTCACCTTGATCCAGCACTGAAGATTGATTCTGCAAGAGAAGAATTTTTCCATATCTTCCCTCGCTCTTGTGGAAATAGTTTTAAGCGTTTCGCCTTTTTTTCCGATAATCATACCCTTATGGCTTTCCTTTTCACAATAGATAATCGCTTCAATATCCATAAGGTCTGTGCCGGGTCTTTCTCTCATTTTTTCAACGCTCACAGCAATACCGTGAGGAACTTCCTTGTTCATTCTTCTGAGAATTTTTTCTCTTATGATTTCCGCCGCAATAACTCTTTCAGGCTGGTCAGTGAGAGTGTCATCAGGGAAAAAGTGGATTGATTCAAAAGCAAGTGCCTTCAATTCATCTATAAGCTCTCTGATATTAGAACCGTTCTGAGCAGATACAGGCACAATTGCAGAGAAATCATAAAGCTTTGACATTTCCATAATTCTTGCCATCAGCTCTGTTTTATCGCTGAGAGTGTCCACCTTGTTGATTGCGAGAATCACAGGCATCTTTTCTTTCTTGAATTTTTCAATAAGCTCCAGCTCTGCAGGACGAAGTTCGCCTTTAGGCTCAATTACGAAAAGACAAGCATCAACACCTGAAATGCTGTCGCTGACTGCCTTTACCATTTTCTCACCAAGCTTGTTGTGGGGTCTGTGGAAACCGGGAGTGTCAGTGAAGACAAGCTGTGTTTCATCCTGGGTCAGCACACCCACAATTTTCGTTCTCGTTGTCTGAGGCTTGTTTGAAACAATAGCAATTTTCTGGCCGATCATTTTGTTGAGTATTGAGGATTTGCCCACATTGGGAGAACCTACAATTGCAATAAAAGCTGTTTTAGTTTTCATTATTTTACTCCTGAAAAAAAGCCGTACAGACCACTCGGCCAATACGGCTGAATTTTATTTTTTGATTTTAGGGAAACCCTTGATTATAAATACAAATGTGAGAACAAGACTGATAGCGAGAATCACAAGCAGATAAATTCTGTCCTTATAGTATTCTGCCATCTGACGGAAAGCTTCAGGCTGAAGAAGAATAACAAGCCCTACCGCGACGGAAAACAACGCGGATACAAGAACTGCACCTGCTGCCGCATCCTTTGAAATTTCCGCAAGAGGGTGTTTCTTTTCTGTGGCCAGATCCACTGCTTTTTCGATAGCAGTGTTGACAATCTCCAGAGAAAAAACAAGAGCGTTGCAAAGCAGAATCACAGCCCACTCAACCTTTGTCAGCTCAAAGAAATCATAAATGAGCAGATATGCGTACATGTAAACGCAAAGAGAAAAATGAGCTCTCATATTTCTCTCATTTTTCAGGCACCATATAATACCTTTTCCTGCATATACAAAGCTTTTCAACAAACCCTTCATAGCTTATTCATCACCCATATAATAGCTGCCGTTTCTCTTGAGACCCAACTGTGTGAGAACAGTTTCCTCTTTTTCTCTCATATGTACAGCTTCAATGCCACCGTTTTCGTGGTCATATCCTAAAAGGTGAAGCATTGAATGAACTGTCAGGAAAGCAACCTCTCTTCTCAGGGAATGACCGTAAGCATCAGCCTGTTCCATAGCCTTTTCAAGAGAGATTACAATATCACCCAGCATCTGTGCACCTGTGTCTTTGTTGATGTCATAAACGCCGTCAATACCCAGAGGGAAAGACAGAACATCTGTGGGTCGGTCAACATTTCTGTATTCTCTGTTAAGTCTGTGAATTTCTTCATTGTCCACAAACCTTACGCTGATTTCAGCCGGTGACAGAAGATTTTCCATTGTAAGAACTGCGATACAACACTGTCTTACAAGAAGATGAATTCCCGTAGGAATCTTATGCACCCTCTGATCGTTGCTGATAATTACTTTAACCTTTCCTCTTTCCTTCATCCACTACACCCTTTCTTTTAATTTCGCTGCTCACTTTTCTCGTAAGCCTTTACAATGTCCTGAACAAGTCTGTGTCTTACAACATCCTTGTCGCTGAAACGGACAGTGTCAATATCTTTTATATTTTTAAGAATTCTGATAACCTCAACAAGACCTGATTTTTTGCCGTCAGGCAGGTCAACCTGAGTAACGTCGCCTGTGATAACCATTTTTGAATTGAATCCGAGACGCGTAAGGAACATCTTCATCTGTTCCCTTGTTGTGTTCTGTGCTTCGTCAAGAATGATGAAACTGTCATCAAGTGTTCTGCCTCGCATATAAGCAAGGGGAGCTACCTCAATTGCACCTCTCTCCTGATATTTCTGAAAGCTTTCCGCTCCGAGCATATCAAAAAGAGCATCGTAAAGAGGTCTCAGATACGGGTCAACCTTCTGTTGCAGGTCTCCGGGAAGGAAACCCAGTTTTTCACCCGCTTCAACGGCAGGTCTTGTGAGAATGATTCTGTTGACCTGCTTCTGTCTGAAAGCTGTCACTGCCATAGCCACTGCCAGATAGGTTTTACCCGTACCTGCAGGACCCACGCCGAAAACAATTGTGTTATCTCTTATGGCCTGAGTATATCTTTTCTGACCGAGAGTTTTGGGTTTTATGGGTTTTCCTTTTGCAGATATGCAGATGCAGTCCGAGGACATACTCTCAAGCTTGTCCTCATTACCCTCACCCACAAGAGAAATCACATATCTGATGTTCTGTTCAGACAATGTTTCTCCCTTATTTATCAGGGTGAGAAGTCCGTTAATCGCCTTTGATGCCTTTGAAACATTTTCAGCTTCGCCCGTAACCTTCAGTTCACTTCCTCGGCTCACAACGGCAACGGAAAACTCATTTTCTATCATTTTTATATTTTCATCAAAACTTCCGAACAGACTCACTGCCTGTTCCATTCTGTCAACATTAATAATCTGTTCGTACAAAATTAAACCTCCGTACAATTTCTTATTCAGTTCTATTATAACATTTTCAGTTTTATATGTCACTATATTTCTTGAAATTTTTCAAAAAATATTGTACTTTTTTCTCTGTCATTCCTCTGTTTTCAAATCCATCTCCACACACTGCCCTATACTTTCGATACACTCAAAAACCGACACAAGAGATAAGTATTTTTCGTCTGATTTCATTTCCGAATGCATACTCAGAATCTGAACATTATCGAAATTCTCATCAATTTTTCTGAAATACTCCTCCGCGCACATCAGCCTGAGAGAAGATTCGGACATCGTCACATTCTTTCTTTCAAAGGGAGCATATCTCTTTGTTATTATTCCCAGAGGAAGCTTACAGTTTTCTGCCATCAAAAAATCTTCGTTTTCCGAAATGCTGTATTCACCTTTCGGAGAAATAATAAAATTCACCGGAAAAACAACGCCGAAAAAGCTTACGGTTTTTTTCTCGCGGGGTCTTTTATAAATTCTCATTTCCCGATTACGGAACGCCGAAACACTGACCTCATTTTCCGTTGCTGCCCACACATTTGCCTCTGCACAGTAAAAGTTTACGCTCTCATCTTTGTTTATCACTGCACCGCTGACAAGGACATCACCTTTTTCAACTGCGCTGCCCACCTCTGTGACCGGTGTGCCGAGAAAACACTCAATCAGTCTTATCTGCCCCGATTTTGCCGCAACAATATTTGAGGGAGTTTCATCCTTGATTTCAATTTCCTTTTTTACCTGCTCCTTGACCTCAATGTCTGCTCTGCAACCGTCGATATTAACAGCACACCACATCAGGCTGTCCATACTGCTGAGAGCCTGTGACGCTTTTTCTTTTACATTCAGACTTTTCTTTTTTACACCCGTTCTGACTCCCAGTTCCCCGAAAGCAGAAGCGATTTCTTCCGACGGTATATTTTCATTCCCGGAAACATTCACAATCCATATTCTTTGTGAAAGAAAAGAATTTATTATTATCATCAGAAACAATCCTATAACAAGTCCCGAACGCATTCTGTTTTTTCTCAGAAAAAAAGGAAGTCCCGTCTTTCGTATAATACGAATCTTCATTCCTGATTTCTTTCCTGCTTTTCTGATTTTGGAATAATCCTTCGGGGAAACAAATGCGGTGATTGTATCCCCGCATATCCTGATTTCCTGAACACTTATTCTGTTTGCAGCGCAGAGATTTATAAACCTTTCGGGGAAACCGCCCACTGCACGGAATTCAACATAGCCCTTTAAAAATCGCAGAAATCTTTCCCAGAACATTCTTCCACCTCAGACAAATTCCACAGTCATAATATCTCCCGAAACAGATGCGTATGATGAGCCGTATTCTTTCATACACAAATCACTTCCCGTGAACAGAACGGAAATCCTGCCCAGATTCAGTTTTATTCTGTTTTCCGAATATTCAAGAATTCCGCGGCACTCATTGACAATCGCTTCACGGTTCCCGAACAGTTCAATGTGGTTGAAGCCCTCCACCATTGTTTTGGGAATACCTATTTCCTCTGCAATTTTTTCTCTGATAATCTGTTTTTTATCACCCATACTCATCTCTCCTTTTATATAAAAAATTATGTTTAAATTTCTTTTTATATTCATATGATTTACAGGTGATAACTTTGAAACATATCATAAAAAATAAAAACATAACCTTCTTTTTGTCTCTGACTATTTCTGTTGTCTTCGCAGTGCTGCTGATGAAATTTCCTCTTCTTTCTTCTGAGGGAATCAGAAAAGGTCTTGAAATTTCGGCAGGGACAATGGTGCCGTCACTTTTTCCCTTTCTTGTTGTTTCTTCCTTTGCTGAGCTAAGCGGAGCAATTGATTTTTCCGGAGAAAAAACAGATAAATTTTTCAGAAAAATCTTCGGCTGTTCGGGAAAAACGGGAAGCACGATTTTATTCGGACTTTTCAGCGGCTTCCCTGCCGGATGCTCACTTGCATCAGAGCTCTATTCAAAAAATAAAATCACACAGAACGAAGCAAAAAGAATCGCACTTTCATCTGTAAACGCAGGACCTGCTTTCGTAATCGGAGCAGTGGGAAGTATGTATCTTGACTCCGTCAGAGCAGGAATTATTATGTTTATTTCTCTTTCACTGTCCTCACTTCTGATTGCATTCTTCACGAAACTTTTTCTCCCCTGTTCCCCATATGAAGAAAGCACACATGAAACAGAAAAACCCTCTCTCTCAGAGGCTTTTGTCGCATCAGTTTATTCAGGCTCGAAAAATATGCTTCTCATCTGCGGATGGCTTCTTCTGTTTTCCTGCCTTACAAACATAATTTCAGGCACAACAGATAACGAAACCTTTTCATCAATCGTAAAAATATTTTCCGAGGTTTCATCAGGTTGCAAAGAAATGTCCCGCACGAAAAACCCTGCACACCTTGTCTTTGTTATCGGTTGGAGCGGACTCTGCGTTCATTGTCAGATTCTTCCATACATAATCAGAATCGGTCTGAAAATGAAATTCTTCTTTTGCTCACGGCTTTTTCACGCAGGACTTTCAGCACTCATAACTGCAGCCCTTCTGAAAATTTTCCCCTGTGAGACCTCAGTGTTTTCCTCGGGCACAGACGTAGTTGCCAGAACCTTTGCCGTCAGCGCCCCTGCCGCAGCAGGACTTCTCCTGATGTGTATAATTTTCATTTTAGACCTTGATAGTCATAAAAAAATGTGTTAAAATAAGTCAGACGAAATTTAGGAGTGAATAAAGTGGACAAAAAACAGAGAACAATAACAAAAGCAGACTATTGCTGTGCAATCTGTGCCCACGGTAAAAAGGCTGAAGACAGCGATATGATTCTCTGCTACAAAAAGGGCGTTATGCAGCCCGATTACAAATGCCGTTCATTTAAATATGACCCTCTTCGACGCAAACCCAGAACTGCACCGCAACTTCCCGAATACACTTTCGAAGATTTTAAAATTTAACATAAAAATTGCCGTCAACACTTTTTCGGTGTTGACGGCGTTTTTTCTCCGGAATTATGCTACATAGTCATTGAAATTGATAATACCTGAAGTCTGCTGTGCTGCTCTCTGTCTTTTTTGAGCTTTAAGATTATCAACATATTCTTCAACTGACATCCCTGCTTTATGAGCTTTGATTTTAAGCTTGATGTATTTGACGATGACTCTTTCAGCCTCAACAAGCTCTTTCTCATAAAAGTAACCCACGATTAAAGCGATTGCGAATGCGATTCCGAAATAGATTGAAAAAGTTAAGAAAAATGACATAGTAAAAACTTCCTTTCATTTATGTAATCTTATGTTGAACATTTGTTCTTTATGTCACCATTATAGCACAAAATTTTTATTTGTCAACACAAATGTTCGTTTTTGTGTTCTTTTTAGTCCCAAAAATGGGACTCTACCAGTCCAAAAATATGGTTTTTTGTGTATTTTTCAAAAATTTTCTTATTTTTTCTTATTCAGTGGAAAATTTTTTCAGAATATGGTATAATCTTCATATCAAAATTTCAGGAGGCAGAAATATGAAAGTAATGGTTTATAAAACAGCAGAAGAAATTGCAGAAGCTGTGGGCAGAATTATCATCAAGAGAGTTGCAGACGAGCCCTCTTGTGCAATCGGCTTTGCAACAGGTGCATCACCTGTCCCCACTTATGAATACATAGTAAGCGAATTTAATAAAGGCAATATTTCTTTCAAGGATATGAAAACTTTCAACCTTGACGAATATTGCGACCTTCCCGTTGACGACAAAAACAGCTACCACACATTTATGCACGAAAACCTTTTCGACAAAATCGATGTACAGGCTGAAAACATCAACTTCCTCGACGGCAACGCAGAAGACTATGATGCAGAAAGCGCAAGATACGCTGAGGCAATCAAGGCAGTAGGCGGAATCAAGGTTCAGATTCTCGGCATCGGTACAAACGGTCACATCGGCTTCAACGAACCTGCAGACGAATTCACAGATGAAGCTTTCAAGGTTACTCTCACACAGAGCACAATCGACAGCAACCAGAAATATTTCGGCGAACAGGCTATGCCCAGATATGCTATGACAATGGGTATCGGCAGCATTATGCGTTCAGAAGAAATTGTTCTTATCGCAACAGGCGAAGCTAAAGCTAAAGCAATCGCAGCAGCAGTTAACGGTGAAGTTACACCCCAGTGCCCCGCTTCAATTCTCCAGACACATAAGAATGTTACATTCTTCGTAGACGAAGCAGCAGCAAGTCTTCTTTAATAAGCCAAACAGAAACACGGTCTGTCCTTACTTTGGACAGACCGTTATACTTTTCAAAATAAAAACGGGGCATTAATTCAGTTGGTAGAATGTTTGCTTCGCAAGCAAAATGTCAGCGGTTCGATTCCGCTATGCTCCACCCAAAAAAGGCCTTGTCTTCCGACAAGGTCTTTTTTATGAAATATTTGCTTACAAATTCGTTTTATTAGTCCAAAATTTTGTAATGGACAAGTCGCGCATGTGTATCCTCACCTTTTACCTTGCTGTCCACAAACACTTCAAAAACAATTCCGTTTTCTATTTTCTTTGTATATCTGACTCCATGGTAAGTATAATCATATTCCTTATCCTTTATGTCGTACCCGTAATGGACATCAAATGTTTTGCCTTCTTCTTTACTCCGAGGATTCGTATCACCAATCCAGTGAAAAATTTTATCAGGGTGTTCGGTAAAATCATGAAAATTTGAAAGATAAATTCTGCCGTTGAAGATTTTATCTTTTTCAAAAATTGCCATAACTTTTCTTGTTTCGCTTTGCATAAGGAAGAAATAAAGATCATCTTTTTCTACCCTTTTTATAATTTTTAAATTTTCTCCGTTTTCGCCGTAAGTTTCTATATATTCTCCCGGTTTTCCCATACTTTTATGTTCTTCTTCATAATAATTATCTATATATTGTTCTGTTTTTTCCGAAATATCAATGTCGTCATTTGGAGTAACAGAATTTAAAAAGTGACTCGCAGGATATGAAAGTGCCTTAAGACAGATTAACACAAATATTATAATTCCTGCAATCAACAAAAACCGTTTACTGATATGTTTTTTCTCCTTAATTGCTTTTACAATCACCTCATTACTTGCCTCGGGCAAAACTTCTGTACTGATTTTTTCACCTTTTAAAATCTCTGTAACGGTAACCGCAAGGATTTCTGACAGAGGAATAAGTAGCGACACATCAGGTGCACTTCTGCCTGTCTCCCATTTTGAAACAGCCTTATCTGTTACATTAAGCTTCTCTGCTAATTCCGCCTGAGTCAGTCCTTTTTCCTTTCTCAATTCAGAAATAAATCTGCCCGTAATGACAGTGTCCATAATGATGCCTCCTTTTAGTTTGACTTTTACTTTCATAAGAAAACCTCCTTTGATTTTCGTTTTCTGACAAAAGTATAAATCCGTTCGTAATAAAAGTCACCCTACCGTTGGTAGAATGACTTTTTTCTTTAACAGAGTGACATTTTTTACTTTATATGCCTCATATTATCCACATCGTACCATTTCACTTCAAACCCTGCACCGTGTGAACAGAAAACTGAAGATGAAGTGTTTTCCATATCCCGTTCCTTTTCGTAGCCGATTTTTTCTATCACATCCTGAGCGTTATGGCAAGGACGGTATCCATTTTCCCTCATGGAAATCACACCTTTTCCCGAAGTGTAGGACATAACCTCTTCAGGATAATTCATAAATTCCGAAACAGGCCCCGAGCCTTTGATTATGGCTTCTGTTTCCGTCATTTCGGGAGACATAAATTCTCCGTTCATTTTCTGAATATCGGAAATCGCTCTGCCCACAAGACCTACGGGCACACGCAGGACAAAAGCATAATAAGGCTCAAGGAGAACATTTTCTGCTTTTTCAAGACCTTGTCTTATTGCCCGATAGGTCGCTTCTCGGAAATCGCCTCCCTCTGTGTGTTTGAGATGTGAACGACCTGCCGTAAGAATAATTTTCACATCTGTCAGAGGTGAGCCTGTCAGAATTCCTATATGCTCCTTTTCCCTGATATGAGTCAGGATAAGATGCTGAAAATTTGAATCAAGCACTTCAAGACTACATTCGTTTTCTATTGTAACTCCACTGCCCCTCTCTCCGGGCTCAATGCGAAGCTGTGTTTCCGCGTAGTGACGCAAAGGCTCATAGTGTCCGTAGCCCATAACGGGCGAAGCAATTGTTTCCTTATAAAGGATTCTGCAAGGTCCGAAATCTATGTCCATACCGAAACGGTCACTGACAAGCGCTTTGAGAATTTCAAGCTGAATCCTGCCCATTACTCTTATCTGAATCTGTTCTTCATCAGTATAGCCTGAAATATGAACAGACAGCTCAGGCAGCTCTTCTCCGATTATACTCAACTTTCTGTACGCGGTGTGTATGTCGGTGCCGTCGCAAATTATAACCTGTGCAGAGAGAAGAGGATTCAGCTTCATTCCCGAAGTGTCTGCCACTCCGTCCGAATCAACAGTTTCACCTGCCGAAACCCTGCTGAGACCTGTCACAGCACAGACGCATCCGGCCGTAACTTCTTTAACTGCCTCACTTTTCTCCCCCGAATAGATTTTCAGCGTATCGATTTTCTCATCGCCCACAGACATTTTTACCTTTGCCGTGCCACCCGTCACTTTCATAAAACTAACACGGTTTCCCTGACTGTCGTGAAGAATCTTATACACCCGTCCGCTGAATGTGTCAGGATAATTTTTACACTCAGTATATTTTTCTATGCCCTCAAGAAGCTTGTCAACACCATCGTCCATCAGAGCAGAGCCGAAGAAGCACGGGAAAAGGCTTCTTTCCGAAACGGCTTTTGTAATTTCACCTTTTATGAAATTTTCATCACTGTTTCCATTCAGAAAAGCCTCCAGCATTTCCTCGCTTATCATTGAAATTTCTTCTTCAAAGTCATCTCTTTCCTGCGTAAAATCAACACAGGATGAGCTGAGTCTTCCCGTAATTTCTTCCATAAGAGACGCTTTGTCAAAACCATCTCTGTCTGCCTTGTTCACAAAAATAAAAACAGGAATATTATATTCCTCAAGAAGTCTCCAGATAGTTTCCGTGTGACTCTGGACACCGCTTGTGCCGTCAAGAACAAGAACAGCATAATCAAGAACTCCAAGCGTTCTCTCCATTTCCGCAGAAAAATCCACGTGACCGGGAGTATCCACAAGAGTAAAGTTTTTCTCGCCGAGGATAAAAGGATTCTGTTTTGAAAAAATAGTTATACCGCGGTTTCTTTCCAGGTGATGAGAATCAAAGTGAGAGTCTTTTTTGTCAACTCTGCCCAGCCGACGGATTTCTCCCGTTCTGTAAAGAACAGCTTCCGTCAGCGTCGTCTTCCCTGCGTCAACATGAGCAAGTATTCCGATTATGCATTCCTTTGCCCTCATATAACTTCCCCTTAAAGATTTTTATTTATTATAACAAAAATTAAAAATGTTGGCAATACACCGTTGAACTGCCACAGCTTTTCTGCTATACTTTTTTCGGTGATTTTATGAGTACATTAAAAAACAATTTAATAGGCGACAAAAAGTTTTATCGCCGTGTTATAGCAATCGTTCTTCCGCTGATTATCCAGAACACAATCACAAATGTTGTCAGTCTTCTTGACAATGTTATGGTGGGAAGTGTAGGCACACTGCAGATGTCAGCCGTTGCTATTGTCAACCAGCTTATTTTCGTTTTCAATCTGTGTATCTTCGGCGGACTTGCCGGTGCAGGAATTTTCTCCACTCAATACGCAGGTGCGAAAAATGACGAGGGTGTGCGTCACTGCTTCAGGATGAAGGTGTATATCGGTGCACTGATGTTCGTTATTGCATCTGTTGTTTTCGCATTTTTTTCGGAACCGCTTATTTCATCTTATCTTGCAGAGGACACTTTACCTTCCGATGCGGCGGCAACCCTGGGATTCGGTACAGATTATCTCAGAATTATGATAATCGGACTTCTGCCCTTTACCGTTTCGCAGATTTATTCAAGTACACTGCGCGAAATTGGTGAAACAAAACTTCCTATGACCGCAAGTATAGTGGCAATTTTCGTTAACCTTATTTTCAACTATCTTCTCATCTTCGGCAAATTCGGTTTCCCCTGTCTCGGTGTTTCCGGTGCTGCAATTGCAACAGTTATGTCCCGTTTTGTTGAAGCAATCATAATAGTCATCGCCGTTGCCGTTAAGAAAAAAGAATTTTCTTTCATCAAAGGCGCTTATAGAAGCTTTTATATTCCCGGCAGACTCTGTAAGGATATTTTCACAAAAGGTATGCCTCTGCTTGTCAACGAATTTCTCTGGTCGGCAGGTATGGCAGTGCTTCTTCAGTGCTATTCCGTCAGAGGTCTCGATGTTGTTGCTGCTGTGAATATTTCAAACACAATCAACAACCTTTTCAATGTATGCTTTATTTCAATGGGTGTTGCACTGGGCGTTGTTGTAGGACAATGCCTGGGCGCAAACAATATCGAAGAAGCAAAGGTTTCAGTCTGGAGACTGATTGCTCTTTCAATTGTCATCTGCCTTGTGCTGGGAGGAATTATGGCTTTACTCGCCCCCGTCATCCCTGAAATTTACAACACCGAATCTCACGTTAAAGAACTGGCAACTAATTTCCTTTATATCGTGGCAGGTCTTATGCCGGTTTTCTCCTTTGCTCATTGTTGTTATTTCACCTTGCGTTCAGGCGGCAGAACAATCCTTACATTCGTCTTCGACAGTGTTTTCACCTGGGGACTTGTTATTCCCTTTGCATATTGTCTTGCAAACTTTACGGCACTCCCCGTTGTGCCTCTTTATCTTGCTGTGAATTCTCTGGAATTCGTAAAATGTATTGTGGGCTACATCCTTGTGAAAAAAGGACTGTGGATAAGAAACATCGTAAGCACAAAATAATGAAAAAATCACCGTTATTCTGAAGAATCGCGGTGATTTTATTTTTATTTTATATACAGCGTATCGTTCTCTTCTTTTATATCAAAAAGCACAGGTCTTTCAAGAGGATTTTCATTGGGTGAATGAAGAATAAGCTTAAGTTCATTTTCCTTAGTTCTGAAAATCATTCCGTGTCCGCCGTTCTTTTCAAAAAGAAGTCTGTCGTCGTGAATCCAGTTTCCGTTAATGTGTCCGTTGTCGGAGTAAATCATCGCCTGACAATATTCGTTATTATAAAAGCTTGACCAGATAAGCATCAGTTTTCCGCTTTCCGTCTTATAAGCAAATGGTCCGTCAGTTACAAATGTTTCTCTTGTTTTGTCAACCCAGCAAGGCTCTGACGCTTTGAAAAGATATATGGGCTCACCCTTTGCCTCTTTCAGGTCATCAGTAAGCTCTACTGCCCAGACTTCTCCGTCTTTCACCTGCACCCACTCGTGGCAGAAAACCATATAGGGTTTGCCGTTGTCAACCACAAATGTTCCGTCAAGGCACATCCAATCCTCGGGCGTAACGGGACCGTCACTGTAAGGAACAAAGGGGCCCTCAGGTTTCTCGGATTTTAAAATCTGAGTTCCTCTGAGTCTTGTGTCGCTGATAAAACTTACAAACATATAGAAACTGCCTTTGTAAAAATGCACCTCAGGTGCCCAGAAGTTTCTGTCAGCCCAGAAGTTTTCAGGCGGAGTGAAAACCTCCTTGGCCTCGCTCCAGTTTTCAAGATCATCACTTACATAAACATCAAGTCCCGTGCTTTTGTCCGTCCATGCTTCACTGCCTCTTGTGCCGTACATATAATATTTATTTTCGTACAGAAGAACAAACGGGTCTCTTATATTGATATCACAGAATTTCATTTTCTTCACCTCAGGAAAATATTAACATACAGAGAAAAACTTTTCAACACTTTATTCTTGAACACACAAAAATGATGATATATAATTAATTTGTAAAATAATTTTTCAAAACCCTTGACATTCACCCTGCGTGAAAGTTTAAAATCGGTCTGAAAGGAGGTCAGTTTATGAAGATAAAAGAAGTAATTGAAAAAACAAATTTAACTGACCGCGCTATCAGGCTTTACATTGACAACGGTTTAGTGTCTCCTGGTATTGAAGAAAATTACAGCGGAAGAAAAAACATTGATTTTTCCGAAAGCGATGTGGAAAGACTCAATCAGATTGCGCTTCTCAGAAAAGCGGGATTTTCAATTTCAGATATAAAGACGATAATTTCAGACAACGAAAAGATTGAAGAAATTGTCACAAAATTCATTGAAGAATCTGAAGAAGAAATCAAAAGCAAAACAGAAGTTGTAGAAAAACTTAAAACTATATCTTTCGATGAAAAAGTTTCTTTGAAAAATCTTTGTGAGAAACTATCGCCTACCGTGGAAGAAACAGAAGTACCTAAAGAAGACCTTGACGCACCGCGGTCGTTTAAAATCGCAAAAAAGGTTATGCAGGTCTGGGCAATTGCAGGACTCACTGTTTCCGTCGGTATAATTCTTGCGCTCCTGATAATGGCCGTTGATAGTTACAAATATTACCGTCCCACTGCTATGACTATGCTGATATCACCGATAAGCTTCGGCGGTCTTATCTGTATTGCCATACTCTGCTTGTCCGTTCTTAAAATCTTCAAAGAAAAACGCAAAGGAAAAGTAAACAGAAAAATCGACACCGGCACATCTGTTTCTCTTCTGATTATTGCCACAATCATTTTTCTCCCCTCACTGCTTTTGGTTTGTACATTCGGACCTTTTACAGGTTGTTCTCGGACAACTAATCCAGAAAACTATCTTGAGGTTGATATATACATAGAACAGGATATAGACAAAATACTTAAAGTCTTTCCCGGAAGAATACCCTCATCCCTGCGTTCTAAAAACGGCATCGATGATTCCGTAGAATATTATTACTATTATGAAAACTGTATGGCTTCGGAGTATAAAATTCTCGCCCAGTGGACCTTAGATGAAAAAGAGTATTTACAAGCGATAAAAAACGCAAAAGAAAACAAGCCTTATATAGTTTCCGAAAAAGGCAACTGGACGCTTCTGCATTTCGTATTTGATTCACAGACAGAATTGTCCGCAGAAGAATGCATCAGGCGTGATTGTTACAGTCTAATCTTCGCCTATAACAATAAAAATCAGACAGTCAGATATATCGTATCCCTCGACTATTCCGATAAACCTTATTACAAAGAACTCGATTGGTAATAGATTTTTTATCTTGAAAAGAAAATTCCTTTAGGGTATAATTATTAAAAACCTTTTTAAGGAGAACACAATGTCTGCTTTACTTATTGTAATTTACATAGTATTCGTTTCTCTGGGGCTTCCCGACTCCCTTTTCGGTGTAGCCTGGCCCGTAGTTCACGGTGAATTCGGGGTTGCCGAAAGCTTTGCCTCAGTTTACAGCATCATAACAAGCGTCTGCACCGGCGGTGTAAGCTTTATCGCAGGAAAGATGCTGAGAAAATTCGGCACTGCCAAAGTAACACTTTTCTCTACTCTTCTCACTGTTATTGCCCTTTTCGGCATAAGCTTTTCCCCGAACATCGTGGTGATGATGCTCTGTACAATTCTTCTCGGCTACGGCGCAGGAGCAATCGACACGGGACTTAACAACTTCATTTCACTTCACTATGAAGCACGACATATGAACTGGCTTCACTGCTGTTGGGGTCTGGGAGTTACAATCAGCCCACTGATTATGTCGGTGTTTCTCTCTGAAGAAGCGGGATCGTGGCGAGGTGGCTACCGTGTTGTGGCACTTCTTCAGCTTTCAATCACCGTTGTAATTTTGCTATCCCTGAAAAAGTGGGAAGAAAAAGAAAAATCCCTCAGAATTTCTCCTGAAGAATCAGAGAATCAGGGAAGCGGAAAACTCCTTGACCTGCTCAGAATGAAAGGTGTAATCACAAGCATTCTCTCAATGGGTCTTTACTGCGGAATGGAATTTTCACTGGGCACATGGGGTGCAACCTATGCCGTCAATTCCTTTAAAACCCTGCCCGACGAAGCGGCAAAATGGGTCTCCCTTTATTTCGGCGGAATTATGGTAGGCAGAATTATCTCAGGCTTTATCTCAATGAAAGTAAGCGACGATAACCTTGTCCGTGGCGGAGTTGCAACAGCCTTTCTGGGTGTTATTATTTTTGCGTTGCCTTTAGGAAAGCTCTCTCTTGCGGGATTTCTCCTTATCGGCATCGGCTTCGGTCCCATTTTCCCCAGCATTCTCCACAGTGTCCCCGAAAGATTCGGTGTAACCTATTCGGCTGACCTTACAGGCTACCATATGGGTGGCGCTTACGGAACAGGCTTTGCAATCCAACTCGTCTATGGCTACGCTGCCACAGCAACAACATTCAGAATCACGCCCTTTGTTCTTATGGCTCTCTGCCTGGGAGTCTTTCTCTTAAACGAAAAAACTCTCAGAACACTGAAAAAGATTAAATAAAAAAGGTACAGCTTCACAGTCTACGGACTATGAAGCTGTAATTTTTTATTCTGTTGTACCCTCAGAATCAGACTTCGGAATCCATCTTCTTGTTCTATCCAATATTTCCTTGACCTGTGCTTCTGTCAAGGGCTTTTCTTCGTCAGGAATGTCATCTGCAGAAACACTCCGGTCAGATTCCTCTGTAAACGGCACGGGTCTCTTACCGTATTTTATTTCTACAGCCAGATTATCCACAGAAAAGAAACGGAGTTCCGGCAAATCAAACGGCTTTAACGGTGGCTTCGTGTAACCCTTGAAAGCTTCATACATATCAATGTCTGCAATTTCCGTAATCATGGGATACTGTCTTGCGTGCATAATAAGTGCCTCGCCCTTTTCCTTGTCAAGGCGCTGAAGCTGCGAAACAGAAATCAGCGGTCTGCTTTCCTCTCCACCGCTTATCGTTCCGCAAAGACTGCTCACTTCCTGGAGCAGATCAAGTTCCTTTGAAGTCAGGAAAACCCAATTATCGCAGTTGCCCTTTATTGTGTCAGCGTCTTCGCCGTATTTTCCTTTAAGCTGATGAAGGCTCTGCGCCACAAGAAAATAACGCATATTTCTGCTTCTTGCCGCAGAAATCATCGAAGGCATATCCGGAACCTTGGGGATGTTACAGAATTCGTCAAGAACAAAATTCACTCTTACGGGAAGTTTCAGTGCTTCTTGTTTTTGTGCCTCTGCAACAAGTATCTCATAAACCTGTTTGATAAATGTCGTTACCAGGAAATGATATGTTGTTTTTTCGTCAGGAACAATAATATATACCGCTGTTTTTTCTTTGCCGAATTTTGAAATGTCCATCGTGTTGCCTGAGAGCATTCTCGTAAGACCTTTCTGGGTATTGAAAATCTTAAGCATTCCATAGAGTGTGGAATATATACAGTTCTTTGTTTTTTCAGGTGTGGGCAACACATTTGCATAGTTCATCGCAGAAATAGAGGTGTCAGGCAAACGCTTTGCAATTTCCTGCAGTTTCGGATCGACCTTGACATTACACATATATGCAAGACTACCGATGTTTGCCTCTTCTTCTTTTCCGCATTCAAGCAGGATAAGTGCATTGGCAAGAAGCAGAGCACCTGCCATACTTGCCCAGTAAGGGTCATCCTCTTTCTTCACCTGCCCTGAAATCGCAGAAATAAAGTCATTTATCATAGAAACCGCAAGTTCCTTTTCTCCTGAATTATAGAACTTATACGGAATACTTATGGGATTCCACATATCTCCGTATCCCAGATCACGGAAATTGAGAACAACAATATTATACCCTTCTGCTTCAGCGTAACCTGCAGTTTTTGCATAAAGCTCACCCTTCGGGTCTGTTGCCACAAAGGACTCACCCGCTTTGATGAAAAGATTTATTGCAGGCATACAGAAAAGTCTCGTCTTTTTTGAGCCCGTAGCACCGAAAATCAGGGTATGTGTGTCCTTGCCGTCCACATACACTTTTCTTCCGTCTGACAAAAGGGGAATACCGCCACACTCAGATTTACCGGGGACTTTCAGATCAACAAATGTACTCGCTTTCTGAATCTCTTCAACCGTTGCCCATCTGCTGTTTTTCTGACCGCCTATATATTTTTCGTACTTATATCTTTCGTAATTCATCTTATCCCGCCTCCTGCCTTTCCGTGATAAAGCATAAAGTTTTTCACATAATCACCATCAAATGAAAACGCACCGAGATCATCAGCGGTAAGCGGTTTTCCGAAAGAGAAATCATTGGCAAGAAGCTCATAAATCAATCCCTGTGCAAACAGACGTATTGTCTTGAAGCCGTCAAAATAATTACTTCTGCCGAGAGTTTCAATGGCATCGATAAGAAGAGTCCTTCCGCTGTCATCTATACTCAACTCATATTTTTCAAGAATCTCTTCCAGATACTCCTCATATTTTTCAGGTGTCTGATGATTTAATTTTATTTTTTCAACACGCATATGCGCCCTGATAAGAACATCCATCGCCCTTGCTTCGCGTTCTTTTTTGTCGGAATATGTGAGAACGATAACCCATTTATCACTGTTTCCCGCAAGGTTTTCTATAAACCTGATAAAATATTTTTCATCCTCATGGCCGAGCCATTCGTCAATATCGATTCTGATGATTCCTCTGAATTCGTTTCTGAAACCTGCTGCCAGAGAAACTCTCTCATTGAATCTGTCAATTTCTGTAAACGGAGCCGCTTCGGGAGTATATTCAAGGCTGAATTCAAAAAATTTTTCGTCTCCGTAAAAGCTCATAAGATTATTTTTTGTTTCAAGATAATCTGCAAGCTTCTGTAAAAGATAAGTCACACCGGAGCCCGATGCTGCAGAAAGTATAATATCGGGCAGAACAAAAGGCAAATCCTCAGGGAGAGACTTTATATTCTGCGAAAGCTTTTCCCATTTTCCGATAAGCGTTTTAAAATCCTCTGCGCCTTTCATATTCATAATAGCTTCGTATTCTTTGCTCATTCGCTTAACCCCTTTTTCTTCTGAATTTTATAATTTTTCTATCAATTCTTCAAGCACCTTCCAGTGATTGACGGCAAGATATTCTCCCCGTCCGCCGTCTGTACGCATTTCAGAAGGAATAGCCGATCTTCTGTCAAGAAGCACCGGAGTCATTCCTGCATTTTTTGCTCCGTCAATATCGGGTATTCTCCCGTCGCCGCAGTACCAGCAATTCTCGGGTTTCACCTTAGCATAATTTGCAGCACAAAGAAAAATCTCACTGCAAGGTTTGGCAAGAAGTATATCTGCACTTGTCAGACAGAACTCCGCTTTATTCCCGGGAATCCATCTGTCAACGGCAAGTTCAAGTCCCTCGCCACTCATAGCGTTGTTGCTGATTATTGCCATCCTGATACCGAGTGCGTGAATTTTTGAAAGCAGTTCTGCCACTGAGTCAATTACTTTTCTTTCTGAATTGAATCTGTCGAAAATTTCTTCCTGCTGTGCCATAGAAATTCCGAATCGGAGACCTGTCTGCATTGTCACATATTTTATCGCCGTTGAGAGAAGAAAATCAAGACTTGTGCCCGACCTTGATTTGTGTCCTGAGCCGATTTCTTCCGTAAAGCCTTTCCATACTTTTTCAAGCTCATCATCGCTTGTCACATCAGGATTCAGTGATGCCAGTCTGAGTGCCGAAAGCCCGTCACGGGCAACAAATTCGGAGTCTTCGAAAAGTGTTCCGCCAACATCAAACAAAATCATTTCAGGCTTTTTATCGTAAGACATAAAATGCAACCTCTCTTTCGGAAAGTATGTTATTTAAGTATGTACCCCAGTCCCATCAGCAGATAAAGCGGACCGAAGCAATACACCATAAACATTTCCTGATGTTCAACCTTTGTCTTGAAGCAGTCAGTAAGAAGCAGACATTCAAAAACATATGCTACGGCACCGCTGAAATAAGCAACACCTTTCAGAATATGATAAATGTCATCAAAAAAGAAAGACAGAACAAAAAGCACCGCCGCTAAGGCAACAAGAAAATTTCTTGCTACCAGCATAATATAGTCGAGCTTCGGATGGTCAGCGTGTGTCAGTTCTTTCTTGTCGGGAATAGTTTTGTCAACTGTCCTTTTTATTTTTCTGAGAAATTTCGGCATAGGCTCACCCTTTCTTTTGTCTTGCAAATGTATAACCGATAGCCTCGCTTATATCACCTGACATATCTTCTTGTCATTAAATTCAATCAGATTATTTTCTCTATTCTATCATATATACGCGTAAAAAACAACTGCATAAAAACCGGTTGCAATTGAATATTTCTGTCTTTTTCCTTTGCATCTCTTTGACGGTTCAGAAAACTTTTATGAATATATCTGCACCACTTGACAAAATCCGATATTTTTCTTATATTTAAATATAATTCCGAATCCGTTATTGAAAGGTGTGTGAACGATGAAAAAAACTATTTCTCTTCTTTTTACTTTTCTGCTTTTTTCCGCGTTCATTATTCCTGTCTCTGCGTCTGTTGAATGCGATGGCAACGTAGGTCTCCACGAATGGGCAGACTGCGACCGCATACTTCTGTTTGAAGGCCGTGAGGTTTCCGACACCGTATATCGCTCTATGTGTGTGCGATATATGTACAACAAAGCAGAGAAAAGGGTCTGTGTTTCGGTGATTGCCGACAGCAAGGACAAAAGCCACACAATACCTGACGAAACAAACGGCAGTGAGTTTTATATTTCCTTTAACGATTCATCTGAGATTTCCATTAACACCGACGGTACGCTCCTCTGTAATGAGGATGAATTTTTCGTCAGACACGGTGCCACTGCAGACAGTTTCGGCGGCGCTTCCTATGAAGCAGATATTGTTCTCAAGGAATTGAG
Source organism: Acutalibacteraceae bacterium (assembly GCA_045542485.1). GTDB lineage: Bacteria > Bacillota > Clostridia > Oscillospirales > Acutalibacteraceae > SIG575. The sequence continues at coordinate 70,558 of JAZQLC010000019.1, forward strand.
ACTTAACGGAAAACTGACAATGTTTGTTCAACTGCGTGACTGCAACGGTGTTCTTTCTCCAAAGTTTGAAATCACCATATCGGACGGCAGTGAGGAAATAACCTACGCCGAAATTCCTGCCGAAAAAAACTCCGGAAAGAATTCCGAAGGAAGAACACAGAAGCCCCGGAAACACGAATCGAAAACCAATATTGAAGACGAAACAACAAAAAAAGAAGTAGAAACAGTAATAATTACTGAGGAATACAAATCCTTATCCGATACACTGAAATCAAACAGCCGTGCTCTTGTTGGCATCGGAGCATTTTGTGTGTTGTCCTGCGTGGCAGCTATGTGTTTTGTAATATTCAGAAAGCCTGATAAAAAAGAATAACAAAAAATCCCGGAGAAGGGCATTGTATCCTTGCGAACACGAAGCCATTCTCCGGGATTTTTATGTTTCATTTTATTTCTTTTTCAATCAGATACCAGCCGCAATACGCATCAAGTATTCTTCCGAAATCGCTGACAGTATCAAGGTCGTGATCCGTGAAGGAAACATATACTATTTCACATCTCTCTTCATTTATACCTGTAAAATGTAACTCGTGAGGATACCACTCATCGGTAATTTCATTCTTTTCAACTCTGAAATCAAATCCCATATAAGTGAAAACGGGTACTGCCTCACCCTCTTTAAAAGGCTCAATGTAAAATTCTGAATTGCTTTCGATTTTATTCTTTTCTTTCTCGAAATTTTCTTCATCATATTTCAGTATTGTCGTATAAGCTTCCTGCTGAAAGAATCCCGTAGAGTGATACTTATAATATGATATATTTTCAAACTCCCCGTACTCTGAAAAATTGAAGTCGCTGTCATATGCTATAATTTCATTTTCATTGTGAAAAGCTCTGAATTCCTCGTGACCGCCTATACCGTTCATCCAGCCGAAACCTAAAACAGATGCCACAAGCATCAGCGCAGGTAAGACTATCTTAAGAACTCCCGGCATTTTCCTTATAAATACAAACAACGCCGACAACACGACGGGAATCAGAAGAAACAGCACTTCAGTCCATGACACTATGTAACTGTTGATTTTGCAGTATACAATATAGCTTACGGGAATTAAAGCTGTAATAACAAAAATAATAAGACCGCATAAAAAGGCTTTATTCTTTTTCATTTACTGAAACTCCTTTCAATAGGATGCTTTCATTATACTCTGAATATATTAACAACAATTTAAACAGATATTAACATTTTTGATGAGCATTATTTTTCTCAAATGATATATATAGCAAAAAAATATAATAAAATCCAAATTACTGTTGAAAAAAAGAAATGGTGATGTTATAATTCAACTGATAGATTTGCAAATTTTAAAAATACAATTTGTAAAGTAATTTTTCAGAGGTGTTATAATGAAAGAATTTGTCAACATTGGTATTGTAGGAACAAGCGGCAGAGGTTCAGGTATGCTCAGAGAGCTTCTCAAATGTGATGGTGTAAGAGTTCCTGCTGTTTGCGATAAATATGAAGACAGAGCCAAAAGAGGCGCAGAAATTGTCAAGGAAGAAGTGGGCACAGATGCAAATTTCTATCTTGACTACAAAGAAATGTTTGAAAAAGAAGACCTTGACGGTGTTTATATCGCAACAACATGGATTACACATTCAAGAATTGCAATTGATGCAATGAAAGCAGGTATCCACGTTGCAACAGAAGTAGGCGGCGCTGCAAGTATTGAAGAATGTTGGCAGCTTGTACGCACAAGTGAAGAAACAGGTAAGTTCTGTATGCTTCTTGAAAACTGCTGCTATGACAGAAACGAAATGGCACTTTTCAATATGGTTAAGAAAGGCCTTTTCGGTGAGATAATTCATATGACAGGCGGATATCAGCACGACCTTCGCGATGAAATCAGCCTCGGCAGAGAAAACAGACACGGCAGACTTTTCAATTTCCAGATGAGAAACGGCGAACTTTATCCCACTCATCAGCTTGGCCCCATCACTAAGGTTCTCGGAATCAACAGAGGTAACAGATTTGTTTCTCTCGTTTCAATGGCAAGTAAATCAAGAGGCCTTAATGAATGGATCAAAGAGAATAAAGGCGAAGACTATGACCTTGCAAACTATAATTTCAATCAGGGCGATGTCGTAACAACAATGCTCAAGTGTGCAAACGGAGAAACAGTTGTTCTTACACACGACTGTTCACTTCCCAGACATTATTCAAGAGCTTATCGTGTCCAGGGCACAAAGGGTATCTATATGGAAGACGGCGAGTCAATTTATATTGAAGGCAAGACTCAGCACGAAGAGGGCGACTGGATGCACCACCCCGAAGATTTTGAAAGCTATCGCGAAAAATATGAGCATCCGCTCTGGAAAAAATATCAGGCTGACGGCGTTCACGCAGGTCACGGCGGTATGGACTACCTTGTTCTCAGCGCATTTGCAGAAAGCGTGAGACTTGATGAAAAGCCCCCCATTGATGTTTATGACACAGCAGTTATGATGGCTGTTACCTGTCTTTCAGAGCAGTCAATAGCACTTGGCAGCGCACCTGTTGCTTTCCCCGATTTCACCAACGGTATGTGGATTGACAGAGAGCCCTGCAGAAGAGGAAAATTCTGTCTTGACGAAGTTTGCGAAGAATTCTTCGAATAAAATACAACATACATAAAAAAGCGAAAGCTGACTGAAAGTCAGCTTTCGTTTTTCTTATAATTCATCAGACATTGAGCAAATCTTATAGTCCGTATTTTCGGATGAAATATGACGGTGTGCAGCTCCACGCGTGGCAGAGGCTGTTTCCTTTTCTGTCGTTGTAGGGAGAAAAATCGGGGTCACCCGGCACATAAGCTTCCCAGAAGGTATCTGCACCCAGAGCAACCATTCCGCCCCAGAGCTTTTTCAGATACTGAACTGCCTCGTCTTTCATCCCCAGCTTCATCATAGCTTCCGTAACATAATGGTGCATATACGGAGTAACAGGTCGTTTTGCATCTTCCTCATCAAGGCATTTAAGCAGAAGATTCTTAGCTTTTTCTCCGTCTATTACACCGCCCAATATCATCCATACCTGCGAATGAACACTGAGCTGATTGTTATCCAACTCATTTATAAATGAGTTGGCTTTTTCATCATAGAGATATTTTTCAGAAGCGGAACGGACCCGCGAAAGAAGTGACAAATATTTCTTGAAATCTTCGTCACCGATTTCTTTCAGTAAGAGCGAAAAACGCTCGAGAGTATAAAGATATACACCTTGCAAAGCCGTCAGTTTTTCCAGACCGGGACACCAGTCAATGAATGAAAACCAGCCCTCCTGCATAGTGACAATCAGGTTTTCGTCAAGTATTTCTTCAAAGCTATCAAGCTGTGATTGGCAAATCTCCAAAAGGTCGTTCACAACACCGATGTCTGAAGTATGCTCATAATAATCACATACGGTAACAACATATAAAAGTGCATAGTCTGCAATATGTGCTTCACCCGAATGATAATAAGGCGTCTCATAAATATATGACGGCAGAAATCCCAGATTATTGCATTCACCTGCCGCGAAAAGATATAAGCACCTTCTGACAATTTCAAGATTTTTAAAAGTGTAGTAGTTTGTCAGAGCCTCAAGACGCAGGTCTCCGATCCACAGACGGCGGTCGCGTTTCGGACCGTCTTCGAAGAAGGTCTGCATACATTCCTTGAGAGTATCTGTCGCAATGCAGTCAATCTTTTTCAATAAATTGTCTTTTGTATCAGATGGCACAAGAGCAGACACATCCGCACTTGTTGATGCAGTGAATCGGAAATCAAAAAATCTTATCGGGGAATTTGTTTCATCAACCGTTATCTTGATATATCGGCAAGCATATCGCCTCGGCATATCCATCGTCTGAGGATAATCAAGATTCAATATCTCTTCCTGCAGCCAGGTTTTTGAAACATTACCTTTATATTGAGAAATATCATCGTTTATTTCCCTCATATCTTCGCCGAATCTGATTATCAGCCTGACGGGAGCATCCATAAATCTCCCAACATTATCGAAGCTGAAAGAAAAGTGACCTACGGCGTGTCTTCCGAAGTCAAGAATAACACTGTCACCGCTCGACGCAGTAAATTCGGATATGTCGGGAATAAGTGTGGTAAAATTAAGTTCAGGATAATTTTCCTGAGCCTTGCTCAGAAAGTAGTTTTTCTCTTTCATAATAAGCATCTCACTTTACTTTTGGTGTTTTTGATACAATTAATCGTGTTTCCAAAAAACTTCTCTGATTACGGCATCTGTAAAAGATTTACTTTTTTCAATATATACCATAACCATATTGGTAAATATCGTCTTTTACAGCTCTATAACAGTCCGTATAGGTGTTCATAGAAAACTAAATATCATTCTGTATACAGTGCAACGGGGCCGTACAGTCCGCCTGATACAAAATCTTTTGCGAAATTCCTTTCACCATCAAAATACGGGGATAATTCTTCTGTTTTCCACTTATCAAAGTAGTCGGTGTGAATATACCAGTTTGCTGATGTATTAGTCACAACTACTTTCAGATTGTTCTTTTTGTCAAGTACACCGGCAGGTATTTTTAATCTGTACGGTGGCATTAAAGCAGTTCCCAAAGGCTGGTCATTGAGATATACCTGAGCCGCGAAATGCACATATCCCAGATCAATTTCTCCTTCTTTTCCGACTTTTTCATCAGGGAGAGTGAATGTTGTTTCATAAACACCGCTTCCTGAGTAAGCACTGCCAATTAAGTTTGCCCAATCACCGGGTTTTGTAGGAACCATTTTGTCAGAATGTTTTATGTTTTCAAATCCGTTTTCATTACAGATAAGTTCAAGTTCTTTGCGGAACAGAAATTCGTCCGAAATGTCCGGGATTTTTCTGAATTCTTTTTTATTTTCTGCACTCAGAAATTCGTCTGTCAGCAGTATCACAGCCGTTTCTCCTATGGCAAGAGAAAGTTTCAGAATACTGTTTTCACTTTCCAGATGTTGCAGCACACCATTTGCCAAATCAAGCAGATAACCCTTTGACGAGGGCAGATGAATCCTATAATCGCCCGTTTCACCCGTTTCTCTGAACAGAAAAAAGACATCTGAATCTTCTGCCTTTCTGTGCATTGTGCGTAAACCTGTTCCCTCAACCTGTATTACAGGCGTAACATCTGAAAGATTATATGAAACCCTACCGCCACCTTTGATAAAACGCTTCAGTACCTCCTGAGTACCTTGCGGAACAAAGGCGCCTTCGGGGATGATGAGGTGTCGGTACACGGCATTTCCAATGCGAATACAGCCATCGTCTGCTCCTTTTGCAGCTTGTATAACATCATCGTCAACAATATCAAAATCCACCATCATGTCTTCAAGAGTTCTGCCGAGAGTATCAAATACTTTTGCCGTAAGATCCGCTTTAAGACTTCCCTGAAAATCGTGAACAGGATAATAAAGTCCCGTTTCGCAGACGCGTTCCCCGAGAGTGGATACATAAGACAACCGTTCCATATAACGGTTGAACTGATGCAGATGTCGGTAAAACACCTGATTTTCCGTAAAAATCGGAAGTTCCTGCGCAAGATATGCGCCTTTGCGACCCAAGGGAAAATTAAACAGATTGAAGATATTTATTCCGCGTACAGCCTGATATCCTACGGTATAACGCATTATATCGTAGGTAAGTCCCGGCCCTGCTACGCCGAAGATTTCACTCATTGCAAGTTTTGTTCCGTTCTGTGCGGCAGCAGATGAAGCGTATCTCGGGAAAAATCCGTTATAAGCATTCAGCTCGTCTCTGAGTGCTGCTTTATTTTCGGGGTAAAGTTGCCGCCAGATAACATCAACTCCCGGGATATCAAAACACCTGAGAGCACGCATCAGGTTGAAGTTTCCACCGCCACGGACACAACCAAGGGGATCGTGATCCTTATCCATATGTCCGGTGAAAGCCATACCGTGATCGTTTGCCCATTTTTTGCACGGGAGAAGAAAATTATCACAGAACATACGGCTGCACAAATCATACCAGCGGTGCAATATGTGAATGTTTTCCTCCGTCACTTCTGCTCTTTTCATAATCAGTGGCAGATACAGTAAAATCGACTCACCATACTCGGCTTCATACTGTTCTGCAAGTTCTTTTCTGAATGCTGCGGAGGGTGCTTTTGGCTCGTCTGTAAATACAGCTGTAACATTTTCGCCAAGTGTATTTTTCATCGAGGATGCGTATTTTTCGTGAGTAATTCTGATGAAATACTCTGTTGCATCTTTGTTCAGCAAATCGGGATAATCCGCATTCCCGCTGATTTCTTTTTCTGCAACATACTCACTTGCAACAGCATCTTCATTAAATATGTAACCCTCTTCAATAATTTCCTTGCCATTCAAAAAGGCCGCAAGAACATCAGGTGCCGATTTTTTATAAACATCCCCTGCGAAGAAAGATTTTTCGCGAATCTTCAGCACCTGTCGGGCATATTCGGGATGAGACTGCAGAACTTTTCCGCAAGCACCGCCGGAAGGCCATCCGCCTTCATCATAAATCCAGCACTGCATACCAAGTTCTTTTGCTTTTTGGGTGGAATAGGCGCAAAGCTCAAAATATTCCTGTGAAAGATAGTCAGGAGCAAGGAATGTGGGCATACTGTCAGGTCGGAAATCCTTTGGTTCAGGAAGAATATAAAATGCCCGTATGCCGAGATTCTGCATCTCAGCAAGTTGAGCATCTATAATTTCGCGAGTACAGATATCATTCCATACCCAGACATATACGGGGGCATATGAAACATCAGGAGTGATGAAACTGTTTATATCGAATTTATGATTGTTTTTCATTACACGGTCGTCCTTTGCGGTTTCAGACATTTGTATTGTATTTGCCCTGCTTTTTCAATCGATTTACAAAGCATTTCAGGGCTATAACCATTATCACATAGAGTACGGCAAGCAGAACAGGATATACTCCTATACCGAACAGTCTGCTTATAAGACTGACCATCGGAGGTGCCAACATAACGCCGATGTAAGCAAATGCTATCTGTGAGCCCATAATCGATTGAGATACTTCTTTGCCGAAATTGTGCGGTGTCAGATGTATCATATTGGGGTAGATTGACCCATTACCAAGACCCACAAAGAACAAACCGACCACTGCGGCTGCACCGGGCAGCGGAAGAAGCATAAGCACAATAGCAGGAGCAAGAATAGCAGTGCCGATACCGATTCGTTTCCATGTGCTGATTTTATCAGAAAGCAAACCGGAAACAAAACGTCCGATAGACATTCCCACATAATATATGGTCAGAGCAAGTGCGCCGTGTTCTATCTGAAATCCTTTTTCTGTTACAAGATATGTACTTCCCCAGACTCCGCAAGCATATTCAATTGCGTTTGTGGCAAGCATAATAATCCAAACCTCACGCACTTCTCTTTTCTTTGCCATCTGCAAAAGAGTGAGGTTTACACTATTTTCCTCTTCTGCTTGTTCGGTTGAGGATGTCTTTTTCCAAAGGGGAAGGGACACAATCAGCAACAAGGCAATAGCTGCCTGCACATAAAAAGCATAACGATAACCGCTGCGCCAACCCACATCACTTAACGCGTGTGACATAAGGTAAGGGCTGAGACTTACACCCACACCATAAAAACAATGCAGGAAATTCATATGACTTGCTTTACAGTGAAGCGCCACATAATTATTAAGTCCTGAATCAATTGCACCGGCACCAAGTCCGAGAAGAACAGCTAACGGTATCATAAGCCAGAAAGAGGTCGCCACAGAGAAGCCGAACAAAGCCGCAGCTGTCATAGCTGTGCTGAAAGCTGTAACTTTTGCCGTTCCGAATTTGTTGAGGATTCCCGCGCTGAACATACTTGATAACACAGTGCAACCGGAAATCAAAAGAGTGAGAAGACTTACCGCTTCAACGGGAATATCCATTTCCGTATGGATAGCAGGCCAGGCGGAGCCGATGAGAGAATCCGGGACACCAAGACCTATAAACGCAATATATATCACAACCAATAAAAAAGCCATAAAAACCTCCGAATATTTTTGCTTTGTTCTGTTTTTTCAAAAGCCGTGTCGATTTTTGCACCGAAGCATTATTTGCAGAGATAATAATATCACAATTTTATGACCATTTCAATAAATTCTGAGCATTAACCTGACAAAAACCACTCCCTCGAGAAAGTATGCAAAAAAATAATTACTCAGTGATATTTTGTTCGCCAATAAGAAGAAAATGATTGTGAATTGCTTGATTAAGCGGGTTGAGGTTAGCAGAGGTTACAAGCTCAAAGTTGAGTTTAATATCGACTTTGAGCAGTTTGTGGTTGGAATTGATAATCTGGCGTAAAAGTAACCGAGTAGAGTTTGTAGTCTCTACTCGGTTTTCTATTAATTTTATTCAAATGAAACCACAAAGAAAAGTGATATAAAACTCAATATTGCAATAAAGATTTTGATAACTGACTGTAAAATTAGTTTTGCCGATACCATATCTTTTTTATTTTTGGATGCTTTATACATTCGCTTTTTAATTTAAAATATCGTAAAGGGTGAGTTTCATCATAAATTTTTGCGAACTTCTTTATTAAATAACCATACTCAACAATACTTTCAACAACTATATTATATAAAACAAATATCACTATATGGATAAATACGGTTGTAAAAACAGCAACATCATCGATTAAAAAATTAAAGATAACACTTAATGCAACCAAAACAATCTGAATTATAATAACGATGTTATTCATAAGAATAAACTTTTTCATTCGTTCAGTTCTCTCTGCCATATTCATAGCAACACCACCTTTTAATTATTATACTACTGAGTAAAGACATTTTCAATATCCCCAAAAAACAAAAACGCTCACTCAAAAAGTGGACAAAAAAATAATTACTCAGTGTGCTGTTGGTTTACTCAGTGATATTCTGACCTTGCGCTCAGAGTGATATTTTCACTAAAGTGAAAGTGATATTCAAACCCTTGGTTTGAGTGTTATTTTATTCGCCTTACGGCGAATAAAACTGAAAAAGCACTTGCTTTTTTGCAAGTGCTTTTTTTGGTGGAGACGGTCGGGATCGAACCGATGTCCTCTTGTATGCCATTCAAGCGCTCTCCCAATACACCCAAAAACGCACCCCGCATTTTTAAAATTTAACTTATTAAAACCAATCTTCAAGCAATTCTCTAATTTCCTCTTGCTTGATTTCTTTCTCCCAACTATCAATGCGTTGTTCCACTCTTTGTTTGTGTTTTAAATATTTTACACCAGACAAACAAGGAATAAGAGATGATAAATAAGTAATTCGATTTTGCATATACGGAATCATACTGCCTGAACCACCCCAAGAAGAAGGCTCTAAAGGTATTTTTTCAAAATCATCATAATTAGAATTCAATGAAAGAAATTTCAGGAGTGCCATTCTTCGTCTATCGGTTGGCAGTTCTGATAAAACACAAAACAGCGAGTTCATAAAATCAGAATCATCGTATTTGTTCTCAATACACTTATCAATCCACTCATTTTGTTTGACAACAATTTCCTCTTTGGCGTTATGTTCCAACACAAATAGATGTTCCACACAGTGTTCAAAATCCCATCGGCTGTCTTTAAGTAATGTATAAAGTTTGTTAACGATATAGTCAACCTTATTTATATAATCATTTTCTTTCCAAATACCTCTCAGACGTTCCATATAACTCTCATATTTTCTGTACCTGTATTTTTCAGGTTGAGTAACTTGGATTAAGTATTCATCAATAAGTTCCGGATAAACCTTAAGAAACTCAATCATGAATTCACCATTATAGTCAAAATGCTCCGAATATAATGTGCCTTTAAGATATATGTCAACTAACAATTTTTTGTCAAACGAGTACAAGGAAATCAAATCTTTAGGGGAAATATGGTGAGGATTAAAAAGAAGACCAAAATATAAATTAAATACGAAAGGAGATTTATCATAATTGGCAAGTATTGTTCGACTAGCGTTTTCAAAAATACTATCATCGACACTTGTAAACTTTTTTATATCATCTAAAGGACGATAACCTGCTGATTTTAATTGTGTAGGAGGATTGGCAAAAAATGATATAAGTTCACCTATATGTTTTTCTGCTATTTGATTTTCCGGCATTTCAACATAAAAGTGCCACAACCATGTATTTTTTTGATTAAAATCATATTTTTCAATTAATACTTTTACCTCATCAGCTGTCATAAAATCAAACAACTTACTTAATATGTTTGCAGGATAAACATTACAAGGTGTGTCATAACATAAATATAATTCAACTATTTCTGCATACAGAGTATCATTTTGGGAAACGGCATCAAAAACATATTTCAAGCCAGAAGAGAAACTATACGAATTGTTTTCAATTTCCGTATCTACTTCTTGGGCAATTTGGAACAAAAACTTATAATCCTGTATGGAATAATCCTTAATTAAATTTTCTGTAATGGCGCTTCGGTGAGCACGTTCTTCATCTTGCGTCATTGATAAATAGTCTTTTCTATCTCCATTTATGACAGAATAAACTATGCTTTTAGGAGACTTGATAAATTTATCAATAATTTCATGGTCAAAGTCAACTTCCCCTTTTTCAAAAATCTTTTTTAAATGCTTAACGATTAAGCAATGACACAAATTATCCGTCTGTAATTGAGCAACAATGGACATAACATCACTATATTCTTCTTTTACGATTTCATAATCAATATAATCAGAATTTCCTGTACCATAGTTTTTCAAAGCAAATTCGATTTCTTTTTTATAAAAACCTCTTTTATAAATGCTTTGCAACTCATTTAAAAGCATTTTCCTATACTTTATAACTTCCGTGGTTGCATTAACAGGTATAGTATAAAATGTAAAAGTATTTCGTCTTCCACCTTCGGTTTTAGATACAACAAAATTCAAATAATATATAGCAACCCGTACAAACAACGCCAACGAGTTATCATTATTGTTAGTTTTTATATAATCACATAAGTATTCTACTGCTTTTGAAACGGAACAATATTTAAATCTTTCAGAGTCTTTATCAATTCCAAATTCTCGTATAAAAGCAGTATAAACTTCATTAAACAAATCAGGACGTTTTGTGTAATATTCCAACAACAATTCAATAGCCTCAGGCAACTGTTCACAATTGTTGAAACTACATAAAAGTTCAATGATTTCATCGGAGATTTGTGCCCCATCATTATTGATTTTAAAATCAATTGTTGCTGCATCAAAATCTATAGGAGATTCATTTTTAACTCTTTCTTGCAATAATAGCAATGTTTCAGTTGGTCTAATCATATGGAAAGCTTTAAAAAATTCAGGGAATATATCGTTGTCATTTTTTATTTCATCCCATAATTTGTTAATTTGCTCTTCAAGATAACTGCGTACATTAGAATCAGAAAATACATTTAACAAGATGTTACATGCCGAAATAGTTCTAATTTTATTAAAACTGAAGCATACTTTAATCATCAAATCTAAAGGTATTAATTTCTTGTCAACAAAAACATATTTTATTAAAAAATTACTAAATGTTTGATCTGAAATTTTTGTAGCTTTGTCGTTGCATAAATCAACTATTTCTAATGAGTATAAATGTTTGATATCAGATATAAAATCATCTGCAGTTAATGAAATTTCAGAAAAAAACCCTGATAGTTTATCCAAAACATCTAAACGTATTGATTGTAGAAAAGCAATTATCCCTGCTGAATATATTTCCGTTTTACTGCTAGATAAAATACCTTCCAATTGTTTTCCATAATAATTGGCATATAATTCAGATGCATCCATTATAGATTCTAATCTGCCGGTATCTTTAATTAGTTTTCCGGCAAGCATAGCGATTCGCGCATTACCCTCTGCAATCTCAACTATTCTATCAGAATAGATATTATTCTTAATATCATAGCAAACCTCAATTAATTTTCGAATATCCTCATCCTTCAAAGTATCTATTCTAATTTTTTCAGGTTTTTCATAATCCAAAATCTTTTTAAGAACTTCTTGCTGAGCATAATCTCTGACAGTAATAATAATTTTAGAAATTTTCTTGCCATCATTATTTTGAAGATATTCTAATACAAATTGCAATCCTGCCAATTCATTAGCATCATCAACAAGGGCTATATATTTCTCATTAGGTTTGATGGCTGAAAGGAGGTCTTCATAAATCTCTAATCCATTACTCTTAATACACATTGTTTTATATCCTTGTTTATATTCAAGCTTTTTGCACAGTTCAATTGAAAACCTTGTTTTGCCAACACCTGACGGGCCATAGACAAGCAGGATATTGCTTGCTTCCAACATTTCACAAGCTTTTTCAATTTCTTTTTCTCTGAACATAAACTCAGTGTTTAATGGTGCAGACATTTTATTATTGTCATGTACTTGTATGAACGAATCAATAGAACTAATTTGTCCTGTTCCAACAGAAATGCCTAATTGATCTTTTGCAATAATTGGATAATGCATAAAAATCTCATTACCCAAAACATCAAGACCAATAATGTTAAGAATAGCCCCTTTTTCAGCACAATAGTCACGCAGTTTTTTATCTTCACCCGCTGTTAGTCTACCATATGTGTGGCAATAAATAATTTCTGCAACATCGTTACTTTTAACACCTGTTTTACTGCTGTCAAAACACTTATCTATATCTTCAATAGCTTTATTAATAAAGTCCTTTTTTTGTGTAGTATACATAACAAATACATACTTGTTGTCTGCGGTTAAAAAATATGTATCCGGGTTTCCCTTAGCTGTTTTATCTGTACCAGTAGCCATTCCTAAAGAATAGCCATTTCCATATCCCTTATAGCACAAGTAGGTGTCACAAAGATTCTGAAAAGCGCCACCGTCTAACTCGTCTATTCGCCTCTTAATATCTGTAAGTTTTGACATAATAAAACTCTCCCACTATAGATTAATTCTATTATATATCTTTTTTCAACATTATTCAACCAAAAGCGAAAACAGTATATTAAATAACAATGTTTTATTTTTAATTTCAATCCACACATTCGACTAACCTCCCGTTATGCGGTAGAATAAAGCTACCAAATAACAGGAGGTCGTTTTTATGAGCAAAAAGGTTAAAATTAAGTTTACGGATTTTGAGTGCAATTTACTTATCAACGGTATGAATGAGTTTCGCAATATGCTTTTGGCGGAAGATTTACCAACCGAGGATGTTGATGAGCTGTTATTGAAAATCATTGATAAGAGTGAAAAATAAGGAGGATGTTATTATGTCAAACGAAAATTCTATCAATTATCGTCGTGTTGGGGATTATAATATTCCAAACATTATGCTCCCACCCGAAGAAGCAAACATTAGGCTTGGCAAATGGGGTATGTTGCATAAGGATTACCTTAAAAAACATAACCGTGTACTTTTTAACTTATTGTTTACCCAAGATAAGCTTTATCAACACTGCGCAGAGATTGAAAATCAGGCGAAAGATATGTTTGATACTCTTGTTGAGCAAATGAAAAAAGCTGATGGTGTAACCGAACAACTGAAAGAAGAAAATCAGATGGAGTGGATATTCCGCATGCAGAATATTGAGGCAAGGGCAAGAGAAATTATTGAAAATGAGCTGATTTACACCTGACAACAATTAAAAACTTGACAAAGCAATACTTTTGTGTTATTCTTGTCAAAATTCAATTTGAGGTATTATTATGAACGCATATCTTCTCAAAAATCTTGATATGGATATGAATTGGCTTGCACAGGATGATTATCATTCATCAATGGGCAGGCTTATACCTCTATATTCATTTTGGGATAGATAATATTATTTTTCCATATGTTTATAACGGTGTAAGTTTCTGCAGCAACTTACACCGTTTATTTTTATATCAAAAGGAGGATTTCTCTATGAAATTTCTTAACTTAATCAAAAAGAGACTTTTCAAAAAGCACCGCGAATTTACAGGAGATTATCTTGTTGATTATTACAACACTCACGATGAAGATGTTCGTCTTTTATCCAAGCACGGCAGAGTTGAATTTCTGACAACTGTGAAATATATCGAGCAATACTTGAAAGACGGTATGAAGATTATTGAAATCGGAGCCGCAACAGGCAGATACTCTCATTATTTTGCTCAAAAGGGCTTCGAGGTTGATGCCGTGGAGCTTATTGAGCACAATATTGAGGTTTTTAAAACTAAAACATTGCCCGGTGAAAATGTCAGAATTAAACAAGGTAATGCTCTTGATTTATCTGAATATCCCGATAACAGCTATGATATAACACTTTTGCTCGGACCTATGTATCACCTCTATACATTTGAAGAGCAGAAAAAATCACTATCTGAAGCAATCAGAATCACAAAGCCTGACGGATACATCTTTGTTGCATATTGTATGCTTGAGCCCTCAATGTTCTGTTGCTTCAAGAATAACAGAATTGACAAACTGATTGAAGACGGCGAATTTGACCCTATTACACTTGAAGCACATTTTCCACCACATGGTATTTTTAAGGTGTATAGCAAAAACGAAATATTTGATTTAACAAAGAGTTTTGGTGTAGAACGATTGCATTTCGTTGCTGCTGACGGTTATACTTGCCATATGAAAGAGTCCGTTGATAAAATGGATGACGAAACCTATGATTTATACTTGAGATACCATTTCAAAACCTGTGAAAGACAGGATTTAATCGGCATGTCACACCACACACTTGATGTGCTGAGAAAGGAGTAGACACTATGATTAAATATCCGAACTATGACAGAAGCATACTTTCAATTGCTTCATCTGTTTTAAACCATTTCGGCGTAAAGGACTGTCAGCATAAGACCTTACCCGAATTTGATAAATTACTTGAAAAAGACTACAAAAATATTATAGTAATTCTTTTTGACGGATTAGGGACTTCAACCCTGAACTGCCACCTTAAAGAAAATGACTTTTTGAGAAGGCATTATATAACCGATATTTCTTCCGTTTTTCCGTCAACAACTGTTGCTGCAACCACATCAATTTTAAGTGGCTATTCTCCGTTGGAATGTGGATGGCTTGGTTGGGACTTGTACTTTGAGGAAATAGGAGAAAATGTTGCAGTTTTCAAAAACACTTTACAGAGAAACGGTGAGCCTGCTGCAAAATATAATGTTGCAAATAGGTACATTCCTGTTAAAAATGTTATGCAAAGAATTGAAGCGGTAAAGGGCAAAAAAAGTGCTTACTGTGTAGCATTCTTTTCAAAATTCCGCATCAGAAGTGTTGAAGATATTTGCAAGACAATATACAAGCTCTCGAAAAAGAGAAAGAAAAAATACATATATGCATATTGGCATCAGCCTGACAGTGCAATGCATAGGTACGGAGTAACAAGTCCTGAAGCTCACAAAGAAATTTTGCACATTAACAGTGAGGTTGAAAAGCTTTGTAGCAAATTAAAAGATTCACTTGTAATCATAACTGCAGACCACGGACTGTGTGACAGTGTAAATTTGTTCCTTGAAGACTATCCTGAGCTTTACAATATGCTGAAAATACTACCATCAATTGAGCCTGGCAGAGCTATGAGTTTATTCGTAAAGGACGGATTACAAGAAACTTTCAAGAACGAATTCAATAAACATTTTGGTGATTCATTTAGATTGATGACAAAGGAAGAGGTGTTCTCCGAAAATATTTTAGGCTACGGTGAACCACACCCGAGAACACAAGGATTTATTGGTGATTTTCTTGCCATAGCAACAACCGAAAAAACATTATTTACAGCAAGAGAAGAATACGAATTCGTTGGTGTTCACGCAGGCCTTACCGAGGAAGAAATGACTGTTCCGTTTATAGCTATTGAAACAGAAAAGAGGCGAAAGTGATGACGCTGAAACAAAAAATCAAACAGATAGAATACATAAAAAACACGCCTATTCTTGAAACAGAAAGGCTGCTTCTTCGCCCTATTACCCCCGATGATGCAGAAGCGGCGTTTATATGGTTGAGTGATGAAAAGGTTAATAAATTTATGCCATATAACCTATATAAAAATACAGACGAGGTTTTGCATTGGATAAACACTATACTCCCCAACGACAACAATTTTCACTGGGGAATTGTGCTTAAAGAAAGTAATTTTTTAATAGGTAGTTGTAGTATTGGTCCCGACAAAAAAGAACCCGGTGCTTGGGGATTTGGTTACAATATCCGTTCTGATTATTGGAACAAGGGATTAACCACAGAAGCTACAAAACGAATGATTGAATTCGCCCATACAGAACAAGGAATAAAGGATTTTGTTTCAAACCATGCAGTTGATAATCCTGCATCGGGCAGAGTAATGGAAAAATGTGGTCTTGTATTCGATCATTACAGTGAATACAGCACCTTTGACGGTACTGAAACGTTCAAGGCAAAATTTTATAAAATGCATTTGGAAAGTTTATAAAGTAGGTCACTAACAGTTAAAAATAAAGTTCTATCAATTTGGAGATAGAACTTTATTTTTTACCAACACGAACATTTATTTGCAAAAACCTATTGACAAGTATATATCAATTCTGTATACTTAAGGCACAATTTGATATTTAATAACTTTGTAGCGCGTAAGCGGAGCAATATTTATTGACTACCCAAGCACCGTATGAAGATAAGAACAGAGGCAATCTGTACTTATTTCTGCGGTGTTTTTTTGTTTGTCTTGCGTGATACCAACGATAAAAGTCCTTTCCTCTGTTCATCGGAGGCGAGGACTTTTTTTGTGCAATTTTAACGAAAATAAAAAAGTTTTCAAATTTGTTTAATTTTTTGCCTTTCTAAACCCTTACCCCTTGAGGGGATATTTTCTCTCGTGTACCTCGACAACTGAATGACCGTCCGAAAGTGATATGACTTTGCGATGATATGAGCGAGGCAACGTTGCGGTGAAATTTCGGGGCAGGAACTATTTCGGGTGAAACGGCAAAAAGAGGCTTTTGATATAAGGTTAATGGATTTACCCTGCCAACGAAATAAAACACATTACAGACGAAAAAATTATCGAAAATCAACCCGAAAAGCCACAGTAAAAAGGAGTGTGATAGTTATTCCGAGGATGTCCAAACGTAAAAAATCAGAATGGAGCCTGTTTCTGAATGAACGAAACAGAATCTGTTATAACGAGCTTTGCAGGAGATGTGTTAACAACTGCAAGCAAAGTTTCAGGGCTGTTGTTATATCCTGCAATTATGTGTCAAAAAGGAGCGTGAAAGGCAGTGGATAATGAAACTTTTTTCAAAATGCCGAAGGTGCTGTTTACAGATGAGTACAAGGATTTATCTGCAGAAGCAAAGCTGTTATATGGCTTAATGCTCGACAGAATGAACTTGTCAGCAGTGAATGGTTGGTGTGATAAAAACGGAGAGGTCTTTATCTTTTATACCATTGCCGAAACAAGCGAAAAACTTGGGTGCGGGCACGACAAAGCCACAAAGCTACAGCGTGAGCTTGAAAAGCATAATCTGCTCCGCCGTAAATATCAAGGAAAAGGTAAACCTGCAAAGCTGTATGTTTTACCTATATCGAAAACACGCATCAAGTCTCCGTAAAAGTCGCAAGTAATAAGACTGAGTAGAGTAAGACTGAAAGTTATATACCAACCGAGAAGAGAAAAAATATTCTTTAAATTAAGTTAGTAGTAACTTTAAGTATATGTGGTGGCTTGGCTGAATGTGAAAGGCTGATAAAACAGCGCATTTCTTCTTCGGCTCGTAAAATCCAAATTCGGCAAATCAGACGATAGAAATTTGTAAAATGAACAGTACCCCGTCAGCAAAATTTCCATTAAAAATCGGTACATTCTGCCCGTATTACTAAGGGCAAAATGCACTCAAAAATGGCTCTATTGAAAAAATATTAAATTTTCAAAGAAATGAATTTTCACTAATATTTCACTATTTTTCATTATGGGGCGGTTTTGACAAAAAGAAACTGCCCTCACAAATGTAAGAGCAGAAAATATCATTGAATAATTATAAGAGTTTTTCAATTTCTGTGAGAAGTTTTGCTTTCATATCTTCCAACTCAGTAGATGAAGGTTTGTTATCTTCAGCCCACATTATTTCTTTGGGCAACCACCAAACTGGACCTTTGCCATTATTACCGTAGTCCAACAAATCACCGGATTTTCTCGGGAAGATATGCCAATGTAAATGAATATCACCATTGCCTAGACATTCGTAGTTTATCTTTTCGGCACCGAAAGCATTTTTAACAGCTTCAGCAACAATAGTCATTTCAAGTAAATATTTTGTTCTGAAATCAACATCCAAATCAAAAAGCTCTACAACATGCTGCTTGCAAATGAATAGTGAATAGCCGTAAAAATGATGATTCCAACCTAAGATAACATATCCGGTTTCAAGTTCTTTTACAAACCACGGATTTTCACCTTTTTTGATTTGTTCAATAACATTGCACATATCACATTTCACTTTATTAAAGGGATTGAATTTAATTTTCATTTTAATTTACTCCTGAATAAGATTATCGCTCTGACTTTAACAAAGCATAATAACAAGCATCACAGATGCCCTGATTATTCCAATCAGAACTACGTAAAGTTCCTTCGTACTTCATGCCGCATTTTTTCATTACTCCGCCGGAGTTTGGATTTCTCGGGTCGTGTCTGGATTCAATACGATTTACCTCTACTACATCAAATAAAAAGTCCATAACTGCTTTAAGTGCTTCTGATGTAATTCCCTGATGCCACCAAGTTCTACCGATACAATAGCCGATATGCATCATAGAAACTTCTTCGTTCATATTTACTACAGCAATATCACCAATAGGCTCATCACCATTTTCTTTTAATACAATAGCCCAATGATAATAGTTGTCGTTGGAATATTGTTTTACCCAATCATCTGTTATGTTTTGGCTTACCTCTTGACTTGAATGAGCCTGCCACATTAAGTACTTAGTGACTTCTGAATCGGATGCCCAATTCTTATACATCGCGGCAGCATCTTCATTCACATATCTTCTTAAAATCAATCTGCCTGTTTCTAACATTTGTGTTCCGCAATGTTTCATTTGCAATTGCACCTCCGATAATTTTTAATAAAAAGATTATACCACATCCCCATCAAACAAATCAACCTGAATACATATCCTTGTACTTTAAGTTTCAGTACGGGGATTTTTTAATGCAAAATTTTAGTAAAGGAAGTGAAAAAATGCTTTAGCAAAAAGTAAAAACAACTTTTCAAAAATCAAAAATTAAAATCATAAGAAAGGAAAAACAATTTTATGTCAAACGAAAAAATTGAATATTTAAATCTTGATTTGCTTCGTCCCTTTGAAAACAATCCGTTTCAGAGTGTTGACGAAATTGCGTATGATGAGCTTCGTGACAGCATTATGGAGTTCGGCATTATCACACCGCTTATTGTTAATAAGTCGGAAAACGGTTACGAAATTATTTCCGGCCACAGACGATGGCAGATTGCAAAGGAATTAAAGCTTGAAACTGTTCCCGTTTATGTTAGAGCGTTTTCAAAAGAAGAAGCGGTAATAAATTTTGTTGACTGCAATCTTAGCCGAGAAAAAATCTTGCCAAGTGAAAAAGCACGTGCGTATAAAATGAAACACGATGCAATTAAAAAGCAAGGTGCAAGAACTGATTTAACTTCGTCACAAGTTGGGACGAAGTTCCGTAGTGATAAAAAGCTCGCAGAAACAATGCCTGATTCACGGATGCAGATTCAAAGATATATCCGTTTGAACAATTTACAACCTGCACTTCTTGATATGGTGGACGAAAAAAGAATTTCTTTTATACCTGCGGTTGAGCTTTCGTATTTAACTGAAGAGGAACAATGTAATTTAATCACCACTATTGAAAGTGAAGATTGCACTCCGTCACTCTCTCAGGCACAGCGTATGCATAAGTTAAGCGATGAGAAAAAGCTCACTATGGATACCATCTTTGAAATTATGCAGGAGCAAAAAGCTAATCAAAAGGAGTATGTAAAAATCCCGGTTGAAACTTTTAAGAAGTATTTCAAGAAAGATATGCCGCCTAAAAAGATGGAAGAAATAACAGAAAGGGCTCTCGCACGGTATGCAATGTTTCTTCAGAAACAGCGTCAGTGGGAGCGATAAAAAACATGGGATAAGTCTTAACAAGCACTGAATTTGTGTCCACACATTTGCTTGTTGCGACTTTTTCTGCTGCGGCAAAGTCTTAACAAGCATTGAATTCGTACGGACACTCTTGCTTGTTACGACTTTTTATGCTGTGGCACAAGTCTCAACAAGCATTGGATATGCGGGATACAAATTCCGCTTGTTAAGGGTTTTACACCCCTAACACCCCGACAAAAACTAAAAACAAGGAGATGATATTATAGGAATTATAAAAGTAATAAAAAATGAGATAGAGAAATTAAAAGAGTTTTTGGAATTTATTCTGACAGACACTCACGGAGAATGTGTTTTAAATATTAAAGGTTATGAAGTTATTGCAACATTCACCGAAAAGCCTAACCAAGAAATATTTTTTCGAATAAAAGAAATTCTTCTTGGTGATTCGCACATTCGACAAAGTGACGCCCCTGATATTAAACTAAAGAAAAACATCAAGGAGGCGGTTTAATGTCAAAACGAGTGTGCTGTCTTTACCGAGTTTCAACAGGTAAGCAGGTTGATTATGACAGCAATAATGAAGCGGATATCCCGATGCAGAGAAAGGCTTGTCATAAGTTTGCAAGTGAAATGGGTTGGGATATTGTTCACGAGGAACAGGAAGACGGTGTTTCAGGTCATAAGGTGCGAGCTGAAAACCGTGATAAAATTCAAATCATAAAAGACCTTGCGAGAAAGAAAAAGTTTGATATTCTGCTTGTGTTTATGTTTGACCGTATCGGCAGAATCGCAGACGAAACACCTTTTGTTGTTGAGTGGTTTGTTAAAAACGGTATCGAAGTTTGGAGCACCCAAGAGGGCGAACAAAGATTTGATAATCACATTGATAAGCTCCTGAACTATATCCGTTTCTGGCAAGCTGACGGCGAAAGTGAAAAAACATCTGTCAGAACAAAAACAAGTCTTGGTCAGTTGGTTGAAGCAGGTCATTTCAAGGGCGGCGTTGCCGCCTTTGGATACTACCTTGTAAAAAGCGGCAGATTCAACAAAAGAAAACATGAGCTTTATGACTTGAAAGTTAATCCCAAAGAAGCGATTGTTGTTAAAATCATATTTGACAAGTACACCACCGAGGGTTACGGAGCTCACAGAATTACAAGTTGGTTGAACAACAACGGTTACCGAGCAAGAACGGGTAAAATGTGGCATGAAGCTACAATCCGAGGTATTCTTTGCAACCTGACGTACACTGGTGTTCTCCGTAGTGGCGATTCACATTCCGAGGTTATACCCGAACTGCAGATAATTCCGCCTGAACAGTATGAAAGAGCAATGATGATTATGAAAGAACGTTCAGACAGGAAGAAAGAAAATCCCACAGTTCCTCTTAATACAAAAGGTAAATCACTTATCTCCGGCAAGGTTTACTGTGGACATTGCGGATCAAGGCTGAATCTCACAACGAGTGGAAGATACCGTAAAAGAAAAGACGGTTCTGTTGATACGACCAAACGCATCAGGTATGCCTGTTATGGCAAGAGCAGAAAGCAAACAGAGTGCAACGGTCAGTCGGGGTACACCTTGCACATTCTTGATGATTTGATTGATGAGATTGTTCGTGATATTTTCAGAAAGATGAAAGGTGTGTCAAAGAGTGATGTAATCAAGCTCCGTTATGCTGATGAGCTTGAAGTGAGAAAAGCAAGACTCTCAATGTTAAAAGCGGATTACAGCAAAGAGTTTGAAAATCTTACCATACTGAAATCCGAGGTTATTAAGGCAATTAAGGGTGAAAGCTCCTTTTCGGCTGATACTCTTTCGGAATTGATTGCGGAATCTGAAAAGGAGTGCAGCAGACTTTTTGATTTATGCACTGATGCAGAAAAAGATGTTGCCGACGGTGAAAGTGTTCTCAAAAACTTATCCGACAGCTTTGATGAACTGATTTCCTGGGCAGAGCTTTATGATAAAGCAAGCTTTGAAAAGAAGAAAATGATTGTGAACTGTTTGATTAAACGGGTTGAGGTCAGCAGAGGATATAAGCTGAAAGTTGAGTTTAACATTGACTTTGAGCAGTTTATGGTGGGTATTGATAAAGCGGCGTAATAGAAAAACCCGAGCAGAGTTCTTTCTCTGTTCGGGTTTCGTACGTTACTTCTTCTTTTTGAAAAACAAATCTAATGCCTTGTAAGTTGCCTTACCTATAACATCTTTAGGCATATCGGCCTTATTGTTCTTTGTTATTATTTTATTATATTCAGCATTTAATTTTTTATTCGCGAACTCATTGCTATAGTATTTTTTTACTCGTGACGCCTTTTTCCAACTAGGAATAGCAAACACTAATAGTATCAAAATGCTGGCGAGTATAGCTAATACATTTCCTTTCACTAAGAAATAATAGCCTAACAAAGCTAAAATAAATGGCAACCATGAAACAATAAAAACATAATAGAATAAGGCTTTCTTACGTGCTTTATCTGTATTTGTTAAGCGATAAACTAAATTATTGATATTGTTATTTTCAATGTAAACAGATTCATATATGTATCCGTTCTTATCATCTCTATGTTCTAAATCTTTTATAACGATTGTTTGCAAATCATCACTTTCACTAATATCAAAAGAAACATCACATACAAGAGAATTTATAACACTTTCGCCATCAACAAAACCATCAACAAGAGCAAACAACAAATTTAATAATATTCTGTTCTTTTCTAAAACTTGTATTTCTACATTAGTGTTATCATAAATATCCAAACTTGTAATTGTATTCTCCTTATTTAAAGAAAAAGTATTGCCGTTACAAATAATGTTTAAATTTTTATAAGATGATTCATTAACAATGTTTAACTGCATAATATATCCTCCGTAAAACATCTCTTATTTTAGAGTATACCACAAGAGGAAAA
Organism: Acutalibacteraceae bacterium; assembly: GCA_045542485.1. Taxonomy (GTDB): domain Bacteria; phylum Bacillota; class Clostridia; order Oscillospirales; family Acutalibacteraceae; genus SIG575. The sequence goes on from JAZQLC010000019.1 coordinate 93,593, forward strand.
GATTTTCAATAAATATACAGTTATGAAAAAATCCGCAATCATAATGATTACGGACTTCATGGTGGAGCATAGGGGGGTCGAACCCCTGACCTCTTGACTGCCAGTCAAGCACTCATCCCAACTGAGCTAATGCCCCATGTGCATAATATTCAATTTTTAACGAGGGTGCGTTTCTGAGTGCCTTGGGCTCCCAGCTGAGCTACGCCCCCATATCTTAATTGAATTTTTGCCACAAACTAAAGTGTGGATGATTACTTTAAAAGTATATCATCCACATTGTGTTTAGTCAAGTGTTTTCGTAAAATTACTCAATCATTCCCATATATCTTGCAAACCAATAAATGAGCATATAGGAGTAACCCGGAGCTGCACATCTTTCATCGTCTCCGTCGATATGATAAGGTCTTGTGCCTACTGCCGAGAACGGTCTTTCATCCCACGCAAAGGGTTTCAGCGGTTTCACATTTCCTCCCCACTTGATGCTCTCATCCGACATAGGAACATTCTTTCTTGTGCTGTTAATCATTCTGTATCTGATAAGGCTCAGGGGATAATCCTGAAGAACCTTCACATTATAGTCAAGGTCACATACATCGCCTGTGAACGCACCGTAAATGAAGTTAAAGAACGGGTTGCCCTCGATTCTCTCGTATTCAAAATGGTGCTTAAGTCCCATCAGGATATAATTTCTGATTGCAGGGTCATCCTCCACCATAAGGTACGGGAAAGTATTGCACATCGCAAGATAATCGTCGATGTGACAGGTATGGCCGTCCTCGCGCTTATGATAAGCTGCATTGAGAAGAAAATGATGATCAAGAATCAGCTCATTATACTTCTTCATATACTTCTCATCGCCCGACATATGGTGGGTAATTTTCAGGAAACCGAGCATTTCAAGTGAGTTTACGCCCTTTTCCCACATCCATTTGCTGTCGTGGTTAAGGTCGTGCTCATTCCAACACGCCCATGTAGTAGGAAGATTGTCGTAATCGTAAAGATAACCGTCGTGCTCAAGAATATGGTCGGTAATATCACACACTGCCTGACGGATTTCTGCTTTTTCTTCTTCGTCTGCAACTAAATCATAGTAGAGCAGGAATCCCATATAGTGACCTGTCATTTCGTCTGAAGATGTGTCACCAAGCCACTCGTATGTACCGTCAGATGAGCGGTGCCACTCTGCGCCGATTTTATCCTCATCAAGACCAACTCCCCAGCCTTTTTCATCGGGGAATCTTACTGCACGAGCTGTAAATCCTTTTATTTCAGGAGCACGGGTCAGGAAGAGCATAGCATCCTTTGTTCTCTTTGCAGCTTTGAGAACTTCCTCGTCCTTTGTCACTGCATAGCAAAGGCAGAGTGCCGAAAGATAGCTTTGTGTCCACAAGCCGTCATTGTCAGTGATGTGTGAGCGACTTGCGTTTGTCATATCACCGTTTTCAATTCCGCTGATGCCTGTAACATAACCCTGCTTACGGGGGAAATATTTTTCAGTAAACTTAAAATGCTCCCACGCTTTTTCTTCCAGAGTCATTTCTTTCTGCTCAATTTTAATCACGCCACCCTCGGAGCCTGTGTAAAGAACACCGTTTCTTTCTGCAACTGCTGTAACATTAGTTGAGAAAGCATATCGTGTTGCAGGGAGATATTTTGCACTACCCTTTGAGATAAGGACTGCACCTGCGTCTGTACCGAGAAAAGCGTCGCCGTTTTCAAGGAAAGTAATTGCGTTGACGCTCTCTTCGGGAAGTATGCCAATCTGCTTACGGCTGTACCAACCGTCCTTGTAATCGTAAATATAGAGACCTTCCTTTGCACCTACCCAGAGGTACCCGATCCGGTCAAAGGAAATTGTGTTGATATGCATTTCGGGCATAGGTGAAAAATCAGGGAAAATACATCTCCAGGTTTTTCTCTTACCCTCAAGACGCTGAACAGATCTTTCGTTTGCGATTGAAACTCTACCGTTTTTCTCATCAAGGCAGAAGCTTTCAAACTCTGTCCGGTTTTCAACCTCAAATTCGCCGTTGTATTCACCGAAAAGGCGTTTATCCGTCAGAACATAAAGTCTTGTCTCACCGCCGATTGCAGTGATTTCCTCTTCAAACTCACTTTTTATTTTAACTTCATTTTCGTCAACAAGATAGAGAGTTTTACCACTTGCAGCGTAGGTTTTTCCGTCCTTATCAGAGTGCACACAAGTAATGCTTCTGTCTGCAAGAACTGTACTCCACACGCCATTTTCAAGCTTGTGAAGACCTTTTTCCGACGCAGCATAAACAGTGTCATCCCCTGCCACAGACAGAGATTTGATGTCGCTGTCAATGGGATAACGGGTCATAACCTTCTGGAGATACGGGGCAGTTTTGTAGATTGGCTTTTTCATAATCAACAATCCTTTTTAGTTAAAATTATTTTATATAGTCATCAAGAAACACTTCTGTTACGACTGCAAGTTCCTCGCTTCTGTTTTCAATACAGAAATGACCTGTATCAACCTCATATGTGAAATCGGGCTGAAGAAGTGTTGCTGTCTGCTCTTTCATAGCTCCTGTAAGAATCAGGTCTTTTGTGGCATTAATAAGAAGAATGGGACAATCAAGCTCTGCAACCTTGTCAAAATCTGTCACTGTCGCCGTGAATGATGTTCTGAAAAGATTGCCACCTGTTTTCGGAAGAGCCATAGGAACAGTGATGCCTGAAAGGTCGTAACTCTTTGTGAATTCCCAGTCCATACTTGCCATAAGAAGAGCAAGTCTTACCAGGGGTGTAAGCTTTGTGATGACGGGAGTGATTGCATTCATAATGCCACTCATCACTTTACCCGTCATAAAGCCTTCCATAGCCTCGGGCATTTCGTTGATAGGCGCAGGGCAATAGAGAAGAAGTGCCTTGATGTCGGGATTTTCTACTGCGATGTTCATTGAAACGCCGCCGCCCATTGAGTGACCTGCAACAATCCATTCACTCATCGGTGCGATTGTTTCCGCAAGTTCTTTCACAAGTGTCTCACGGGGCACAAAGTCTGTGTTTTCATCTTCACGGGTTGTATAACCAAATCCGGGAAGGTCGATAAGCAGACATTCATAGCCTCTCTGTGTCATCTCTGCTGCCATATTATTCCAGGCATATGTTGAGCAGACAAATCCGTGAAGCATTATGATCCTGCCCTTAGTTTCGCCCTCAGGGAAAAATCTTCTGTAATGAACGGTATAATCTCCGTATTCAAAAAATTCGCTGTTTTCAAAAGGCTTTTCTTCTGCATCGGCAGCAAGAGAAACAAATGAAAACATCATAATAAATGCTAAAAGAACGCTTAAAAATTTTACTGATTTTTTCATATAGATTTTCCTTTCTTTATAACATATTTTTATTTTATCATATCACTCGTGCAAAATCAAGAAAAGTATATTTAAAAATAAGATGCACATAATTATTCGGGAAGGTGATATTATGAAAAATTCTTACTTTGATTACTATGAAGAGCTCGAGGATGATGAATTGTATTCCGGAGAAAACTACTATGATGACGACTCCGAAGAAAACTATCCCTCAGCAGAAGAATATAACAGAATCCACAAACAGAAATATGATAATTTTTAAAGCACTCACTGAGTGCTTTTTTTATTGCAAAAATTCCTGATTTATGGTAAAATATTATTTTAGATAGGAGTGATATTTATGTACATATTCAAACTTGAATCAGTTCTCAAGGATTACCTCTGGGGTGGCGACAGACTTCTCAGAAAATACGGCTTCAAATCCGACAAGGATATCGCCGCAGAAGCCTGGGTGCTTTCCTGCCACAAGGACGGTCCCAGCACAATCGTAAACGGTGCTTTCGCAGGTAAAGAGCTCCGCTATGTGCTCACAGAAGAAATGATGGGTGAAAACTGTAAAAAGTTCGACAAGTTCCCGATTCTTACAAAGCTTATCGACGCAAAAGACAATCTTTCTCTTCAGGTACATCCCTCTGATGAAACAGCCGACAAGGCTGCAGGTGAAGAGGGCAAAACAGAATCCTGGTATATTGCCGACTGTGACGAGGGTGCGGAGCTTATTTACGGCTTCAAATCTGACATCACAAAAGAAGAATTCATCGAAAGCGTAAACGGCGGAACATTCATCGACAAAGTTAACCGTGTGAAAGTGAAGAAAGGCGAATGCTATCATATCGAAGCGGGTACTCTCCACGCAATCTGCAAAGGAATTTTTCTTGTGGAAGTTCAGCAGAACTCAAACACAACTTTCCGTGTTTATGACTATGACCGTGTAGGCGCTGACGGAAAGAAAAGAGAACTTCATGTTGAAAAAGCTCTCAGGGTTATAAATTATAAAAAACAGGAAACAGTTACTTTCTCAGGCGAAGAAAGCACTGAAAAATACTCAAAACGACTTTTATCAGAATGTGAATTCTATAACTTCTCAGAAGTTAAAACTCACTCTGAATATGACGGCACTGCTGATGAAAAATCTTTCGTTTCTTTCGTTTGCATCGAGGGCGAGGGCGAAATCAGTTGTGATGAAAACACAGTTGCTATTAAACCCGGCGACTGCGTATTTATCCCTGCAGGTACGGGCTCATTCTGTGTCCGCGGAAATATGACACTTCTTGAAACGAGGGTTGATTGATGGCTGTTCTTTCAGCATCAAATCTGAATATGAGCTTCGGGGAATCCGTTCTTTTTTCAGGCGGTAACTTTGAAGTAGGAGAAAATGAAGCTGTGGGACTTATCGGTGCCAACGGCGTGGGTAAGACTACCCTTTTCAGGATAATCACAGGGGAAGAGGACGGTTTTGACGGTCAGATAATTACGGGCAAAGACACCGTTATCGGCTATATGCAACAACACGCGTGTCACGGCTCTCAGCTTTCTCTTTACGGCGAAATGATGACAGTTTTCGGCAAACTCATCGAAATGGAAAACGAAATAGAAAATCTGTCAAAAAAAATTGACGAGGGCTCAGACAGCCTTGATGAGCTTATTGCAAGACAAGGTTTTCTCACGGAAGAATTCCAGGCCAAAGGCGGACTTACCTACAAAAGCCGCGGACGGGCAACGCTCATAGGTCTTGGATTTTCAGAGGATGACTTCTATATCCCCGTGGAAAATCTGAGCGGCGGTCAGAAATCGAAACTTTCACTTGCAAAACTTCTTCTCAGCGGAGCAAATCTTCTGCTTCTTGACGAACCCACAAACCACCTTGACATAGAAAGTGTCGAGTGGCTTGAAGATTTTCTCAGAGATTTCAAGGGTGCGTCTATTATCATTTCCCACGACAGATATTTCCTTGACAAGGTGACAACAAAAACCCTTGAAATAGAAAACAAACGCCTTACGCTCAGGAAAGGCAACTACTCAACTTCTCTAAAGCAGAAAGAAATCGACAGGCTTACCGTTCAGAGAAACTATGACAACACAATGGCTGAGGTTCACAGAATTGAGGGAATCATCGCGCAGCAAAGGCAGTTCAATCGCGAAAAGAATATACGAACGGCTGAAAGCAAACAGAAGATGATTGACAGAATGCTTGAAAACCTTGAAACACCCGATGAAAAGCAGGAGGAATTCCACTTTAAATTCACTGCCGAAGAGAAAAGCGGAAACGATGTTCTTTTCATAACGGACCTGCAGAAATCATTTGATGCAAAAAGACTTTTCAGGAATGTGAACTTCAATCTCTATAAAGGAGACAGAACTTTTCTTCTCGGCCCCAACGGTTGCGGAAAAACCACACTGCTGAAAATCCTCATCGGCAAAGAGAAAGCGGATTTCGGCAACTTTGATTTCGGCGCAAATGTAAAAGTCGGCTATTTTGACCAGAGCCTTTCAGGACTCGACGAAAGCAAAACTGCGCTTGACGAAATCTGGGATGAACACAAAGATTTCAATGAAACTATGGTAAGAAGTGCACTTGCAATGTTCCTTTTCAAAGGAGAAGATGTTTTCAAAAAAGTCGGTGATCTGAGCGGTGGTGAAAAGGCAAGAATTGCACTGCTGAAGCTGATGCTGACAGGTGCTAATCTTCTGCTTCTTGACGAGCCCACAAACCACCTCGACATCCGTTCAAGAGAAGCTCTTGAAGACGCTCTTATGTCTTACGGAGGAACGGTGCTGACGGTTTCCCATGACAGATATTTTATAAACAAGCTTTCCACAAAAATTGTAAGATTCTACGATGACGGCATAAAGAGCTTTGACGGAAATTATGACGATTACTGTCTTGCTCTTGAAAGCGAAAAAGTTATGGCAGAAACGGTCAGAAAAGAAAGGCCTCAGCAGAATGACTACAAGCTTCGCAAAGAACTGAAAAGTGAACAGCGAAGACTTAAAACCGCCATCAGCAGATGCGAGGAAGAAATTGAAAAAGCAGAAGAAAGAACTGCTTCTTTAGAAGAAGAATTGTCTCTGCCCGAAACCGGCTCAGACTATGAAAAGATTACGGAAATTTCTGCTGCGCTTGAAGAAAGCCGACTTCATCTGGAAAAACTTCTTGAGGAGTGGGAAAATCTTTCTCAGTGTCTCAGCGAAACAGAAGAAAAAATTATTGCAAACGGCGGCAATCTTTGATATACTAAATTTAATTATTAAAATACATTATGAGAGGTGTTAAAATGAAACCCTACATTTTAAAAAGACATCTGAACAGAGTCCCCACCTTCTATGAGGTTGACTCTCCCGAAATCCCCAAAGCTTTGTTTGAGGCAGAATGTGCGAAGCCTGACCTTACAGATTTCCCCCTCCCCCTGCCCTCAAAGAAAAAGGATTATACATGCTTTGTCACAACTGACGATGGCTGTGAATGGTACGGCGGTGTATCAGGTCTTACACGCTATGATGCAGACGCAGAACGCATAGAAGACAAAGTTATGTACTTTGCCGCTGACAGACACCTTCACGACAACAAGGTTGAAAAGCTTCTTGCTGACGGCAACTCAGTCTGGGTAAAAACAGAAACAGGTGTTGTACATATTGAGTTTGTTGAATACAGCACAGACGAAAAAGCAAATGTTCTTCTTCAGGAAACTCTCGACATCGTCGACAGACGCGGTATGATAAGCCAGAGAAGACTTGACAGAGCCCGTGACCTTGCTTCCAAATTCTATGATAACGAATGCGACAACGACGGTGGTTTCACAGCAGCATATGCAGTAGGCGAAATTTTCCACTACGCAACACTCGTAAGAGAAAAAGGTGCAAACGACCCCGAAACTCTCAGAATCAAGGATGTTGCAACAAGAGCCTGTGAAGCTTGTCTTCTTCTTTTCTATGTTCCCGGCAGAGGCGACGGCTTCTTCGCAAGAACATATATGTGTTCAGACGAAAGAATCCCTGATGATGGTCTCTTCTTTGAAAGAAAAGGCGATTATGCATACCTGAGAGATTCAAGCTCCGCAAGAGAGCTTAACGCCTCAGGCGCAAAGGTTTATTGTGGCCATCCCATCCCCGAAAGACTCAAACATCTCTACACAGACCTTGGCTACACTGAAGATGACCTCATTTACAAGGCTGACACATCAAGTGACGAAGTTACTCTTCAGTACCTTCTTATGAGATATGCTCACGAAATTCTCGGCCCCGTAGACCCTGAGCTTGATGAAATCATCAAGGAAACAATGAAAACAACAACATATCATTTCATTGACAACGGTTATCAGATGGTTGACTTCCACGGCGGTCCCACAAACTGGGCAAAATGGAATCTTGACTATTTCAATTCAGAAATGGGTTGGTCTGACGGTGCACTCAACGCTGCTGAAATGATGTTCTATCTCAAAGCAGCAGACCTGGTTCTCGGTGGCGACGAAAAAATCCGTGCAGCACTGGAGGATGTTTATTCCCTCGGTTATCCCGAACTTGCAACAAAACATAACGAAAGATTCTACAAAGCAAGTATGGCAAACGAGTATGACCTGAGAGAAGATATGATGTACGGCGACCATATGCTGGCAGTTGTATCTTACTGGCAGCTCTGTGACCTTGAAAAAGATGAAAAATATCTTGAAAAATGGAAGAAAGGTTTCAGAAGCTGGAGACCCACTCTTGCAAAAGAACACTCTCCCTGCTATGATTTCGCTTACACTCTTGCAACAGGTGACGGAATTGATATGGACAGAGCAGCGAACTATTTCTATCGTTGTCCTCCCTCACGCCTTGCATCAGGTGTTACAATTGACAGAAAAGACTATCCTATGCAGACTCGCTTCAGCGGAACACGCAAAGAATTGTCTTCACTTCTCCCTGCTGATGAAAGATTCATCGCAAAATACGACAGAAACCCCATGGCTTATTGTGCCGAAGATTCAGGCGGAATGTTCTGCGTCGAAAGCTGCTTTGTTTATACTTTCGCTTATTGGACCGGACGTTATTTTGGACTTATTAAAGGAGAAGAATAATGAAGAATTATACATTGGCTGTCTTGAAGGCAGATAAAAACGACATCGCAGGTAGCTTTGCAAAAGCAATTGCTTTCCTTGAAAAAGATGAGAAAAATGTTCTCAACGCATTCTATGCCGCTGATTATAAATTCATCAAGAAGAATGAGCCTGAAACCTTTGAAAAAGTTAAAGCTCTCGTTGAAGCAAACAGACTTCAGCCTCTTGCAGGTTGGTGGAATGACAGTGCTGACGAAAAAACTTCTGATGAAAATATGGCAAGAAACACCCTTTATTCACAGAAATTCTTTATGAAAAACTTCGGTAAGGTTTTCCGTACTGCATACGGCAAAAAGCTTACAAACCCCTGTGCAATCGAAATTCTTTTCCGTTCAAGAATCAACTGCTATGTTGAAGAGGATACAGATGCAAAAGCTGATTTCTATTGGCTTGATTCAAAAAATCTCAACCGTATTCTCGGCACATCAGTAAAGGTGCTCGGCATCAAATCAATTGACGAAATCACTTCAGATGATGAAATGATTACTCTTGACGAATATTTCCACGAGTTTTACAACACACTTGATGATGTTGACACAATCGCTGATATCGATTTTTCTGATTCGCTTCCTGAAAGCGACACTGAAAAGCTTCTTCTTCAGTGCGAGGTGCTGGATGTTGTAAATGTTGTAAAAAACGGTGCAGTCAGCAAAATAAAAGAAATCAATCAGGCTTGGAAAGTTCTTCTTTCAGGTTTCCCCTGCGCTCAGGAAAAGGCTGAGACAATTGCAAAAGAACTTGAGAATGTAGAGGTTAATGCAACAGATATTTTTGAAACAACAAGCGAAAGCGCAGAGCTTCTTGCTCTTAAGAAATGCTGCAAAAACAGCGATAAGATTATTCTCAGAATCAGACAGACAAAGGATGTCAGCGAGAAAATTATTGTTAAATCAAAACTTCTCGATGCTTGTTTCTGGGTTGATATCGAGCCTTATGAAATCCGTTCATTTATCATTGATGCTGACGGTGTTGCAGAGGAATCAAACATCATCGAAAACATCGATATCTGAAAATTAAAAAGCACATAAAAATATTCCCTCGTTTCCGCGGAAACGAGGGAACTTTTTATATATTCAGCTTTTTGACCGCTTATGCTTCAAGAAAAGTTTCAAGCTCTCTTACTGCATCCTTGATGTTCGCATCAGTTACAGTTTCACCTGAAAGGTCTTCAAGTGCATCACTTGCAGCGTCTGCACAGTCATCAATAAGCTTCTTAAGCTCTTTATATTCTGAATATTTCTCATAGTCAGCACTGAAAGAATCGTTAAGGCTCTTTGCTGAATCGAGATAAGTCTTTGCTGCTTTCAGCTGCTTGATAGCGTTATCAACAAGTGCCTTGTTGTCTTCAGTAGCTTTTGCGTCGTTGAGAAGGTCTTCTGCATTAAGTGCTGCCTCAACGCCTAATTCATAATCTTCAAGAATTTTATCTACTGCCTTGTCATAGGGAACCTCAGGACACTTTACTGTAAGAACTGCAAAGATATCGCTGTATCTTGAATGTTCGATTTTGAGTGTGCCTTCACCTGCTCTGAGTCTTACGATATCAAGAACGAGTGTATCATCTGTTGACTCTTTTTCATTCACTGTGTAGATAAAGCAAAGCTTTTCTGTGATAGCAGCGAGTTTTTCTTCGTCGTTGAGAATTTCATCTGTAATTCTCTCGCCGTCGATTGTAACTACAACACTGTCTTTTTCATCAATGTTCTTCACTGAAAGCTTAACAGTAATTGTCTCAAAGTAATCCTTGAATTCAATTTCTGTGGGCTCAAAAGTAATTTCAGGAACGACTGCAAGGTTCATAATTCTTACCTTAGGAGCAGAAGCACTTACCTTTGTTTCGCCGTTTACAGTCTTATATGATTTTGCTGTGTAATAATAAATCTTGCCTGATTCAGCAGTTGTGTCTGTGAAAGCTGTGTGATTGTTGCTTGTTGTTACATGGATTTTTGTCCATGTCTTTGCCTTACCTGTTTCACTTCTGTAAATATAGTAACCTGCTGTACCGGGCACTTTATCAAATGAGAAGATAACGCTGTCTGACTTTGCAACTGCCTTAAGATTCTGAGGAACTGCAACATCCATAATTACCATCTTGTAAGCCTTTGACGCGGGACTTGCATAAAGTGTGCCGCCGATTGTCTTTGTAGCCTTGATGCAGTAGTAGTATGTCTTGCCGATTTCAACCTTTGAATCTGTGTAAGTACCGGCCTTATTGCTGTTAACAACCTTAAGTCTTGACCATGAACCTGCTTTACCTGTTGTGCTCTTATAAATAATGAAGCCTGTTGCATCATTTCTTGCATCCCACTTCATAACAACGCCTTTACCGCCGTTACCGCAGAGTGTGAAAGCAGCCTTTTCAAGACCTGTTTTAACCTTGTGCTTACCGCTCATATCTGAAAGATATGTTGTACCTTTGTAAACAAGGTATGCCTTGATTGTGTAGACATAAGTCTTGCCGGGAGTAACTGTCTTATCTGTGTAAGATGTTACACCTGCTTTTGTCTGAGCAAGTTTTTTCCAAGTACCTGCTTTACCTGTAGCACTTCTGTAAACGAGGAAGGTCATATCTGAATCGTTATATTCTTCCCACTTGATTGTAACTGATGTGCAGGTTGTTTTGAAACCTACAAATTCAGGAGCAGGAACTTTGACCGTCTCTGCTGCAGAAACTGCAACTGCAAATGTTGACACTGTAATAATCAATGCCATTATAATGCTGAGAACAGAAAATAATTTTTTCATTGAAACTACATCTCCTTTTTATTTATGGTTTTTATTATATCATAAAATCTGAACACTTTCAACAGACTTTATTTTATACCTGCACTTTTGAGAATCTGATTAAGATATCCCATAACTATCGGAACCATAGGACCTGTGAGTGCATCTTCACTTGCGAAATCCTTAACCATATTTGCAAGTTTCAGAAGATTTGCAGTGAGCTCTGCATCTGCACTGTCGATATCTGCATATTTCTGTGCAAGTTCGTTTGCTTTTTCAAGAAGGACCACTGCTTCACCAAGCTTTTCTTTGACTTCTGCAGCTATTTTAATCTTCTCTGCTTCAGAAACGCTCTCTTTCTGTGATTCTGAAAGAAGAGTGAGAACTTCACTGAAGAGCTTATATGCTTCTGCCATATAATCCTTTGCTGTGTTGTAGTCATCATCAAGGTCGAGTTTGTCTGCTCTGATGTCGATTGTAACAGTAGCATCGGGGTAGTTGTCATAGTAAAGTGTAAGTGTTGTTTCACCTGCACCTATTCTTGTAAGTTCAAGAGTTGTTGAGTTGTTTTTCCATTCGCCCCATCTGATTGAAACAACTGAGGGGTCATCAACCTTTGCTTTGAGAATGTCGTACTTGGGAGCGCCGTCAACATAAACCTGAATCAACTGCTTTTCAAGAAGCTCACTGAAAACAACCTCGCTGACAGAAGTGCTGATTGAAAGTTCACCTTTCTTGCACATCTCACACCAAGAATCAGTCTTGTCACTGTAAATGTTTTTGCCGCCTACATTCTTGTAAGATTTCACGCAGTAGTAATATTCAACACCGTTTACAACTTCCTTATCAAGATATGAGAGAGTGTTGTTACTCTTTGTCATAGCAATCTTCTTCCAGGTACCGGCTTTGCCTGATGTACTCTTGAAGATTGCATAGCCCTTTGTAGCAAGAACCTTGCTGTAAGAAATAAGCATACCCTCTGATGTTGCACGGACTTCAAAGTTTTCCGGCACTGCAACATCCTTGATAGTCAGCTTGTATGCTTTTGAAGACTGGCTGTAATAATCCTTGCCGTTCATTGTCTTCCAGTATTTAATGCAGTAATAATAAGTTTTGCCGATTTCAACATTATTGTCTGTGTATGAACCTGCTTTACCGTTTTTAACAGTTTTGAGCTTAGTCCATGAACCGGCTTTACCTGTTGTGCTCTTATAGATAATAACACCGGCAGCGCCCTTTATAGCATCCCATTTGAGAAGAACGCCCATACCACTGTTACCTGCCAGAGAGAAAACAGGTCTGTCGAGAGTTGTCTTGACAGATTCTTTTGCGCAGCTGCCTGAAGCGACAACTGTCTTGCCCTCTTTAAGGATTGTCTTTACAGTATAGTAATATGTTTTGTTAGGAAGAGCTGATGCATCGTCATAGCACATTTCGTTTACTGTTGCAATTTTCTTCCATGAACCTGCTTTACCTGTTTCGCTTCTGTAAACATAGAAGCCTGAAAACTCTTCGTTGTAATCGTACCATTCAAGTGATACTACACCGTTTTCAGTTCTGATTCCCACGATTTCAGGTTTTGACAGCTCTGTTGCACCGAAAACTGAAACACCTGCAAATGTAGAAAGAAGAACTGTAAGCACCAAAACAGTGCTGATAATTGAAAGTAATCTTTTCTTCAAAATAACCTCTCCTTTACTTTCTTTTTTCTGATAGAGCTATTATACCATAGTTTTTCAGAAATGGGAAATAAATACTATAAAAGTTTATAAAAAA
>JAZQLC010000020.1:0-48597 GCA_045542485.1 Acutalibacteraceae bacterium
TGAAAACAAAAAGAATAACAGTTGCCATAAGAAGAGGCAGACTTCCGTTTGAAAGAAAAACAACGGGAATCATCGCAAAAATCAGTGCTGAAATAGGTGCACCAAGGAAGATGAACGGTCTGCGTTTACCGAACTTTGAATGACATCTGTCAGAAAGTTTACCGAACGTCGGCTGGAAAATAACACCAAAAATATTATCAAATGTCATAATTATACCGATAAACAACGGAACAAGAGAAAAGTCTGCGTTACCCTGTGCCTTGGAAAATTCAAGAAGAGCAGGGAATTTCTCCATAAGTGCATTACTCCACGCATTGATTGTTGCATTACTTGTAAGCACAGCATTAAGAATTTTTGTAATATAGGGGTCATAAATCGCCCAGGCAATTGAAGTTGACATAAATCCGAAACCAATGAGTATGGTCTTTTTTATGTCAAGTTTAAGTTTTTCTGACATAGTAAAACTCCTTTACTTTATTCTTCCCGTTTATTATATATTTTTTATAATAAAACGGCAAGAGATTTTCTAAATTTTCTTGATTTTTTCCTGAATAATTTTCTTCTTTTTCGGACAAACAAGTTCTATTGCCTGTTTGTTATTTATAATTTCAACAAGCTCCTGATAACCAGCGTTTTCACCGTCAATGAGCCATTCTGTTTTTTCGGCAGATTTAATCTTGATTTTTTGGGCCTGAAGAAAAATTATACTCTCGCCGTCATATTGCTGTGAGCGAAGTTTATTCAGCAGACTCGGAACTTCAGTAACGCTTTTTATCGCAGGAACAAGTATAACTTCAAATTTCCCATCATTGAGTCTGACACTGTCTTTCTTCAGCTTGAACACTCCACCGACAGACGTCGTATTGGTTATTGAGCCGAAAATAAAATCACCATTGTATACTTTTCCGTCACATTCAATTTCCATCGAATATGGTCTTATGTCTGTAAGTTTTGTCAAAGCCGACATTATATACGCAAGGTGTCCAAAATTATTCTTCATTTTCTGTGAAGTAGATAGCGAGGCGTTGACACCGTAACCAAAAGATGCAGTGCAGACGAAGAATTTGTCATCATTGAAAGTTCCTACATCACAAAAATTAGTTTCACCTTCACTGATCAATGAAGAAATACCATTAATGGTCAAAGGAATACCAATAACTTTTGCAAAATCATTTGTTGTGCCGTTCGGAATATACGCAATCGGTTTTTTCACATTTTTTATCATTATACCGCTTATAACTTCATTAAGTGTTCCGTCGCCACCGGCACAGGCAATTATATCAAAATCCTCTGCTCTCTTTCCGGCGACCTCAACAGCATCACCTATAAAACGGGTTTTATGTACAGTTATGTCAAACTCTTCCGTAAGACCTCTGCTTATAAGCTCATCAATGGTTTTACGTTTTCTGGTTTTTCCTGAACAAGGATTGACAATAAGCAACATTTTCTTTTTCATCATCAATCTCCCTTAAAAGAGTTCTCCGTCAAGTGATTGTTTCGCAGTAATTTCTGCCTTGTCTGTGATATACTCACCAAGGTCAAGGCGGACAAAATCGTGTGTTCCCGACCTTTGATAAAGAGCCGGTTCCTGAAGATAGTTTTCACCGTAAATATGTCTCAGGAAAGCATCATATTTTTCAGGGACGGGCACCATAATTCCCTCGAATTCCATCTCAGTTGTACCATCAAGAAAATCTTTATTGAAAGCACCTCTGTTTATATTCAGGCCTGTTCCGTCAATAAGAAAGTCCGAATCTTTACCTCTGTAAAGTTTCAGCATTTTTTCTGCAAAGCTATGTATTGTCCGAAAAGGCAGTTTTGTAACAAAAGGCTTAACCAGACGGGTAAGTCTGTAACCGTTCATATTTCTGTCAGCTTTTCCGGTCCATCTGAGATTAAGAAAACGGATTGCAGTTTTCACAAAATTTATGTGCAATAACTGTTTTTTTGTATCGGGTGAAGTCGTGTCATATACAAAGATGTCGACAAAAACGCCATCCTGAATTTTATACTGTGAAGAAAATCCGGTTGAAAAATATGTGTTTTTAAGTCTGATTTTATCGAACAGATAATGACAATTTTCTTCAGTTGTATAAGACGCATATGCAAATCTTGTTTCATCAATTTCACGGGGACAAATTTTTCTGAACTTTTCAAAATCTTCTCTCAGCATACCGATGTCCAGGTCATCATCCCACGGAATGCTTTTCCCGTATCTGACAGCACCGAGAAGTGAACCTCCAGTAAGGAAATAATTAATATTATTATTTTTACAGATACGGTCAATTTCTTTCAGTATTTCAATTTCAGTTTTCTTGAGAATTTCAAGTTTGGAGCAATATTGAGGAAGATTTTTTCCGTAGTCATATCCAAAATCCAAAGCAGAAGAAACAGTAAGATATACAGCACTGTCAAAATCTGTCGCAACAAAACCTTCCGCCTCTATTTTCAGCGCACAAAGTGCTTTGATTTTCTTTTTTTCACACGGAGTCAGAGAACAATCAAAAGAAAATCTTTCACTGAAAAGATTATGGATTTTTTGTTTCAGTTCATAATCCGATACTGCAAACGATGAAACATTGTAAACATTACCGTCTTTGAGTTTATTCAGTGACATCACAACTGCACTCAGAGCATCTCTTATGTAGGTATAACCGCAAACATTTGCCGTATCCTCGTCATTCACCGTTACTTTATTACCGTAAACCGTAAATTTTTCATTTACACAGCAAGGACCGATAATCTCATCAAAAACGAGAAAATTCACAGGCACAACCAACTGAAGTGCTTTCACTTTATCAAACAGAGAATTATCCTCGGAAAGACAAAGATATTCCCTCTCCGAAACTGTGAAGCCTTTTTCGTTACAAGACAGAGTATTTTCATCACAAATAATGCATTTTTTGCACTTTCCTGAAGATACAAACTCGGCTATTTTCTTCATAATTACTGCCTTATTTTGACTTCCGTTAAGCACCGCAATAACAATATTATTGTCCGCACTACCGTTATCCTGAAAAATTTCTTTCAGCGTCTCATAAAAATAATTGCCATCATCCCCTATTATATTAATACACGGGAAATTATTATTAATAAGTGAACGCGCATATTCAATTTCATTTTGGTAAAAAACATCAGTTTTCAATGAAATCACCTTAAGTCGTATATTTTTATATAACAAAAGCATCACCGTCTGCAAAAGCAGACAGCGATGCCGGATTAATTAATCTTCTTCTGTTTCTTCAGGCTTTTCCACAAATGTATCAGGTTTCTTTGAAGTAAAAAAATTCAGATTTTTCTCAACATTTTCTTCTTCAATATAATCAGACTCTGTGTTATCAGAAGTATTCTTCTTGCCTTTTTTCGAAAGAATCACACATATAACTGCCGCCAGAAAAGCAATTACACCAATAACAACAGGCACAATCGGGTCACGCTGACCGGTAGCGGGATTAGCATAAACCGCCTGAACATCAGTCGCTGCAAAAGCTGAAATTGCAGCACCGAAAACGCCTAATAACATCAATGCCGCCATAACAATAGCAATAATTCTTATAACCCTTTTATTGAACATAAAACAACCTACCAACAATTAATTAATACCGAGAATCTTTTTCATATCCTCTGTTATATCTGCTGTAATTCTGTTTGCATCATCAAAAGTATTCGCATGAGCAGTGATATAAATCTTGATTTTAGGTTCTGTACCTGAAGGACGCACAATAGCTGAACAACCATCTTCAAGTGAATATGACAAAACATTTGATTTGGGTAAATCAATATGAGTCATAATTCCGCTGGAAGTTTCAGTAGCAACACTCGTTTTGTAGTCTGAAACCTTGACAACATCAAGCCCTGCAATTGATGAGGGAGGATTCTGACGGAGATTTTCCATCATCTTACTCATAGTTATCATGCCTTCTGCACCTTCAAACGCAAAGTTGAGAAGTGTGTTGATGTAAATGCCGTGTTCAGCATAAATTTCATCCATAACATCAGCAAGTGTTTTGCCCTGTTTCTTATAATGAGCAGCCATTTCAGCAATAAGCATTGCTGCGACAACGCCATCCTTATCTCTTGCATAAGTTCCGGCAAGGTAACCGTAACTTTCTTCCATACCGAGAATATAGCGTTCTGCCTCACCTTTTTCTTCAAGCTGAGTGATAAGTTCTCCGATATACTTAAAGCCTGTAAGCAGATCTGCAGTTTCAGTGTTATATTTATCAGCAATCGATCTGATAAGCTCGCTTGTAACAATTGTCTTAACAACAATGGGATTCTTAGGAAGTGTACCCTCAGCCTTCTTTGTAGAAAGAATATATTCTGTGAGCATAGCACCCACTTCATTACCTGTCATAAGACGGTAGTCATCACCTGTATCAACTGCAATACCCACGCGGTCGCAGTCGGGGTCAGTTGCAAGAAGAAGATCAGCGCGTTCTTCTTCAGCCATTTTAAGTGCGCATTCAAAAGCCTGACGAATCTCAGGATTCGGATAAGGACAAGTGGGGAAATTTCCGTCAGGATTTTCCTGTTCAGGAACAATTCTCACATTTGTAAGTCCAAGTCTCTTGAGAATTCTGCGAACGGGCTTGTTACCGGTTCCGTTAAGAGGTGTATAAATTATTTTTATATCACTGTCAGCACAAGCATCCTTATCTATTCTCTGTTCCTCAACTCTGTCAAAAAACTCTTTGATAAGCCAGTCTTCAATATATTCAATCTTTTTATTTTCGACAGCCACATCAAAATCCATAACCTTAACGCCATCAAAAATATCAACATTCTGTATATATTCATAAGTTGCCTTTGCGCCCTCGTCAGTCATCTGGAAGCCGCGGGGATCATAACACTTGAAACCATTATACTTTGCAGGGTTGTGACTGGCAGTAATAACAATACCAGATGAACACTCAAGTCTTCTTACTGCAAAAGAAAGCATCGGAGTGGGAACAAGTTCTTTGTAAATATAAACCTTGATGCCGTTGGCTGCGAGAACACAAGCTGCACTCTTTGCAAAAAGGTCAGATTTATTTCTTGAGTCATAAGCAATAGCAACAGACGGTTTTTCAAAATTCGCCTTAAGATAGTCTGCAAGACCCTGTGTCGCCTGATTGACAGTGTAAATATTCATTCTGTTGGTACCGGCGCCGATAACACCTCTCAGACCACCGGTGCCGAATTCAAGAGAACGATAAAATCTGTCATTGATTTCAGCTTCATTACCCTTCACAGCCTCGAGTTCAGAAACAAGGTCGGGATCGTTTTTAGCTTTTTCACACCATAAATCATACAAACGGTCGATATTGCTCATAAAATACATTCCTTTCAGAAAAAATAATACTTATACACTATCTATTTTAAACCTAAATCACAGTAATGTCAATAAATTATTTAATACAAAATGCGACAAAATGAAAAGCAGAGGAGTTTCTGCAGTACTTTTACTCCCCTGCTTTTATAATTACCAGTTCATCTGTTGTTCAATATTACCGTCGAACACGCCCATTTTTTCAATAATTGTCACATCTTCCCAGGTTACCTGACCGTCGTGATTCACATCCATAGCCTCAATGTAAGCTATATCAATATCATCGCCACTGAAGAATCCATTGACATACATTGCTGTAATAAATGCATCCTGACCATCAACAAATCCGTCAGCATTCACGTCTCCGTAAATCAGAACAGGTAATTTTCTATATATATTACCGTCTGCATCCAGAAGAACAATGCTGTCACCGGTACCGATTTTCTTGTCTCCCGTCTTGAAGTCACCATGGGTATCCACCACGGCAATATTTTCATTTTCAAACTGAAGTTCAAGGCTTTCGGCAGTATAAACACCAAGTGTGAAACCGTAAACACAAATGTTTTCTCTCAACTTGATTGTTGCGTTGCTATTGAGAACAAAGTTATCTGCTCTCAGATAGTTCATTTCGTCGAGAGTATAGGTAGAATCGGCCACTTTGAATTTTCCTGAATAAAGCGTATTGTCATATGTTTTTTCAGTATTGACAATCTGCGTATCCACATAATATTTTTCAAAGTCCACACTTGCTATCAAATCGGGTAATACAATCTCGGGAGGAATAACCTCACCTGTCTCTTCATCCACCTCAGGTTCATAACTGATGAGATTTATGATATGACCATCTGTCAAGTAAACAATATTTGATTCGTCAACACCGGCACCATCATAAATGTTGAATGTACCGTCAGCATAAACACCTACGCCTGTGTTGTCAAAAATTGTTCCGTCAAAGAAATTGAATGTACCGTTCGAGAAATATATTACACCCACATTGACATTGTTTTCCGTAATCTTACCGCCATACATTTCAATGGTATTATTTGATTTTATCGCACTGTCAATACCGTCAGCACCAAAAATTACTGTTCCCGAATAGATATATACACTACCGTCTGTTGCATCAACAATTGCATCTGCAGTAATGTTTGTACCGTTAATGTACAGAACATCTGTTGTGTGGTCATCAGTGTGAGTACCAAACGAAACAACAGCACCATTTACCACCTTGAACAACGGACCTTCAATACCGGTCTCAGCAGATATCGTATGCGGCGCACCATCTGACGCAAAAGTGATATTACTACCAACTAAAATAGTCTCCGTTACAGTAATATCATCATGTAATGTGATAATGGCAGGGTTAGTACCTATATCAGCAAGTGCCTCTTCCAGCGATGTATAGGGAACATCGGAAGCATTGAAATAACTTGCAGTGAGAACATATTTAATTTCTGTTGTTGTAAGCTTACCACTTGAATTTATATGCCAGACCGTTTCTTCCTGAGGTACGATTGTGCAAAGACTTGCGTTCATAGCTGTATAATCGCCGTCAATTACCCTCTGGCCTTCTTTATAGGTCTGTGGTGTAATGTTAGCAATAACAGACGCATAATCAGATTTTGCCATCATTGTTATTGTCTTGCCCTGAGGAAGATAGATATCATTTGATGGATCAACACTTCCGGATGCGTAGAACTCAACCTTTGCATTTGCATAAATAGCAGCGCCCTGAACAGTAGCAGTATTGTTGTAGATTGCACCGTTGTAAAGTTTGAGCTTACCGTTACCTTCAACATCAAAGGCACCGCCATATGTTGCAGAGTTCGTGTGAATATCACCACCGAGGATGTTCACCGTACCTCCTCCGATGTAGAACGCTCCGCCCTCACCTGAAATGTTGTTACTGATTATTGTGCCGGTATTAATATTTACTTCACCTGCCGCGTTAAAGATAACACCTGCACCAATTTTCGCTGTATTGTTTATAATTTCGGTGCCGTAAATATTCATCGTACCTTTGTTATACGCAACACCACCAAGCTGAATCGCAGTGCCACCTGAAATTGTACCGTTGTAGAAGTTGACTGTACCGCCTGAATTGTTATAGACAAAAGCACCATCTTTTGCAGTATTATTAACAGCAACAGAATTATGGAAGTTGAAAGTTCCTCCATCTTCAACAGTTACCATTGAAATTGCAAATGATTCGCCTGATATATCAGTAACATTATTTCCGTCTATGGTCAGAGTTGCATAAGAGTCATCCTCAGAACCAAAATTCAGAACACCACCATTTTTGACAACAAACGGCTGTTCATAAAGCTCCTTGCTGCGTCTGAGAATATTTGATTCTGTTGTAGGAATAACTGTAACATTACCGGTTACTGATGCAGTTGAAGAAATGACAATTGTTTCCATCAGTTCCACCAAACCTGTACCTGTACCGATTTTTTCAGTTGCCTCTGCAAGGGTTTTAAAGTATGCTGTTTCAGTATTTGTGATAACTTTAACTACAAGACCGTCTTTGAGATATGAAACGCTTTCAACCGAAACATCATATAAATCATAGTCGGGTGAAGAGTTGAAAGACATCAACTGAGGATAATAAATAAAATAATCGGAATCTTCCGTAGCTATCCAGGCATCTCGTCCGAAGCCACTCATATTATCAAGAGATTTGCCGCCTGTCATTTTTGTCGTTCGCAGAGCAATGGCGTTCTGGTCAGTAACCTTAGTGCCGTTTTCATCAGTAACTCTGAGTTCATCATAATAAGAATTTGTTACACCGCCATTACGCAGTTCACCGAGAATAGCATTTGAATATCTGCTGCCGGTAACTTTACCTATTGAATATGTTGAATCAATATACGCCTGTCCTCTTAAATGACCTGCAATACCACCAACAACTTCTGTTCCCTTAACATCACCTGTGTTATAGCAGTTGTAAACTGTACATCCATCAGCAAAACCTGCAATACCGCCGACATAACTTTTTTTTGCTTCAACATGACCAGCATTAAATGTATCAGATATATCAGCATTGTTTCTACCGACAATACCACCTACATATGAATCACCAAAAACATTGTTTGATGAACAACAAGTACTCACAACCGAGCCTTCCTTATTTTCACCAACAATGCCGCCAACATTGACTGCTGTTTCAGAGCCTACATCAGACTTGAGACTTGAAGAATCGGTAATATTGCCATAGTTTTCACCAACAATGCCACCGAGATTTTTTTCAGCAACAACATCTGTGTACACAACCTTTGCTCTTTCGACCTGACCGAAAGACAAACCTACAACAGGCGCAACACAGGTTCCGCCTTCAATATATGATTCCGCAACAGTAAGGTTAGATACCAGTCCCGTTGCTGAAACAACACCAAAAAGACCGACACAGTCTCCCGAAGTTATATACATACCTCTGATGGTGTAACCGTTGCCGTGAAACTCACCACCGTACTGTGATTCTTCAGTACCGATAGGAGTCCATTTATTAGATTCCTCGCCAAGGCTGCCTATATTCATAACAATACTGTTTGAAAGCGCGGCGTTAGCAAACGGATCGTGTTCACCGCTTTCAAGCGTTCCGTTTACAAGAGCTGCAAACCATGCAAGTTGCCTTGCATTTTCAATATAATAAAAATTCCCTTCAACTGAATGTTCCGGTTTATCCATCGTTCCATCCCAGAGATTCTGGTCTACCTGCCATGAAAGAATAGGATATCCGTCGTTAGCTTTAAGATAGTCATAATAGAAGTCACCAAAAGTACCGTTAATCATATCTACAAACGAATGACGTTTCATATCATCAGTAGTAAGTGGTGTGGCATGTTCTTCCTTGCCGGTATAAAGAGTAGCATCGTAATATGAATTTGAAACCTTTTCAGCGTAGTGGAAAGCAGTAACCGCACCAACAAGACCTGCAGGTTCTGTATTGGATTCAACCTCGGATGCGTTGTAACAACTTGCAACATCACCAACATTGTTGCCTGAAATACCTGCAACATATGTAGCAGCCACAACCTTACCTGTATTGTAACAACTGATAAGAAGTGAGCCTGAGTTTGTACCCACAATACCGCCTGTATATTTGCCGGTTGTGTTAACCTTTGCCTTATTGTATGACTGAGAAACAGTACTTCCCACAAAAGCGCAACCTGTAATGCCGCCTATACGGTTTCCCGTAGCATTGATTGTTCCTTCAACTGAACAGTATGAAACAGTACTCTTATTCTGAAGATATCCCGTGATACCACCAACGTCACTTACACCGACAATTGATGTTGTTTTGACAGCGCAGTTTGTGATAGATGTGCTTTTGTCTGAAAAACCTGCGATTGCACCCACATATTCAGCTGCTGATACAAAAGCTTTTGAAATAGTGAGATTCTTGATCTGAGCACCTGAAAGATAACCAAAAAAGCCCTGATAATCCTTATCGTTATCAATGCTTAAACCATAAACAGTAAATCCGTTGCCATCAAAAACACCACTGAAAGCTCGTCCGGTATCTGCGTAGTTAGCAATAGGTGTCCATTTATTGGAATAATCTTCCTTCTCTATATCGTTAAGGTAAATATCTGCAAGTAATCTGGCTTTCATAGTGACATTACCAGCATCACTGTTAACCTGATTTGTAAACCAAGCGAGATCTTCTGCTGTCTGAATAAGATAAAATCCATCATTTGTCCGAGCAGGTGTGACAGTGGACATTCCACCCGTCCACACAGCGGCAAGTGTCGTCATTGAAGTTGCGCTCATAGCCATTATTACAGCAAGAACGCACACTATAAATTTATATATTTTTCTTTGTTTCATAAGTAATCCTCCAGGATACCGAATTATATAAGTATACACATATAATAATATACCAAACAGACTTAAAATTCAATGATTTTTTATTAAAAAGTATCAAAAAAACTTATTTTTAAATCACAATTGTAAAAAACGCAACAAAAAAGACCTTATACCTGAATCAAGGTATAAGGTCTTTTGATTATACTTCAAAAAGATTCTTCAACCATACTGTGGAATACTCAACCCATCTGCCTGCGTATTCATTAGGCGTATGGCAAACCTCTTTTGTACCCGTAGACATTCCGTGGCCACCAAAGGGGAAAATATGAAGTTCAAAGGGAATTTCTTTTTCAGAAAGTGCCTCTGCAAACATAAGTGAATTTTTTACCGGAACTGCGCCATCTTCTGCTGTGTGCATAATAAAGGTTGGCGGTGTATCCTCCGAAACGTTGTTTTCAAGAGAATACTTTTTGATGAGCGCTTCATCATTTTTGTATTCACCGAGAAGGTTATCTCTTGTTCCGATGTGAGTTAGCTTTCCAAAAGTAAGAACCGGATAGCAAAGAACAGCAGCATTGGGTTTGTTACTGCCCTGAGGAATGTTCAGCTCATCAAAAATAGACTCATCATTCCACATTGTGGCAAGGCTTCCCGCAAGATGACCACCCGCTGAAAAACCGATAATTGCAATTTTATCCTCTATAACATTCCACTCTTCAGCATTCTTTCTTATAAGTGCCATAGCAAGAGATGCTTCAAGAAGAGGCTGACTGAAATCAGGCATTCTCATTGATGCATTTTCACCTACTGAATAGCGAAGAACAAAACAATTGAAACCAAGTGCGAGATACTGGTTGGCAATAGGCTCTGCTTCTCTGTCTGAACACATACCGTAACCACCACCGGGAAAAATCAGCATCGCAGGACGCTTATCAGTTGGATATTCTCTTGAAGTTTCGCGGATATATGTATCTACATAAACATCTTTTCTGTCTTCAAAAAGATATATTCTTTCGCATTTCATAGCTTATTCTCCTAACACCTTAACACCACCGCAAGGACGGATTGACAACACATAGCATGATTTTTCGCCGAAAACTTTCTTCATCTCAGAAATGTATTCATCAAGAATTTCATTGGGAACAAATGCCTGCATTGTACCTGCAAAACCACCGCCGTGAACTCTCCACGCACCCTTTCCTGCGAGAAGTCTTTCAGCAATACAGAGACCGATGCTCAAAGGCTGATCCTGAGGTGCAGATGAGGGGTAAACATTCTGGTTGTACATATATGATGAGCGACCACTTTCAATTACGCCTTTTTTGAATGATTCAAAATCCCCGTTTGAAAGAGCCTCTGCTTCTCTGTCAACTCTGGCGTTATCTGCAAAGAAATGCATAGCTCTGAGCACAGCTCTGTCCCCTGCTTTTTCTCTGACTTCTGCAACTTTTCCGTAGAAATCTTCGGGTTCAACTTCTCTTAAGACTTTTTTGCCGAAAACAGAAGCTGCATTTTCCATTTCTGTTCTTACTGCACCGTATTCAGGTGTAAGATCAGCATGACTGCCTCCCGTGTTGACAATACAAAGAGAATGACCGCATGATGCAAAATCAAAGTCAAGCTTTGTGATAACAGGCTCTTTAGTGTCCTTAAAATCAATTTCAACAAATCCGCCCACCGATGATGCCATCTGGTCCATAAGTCCGCAAGGTTTGTCAAAATACTTATTTTCAGAGAACTGTGCAATCTGAGCTATTTCAACGGGAGAAATTTTTCCGTCGTTGAACATATGGTTAAGAATTGTTCCGATAAGCACCTCAAATGCTGCTGAGCTCGAAAGACCTGAACCTGAAAGAACAGAAGATGTTGTGTATGCATCAAAGGCACCCACATTGTAGCCTCTTTCGGCAAAACCGGCATACATACCTCTGATAAGTTCCTGAGATGTACCGAAGCCTTCAGGGTGAACACTAAGGTCTGAAATATCAATGGTATCCATATCGTAGCCTACTGATTTCACTCTTGTTATATTGCCTTCTTTTTTTGCGCAAACTGCAACTGCATCAAGGTTTACTGCCGCTGCAAGAACTTTGCCGTTGTTGTGGTCAGTATGGTTACCGCAAACCTCAGTGCGTCCCGGTGCACTGTAATATGAAAGTTCATTACCTGAACCATATTCCTTTTCAAACATTTCTGCAAGAGAAATGTATCTTTCTCTCTGTTCTTTTACAGCGCTGTCTGTAACATAAACTCTTTTCAGTTCGTTGTCATAGGCACCTAAATTAATTCTTGATTTTAACATCTTCTTCACCTTTCCTTCTGATGAATAAAATTATTTTTCTTGTAGCTGACAATCCTATTCCCGAGAAAAAACTCGAAAACATCAACGGAATCAGAAACGATGCCGAAAAGGGATTGAACGCATTGTGACCGATAACAGAATAAGAAACTATTTTCGGCAGAAACCCCAGAACAGATATCAATAAATACTTTTTAAAATCATACCTCAGAGTGCCGTAGATGTTACTTACTGCATTAACGGGAAAAACAGGAATCAATCTGCAAACAAAGAGAAGCCATAGATTTCCCTTTCCATCATGCTTGAGAACGTTCCATATTTCATCATAGTTTTTCAAAATTCTGTACGGAAGATTCTTTTTCCTTACTCCTATATAATACCTTATTGTGAAGATTATTACAAGACCTAAAATATTTATTATTACAGAAATTGGTGCTCCGAACACCATTGTTCCGATAACGCATATGCATGATATGGGAACTACGGGTATGGGAAGCACGGCCTTAATAGCGAAAAACAATAGTACCGCGGTGATGACGGATGCATTGTTTCTTAATTCTGCAACTCTCATTTCCAAAACAAAAAGATAAGCCTGATACTGATTATACCACAACTGCAATCGAGGTAATTTAAAAGTAACGAGAAGTATAAAAAGTATCACCGACAAAGCAACAAGTAAACACGCTGTCACTTTCATTATATCAATTTTTTTCAGCTGTTTTATTATCATATTTTTACGCCTGCATATTGAAATAATTGTTGTTACTATATATAATAATTATATGCAAAATATTATACAAAAGAGGTTTCATATGAAAATAATTATTTTAGACGGATTCACCGTAAACCCCGGTGACCTTTCATGGAGTTGGCTTGAAGAATATGGCGAATATACAGTTTATGACAAGACTCCCCCTGAAGAAATCCTTTCTCGCTGTGAAGGGGCAGACATTATTATAACCAACAAGACTCCTCTCGGAAGAGATATCCTTGAAAAATTACCGGATGTAAAATTCATCGACCTGCTCAGCACAGGTTACAACATTACCGATATTTATTACACAAGAGAAAGAGGCATACCTGTTTCAAATGTTCCTGCTTACAGCACAAAATCAGTAGCACAGCTTACTTTCGCATATATTCTTCAGTTTACATCAAGGGTAGCCGAGCATTCTTCATCTACCCGAAACGGTGAGTGGCAGAAAAGCGAACACTTCTGCTATATGGTTACTCCCCTGACTGAGCTT
Organism: Acutalibacteraceae bacterium; assembly: GCA_045542485.1. Classification (GTDB taxonomy): domain Bacteria; phylum Bacillota; class Clostridia; order Oscillospirales; family Acutalibacteraceae; genus SIG575. The sequence goes on from JAZQLC010000020.1 coordinate 13,667, forward strand.
TCTGGAAAAACTCTCGGAATAATCGGATATGGCTCAATCGGAAAAGAAGTCGCAAAAATTGCTGAAGCATTTTCAATGAAAATTCTTGTCAATACAAATCATCCTGCGGAAGATACTGAAAATCTTAAATTCTGCGATATGGACACACTTCTTAAAAACTCAGATTTTGTTTCTCTTCACTGCCCTCTCACTGACAAAACGACAGGAATGGCAAACAAAGAATTTTTTGAAAAAATGAAGAAAACGGCATATTTCATAAACACATCACGAGGTGCAACAGTTAATGAAGATGCACTAAGAGACGCGCTCAAAAACGGAGAAATTGCAGGTGCAGGTCTTGATGTTTTACTTAATGAACCCCCTTCAGATAATAAAATCACTTCGCTTGAAAACGCTCTTGTCACCCCTCATATTGCTTGGGCAGCTAAAGAAACAAGAGCAAGATTAATGGAAGTCACCAAAAATAACATCCGTTCTTTTATAAACGGAAAACCTATAAATGTTGTAAATTAAAATAATCAGGGCTGTATCACAAAGATACAGCCCTGATTATTTTAATTATTTATAGAATCTTTCGAGATAGTTTCTGTGAGCTACTTTCATTTCTTCGTAACATGCTTTTGCATTTTCGTAGTCACCGATAAGAGGATGAACCATAAGAGCTTTCATGGCTGCTTCGTCATCGCCGTTAAGAGCAGCCTCAACTGCATATTTTTCATAAGCTTTAACAGACTGCATAAGACCCTGCATATGTCTGTTAGTCTTTTTCTTTACAGGAACGGGAGTTGCTCCGTCAGCACCGATTACTGCACTGATTTCAACAACATCATCATCTTCCATAAAGGGAAGTGTACCATCATTCTTGATATTAACAACGTGAACATCTCTCTTGTCGTTTGCAATTGAATCAATAAGTGAAACAGCTGCAAGAGAATATTTGTGTCCACCGCGCTTGTCAAGAAGAGCAGGTTTGATACAAAGTTCTTCATCACTGTACATCTTAAGAAGGTCTTCTTCAATTTCCATACAAACCATCGCACGGCTCTTCTTGTCATTCTTAAGGTGTTCAATTTTAGCGTTTCTGTTATAGTAATACTGAAGATATGATGAAGGAATACCCTCAATAGCTTTGAGACACTCAAGTGAGAAACCGTCATCCTTGATATTAGCCATAACCTTGGGTGAGAAACCTTCTTCAATAAGTTTAGGAAGAAGTTCTTCGCCGTCTTTTACGATTGAAGTAATCCAGCTGAGATGGTTAAGACCAACATATGTAACTTCACTGTCAAGACCTGTGATTTCCTTAACATCATCAATCATATCGATGGGAACATTACAAAGACCGATTGCCTTAACTTTAGTGTAGTTAAGAAGGAACTCTGTGATGATACCTGAGGGATTAGTGAAGTTAATAAGCCATGCATCAGGACAGATTCTTTCCATATGGTCAGTAATTTTCTGAATTTCAGGAATAGTTCTGAGAGCCTTGAAGAAACCACCGATACCTGTTGTTTCCTGACCGATAAGACCATATTTTACAGGGATAATCTCATCGAGATGTCTTGCAGGAAGCTTACCTACACGCATCTGTGTAAGAACGAAGTCAGCACCCTGAAGAGCAACTTCAAGGTCATCTGTGAAAACGGTTTCACAATCAATACCTGCTTTTTTAAGCATACGCACACAAAGGTCACCAACGATTGTACGTTTTCTTTCATCGATGTCCATAAATGAAACTTTTTTAAGTTTGAGTGAATCTTGAGCCTTGATAAAACCATCAAGAAGTTCGGGGCAATATGTACTGCCTGATCCGATAACAGCAACACTAATTTCTTTCATTTTTCATTTCTCCTTAGTTTTTGTAATCTTGGAAAATCCAGTTTACACAGCCTGTAACAGGAGCCTGAGTAAGCTTGATATACTTAACATTTTTGTCTGAACGCTCAGCAATTTTCTTTTTAAGGCAATCAAGATAAACTTCATTGGGAAGTTTTGTGTGGATTGAGCCTGAAAGAACAACTTCAACCTCGCCATCGCCAAAATTAAGAGAATTAAGATGTGCAACAATATAATCTGCTCCACGCTCTGACATTTCATCAATAGCTCTGAGAACAGGCTTATCGCCCATTTTTGAAGCTGCAAAGAAGAAATCAATAAGACTCATAATGAATCTGCCTCTTTCTTCACTTTCTGCCATAGCAAGAGTGCCGAGGAATTCTTCTTTTGTATTAACGTCAAACTCTTTCTTGAACATTTCAGTCATAGCTGTTTTTTCAAGACCGAGAACGATTTCATCATAAATAAGCTTAAAGGATTTAACTGCAACCCAGGTGCCGTTACCTTTGTCGTCAGAGAATTCACCGAAGCCACCGAGCTGTACCATTTTTCCGTCAAGGTCAATAGCGTTACAGCAAGTACCTGTACCACAGTTGTATCCGATAGCAGCTTTACCTGTTGCACCTGCTTTTACTACAATGAAACCATCATTGAAAATTTCAAAGTTCTTAAGGCCTCTTTTTTCCATCTGTGCACACATTTCGTCGTGCTGATAAGGATGGTCAATACCTGCAAGACCCATAAGAGTAAAACCTATGTCATCGAGAGTAACATTACCTTCTTTAAGAAGAGCAGTGATGCCGTCCCAGATGATTGTTGCTGCCTCATCAAAACTACCCTCTAAATTTTCGTGATTACTGCCGGGAGTTTTAACCTCAGCAATAATGTTTTTTTCTTCATCAAAAAGTGCGTAGGCAGTTTTTGTTCCGCCTCCGTCTACACCGATATAAAATGACATAAGCATTCTCCTCACTTTTACAAATTTTCAGTTAGTTATTATACCACTTTTATACGCAACAGTCAACAAATTAATTATACAAATCAATTATCTCCTGTGCTTTTTCTTTAAGATGTTCGCGAAGTTCTTCCGGCTTTCTTACATAGACAGAGTTACGATACTGCATAAGCCAGGAAACAAAGCCTTCACTTATTGCCACCTCTGCTCTGAGGAAAAATCTTGTACTGTCCTCATTTCGTATTGTGGCGTTTTCTCCAAATCTGTCAACAATATCTTCAAGCATTTCGTTTTTGCAGACAATTTCAACCTGACAAAGTTTACCCGAAAACATATTGAACATTTTATTGGAATAGTCAGCAACATCAAATTCGCCCTTATATTCAGAAACCTCTTCAAAAGAACGGACAGGTGCGTCAATAATCTTCACCTTTCTCATTCTGTCAAGCCTTGTATGCATAAGGTTATCATATTTAGGATTGTTGCAGATGAGATAATAATGGTCGTTTGACCAAACAAGAGCGTAAGGATTCACCACAAACTCACGGGAAGCCATAACAATCTTTTTACCTGCTTCAATCTTATGTCTGATATAAGTAAATGCAACTTGTTTTTTCTCCTCAATTGCACGGTTGAGTACATCAATCGTATAAAAAATTTCTTCATTGAATGTCTTGACACGGTTTGAAATGCTCAGTTGACTTTTAAGCATTTCAAACTGGTCTCTACTGACAAGTGTGCCGATTTTTTCAATTAATTCCTGAGTCTTTTTAGGAGTTATGAAATCAGCAGACTGCACAGCATCAATAATCAGCCTGACTTCAGGTAGCTGAAAATTCCTTGAGGCAAGAAAGTAACCTGACTTGGGACTTTTTACATTGATAATGTCATATCCGTTATCGACAAGCAGAGCAATATCAGCATAAATTGATTTTCTTTCTGAAGGGATTCCCCTTCTTGCAAGTTCCTCAACAATTTCATTTGTTGACAGTACATTATTTTCGTCTGTCAGTGTCTCAAACACATCAATTAAACTTAAAAGTTTCTGCTTTGAGCCTGATTTTGTTGTTGACAAAGGGATACCCCCTTTTTTAAATAATTTTATCTTACAAGAATTGAAAACAGTCTCTTATTGAGTTTTACAATTGTCTCGTTATCAATTTTCATTATATCACGGTCATATGTCATAATGCCGTTCGTTTCATTTTCAACGTCACTCAGCTGTGTATAGACAACTGCACTGAGACCCTTGCTGACAAGAGGAATAATCTGTCTGTTAAACAACTTCTCATAAGCCTTGGTAAGTGATTTTTTATCCTTATACATAAGGTAACCAAAAGCCTTGTTTTCGTCCATTGTATGACCGGGTACAATTCTTGAATAGCCACCAAATTCAGAAAGCACGAAAGCTCTGTTATCAGACCTTCCCTTTGTTACCGGAACAACATATCTGTGCATACTTCTCAGGTCGCCACCCTTCTGGTCAAACCAGCCACTTGCGTGGTCAACAACACGGGAGGGGTCACGCTGTTTGACTTTTTCTGCAATTCTCTTTGCGTCAAACTGTCCCCAACCTTCGTTGAAAGGTACCCAGCAACCGATTGAAACACAGTTGTGAAGAGTAGACATCATCTGCTCAAGTTCGTCCTCGAACTGGTCTCGCCATTCTTTTTCGTCACGGTGGAACAATGAATACGCGTCATCCTTTACTGATATCTGGAAGAAAGGCACTGCACCCACAAGGAAGTTACCGGGATGTTTTGCACCGCTTACCATATCCTGCCACACAATCATACCAATTTTATCGCAGTGATAATACCAGCGAAGTGGCTCAACCTTAATGTGTTTTCTGAGCATATTGAAGCCGAGTGATTTCATAACCTTAATGTCAAAAATCATAGCTTCGTCTGTTGGTGCAGTCATTACACCGTCAGGCCAATAGCCCTGATCGAGAAGTCCGATCTGGAAATAAGGTTTATTGTTAAGGAACAAGCGCGGAACACCGTTCTCGTCTTTTTCCATGGAATATTTTCTCATACCGAAATAGCTTGTAACTGTATCAACAAGCAAACCGTCACAATAAAGTTCAAGCATCACATTATAAAGATTCGGTTTTTCAGGAGACCAGAGTTTAAAGCGTTTCATCGGAATCACATCAACACAACCGATGTCAGAAGAGAAAACGACCTCTTCTTCGTCATCAAAGACTGTTGCAACGATTTTATAATCTGATTCTGCAGTTGTTTCCACATCAATGTGAACACAGTACTCATCAATATCGGGAGTCATTTTAATGCTTGATATGTGATTTTTATCAACGGGTTCAAGCCATACTGTCTGCCATATACCTGTTGTGGGAGTGTACCAGAAACCTACCTGCTTGATAGCCTGTTTACCTCTCTGTTGCCAACCTTTATCAGTGGGGTCAAAAACAGAAACATGAAGCTCATTTTCGCCCTCAACAAGGTAGTCAGTAATATCAAAGCTGAAAGGACAATAACCACCCGTATGACCTCCGACAAACTGACGGTTTACATAGACTCTGCATTCCCAGTCAACAGCACCAAAGTGAAGAATAGTTCTCTTTGAATCATATTCTTCGCCGAGAGAAAATGTCTTGTGATACCAGAGAATGTCCATAGGGTCAAGTCTCTTTTCAACACCTGACAACGGAGCCTCAATAGCAAAAGGCACTGTTATTTTACCATCATATTCATCAGGAAAGTTCTCCATTGAATCATTTACTGCATAGTCAAACTGACCGTTAAGATTTGTCCAGAGAGGTCTCTTGAGCTGAGGTCTGGGATACTCCTGAAGAGGCGCATCTTTGTTGACTTCTTTAGTCCATCTTGTTTCCATAAAAATCCTCCGTTTTCAAAAAATATATTGATAAATCTGAAATAGTCTGTTATAATATGAATCGTTATGCGGATATGGTGGAATTGGCAGACACGTCAGATTTAGGATCTGATGGGTAATCCGTGCAGGTTCAAGTCCTGTTATCCGCACCAAAAATCCAAGTTACAAAACTTGGATTTTTACTTTTTCTCTATTACTTCTTCACTATTCACTAAAAGCTAATTAGTCACATTTAATTATACACTTTTCAAAAACTAATTGCAATATATTATTTGTTAATTCTGTTAAATATTGCAATTATAAAAAATTTGTGATACAATGTAGAAAAAATTTAAAGGATGGGTTAAAAATGAAAAAAAGCACATTTTTCAAAGACTTTAAGGAGTTCATCACAAAAGGCAATATCATTGATATGGCTGTCGGCGTTGTAATCGGTGGTTCGTTCGGCAAAATCGTTACAGGTCTTGTTGAAAACATCATCAATCCCTTTGTTGGTATGTTCATGAAAACAGGTGATCTTGCAAACTGGAAAACAGTTATGACAGAAGCTGTTCTTGACGAAGCAGGTAATGTTGTTACTCCCGAAGTTGCTTTCATGTGGGGTGCATGGATTCAGACAATCATAGACTTCCTTATCACTGCTTTCTGCATCTTTGTTGTTCTTCGCGTTATTATGAAACTCAAGAATAAAATGGATGCTAAAAAGATTGCTGAAGCAGAAGCAAAAGCTGCTGAAGAAAAAGCAAAAGCTGACGCTGAACTCGAGGCTGTTAAAGCCCGTCAGACACAGCTTGAAGAAAGCACACTCAATCAGGAAAAGCTTCTTTCTGAAATCAAAGACATTCTCAGCAAGAAATAAGTCTTACATATTTTCAGCACTGCAAAAGCAGTGCTGACTTTTTTATTGTCTTTTTGTTTTTTCTGTGTTAAAATATTTATAAAATTACAGAAAGAAGGTTTTTGTATGTTTCATAAAATATCATCTTTTTTCTTCATGCTGATTCTGACTTTAAGCTCCGTTTTCGGTATTCCTTTAGAATGTTATGAATCAAAACAACTTTTTGATGACTCCCACTTCGAAAAAGGATTTACCATTATGTCCCAGGAAACCCAGAATGGTGTCGGTATAAAGCTTGGAAACTTCACTTATGAACCTTGTGACGAAGCACCCTGCTGGATGATTGCTCAATGGAATTCAGGAAAATGTCTGTGGAATGACAAAACCGAAAGCGACAGATACACAATAACAGACGGCGAAACAAAATGGGTTACTTATAACCCAGATGACAAATCTGTATCTATGAGGCTGAATGCATCTGAGGTTTACAAAGGAAATCCCGCGCCTATGGAAAACTGGCCTCACCTGCTGCTTGAGCAATCCCCTGTTAACAGTTACTATAACCTCAGCGACAACGAAAAAGCCTTTTATAACTGCTCCTCTGACAGAATGGTATTTTCCCTTGATATAAGAATTAAAGATTTCAAAGACACAATAAACAAAGATGGAGTGAATGCTGCACAGTTTCTCGCTTACTTCTATCTTAAAGGTGAAAACAGTAATAACTTCATCTGGTTTGGCGTGAATCTGTTTGACGACAGAGGATATATGGATGAATCGTGGGCACTGGACAAAGGCAGCGGACAAATGATTTTCTGCTTGTCCACAAAAGACACATTCTTTAGTAAACGAAATTCTCTTTTCCGAAACGGAAAACCTTATGTTTCGGATGAATGGGTGCATGTAGAAGTTGATCTGAAACCCTATATTGAAGAAGCTATGAAAAAAGCAAACGAAGATGAAACATTCGGCGAAGAGGTTACTTCGGAAGATTTTTATATAGGCGGCGCTAATATCGGATACGAAATCCACGGAAACTATGATTGTACAATAGAAATCAAAAATTTCGCTCTTACATCATACAACAGAAAGTAAAGGAATGGGCAGGTCTCATTTTACGAAGACCTTCTGATTTTTGCTCATATTAAAAATACACTGAATTATCGTTTTGAGTAACCGTACAGTTACTTATCAAAAATAATTTCCGAAGTCTGTAAAATTTCACTGTCGCCATTCACATACGCCATCAGCACAGCAAGGTCGAATGAGTCAATAACGCCGTCAGCATATACATCTGCCGCAAAATAAAACTCGGAGCCTTCCTCAATTTCAATGTCACCGTTTACATATGCTGATACAACCGCAACGTCAAAGCTGTCGATTACACCATCGGAATACACATCACCAAAAATAATGACTCTGTACGACTCTGCTATCTCATCGTTCACAACGAAGTTGACAACTGTACCTGTACCGAAAAATTCATTGACAAACTGATACTCAACTACACCACCTGCGTACTCAACATAGCCTTCCAGGTCATTAATATCCTCAGAAAGACCATAAATAAAGCCATGTTCAGTGTCGATAACTGTTGTACTGCCTTCTGCTTTAACAAAATATGCAGACACTGCGGGAATTTCCTTAGTTTCAAGCACCTCACCGCAAGTTTCACAGAAAATCGATTTCTCACCAGGTATATCGCCTTCAACTTCCTTGGTTACTACCCAGTCTCCGGGTGTGTGACCGTAAGCCTCAAGAACTGTTGTTTCTCTTGAAATAATCACATTACAAGTTGCACAGTGTACAACTGTATCAAAGGAGCCGTTTGCTGTGCAAGTAGGCTCAACTCTGTTTTCTTCAACAGACTCCCCTGCTGTGTGGCCCGTGGGTGCAGTATAGTTGTCTGTATAGCTTGACGAACAAACACTACAAATATGAGTTGTTCCGCCCTTTTTGGTGCAAGTGGGTTCAACTACATAGGTTTCATACGAATGACCTGTGGGGTCTACATATTCGCTTATATAAGAGTCACCACAAACTGAACAAGTGTTAGTTGTATAGCCGTTCTTTGTGCAGGTGGGTGCAGTTACTGTTTTTTCATAATTATGCGCAATTTTGCTGAGAACTCTTGTATTTATAACTTCATTACAAACTGTACATCTGAGTTCATAATAACCCTCTTCGGTACAAGTTGCTTCTTTGACCAGCTCCCAATCGCCCTGTACGTGTCCCTTGGCAGGATTTATCACAAGTTTCTCCTCGCCGCAAATGCAAGTGAGAAACTCTGAACCGTCTTTTGTACACGTAGGTTCAACAATGACAGCATCTGCATATGTATAAAAATCGTGTTCTGCTTTTTCAAGTGAAGCAAAAGCGTTTTCAACTGCGTTATCTGCATTCTGTGCATTGATACAAGCCACTTTATAACCAAAGTTTGCATTCGGAACGGAAAGAGCTACCTGATATGCAATATCGAGTGCTTCAACTAATCTGTTCCAGCTTTCTTCTGTATACAAACCCTTCTGTAAAAAGTATCCGGAATTAAATGTGTTTTTGGTTTTTATTATATTGTTGGCAACATTATATGCATTTACCTTATCTATATTTCTTATGTAATACATTTCTGTCGTCTCAGTGATATTTGACTGATCTTCCCACTCGTCATTCCACGAGTTGAAACTGATAGTGAAATTATAATAACCTGACTCAGGCTCACTCATTCTGAGCCAGTCAGCACTTGCTGAACGATAAACCGCATCACATTTAGGCCAATCCATCTGACCCTGTCTTTGCGCATCAAGATTATCAGGCATCATTACAAGAGTTGAGGGCGCATTACCTGAAATTACATTAACACCTCTTGTTCTGGGGTCATGATAGTTCCATACCAAACCTGACTGAGTTCTGATTTTATACAGTAGCTGCAACTCAAATTGTTGAACATACGTTGTGTTGAGAGTTTCAAGAACTTCGAAGTAGCAACCGTCACTGAGTTGACCGGGATATTCGTGATATGTACCGACAGGACCCGTTTCCGAGTCTTTACTGCTGATAAAGGCATATGCGTATCCGGTAAGGTTTTTCCACACATTCTTGTTATCTGCATCAAGTATGTCATACTCTATTGTATAACGTACGATTGAATTGACATCCTCAGCGAGAGACCCGGTGACAGCGAAAGCTTGTGTTCCGCCGACAACAGTGCCGGGAGTATACGCTACATCAAGATAAGCAAAACCGCCTTCTGCATAATAGGGAATATACGCGGTAATAGAGTTGATTCTGACCTTATATTCCTTATTGATAATTTCCACATTAAGCGTTGTATTCACATCATTGCCAATCATAACTTCCTTTGCAGGATAAAAATCGACAGGGTTAAAGCTTTCTGCACCGGTACCTATTCCGACTTCTCTTGCATTTACCGAAAGTGCCCCGAAGCCCAGTGAATAACAGCTCATAAGAATTATCATCGACATAAACAGCGAAAAAATTCTCTTTTTCATAAAAGCATCCCTTTCTGTGGATATAATTATATATATTTATATAATACCACTATATGAGAAAAAATTCAACACTTTGTCGGCTTTTGTATTATTAATAATTTCAAAAACAAAAAAACAGCAGGATTTCGAAAAATCCTGCTGCGCCATTTTACCAGAGAGTTTCAGTTTTCTTAACGTGTCTGAGAAGTCTTGAATAGTCCTGAATATTAATATTGCCATCACCGGAAACATCTGCACAATCAAACTCATAACTCTCAAGCTCGATTGTCTTCTTAACATATCTGAGTGCTTTTGAATAGTCCTGAACGTTAATCTTACCATCACCTGTAATATCGCCTTTAAGGTGAATCTTAAATTCCTGAGCAACAGCCTCACCATCTACTGTGATTTCATATTCACGAGTAACATGGTTTGATTTTGAAACTGCAATTGTGTATGTTCCGTTTTTAACATTTTCAAAAGTGAATGACTGAACACCCATACCGTCAACAGAAATAACATCGATTACTTCTTCACCGTTGATAAGTTCAAGTGTTGTTGCGTCTTCAAACATAAATGTTTCAACTGTACCGGAAACTGTTGTTGTGCTTTCAGCAAAATCAACATTAACAACAAGGTCCTTACCTTCGATTGCATTTGCAAAGTCAGATATAAAAAGAACTGCTGTAAGAATTATTTCTTCGTTTGTCTGGCAATCACGAAGTTTTGAAAGAATAGTGTTCACATCATCACTATCTTCATAGCCGTACATCTGAATTGTTGCGTCATCTTTAAGTTCAACAACTGAGTTGCCTATTGCAAGAACTGTACCTGCAGGAATGAAAGCTTCAACCTGTGCATCTTCAAGTTCTTCAACTTCTTCAAGCTTAACAGCTGATCTTACTTCTGCTTTAAGTCCGCTGCCCTGGACAATGTTATCAAGTTTAAACGTCTCTTCTGTGTTTTCGAGTGAAAGTTTTTCAGTACCGATCTGAAGATATGCAGTACCGGGAATGAGAGCATAACTGTCATCTTCTGCTTTTGTTGAAGTTTTAACATGTGAAGCTAGAGCCTGGAAAGCTACTCTTGTTTCTTCAACATCCGAAGGAACTGCTTCAATTGTGTAGCTTTCATCTGTATCTGTTGCTTTGATGTTATAGAAATATGCATTACCATCAATAGCACCTGAAACAGTTGCATTTGTGAAATAAGGAAGGTAATTATCAAGAAGGACCTTCTTTTCAACACCTGTTGTGATTGACTTTGAATATGTTCTTGTACCTTCAATGCCGAGAGATGCGATATCTGTCATTGTAAGTGTACCGCTGACACCACTTGCATCAATAATAGAGCCCTTGGGTACTGTAACTTCTGCTGAATAATCAGAAAAAACTTTACCGATAAGAATATCCGTATTGTTAGAGTTTGCTGTAAAAGATACTTTTGTTTCAGGCTTGTTTTCAGCAGAAACCATCATTGTGAAACAGCCGACAGCCATAACAACTGCAAGAATAATTGAAATAATTCTTTTGCTCATTGGTTTTACCTCCATAAAATCATATTTAATTATTTTAAAACAAATCACCAGAGTGAATCTGTTTTCTTAACGTGTTTAAGAATCAAAGAATAGTCACGAACATTGAGTTTTCCGTCATCTATAACATCTGCACAAGCAAATTCATATCCGTCAAGAAGTTTTGTTTTCTTAACATGTCTGAGAACTGCAGAGTAATCTCTGACATCAATCTTACCCTCACCTGTGATATCTCCGTAAAGATGAATTTTATATTCGAGACCTGTAATTTCACCGTTTTCCACTGTCAACGCATACTCACGGTCAACATGGTTGATTTTGTTTACAATAACAACATATTCGCCATTCGGAACACTGTCAAAAGTAAACTCCTGAACGCCTGAGCCTGTTACATCAGCTACCTGAATAATTTCATCACCCTGACAAAGAAGGACAGATGTTATTTCTGAATCATCAGAACCTTCATAAGGAATAAAGCTTTCAACTGTACCTGATACTGAATATCCTGCAGGGTCAAAAACAAAATCAAGATCGATAGGCTGTGTATTTGATGCACCGATTACCTCGATAAAGAACATTAAAAATGTTTGCGTAGCTTCGTCGGTAGTTTCTGCGTTTTCAAGATCAGAGACAAATGAATTAATTATTTCACTTTCTTCAAGACCCGAAAGTTTGACTGTAAGGAAATCGTTAATAGTTATTTTATGGTTACCGATTGCAAAGGTTGTGCCGACAGGAAGATGAACTTCAACCTGGCAATCAATAGCCTCTGCCTCAACAAAGCTAAATGAAACCTGTGAGTCTTCAGCTTTACTGAATTTATAAGTTTCATCAGAATTTTCAAAAGTAACCCTGTCTGTGCCAATCTGAATGTATGCTGAACCGGGTACTTCGATGTAGTTTGTCATTTTGTTACGCTCTTCTTCACTTTCAGGAAGTCTGTCGGATTCACTGATTTTCGCAGATGAAACATGGTCTGTAAGTGCTGCGAAAGCCACAGTTGCTTTTTCAGCATCATCAGCAACCGCTTTAATCACATAAAGATTATCAGTGCTGTCTGATGAAAGATGATATTTATAATCAAAGTTTGTTACATTGTTTTTGTTATCCTTGTTGATAACACTACCTGTAAGTGTTGCACCTTCAAAATCAACTATGTAATCATCAAGTTTAATTTCATTACCTGACTCAGATGTATTTGAATTCTGGAAAGTTACAGTGTCATCAATTCCGAAAGGAGGAATATCAGTAATCGAAAGAGATGTTGTAACGCCCTTTGTGTTAACTACTGAATTCTTGGGAATTGTAAAACTTGCATTCAAATCAGAATCAAGAACACCCATAAAGAATGTATTACCGTTTGACTGAGCAGTAAGAACAAAATTTCCTTCAGGCTTCGCAATAGTTTCTCTCTGCATTACAATGTGACAGTCTGCACAATGAAGGATTTTTATACCGTCAAGAATTGCTGTGGGATAATGGTATTCGTATCCACCCGCAATATGTCCTCTCACCGGTGTAAAATCGTCCTTATATGAATGGTCGCCTCTGATACAGGAATAAGTTGTGTAACCTTCCTCGTAACAACCTGCTGATGTGACGATTTTTTCATATTCGTGACCGAGAGGCGATATTTCACGAACATTAATAACACTCTCACAATTTACGCAAAGCTGTGCTTCCTGACCGGGATTTACACATGTAGCCTCTACGATTACTGTCCATTCATCGGAGGGAGTACAAGCTGCTGTACTTGTTGATTCTGTCTTTGTATTACCACAGATACAAGTATAAATCATTGTACCTGCATCACCGCAGGAGCCACCCTCACCCGGAATGGGGTCTTTATATTTTTCCCAGTCGCAAGGTGCTTCCATAAGATTCTGGAAAGCAATCGAAAGATTGTCATCAGCCTTTACACCATTCTGACAAGCAATCTTAAAGCCATAGTTAGGACCGGGAACAGCAAGCATTACCTGCTGTGCATTATCAAGAGCTGTGATAAAGTTGTTCCATGATTCTTCCGTATATCTGCCTTTTTGTACATAAAAGCCTTCGCTGAATGTATTATTCATACCAAGAACTTTATCTGCCATTGTTTTTGCATTTATTCTGTCCCAATCATCAAGATAGTACATCTCTGTGCTGACAACAGTATTTGATGTATCATCCCAATTAACATCGTTTGAGTTCATATCAACAGTGAAGTTATAGTAGTTTGATTCGGGTGTTGACCACATAAGCCATGTACCTTCAGATTCCTGTCTGTACCACTGAACTGAAGGCCAGTTAACAGGATATGTTCTCAACGTTGCAGGTGCATTACCTTCAATAACAGCTGTTTCTGAACGTCTCTGAGTGAAAGTAAAGAAGAAATGCTGTGTTTTCAAAGTATAGAGAAGTGCAGCCGAAGAGACCTGAACATAGCATGAATTAAGTTTATCAAGTGATGTAAAACGAGCACCATTATCAAGGTCACCGGGCATACCGGGATCAGTACCTATTGCACCTGTTTTTTCAGGCGAACCTGAAACTGCGCCGTAAGCATAACCCGTCAAATTCTTCCACACAACATTACCATCTGTGTCAAGAATATCATATCCGATAGTATATCTTACCGCTGAGTTTGTGTTTACTTCAATCTCACCTGTTACGGTAAAAGTTTTCTCATCTTCAACAATTGTGCCGCGATCATACGAAACGGTAACATGAGAGTTGTCACCCTGTTCAAGAGCAACGAGCTGTGCTGACATACTGGTAATTTTCACCTTGTAATTTCTGTCAGTAATTTTCACTGAAAGAAAAGTAGCGACTTTGGTACCGATATATACGCCGTCCTGCTGACTAAACTCAACCGGATTGAAGCTTTCGGCACCGCCACCTACACCAACAGAACGGGCAGATGCTACCACCGAAAAGCATCCGAATACGATCGTTACCGCAAGTAAAATTGAAAGCAATTTTTTTAACATACGGATTAACCTCCTATTTCGTGTTTCATACAGAAACATTTTATCAATTTATGATATCACTTTCACACAAAAAATACAAGTCTTAAAAAGAAAAAATACGGACAAATGTTGAATATTTGTCCGTATAATCACTATTAAAGAAAATTAAACCTGTGCAAACAATTTGAGATTGATGAGTCCTTGTTCAACAGCCTGGATGTTATCTTCAATTCCTTCAAACTCAACACTGAAATATCCGTCGTATCCTGAATCTATGATAACCTCAACGCACTGCTTGACAGGTGCATCGCCCTGACCTACAATTGTACCTCTCAGGTAGTTGCCGCCTCTTGTACGGAAGAAACCGCAACCGGGATTGTAGAGCATACCGCTACGGATAAAGAAGTCCTTTGCATGAACATATTTTACATAGTTTGCAAGTTTACCTGCAGCAATAACAGGATTTTCATCAGCACAGAGGAAGTTACCGCAATCAAAAAGAACACCGAAATTAGGGTCCCCTACTCCGCAAACTATTTTTTCGACTCTGTCTGAATCCTGACAGAAAAATCCGTGATTCTCAATCATTGTCACAATGCCCTTTTCTTTGGCATATTCTGTGACTGCTTTACAGCCCTTGACAAACACCGGAAGAGCTTCGTCAAAGCCCATATAAGCTTTTCTGTCATCCTTATAACCCCAACCTGCATCGTGACGCATAAATTTTGCACCAAGAACTGAAGCCACATCAACCTTGCCTTTGATGCGTTCAATTTCTTCGTCAAGATTTCCGTCGCAACCGTTGAGCATATCTGCACCAACCGTATAGCTTGAAATTTCAAGACCAACCTTTTCAGCTTCAGTACGGATTTCAGCAGCATATTCAAGCTCTGTTTTTCCGTCCGGAACTATAAGGTCAGTAAATTCAATTGCGTCAAAACCCATTTCCTTGACCTTTGAAACAAGAGAAAGATGAGTATACTCACCTGAATTGATAAGTTTCTGGAAACTGTATGATGTTACCGAAAATTTCATAATTATGCCTCGTTCATAATGTCATTGAGATACTTAACTGCAAGACCGATATCCTTCGCAGGGTCAGCACCGACTTCTCTCTCAATTGTGAGAAAACCTCTGTAACCGATTTCTTCAAGAGCTCTGAGATAGTAAGGGAACGGAACAGAGCCTGATCCGAGAGGTACTTCTTCATATGAATCACCTTCAATTGCGTGTTCCCCTTCAGCCATTTCACGGGCACCGGGCATACCGTATACGATTTCGGGATTTTCATAGAAACGCATATAACCGTCTTTTGCGTGAGTATGTACAATATAATCTTTGAGATTGTAAACTGCCTCAACAGGTGCGTCGCCTGAAACCATAATAAGGTTTGCGGGGTCAAGGTTTACGCCGACACCTCTTGAGCTGAGAGAATCAAGAAAACGCTTGAGAATAATTGATTTTTCAGGACCTGTTTCAACAGCAAAATGTGACTGGATTGAATCAGCATACGAACTCAGTTCAAAACAAGCCTGTTGCATAATCTTGTATCTTTCGTTTTCTGAATCTGAAGGAACAACACCGATGTGCGTTGTAACGATATCTGTTCCGAGTTCTTTGGCAAGATCAAGAATTCTCTTTGATTTTTCTACTTTCTCAGCATTTTTATCGGGATGAACGAATCCGCCACCACCAAGGTCGCCGCAAAGTGCAGAAATTACGAGACCGTTGTCGCTGACAAGTTTTTTAAACTCACTGATTTTCTGAGGAGTCATATTTTCAGGAGCCATATCACCATGAGATGCATAAACCTGAATACCTTGTGCACCTACTTCTTTTGCTTTTTTCACTGCCTCAGCCATAGGAAGCCTGAAGCTGTCAACAATTACACCAACGGGGAATCTGTACATAATAATCTACCTCTTTTTATGAAAAAAATTTGTAAAAAACAAGTAAATTTCAACTTTACTGTTTACAAATCGAATTATAACTGATATGATTATTTTTGTCAATAACCTAAAAACCAAGGAGGTTACATTATGTCAAAAACAGGAGTTGCAATCATCGGCTGCGGTAACATCGCAAACGGCGCACACATCCCCAGCTATATGGCAAACGAAAATGTAGAAATCAGATATTTCTGCGATATTATCCCGGAAAGAGCTGACGCAGCAGTAAAAAAATACGGCTGTGGCAAGGCTGTTTATGATTACAAGGAAATTCTGAACAATGACGACATCCAGATTGTTTCCGTTTGCACACACAATGACCACCACGCAATGATTTCAATCGATTTTATGAAAGCAGGAAAAGATGTTCTTTGCGAGAAACCTGCTGCAAGAACACTTAAGGAAGCACTCGAAATGCAGAAAGTTGCTCACGAGACCGGTAAAATGCTTTCAATCGGTACAGTAAACCGTTATAACGATTCCGTGAATCGTGTAAAGAAAATGATTGAAAACGGTGACCTCGGTGATGTTTTCCATATTTATGCATCCTTCAGAGCACATCGTTCAATCCCGGGACTCGGCGGTGACTTCACAACATTCGCTTCTTCAGGTGGCGGTGCACTCATCGACTGGGGTGTACATTACATCGACCTTATCCTCTACTGCTGTGGCGATCCCAGACCTCTTACTGCAAGTGGCGAAGCTTTCTGCAAACTCGGTAAAGATATGAAAAACTATGTTTACGAAGGAATGTGGGCAGAAGAAACATCTGATACTGAAAACGGTACATATGACGTTGACGACTCAGTAACCGGCATTATCAGAACTGAAAACGGTCCTACTATCACATTCAACGGTGCCTGGGCACAGAATATCGGCATCAACGAAACATATATCGACTTCATGGGCGACAAGGGCGGCATAAGACTTAACTACTGCGGATATTTCACATATTTCACAACAAAAGACGGTGCACTTATCGAAGAAAAGCCGAAATTCAGAATGAGAGACCATTACAGAAACGAAATCGACTCATTTGTTACATCCTGCCAGACAAGAGAACCCAATCAGTCATATATTGACAAGGCTGTTCTCACATCAAAGATAATGGATGGCATTTATCGTTCATCAAACATTCATAAGGAAGTTGTTATTTACGAAAACGCCTATGGCGTAGAATAATTTATTTAAAAAAATCAAGGAGTGTCACTATGAAAATAGCAGTTATCAACGGAAGTCCAAAGGGAAAATACAGTATTACTCTTCAGACTGTGATTTATCTCCGCAAGAAATTTCCCGAACATGATTTTTCTGTCCTCAATGCAGGTCAGAAAATCAAGGCACTTGAGAAAGATTTTTCAAGCGCAAAGGAATTACTTGAAAATTCTGATGCAGTAATCTTCTCTTATCCCGTTTATACTTTTTTTGCTCCGTCACAGCTTCACCGTTTTATTGAACTTGTAAAAGCAAACGGCGTCGATGTAAAGGACAAATATGCTACTCAGATTTCCACATCAAAACACTTCTATGATATTACTGCCCACAAATATATTGAAGAAAACGCTCTTGATCTGGGCATGAGATATATTCGTGGTCTTTCTGCCGATATGGAAGATCTTCTTGAAGAAAAAGGCAGAGAAGATGCAGAAAAATTCTTCCAGCGTTTTCTCTGGTCCGTAGAAGAAGAGGTTTACACTTCTGCTGTTGTCAGAAAAAGTGACTACTCCCCCGTTTCTCCGTCTTCTGCACCGAAAAAGGAAAACCAGAAAGAAGACAAAGATATTATTATCCTCACTGACGAAACCGATACTGAATCAAACCTCAACCGTATGATTGAACGATTCAGAAATGTTTTCGATTACAAAACACGCATTGTGAATATTTCCGAATACCCTCTTGCAGGTGGATGTCTTGGTTGTTTCCGTTGCGCCGTCAGTGAAAAATGCGTATATAAAGATAATTTCGACTCATTCCTCAGAGAAAACATCCAGACTGCCGACGCAATTGTTTATGCTTTCAGAATTTCTGACCATTCTATGGGTTCACGCTTTAAAATGTATGATGACAGAAATTTCTGTAACGGTCACAGAACAGTCACTGTGGGTATGCCTGTCGGATATCTTATTTCCGGTGAATATTCTGTCGAAAACAATCTTCGCACTGTTATCGAAGCTCGTGCAGAGACCGGCGGAAACTTCCTTACGGGCGTTGCAACAGATGAGGCTGACACTGATTCTCAGATTAACACCCTCGCAAAAACTCTCGCTTTTGCTCTCGAGACGAAACACACTACTCCGCAGAATTTCTGGGGCGTGGGCGGTATGAAGATTTTCCGCGACCTTATTTATCAGATGCGTGGTATGATGAAAGCTGACCACAAATTCTATAAGAAGCAGGGAATTTATGATTTCCCACAGAAAAACAAGGGAAAAGCTCTGCTTATGTACGCAGTAGGTGCTCTGCTTTCAAGCGAAAAAATTCTTTCTAAAATGGGCAACAAAATGAATGAGGGTATGCTTATGCCCTACGAACAGTTGTTTAAGAAAATGGATGCAGAAGCAGAAAAATCAAAAAAATAATGTCTTCACACAAACAAAAGGCTCAGCACAAGCTGAGCCTTACTTTTTTTCTGTTTACTTCTTGAAACCACCGTTGACAGTGATAACATTATCCATCACAACCGATGTGGTGTCAACAGTTTTTCCGAAAGCCTTATAGTTATTCATATTGATGTCAACGGTATATCTCCACGTGCCGTTGACAATCTTACCGTTACTGTCGACAACAACCTTTACCGTGGGATTTGTATAATAGATTTTTGTGTCCTTTTCGGAAAGTTCCAGGGGAAGTCCCAGATCTTTCAGCTGCTTGACAACGGCACCAATGTCTCCCACTGCAGTGATTGCGTGACCTACACTGCCGCCCATAGCGTCATCATTCGATCCTGACACCTGCTCTTTAAGCACAATTTCAACAGCAATATTGCCACCTGTCTTATATGCTTTTGCAGATACAACATCCGATGCTGCAAGATTTTTATAGCCGCCTGTGATTCCGTTATTTTCTTTGGAGTTGTTGGCGAGAAGTTTTGACATAATAGGCATTATAAAATCAAACAAGCCCTCATATTCTCCGTTATTTACTGAAATGTCCTTGAGCATAATTGACTGTTTTGATTTGGCAGCTGAATCAGACTTCTTTGCCGCATTTTTATAAAAGTCAACTATTTCAGCCTTTGTCCAATCAGA
Organism: Acutalibacteraceae bacterium; assembly: GCA_045542485.1. Taxonomy (GTDB): domain Bacteria; phylum Bacillota; class Clostridia; order Oscillospirales; family Acutalibacteraceae; genus SIG575. The sequence continues at coordinate 33,325 of JAZQLC010000020.1, forward strand.
AGGATTATCTGATTTCTTTGTGTTTTTTTCAACAGATGTTTCGTTCTCGTCTTCCGTAGCAGTTGTTTCTTCTTCCGTCTCCTGTATTGTTTCTTCCTCAGATGCATTTGTATCTTCCATCTGTTCAGTCACATCAGGAGATTTATCTGCTTCCGCCTGAACATTTGCATTAACAGTTGTCTCCTCAGAAACGTCACCGCTATCCGATTTACAGGAAGCAAAAGACAAAATCATCAAAACTGCAAGAATAAATGCTGAAAATCTTTTGTATTTCATAAACCATCTCTCCATATTAATTTCATCATAAATATGATATCAACGCAGACAACTTTTGTCAAGGCTATATACAGTCTAAAACTTCTTGGGCAATGCTGTACTTTTCTGCATAATTCCACGCCGTGCTGTTTTTCTGACACCAGAATCTGACTTTATCGCAGTATTTAAACGCATCCTTAGAAATTGATAACACACTGTCGGAAATTGCCACAACCTGAAGATTGCCACATCCTAAGAAAGCATATTGCGATATTATGTTCACGCCTTTGGAAATCATAACACTTCTGAGATATGAACAGTGAGTAAAAGTTTTCGGTCCGATAGCCTTCACACTGCCCGGAATTATAACCGATTTCAGACTCTCAATATGTTTGAACGCGCCCTCAGCTATGGAATGTGTGCCTTCGGGAATTTCATAGTTTTCCATCATACCGTCTTTTGTCACAATAAGGTGATTATCTATATAAAAAGCTTCCTGCTTACTCTCAGCAAACCACTCAAATATTCTTGTGTCTTCAAAAACATCTTCTCCGATAAAACTGATACTCGCAGGTAAAGAAACTGCGACAAGTCTTTCGCAACTTTCAAAAGCACGGCCTTTAATCTGCTCAACGCCTTCTTCAATCACAACAGTGTTAAGCTTTACGCAATTTTTGAAAGCCGAATCACCTATGACCTGAACGCTGCCGGGAATTGTAATTTTTTTCAGTGTTGCGCAATCTTCAAAAGCTGAATCTGCAATCGTTACAGTTCCTTTTCTTATTTCATAATTAACAGTACCGTACCTGCTCTTCCGATGCTCTACCACATGGTTTCCCACATAAAGAACACCTTTATGATAATTATCATTATTTTCAGCATATTCCGTGCCTGTTATAATATCCTTACCGATGTTACGGGTTTTGTCAGATATGGTGATTTCTGCGAGTCTGTCACAGAAAGCAAAAGCTGCATCTCTGATAAAAGAAACACTTTCAGGAATTTTCACGGAAGTCAAAGACGTGCAACCGCTGAATGACATCGCTCCGATATCATTCAGTTTGTCATTGAAAATTACATCAGTAAGACCCATACAATCACTGAAAGCCGAAGTTGAAATCAACTCAAGCTTGGCAGGAAAACGGACCGAGCTTATGCTTCTGCAAAAATTGAATACTTCCGATGAAATCTTGTGCAGGTCTTCAGGCAACTCGATGTTTTCCAGTTTATCACAATATTCAAATGTGCCTTTTTCGATAATCTTAAGTTGTGAAGGCAATCTGACAGAAGTCAGTTCTCTGCATTTGTAAAACGCATATGCACCTAATGTATTCACACTTTCGGGGAACAGAACACTTTTCAATGATAAACAATTTGCAAAGGCGTATTCATCAACCATTAAAATACCATCAGACAAAACAACCCTGGTAATGTTATCTCTTCGGTTTTTTGTTTCACGACTGATTCTCGGTGCTGAAGGACTGAAGGCTTTGAAGCCGATAAATTTTACAGGAATACCCTTTATTACAGAAGGCACAACAACTTCCTTTTCAGTTCCGCGATAACCGGTTATTATAATGCTTTTCTCCAATCCGAATGCGCCGTCGAGAATTTTAAAAGTATAAAGTTTTCTCCACTCGGTAAGAGTTTTCTCTCTCAGACCAATTTCTTTTTCAAATTTCTCTTCTTCAAATTTATAAACGGCATCAGATGTATAATTCTTCTTTTTATATTCAAGTAAAAATGCTGTTATATCCGGTGCATTATCACAAAGGGACAGATATTCATCAATATCAGCAATACTGATTTTTTTATACAGAGAAAAAAGCGTCTGTAACAAAACAGCATCATCTTCCTGAATTGCTTCAACAATAATTCTGTTTTTTCTCTGTTTGATAGATTTCTGTGCTTCCTTGTTCTGCTTAAAAAACTCAGGGTGTGATCGAAGCAAAACTTTCCCTATCTGATGCTTCATCTCGTCTTTTGAAAAAACCTGCCATATTCTTTCAACAACAGTACCACTGTAATCGGTTATATTCTCAGTTGTTTTAATATACCTGAGACTTTTGCAACCTTTCAGTGAGCTGTGATCAATCTCCTGACAAGTTTCAGGAAAAACTATCATTTCAAGCTTTTCACATCCCAAAAAAGCTCCGAATTCCAGTGTTTCAAGTTTAGCAGGAAGTTCAATGTGTGTAAGATCAGAACATCCCGCAAAAGCCAGATTTCCGATTGACATTATATTATCAGACATCTTCACTTCTTCAAGTGAAAGGCAGTAAGTGAAAGCAGTTTGGGAAATTGTTCGAACTGAATCAGGGATAACAATCTTTTTCAGCTTTGAACAGCCCGAAAACGCACTTTCGCTGATTCCTTTCAGTGAGGATGACAAAAACACATTTTCAAGAGAACCACATTTTGCAAACGCAGATCCACCCATATAAGAAACTGTGTCGGGCATAACAAAGCTTACCAATCCTGATTCATAGAAGGCTTTTGTGCCGATAGAGGCAAGAGAACCGAAAAAGTTAAGTTCACCAAGGTTTTCACACTTCTCAAAGGCTCGTTCGCGTATATATCTGACATCACCGAAAAAATCAGCCCTCTCAAGATTTACGCATTTTGAAAAAGCATTCTTTCCTATCACTTTGAGATTATGAACCACTTTTAAGCGTTCGATAGTTTCTGTGGATTCAAAAGAATGATAGCCAATCTCCCTGATATACTCAGGGAGTTCTACCTCTTCATCTGTTCCTGTGTATCTTCTCAGTTCTTCGTCCACTACATAAAAATCTTCATTATTCATTAATTAAATATCCTCTGAAAAATCAAATCTTTCAATTTCTCCGATAAGCTTTTTCTGTCTCTCGTAGAAAAGGAGATTCTTATTGAACTTGAAATATTCCTCGCAACCGTAACGGCTGATGAAATGAGCACCGTAGGGGTTTACAGTCATCTCTGTCACAAGAATCAGAATTTCATCACCCTCACCGAAAACCTCTTCACAGAAATTGAACGCATTTGTAAGCTTCTTGCGCACTTTATCTGACTGTTTTTTCAGGCTCTCTCTGAGCTGTGTAAACTTGTCGGTTGCCACAATAAAGTTTTCCTTTTCATCAGCAGATGACAAAGACAGAACCTCATTCCTGATGCCGTCAAAGACCGCAATAGTCTTATTGATAATAAGGCGTTTTTCCTGTGTAAGTGTTCCTGCATCCTGCGCTATATGCAGTTCCTTGTTGAAGCCCTCAATGGTTTCCTCGATTACTTCTGCAAAACTTTTTTTATTGACAGCAGCAGATGCCTTGATAACCTTAAGTTTATCAACAACATTTGTTAATACCTTTTCGTCAACGAAAATATCATAAAGTTCATTTACAATTGACTCAATAATAAGACCCAGAACCGACAGTCTCTCGTCGAATGCACCGTTTTTAGCACGGATTTTCACACCCTCAGAAACTTTGCCGTCAAGAATTTCAGGAATCTGATAATCTGACTTATACTTATTCCACAGATCATAATAAATTGCAAAATCCTTTGCGATTTTACTGTGCTGAATATACTGAGAAACAAGTTTTTCATCTACTTTGATTGAATTCTTCTCGTAAAGCTTAATCATAGAAGAAAGGTCAGACCAGCCTCTTGCTGTGACAAAACTTTTGCCGTCAACTGTTGTCTCAATCTTGTAGAAATCATCTTTATGGATTTCAAGGTATGTCATAATTGATGCGTGTGTACCTGTCTTGTAAGCAAATTCCTTCCACACATCAAAAACAGGCTCAACATCAATTCTCTTAAGTCTGTCCCACGTTACCATATCAAACTCGCGGACTGAATTGTTATATTCGGGAGGGTTACCGGCAGTTACAACCACCCATCCCTCAGGCAGCGTGTGTGAGCCGAAAATCTTATACTGAAGAAACAGAAGCATAGCGGGAGAAAGCGTTTCCGATACGCAGTTGATTTCGTCAAGGAAAAGAATGCCCTCTTTAATTTTTGTCGATTCTATTTTCTTGTAAACAGCTGCGATGATTTCGCTCATTGTGTACTCTGAAACATCATATTCCTTACCGTTATAAATTTTCTTAGAAATAAAGGGAAGGCCAAGTGCTGACTGACGAGTATGGTGTGTCATTGAGTAAGGAACAAGATTTACACCCATCTCGTCTGCTACCTGCTGCATAATTGCTGTTTTGCCGATACCGGGAGCACCCATAAGGAAGATCGGACGTTGCACCTCAGTGGGAATAATATATTCGCCGAATTCGTTTTTGGTAAAATAAGCCTTCATTGTATTGAGAATCTGTTCTTTTGCTTCTTTGATATTCATTTTTTTGCCTCTTTCTTAAAATTTTTCTGCTAATTCTTCTTTTTCAAGCACAAGCTTGATTGCCCATGGGGGCACTTCGGGAATTTCATAATTATCTCTGACAAACACGAATGCTGTTTCGTAGTCAGGTTTTTTCTTCGGAAAAACTCCGTAACCGTCCGTAAAATAGATAATTCCTTTCAGATTAGTGAATTCCTTTTCGGCAATCAGTTTATCCACAAGAGTAAAAACAGGTCTGAAATCAGTACCGCCCAAACCATAAATTTTCATATTCCTTATGTAATTTTCAAACTCTTCATCAGATGTAATCTTAACATGCTCCTGAATGTCAGCATCACACTGGACAATGTGGATATTCACCTTTGAAAAATAACTTTCAGACGTTTTGAGAATGTTGTAAGTCTTCTGTACAAATCTCTGCACCTCGTCTCCTATAACAGAACCCGATGTGTCAATCGCAATTACAAAGTCCTTGATTCTCTTGACCTCTTTGTATTCAAGAGGCTCAATAAGCGGTACTCTGTCGTAGAGTTCGAGACCATATGTATAAAAAATATAGTCAAACTCGTCATCGTTAATTTTCATCGCTTCGCCCATAACTGCAAACTTCTTGAGGAAAGATGTATAATCATACTTTTCTCTGTTGATCGCTTTAAGGTTCATCATCAGATTACCTGCATCTGTACCGCGTCTTTTACCGAAGTTTTCAATATCTGACTGCATACGCTCGGAAATATCTTTCCACTTTTTTTCTGTTCTTGCGTTTTCACCTTCAGCGTTTGCGTCAGAATTTCCGTCTGAGTTCCCGTCAGTATTTCTGTCAGAATTTCCGTCAGGCGACAAACCAAGAAATGATTTCTTTTCGTCAGCCGACATATACCAGAGTTCGTGGTCGTCTGCATAGAAATAGCCACGCATCTCTGCAACCTTTGCTGCGTCGGGATTCAAATTTTTCAGATAACGGTATATCTTCTCGGCGGTAAGCACACCGCACTCCTCTTTAAATGCGTTAATAAAATCCTGTTGAGCAGATGCCTTTACTGAAGAGACACAACTTGCTTCAAAGCCGTTAATAGTGTTTTCTACTGCAATATCTGTCGCAAGGTCCCACAAAGACCTGTCCATTTCAGCGCCTTGTGAAAACATATGTCTGTAAATACAATGAAGAATCATATGAAGATAGTTTCTTGTAGGAGCTTCCTTCTGATTTTTAAATGTTGTCAGCACATACCTGGCTCCGAAAGCCAGAATTTCGCCATCTGTCATAAGTGATACATCTCTGTTAACAGGTAAAAACTCAAGATAGTTCAGCGCAGCATCGAGAAAACGAAAATTTACCATAAGGGTGTTTCTTGACAAAGTGAGAATCTCTTTTGCAAGAGTCTGCGCTCGTGATAATTCTTTCTTTTCCAATTTCATTCCTCCTTTTATATATTTATTCACATAGTAAACTGCAATAATTTTATTTTTTTCGCAAATTTTCAGATTTTTTGAAATTATTTTTTTCTGTATTCCTGAGGTGTTATATTCATCTGTTTTTTGAAATTTCTGTTCATAGAACGCAGCGATTTGAAACCACATTCATCACTGATTTCCAGAATACTTCCGTCGGTGTTATCAAGACGATAACACACTTCACTTATCCGATAATAGTTCACATAATTGTTATAAGACATACCGACTGTTTGCTTGAAATATTTTGAAATATACGCATAACTGTAAGACATTTCTTCAGAGAGTGCTTCAAGGGAACAATCATCCTGAAAGTGTGTGTCTATATAGGAAAAAATCTTGTACAGAAGCTGACTTTTTTCATCGTTCTTTTTGTCAGAATAAGTTGCCTGTTCATCAAAAGCACCGCATATCATATAAAGAAGACCTTTCACCTTGCTGAGATTATCATTCTCGCTGAGGTATGAAAGCATATCAGCACAATAACCGGGAATTTCAAACACATTACTTTCAGGAAGGTTTCTCTGTTTAGATTTAAAAAAGTGATTTACAAGCTTGGGTGCAAAAACACAGAGAATATGACTGCTGTTTCCATTTGATGTGAGAGAGTGAAGTTGATTCGGAAACACAAGAATCGCTTTTCCCGGAGTGAGAAAATATTCTTTTGTGCCTACGGTAACAACCATTTCTCCCCTAGTCAGCATAATTATTTCAAAATGATAGTGAATGTGGGTGGGAAATGAGAAATTCTCTCCCCTTTCAACTGAAAAATAATCAACATTCACGGGATGCTTCAATTCATAAAACATAAAATCACCTACAACAAATTTTGACTAAAACAACAGTTCTTTTTAGCTAATTTTCAAAACAATGACTAATTTTGTCTATTAGTATACATTATTTGTCGAGAAGATTCAAGAGGTTTATGTTATACTTTTGATATACAATATAAAAGGAGGTATTTTTATGGAATTTTTTCCTACAATCCCTGTAATTAAATACGAAGGTAAGGATAGTAAAAATCTACTTGCTTTCCGTCACTACAACCCTGACGAAGTAATCCTCGGCAAACCTATGAGAGAACACCTGAAATTCGCACTTTCATACTGGCACACAATGTGTGCTGAGGGCTCAGATATGTTCGGCAGAGGCACTATGAACAAGGATTTCGGCGGACAGACACCTATGGAAATCTATAAAAACAAGGCATATGCTGCTTTTGAACTTATGAATAAGCTTTCAATTGACTATTTCTGTTTCCACGACAGAGATATCGCACCCGAAGGTAAAACACTTGAAGAAAGCAATAAAAACCTTGATGAAATTGCCGAGCTTCTTGAAAAACTTATGAAAGAAAACGGCAAAAAACTTCTCTGGGGCACTGCAAACTGCTTCAATCACCCGAGATTTATGCACGGCGCAGGTACATCTCCCGAAGCTGATGCTTTCGCTTACGCAGCAGCACAGATTAAAAAGGCTATGGAAATCACTGTAAAACTTGGCGGTAAAGGCTACGTTTACTGGGGTGGCAGAGAGGGCTATGAAACTCTTCTCAACACAGATATGGGTAAGGAACTTGATAATTTAGGCTTCCTCCTCAAGCTTACATCACAGTATGCCCGTTCAATCGGCTTTGACGGGGACTTCTACATTGAACCCAAACCCAAGGAGCCTACAAAGCATCAGTATGATTTTGACGCTGCAACAGTTATCGGATTCCTGCAGAAATACAACCTTATGAAAGATTTCAAACTCAACATCGAGGCTAACCACGCAACTCTTGCAGGTCACACCTTCCAGCACGAACTTGCAGTTGCAAGAATTAACGGTACTTTCGGCTCAATCGACGCAAACCAGGGTGACTTACAGCTTGGTTGGGACACAGATCAGTTCCCCACAAATGTTTACGAAACCACAATGTGTATGCTCGAAGTTCTCAAAGCCGGCGGATTCACAAACGGTGGTCTCAACTTCGACGCAAAAACACGCCGCGGCTCAAACACACCCGAAGATATTGCTTACTCATATATTGCAGGTATGGATGCTTTTGCTCTCGGTCTCAGACTTGCTGCAAAGATTCTTGAAGACGGCAGACTTGAAGAATTCGTCAAGATGAGATATGCAAGTTATGAAACAGGAATCGGAAAGAAAATTTCTGACAGAACAGTTACAATTGAAGAGCTTGACGCTCACGCAAAAGGTCTCGGCGAATTTGAAACTGTTCCCAGCGGCAGACAGGAATATCTTGAGAATATTCTTAATAGTATTATGTTTTAAGGAGAAATAACGATGAATAAAATCCAGGCAAGAGAAAAAGCTAAAGCAATTGTTGCTCAGATGACTGCTGAAGAAAAGATGTCTCAGCTTCTCTTCAACTCCCCTGCTATTAAGAGACTCGGTATCAACGCTTACAACTGGTGGAACGAAGGCTCTCACGGTGTTGCCCGTGCAGGTACTGCAACTGTTTTCCCCCACGCTATCGCTATGGCCGCTACATTCAACCCCGAACTTGTAAACGAAGTGGCTGATGTTATCTCCACAGAGGGCAGAATCAAGTACAACAACCACGTGGAATACGGCGACTTTGATATTTTCAAGGGTATTACTTTCTGGGCACCTAACATCAATATTGTCCGTGACCCCCGTTGGGGCCGTGGTCAGGAAACCTTCGGCGAAGACCCCTTCCTTACTGCTGTTCTCGGCAAAGCATTTATCAAGGGTATTCAGGGTGACGGCGAATTTATGAAAGCAACTGCTTGTTCAAAGCACTATGCAGGTCACTCAGGTCCCGAAAAGGACAGACACGGTTTCGATGCACAGATTTCTATGCACGACCTTTATGAAACATATCTCCCCGCCTTTGAAAAGACAGTCAAAGAAGGCGGCGTTGCAGGTGTTATGGGTGCTTACAACCGTACAAACGGCGAAGCTTGTTGTGCTCATTCATACCTTATTTCACAGGTTCTCCGCAAGGACTGGAACTTTGACGGCTATGTTGTTTCAGACTGCGGCGCACTCGGTGACATCTGGAAATTCCACAAATGTGCTCCCACCGCTCCCGAAGCTGCAGCACTTGCTCTTAAGAGCACCTGCGACCTTAACTGCGGTGACACATACACAAGTCTCGGTGAAGCATACGAAATGGACCTCATTGATGACGATGACCTTACAGCAGCTTGTGAAAGACTTTACACAATCCGTTGCCTCTTAGGTGAATTTGAGGAAGTAAGACCTTATTCAGATTTAAGTTATGATCTTCTCGACTGCAAAGAGCACAGAGACCTTAACCTTAAAACTGCCGAACAGTGTCTTGTTCTTCTCAAGAACGAAAACAATTTCCTTCCCCTTGACAAAAACACCGACAAGAAGATTGCAGTTGTAGGTCCTAATGCTCTTTCAGTTACTGCACTTGAGGGCAACTACAACGGCTATGCCTCAGAATATATTACAATTGCTGACGGTATCAGAAGAAAATTTGAAAAAGCAAGAATCACAGTTGAAAAAGGCTGTAACTATTGCTTTGAAAACCTCAACGACTGGTCCGGTTTTGCAAATATGATCAGTGACGGCGTAAGCACTGCAGCAAACGCTGACATCACTATCCTTGCACTGGGTCTTGATTGCTCAATCGAAGGCGAAGACACAGGCTTTGACAACGATTATACAGCTTGTGGCGATAAGAAGAGCGTTTATCTTCCCGCTACTCAGCAAAAACTTGCAGAGAAAGTCTGCGATGTTTGTGAAAATGTTGTTGTTGTTCTGCTTTGCGGTAGTTCAATCGACCTTGGCGAAAAGGTCACAAACCACGCCAAGGCTATCATCCACGGCTGGTATCCCGGTTCTCTCGGAGGTCTTGCTGCTGCTGAACTTATTTCAGGTGAAATTTCCCCCTGCGGCAAACTTCCCGTTACAATCTATAAGGGCGACCACAATCTCCCTGATTTCACAGATTACAATATGATAGGCAGAACATACAGATATATTGACGGAGAGGCTCTCTTCCCCTTCGGTTACGGTCTTTCATACACTTCATTTGCATACAATGATGCAAAAGTAGTTTCCGACGACGGAAACACAATAAAAATCAGCGCATCAGTTACCAACACAGGTGACAGAAGCGGTATTGAAAAGGTTCAGGTTTACGCGCAGTACAACGATTCAAGAATTATAACTCCTCACTTCCAGCTTTGCGGTATCAAATCACTTGAACTTGAAAAAGGCGAGACAAAAGTTGTAGAAATTGAAATCGACAGATACTGGATTAAAGCCGTTCTTGAAGACGGCAAACGCGTTGATCCCGACGGTAACATCACACTTTACATCGGCGGACATCAGCCCGACGCTGTCAGTAAAAAACTTACAGGCTATGCTCCTGAAAGGATTGAACTCAAATGAGATATTTATTAGGCATTGATGTGGGAACTTCAGGCACAAAAACAGTTCTCTTCGACGAAAAAGGTACTGTTATTGCTTCACAGACTGAAGAATATCCCCTCTCTCAGCCTCAGAACGGCTGGGCTGAACAGAATCCTCTTCATTGGTGGGAGGCTGTCAGAAACACTGTCAAAGCAGTTGTAAAAACGAGTGGTGCCCCCAAAAAAGACATCGTCAGCATCGGTCTTTCCGGACAGATGCACGGTCTTGTTATGCTGGATGAAAAAAACGAAGTTATTCGTCCTGCCATCCTCTGGTGTGACGGAAGAACAACAAAACAGTGTCAGGAAATCGAAGAAACAATCGGTAAGGAAAGACTTATTGAAATCACTGCAAACCCTGCTCTTGAAGGTTTTACTGCCGGTAAAATTCTCTGGGTTAAAGAAAACGAGCCCGAAAATTTTGAGAAATGCAGAAAAATTCTTCTCCCAAAGGATTATATAAGATTTATGCTTTCGGGTGAATTTGCAACTGAGGTCTCGGACGCATCAGGTACACAACTTCTGAACATCGGCGAAAGACAGTGGAGTGAAGAAGTCTGCGAAAAATTGGGCATCAATCCGGAACTTCTCCCAAAGGTTTATGAAAGCCCTGTAAAAACAGGTTGCCTTAAAGAAAGTGTTGCAGATGAGCTTGGTCTTGAAAAGACAACTGTTATTGCTGGTGGCGGCGGTGACAATGCTTGTGCTGCAATCGGTATGGGCGTTTGCAAAGAAGGAAAAGCTTTCACAACCGTGGGTACAAGCGGTGTTGTTTTTGCTCACACAAATGCTCTGCACACCGACAAAAAAGGCAGAATCCACGCTTTCTGCTGCGCCGTACCGGGTGCCTGGCACGTTATGGGTGTAACTCAGGCTGCAGGTCTTTCTCTCAATTGGTTCAGAAATCAGATTGCAAAGGAATTCGATTACAGAGAACTTGATTCTCTTGCTTCGGAAATCCCCATCGGTTGCGACAAGCTTATCTATCTCCCCTATCTTATGGGCGAAAGAAGTCCTGTCCTTGACGCAGGTGCAAGAGGGGTTTTCTTCGGTCTCTCTGCAATCCACACAAAGCTTCATATGGCTCGTGCAGTTATGGAGGGCGTTGCATATTCACTTTACGATTGCCTTAATGTGCTTAAAGAAAACTCAATTGAAGTTGGCGATATGGCACTTTGCGGCGGTGGTGCAAAAAGCAGATTCTGGAGAGAAATGTTCTCTGATGTTTACGGCGTAAATGTTAAAACAATGCAGACAAGCGAGGGCGCAGTTTTAGGCGCTGCACTCCTTGGCGGTTGTGCAGCAGGGGTATACTCCTCTGTTGAAGAAGCCTGTGAAAAAACTGTAATAAGTGGTGAAACCTATGAATACAATAAGGAAAGCCACGAAAAGTATATGAAATGCTATTCTGTTTACAGTTCACTGTATCCTGCACTTAAAGAATCTTTCAAAATGCTTTAAACAAGACATAAAAAGCGGCTGATACTATTAAAAGTATCAGCCGCTTATCATTTTGTTCAATTGTCAGCGAGGATAAACCCGTATGAGATCTGACCTTGTAAATATTCTACATCAACAACATAGTAATATTCTCCGTTTTCCGGAAAGTCTATTTTGTTTTTATTTGTACCGACGAGGTACTTCTCGTTAATAATTTCTGACTTTTCTTTATCTCCGAAGTCTGTTGTTTTCGCTGCATAGATTTTGTATTCTTTCAAATCGCCAGAAAATTTAAGACTGATACTTCTGCCTGTCTGTTCTCTTGTAAAAGTACAGATATCATCCATATCAAGACAAAAAATCCCATCATGTATCGTTTCGTAAATTATGTTTCCGTCTTCATCGCAACCGGTTTCCCATATATAAGTTGTGCTTCTTGTAAGAGCGTAAAAAGATGCTTCATTTTCATTCCTGATTTCTACACCAAGAATTGGTATCGCATTTTCTTCATCATATTCCGTTTCTGTTTCAGTACCCTCATTTGCGCAGGAGAAAAGTCCGAAACTCAACAGAACAACAAGCAAAACAGAAAAAAACTTTTTCATTATGCTACCTCAAGATACATACTCTTAAGTTTCTCTCTTTTTTCTTCGTCAAGGCCGAGACACTCTTCGGCATAGTTTTCAACCGTACCGTATCTTTTTTCAATTTCATCATACATAGCAAGGATAAATTCCTTATTTGTACTAAGGAAGATTTTAGCATATTCTGCTACTTTGGCATTCTTTGAAACGCATTTTGAAAGAGTTTCATATTTCTGATTATACTTCTGTCCGAATTTCTGTGTAGCCAGATAGTCACGAATAATTACTTCCTGAGGTACACCGAGAATTGACATTACAAGCATACAAGCTGCACCGACTCTGTCTTTACCTGCACTGCAGTGGAAAATAATTGAACCGTCTTCGTTTTCCAGAAGCACCTCAAAAAACCTTTTGATGTTTTTGATACAGTGCTCACTTGTTATCAGCGCACGGTACATACTTTCCATATATTCCATAGCCGATTCACTCATTGTCTTGATTTTTTTCACTGCCGAAATAACTATATTCTTTTCTCTTGTAATACCAACTGTCTGTGTATCAACAAAAGGTATATGCTCAAACTCAACGCCCTCAATCTCAAGATCAGGCTTGTGTTCCATCTCCATATCTGTTCTCAGGTCAACAATTTTTTTCAGATTGTATTCGTCCTTCAATATCTGAATATCACGCTGAGTGAGATTTGCAAGTTCACCACTTCTGATAAGACGATGTTTTTTTATCACTCTGCCATCAACAGTTTCAAATCCACCTAAATCTCTGGTGTTATTAGCTCCTTCAAGGTGAATTCTCCTTATTACACACTTCTTTTTATTCATTAAGATTTCTCCCAAATAATTTTGAAAGAATTGTATCATACTTATACATTTATATCAAGTGTTAAAGTATTAATAAATTATAAAGAAAAATTAAGGTTCAGCAGACAAGTTTTTTTCGCATTTTCAGAAGTATTCTTTTTTCTTTTCTTGACACCTGTACCTGTGAAAGCCCCAACCTTTCTGCTGTTTTTGATTGGGTAAGACCTTTGAAATAACGAAGCTCTATTATCTGCCTTTCATCATCTTCAAGTGTACTCAGCGTCTGCCTTAATGCAAGTCGCTCTGATATTTCTTCTTCCGGAGCAGGAATGGGAATATCAAGCTCCCTTCCCTCTCTTTCGTCGTCACCTGTCAGCGACATTGTAGGCATAGCCGCTGTAAGAAGTTCTGCCGTCTCTGACATTGACAGACCTAACCTCTCTGCAAGTTGACCTACTGTGGGCTCACATCCCCATTCTTCTGTGAGCAGCTCTTTTTCTTTCATCACAACTCTTATTTTTTCTTTCATAGCACGGGAAACTTTAACTGAGCCTCCGTCCCTGAAAATCCGTTTTATTTCCCCTAAAATGACAGGCACTGCGTATGTTGAAAAAGAGAATCCTCTGTCCTTATCAAAGCCGTCTGCTGCCTTTATAAGCCCTACACACCCTGCCTGAAACAAATCGTCATATTCTACCCCTCTTCCTCTGAATTTGTTTGCGCAGGAATGTACGAGACCGATGTTTTCTTCAATCATACGGCTTCTTGATACTTCAGTTATCATTATTTACAAATCTTCCGTTAATTTTTTTCTCAAGGGTTACCTGTGTTCCCTTACCCACAACCGAATGTACTTTCACCTTATCCATAAAGCTTTCCATAACCGCAAAGCCGAGACCTGCTCTTTCTCCACCCATAGTGGTAAAAAGAGGCTCCATCGCTTGAGTTACATTTTCAATTCCGCAGCCTCTGTCACGGATTTTAATTCTCACTTTTGCATTTTCAAAAACTGTAACTGTTATGTATATTTTACCTTTCCCCTCTTTATAACCGTGTACAATTGCATTAGTCACGGCTTCACTCACAGCTGTTTTAATATCACCAAGCTCTTCGATTGTCGGGTCGAGTTGAGCTATAAAGGATGCTACTGCAACCCTTGAAAAACTCTCATTCACCGAACGGCTTTCAATTTCAAGTTTCATAGTGTTTATACTTTTCATTATAAATCCCCCTTAATTGTAACTTTGCCGAGTTTTTCTATGCCGGAAAGTTTTATTACTTTTGCCATACTTCGTGGTACATTTATTACTTCAAGTTTACCTGAATATGAAGAAATCAGCTTGAATCTTCCCATTATAAGACCTATACCCGAACTATCCATAAAGGTGACACCACTGTAATCGAGTCTTAAAACCTCCGGCTTGTCCTCAATTATTTTTCTGTCAATACTTTCCCTTAACGCTGCAGCAGTATGGTGGTCTATTTCGCCCTCAACAAATGCAGTCAGCACTCCGTCAGAAAAGTTCATTTTCATTTTAAACCCTCCAAAAACAAAAAAATTCCTTACCATTAAATGATAAGGAATTTTTGTCAAATATTATGCCGAAATGAGGCGATAAATTAATTTATTTTTTAAGAGCAATTGCTTCTTTTGCTTTTTCAGCGATGTGCTCAGCGTCAAGGCCGTAAAGTTTGAGAAGTTCTGTTGCAGGACCTGACTGACCAAACTCATCATACACACCATGTTTTACAACGGGTACGGGCACTGTTTCAGTAACAACTTCCGAAACTGCTGCACCGAGACCGCCGATAACACTGTGCTCTTCTGATGTGACAATACAGCCTGTTGTTTCCGCAGCTTTGATGATAATCTCTCTATCGATAGGTTTGATCGTATGAATATTTACAACTGCCACGCTGATACCTTCTTCTGCAAGAAGGTCGGCAGCGACAAGTGCTTCGTTTACCATAAGACCTGT
>JAZQLC010000021.1:0-24768 GCA_045542485.1 Acutalibacteraceae bacterium
AACTTGGTTGCGGTAATTTTGTGAAAGTTGAGATTATGCGTGATTCCAAATATCTGCTTCCTGACAATATGGAAACAATCAAAGCAACAGAGATTCTTGCCAATGAAGGTTTTGTTGTTATGCCGTATATGTATCCAGACCTTAATGTTGCCCGTGACCTTGTGAAGGCGGGTGCAGCTTCTGTAATGCCGCTTGCTTCACCTATCGGGTCAAACAAAGGTCTTGCAACAAAAGAATTTATTCAGATTCTTGTTGATGAAATCGACCTGCCCATTATTGTTGACGCAGGTATCGGCAGACCGTCTCAGGCTTGTGAAGCGATGGAAATGGGTGCAGCGGCAATTATGGCAAACACCGCCCTTGCTACTGCAGGCGACCTGCCTATGATGGCTTTTGCGTTTAAGAATGCTATAGAAGCAGGACGAAAAGCTTACCTTGCAGGACTTGGCAGAGTGTTAACCCGAGGAGCATCAGCTTCTGACCCTCTGACAGGATTCCTCAGAGATTAAGGAGAAAATATGGAAAATCAATTTTTTGTAGATTCGGAACATCTGTCACCTGAAGCACTTGAGAAAAAGCACAGACTTGAAAACGAGCCCTCATTCCGTAAAAACCATATGGAATATATGCCCGGTATGGAGATTATAGAGTCAGATGTCTGTGCAAGCGTTATGTCACAGATGAACTCCTATGATTATTCAAAATATACTGCTGATGATGTTAAAGCGGCATTAGAACATAACACCTGTACGATAGAAGATTTTAAGGCACTTCTTTCTCCTGCAGCAGAACCTTTCCTTGAACAGATGGCACAAAGAGCAAGACTTGAAACAAGCAAACACTTCGGAAATACTGTCTATCTGTTCACCCCTCTTTACATAGCAAACTATTGTGAAAATTACTGTGTATATTGCGGTTTTAACTGCTATAACCATATCAATCGTATGAAGCTATCACAGGAGCAGATTGAAAAAGAGATGAAGGTTATAGCCGACAGCGACATGGAAGAAATTCTGATTCTTACCGGTGAGAGCAGAGGTCAGAGCAATGTGGAGTATATCGGTGAAGCTTGCAAATTAGCACGAAAGTATTTTCGTATGGTCGGACTTGAAATCTATCCCGTCAATACTGACGAGTACAAATATCTCCACGAATGCGGTGCAGATTATGTAACGGTATTCCAAGAAACCTATGATGCAGATAAATATGAAAAACTGCATTTACTTGGACACAAACGTGTGTGGCCTTACCGCTTTGATGCACAGGAGCGTGCGCTCCGTGGCGGTATGAGAGGTGTTGCATTTTCGGCTCTGCTCGGACTTTCTGACTTCCGCAAAGATGCTTTGGCAAGTGCATTACATGTCTATTATTTGCAGAGAAAGTACCCTCATGCTGAAATGTCGCTGTCTTGCCCAAGACTCAGACCGATTATCAATAATGATAAAATCAATCCTCTCGATGTTCACGAAAAACAGCTTTGTCAGGTGCTTTGTGCTTACCGTATTTTTTTGCCTTATGTAGGAATTACGGTATCTTCCCGTGAGAGTGCCGAGTTCCGCAATGGCATTGTAAAGATAGCTGCAACCAAGGTTTCCGCAGGTGTTTCAACCGGTATCGGAGACCACGAAAGCAAATATACGGGCAAAGAAAACGACGATATTCAAGGTGATGAACAGTTTGAAATCGACGATAACCGCAGTCTTGATAAGATGTATAAGGACATTGCAGAAGAAGGTCTGCAACCGGTTCTGAATGATTATTTGTATGTGTGAGGTAAAGAAAATGAAAAAGTTTGATCCAAGTTTATATTTTATAACTGACAGTACGAACTACACTGAGGAGGAATTCCTCTATCGTGTTGAACAAGCTCTCAAAGGTGGCACAACCCTTCTTCAACTTCGTGAGAAGAACAAGAGCACACGCGAATATATCCAGCTTGCCGAGAAGGTACACGCTATCGCCAAGCGTTACAATGTGCCGCTGATTATTGACGACCGTGTGGATGTTGCTCTTGCTATTGATGCAGAAGGTGTTCACGTAGGAGCTGAAGATATGCCCATTGCCACCGCAAGAAAACTGATGGGCGAAGATAAGATCGTAGGCGCAACGGCAAAGACAATTCCTTGGGCAAGGGATGCCTACGAGCAAGGCGCTGACTATCTTGGTGTGGGTGCAATATATCCCACCACAACCAAAGTGAAAACTGTTCTGACTTCTACCGATACACTCCGTGATATATGCAATGCTGTGCCGATTCCTGCAAATGCTATCGGCGGTCTGAACAAAGATAATATTGACGTTCTTGCAGGTATCCCCATTGCCGGAATTTGTGTGGTATCTGCCATTATGAAAGCAGATGATCCCAAGACAGCGGCTGAGAAATTGAAAGTAAGGGCAAAAGAACTTGCCCTGATATGAGTAAATAAGTGGCAGATTGGGGGCACCACCTTATGCCGCTATATAAAACGATGCTGAGAGTGAAAGGAGAACTTTTATGAAAATGAAAACAGCATTGACCATTGCAGGAAGTGACTGCAGCGGAGGCGCCGGTATTCAAGCAGATTTGAAAACAATGACAATGAATGGTGTTTATGCTATGAGTGCCGTTACGGCACTGACTGCACAGAACACAACCGGCGTAAGAGGAGTGCAAGAAACGACTCCCGACTTTTTGTGTCAGCAGATCGATGCGGTATTCGAGGACATTTTTCCTGATGCCGTAAAAATCGGTATGGTAGCTTCTTCGGAGCTGATTTGCGTGATTGCAGACAGGCTCAGATACCACAAAGCAAAAAATGTAGTAGTAGATCCCGTTATGGTAGCAACCAGCGGCTCTTCCCTGATGAAGACCGATGCGGTGCAGACATTGACCGAGAAGCTTCTGCCCGTTGCAACCCTCGTTACGCCGAATCTCCCCGAAGCACAGGTGCTTTCGGGAAAGACAATTGAAAGCAAGGAAGATATGCTTTCTGCGGCAAAATTCATCGGTGATACATATGGCTGTGCCGTCCTGCTCAAAGGCGGTCACAGCATAAACGATGCAAATGATTTGCTCTATGCAAACGGTGAAATGAAATGGTTTGAAGGCAAGAGAATCGACAATCCCAACACCCACGGCACGGGATGTACTCTTTCAAGTGCCATTGCGGCTAATCTTGCTAAGGGGTTTGAACTTAATGAATCTGTTCAGAGAGCAAAAAGTTATATTTCCGAAGCACTTGCTGTACAACTTGATTTAGGTAAAGGCTCAGGTCCTCTGCAACATAATTTTGGATTAAATACCCGCTACGCTGAAAAAGCATCTGATATAAAATCAAAGATATCCAAAAAATCAGTCTATGAGATTTGATTCTTCATAGACTGATTTTTATGCGCTTTGCACGACCATTCCTGAAAAAAGGCAAAAAAATCGTGTGCTGTTACGACTTAAGTGTACTAAAGAATGGTACGTGGGGATTTTGTTCTTTCTTATGTAACAAGATTACATTTTAACCCTTTGACCTTTTGGTAAGCGAACAAATGGTTTGTGATTAACCTTTGAACAAGTGCAGGATTATCACTGAAGTGCAGAAGTAAAAATTATACTTCTAACACTTTTCTAACAATTTCTCTGCATAAAAACAGTCTGTGGCATAAAATCCACAGACTGTTTTGACGAAGGATTATTTAATCATGTCGGGAATTATAATTTTCTTTTCAGAGTCAAGTTTTTCCAATCTCGCACGGACACCGCCATTTGAGCGATTAAGAGCAGATGCAATTTGCGAAACGGAGAAATTCTGTTTATACATTTCCGTGAGTTTCTTTTCATCCTCCGCTGTCCAGGGAAGACCCTGATTTGATTTTTTATCTCTATGATTATCTAAAACTGCAAAAATATTGTCTATGATAAACTTCTGAGCATTTTTATTATACAAAACTACGTGATAAATCCCACGCTGACCTTGTCTTTCTTCAACCGAAATTCCCAGATTAACACCATTTTGTGTGGGACGTTTCCGCTTTTCACCTTCAGCCGTTTCAATTTCGGTGAGAAAATCCGTTTTTATCAGCCAATCGGTAATCATTCTATGCGAAAACTTTTTACTGTTTTCGGTGTCTGTAAGCACATTTATTCTTTTTGCAATTTCGCTCACAGGGATAGGTATTTCTGAAAACTCAAATTTTTCGATTTCATCAGCAGATATATCAAAATCTTGTTTGCGGATTTTCGACACAGAAACAGTGCCGCCATTTTCAATAACTTTTCTCAATGTATCAGAAACATAAAACAAGCACCTTGAAATACGCACATTGTTTATAATATCATCATCTTTTACGGGCATATCGTCAAGCGGATTTATACCGTTTGCCATTTTGTCTATATACATTTTTGCACGCTGCAAAGTTTCAAGTTCTGTCATAACACAACAACCTTTCCAAGTGAAATCAAGCGTTATATTTAATATAAATAAAATTTTTATGTTTGTCAAGAAAAGGTTATCTTGTTAATTTAATAAATTAAGATAACTATATTTTACCTCTACTGCCTGTGGTGAAGACAAAAACATTACCATACTATGAAATGAAGTGATTTAGTCAGATACGATTTACCAAATCATACTTGACTAAATGTCATTATAGTGGTATACTATAACCAACAAGTAATGGAGGTAACGAATATGTTTATCGGAAGAGAACGAGAGCTTGACGCTCTTGAAAAATTATATACATCAGATAAATTTGAATTTGTGGCAATTTACGGTCGTCGACGCGTAGGCAAAACCGCACTCATAAATCAATTTATCAAAAATAAAAAAGCTATATATTTTATGGGTGTCGAAAGTAATGCAAAACAAAATCTTGAAAACTTCAGCAAAAGCATTATTGAATACAGTAGTGGAATTGAAACTGAAACATCTTTTCTCTCCTTTCAGGCAGCGTTGGAATATGTATTCAAGCTTGCAGAAAAAGAACGTCTGATCCTTGCAATTGACGAATATCCGTATGTTGCTCGTTCATCAAAAAGTCTTGCATCAACGCTACAACTATTGATAGATAAATATAAAGATTCATCAAAGCTTATGCTCATTCTTTGTGGTTCATCAATGTCTTATATGGAAGACCACGTTCTCGCGTATAAATCACCTTTGTACGGCAGAAGGACAGCGCAAATGAAAATTCTTCCTTTTGATTTTGAAGAGACCTGCAACTATTTCAAAAAACTGTCTACAGAAGACAAAGCTTTAATTTACGGAATTGTCGGAGGCACTCCTCAGTATCTATTGCAGATGAATGATAATCTGAGTGTTGAAGATAACATAAAAAACACATTTCTCAATCCTATATCTTTTCTGTACGAAGAACCTATAAATCTTTTGAAACAGGAAGTGCGTGAGCCTGCCATTTACACCGCAATTATTACGGCAATTGCCGGCGGTGCTTCCCGCATGTCTGAAATTTCGACAAAAGTCGGAGAAGATACCAACGTTTGCTCTACTTATATAAAAAGTCTGATAAATCTTGGTATTGTACAAAAAGAAACCCCTTACGGTGAAAAAGCATCCCGTAAATCAATTTATTCCATCGAGGACAATATGTTCCGCTTCTGGCATCGTTTTGTATTAAGCAACAACTCCGTTATTGCTCGCGGTGCAACAGACCTTGTTTACAAGAGGATTGAGCCGGAATTATCTGATTATATGGGTAAAGTTTTTGAGGATATTTGCAAACAGTATCTTTGGAAACTGCTTCTCGCCGGGAAATGTCCTGTGGAATTCAATTCTCTTGGTCGTTGGTGGGGTAATAACCCACTACAAAAGTGTCAGACAGAAATTGATATTATGGGAGAACAAGATAAAAATACCGCTCTTTTCTGTGAATGCAAATGGACTAATGAAAAGGTGGATTTGAGTGTATTAGAAACGCTTGTAAAACGAAGCAAACTGTTCAATTATAACAATGTACATCTCTATCTGTTTTCTAAATGCGGATTTACAAAAGGTTGCATTGAAGAAGCAGATAAAATGGGAAACGTAACTCTTGTAAGCTTTGCAGATATTATTGTATAATTTAAATTCGATTTACAACGACAGACAGTGGTGGATTTTGGTATTTCTAACAATCTTCTAACAATCTTCTAACAAGAGAAACTTTTTGCTGATTTTTGTAAAAGTAAGCATTATCAAGGTTTGGGAAATTGATACTTAAAAAGCTTTTTTATAAAATTACGTTTGATTTCGTGAGACGTTGTGGGAAATCGGCTGATTAAGTTATCAAAAATCCCCTACGAACCAAAAGGTCAGGAGTTCGAATCTCTTGCAGCGCGCCATACCGCAATCCTTGAAACATCAAGGGTTGCGGCTTTTTTATGCCCTGAAATTATTTTTCTTTTAAGAAATAATAACATCATTTTTCTAACAAAATTCTAACAACTCAAAACCTTTTGGTAAAATCAGTCTTAAACTGCCATATCCCCGGTAGAATCAGGGAGAAAGCTTCTAACATCCACTGAATTCTGAATAGATTCTGCGACTTTATTCTTTCTTTTTGTGTCCAGATGACCGTAAATATCGATGGTAATTTGTATGCCGGAATGACCGAGCCATTCCTTTACATCGTACATCTGAAAGTCATTTGCAAGTAATAAACTTGCACAGCTGTGTCTTAAATCGTGGAGACGAATTATTGGCAGATTATTCTCAATCAGATAGTCTTTAAACTTTTTCGACACCCAATCAGGATCATAAAGATGACCGTCAGGCCATTTGAAAATATAATCGTTTTCTATGTAATCGCCTTTACAGATTGCCCTTTCCCTTTCTTCCTGCTCCTTAAGAATCTGAAAAATCATCTTCATTTCTTCGGACAAAGGATACACACGGTAGCTTGCATCTGTTTTTGTTGAGTCTTTTTTCTCCACCTTATTGCCATAAGTGACAACTGTGTGTTTGATAGTAAGCTTGTTATTTTTGAAATCCACCGCGTCCCATTTCAGACCTAAGGCCTCACTTCTTCTTAAGCCGAAATGAAGAATCACAAAAATCAGAAGAAAAAGTCTTTCGTCTTTTATAGCTTCAAAAAGAGTATTAAGTTCTTCCGCATTGTAAAAATTCATTTCTTTTTTCTGTGCTTTAGGTAATTTTACAAATTCGCAGGGATCCTCAAAAATAAATTTTCTTTTCTTCGCTTCTTTAAAAACAAGTCTGAAAATATTCAGATGAGATTTGAGTGTTTTCGGTGAAAGTCCTGCACCTGTTCTCAGGTTGCCTTTTTTGCTCTTTTCATCAATATATTTCTGAAGATCCTGATATGTAACATCAGTGAGTCTGATTTTCTTCTTTTCAAAATAAGGTATAATCTGTGCACAAGCCAGAGTCTCATACCCTCTGTATGTTATTATATCAATCTCTTTTTTCTTATCTTCAAGCCATATTTTTATGAATTCAGCAAATGTGATGTTAGTCGGAATAAGACCTTTCTTAAGGTCATATTCCCTTTCAATCTCCTTTCTCATTTCTTCGGCTCGTCTCTGGTTGCCATAGCGGCTGAGCCCTGTAGGAATCCATTTCTGCTTTCTTTTGTTGTTTTCATCTTTCAGGTCAACAACAATATATAATTTATTGCCTTTCGGCTGTACAGTAGCGCTCATATAAATCACTCCTTTTGAGCGTTTATATCACACCGCTGTCCGTCGCCTTAAGGATAACGTACTTCGGTGTGTTTGTAAAGTAGTTTTTGAAAATTTTTCCGGTGCCGGACAGTTCTTCCGAACTGCCCGGCATTTTTGATTATTTCGTTTTGAGACAATCAAAAATCATGCTTTTGGGGACAACAGTTTTCTGCGCACTTTGATTGCAAAAAGCTGTTTTTCTTCGATGAGTTTGTAAACAGTTCTGTCACAAACCCTGAGATATTCTGCCGTTTCTTTCACGGTCAGTAATTCTTTATCTTCAAACATCGATTTATCCTCCTATTGGTATTTTTTGAGGTATTTAAATCCACGTTTATTTTCATCCTAATAATTATCAGTAAGCGGATATTCTGACTAACACTCCGCTATACCTCTGTATTTTAATCGGTATTATCTACCGCTAAAATGTAGCTTTGTACTGTCACACCCAATCTCCAATGTGACAAATGAAATACACTACAAGCTAATAATGCAAGTCTGTTGTATGCAAGTGGTAAACCTTTTTTCTTAGCAAGTGCTATATTTTTTCCTTTTATTTTATAATCATCGTCTTTAATAAGTTCTTCCTTAAATTCTTTAGGCTCATTTGTATCAGCATCAATATTATATTTATTCCATCTTCTTCTGATTTCCTCTTCAAGTTGTTCAGCGTAGCCTTCTTCGTTTTCAATTCTTTTAAGATAGTAATTATATGTTCTCATGGCGTTTTCGTGTCTTAATGAGTGATAAGACATATGGCTGCTGATTTCTTTTTCTTTAAAAATTTTCTCATCAGGTTTCTTATCTTTAAAATATGATTCTATAAATTCTACATCTTCAGGCAGAATTCTCTGCATTGTAAATTTTCCGCCCTTTCCCCTTCTCACCACTACGCAAGGGTATCCGTCTTCATCTTTGCAGAAATCGGCTCCTGTGAGCCTTGTCATCTCTGCACGACGAATTCCTACCTTTTTCTGAAATTCAACGGATTTCGCAAATTTGGGGTTATCGGGATTATTGTCAGGGCGCTCAATTCTGTTGTTGCCCTTTCTGCCTTTTGTGTACTCTGCAGTGTATCTTATTGGCTTTTTGAAGTTGCACATTGGTATATTGTAGAAGTTGCACACTGCTGCCAGGTAGGTGTGAATAGTGGAGGGCGAATAGTCCTCTTTCACCAGGTGGTCAACATACTCCTGAATGTGGTCCACACATTCAAAGGAGTATTTGCACCCATGGTGTTTGTGGCAGTATTCCACAAAGCTGTTCACACCTACGTTATAGGTTTTCTTTGTTTCATCATTTTTATGTTCCTCTCTGATTTTGCTTTTCATTTCGTCTTTCATCGCACGCTTGTGCGATACTTTCTTTTTCTTTTTTGATGACATCTCATCATTCCTTTCATATAGAATTTTTACTCGTTAAACTGCCCAAAGGTATCTACTTTCAGATGGGAAACTCATTTCCGCATCGCCGATAATAGGCGCCCAACATAGCCGGTGCTTCTATGTTCCTGCAAAGTTTTCTGAACAAAAACCACTTCCTTTTTTCTAAAATTACTGCTCATGACGGTTATTTGACGTTTTTCTCCGTCATATAACCCCTGAGCGAAACAGTCTCTCTTTTTTTCGAGACTGTTTGTGACTTTGAAAAAGACCTGCAATCATCGTGTCACATTTCTTTTTCTCCGTCACTCATCCTTTCAGAAATTTGTTTGATAGGGACAAATTTCTGAAAGGACATTGTCAACCTGAAAACCATTTCTTAGTCCGCAAATTGTTTTCAGGATTGACTTCTTTCTTGTCGCGATTCAGTTAATATACTGAATACTGTTCGGTGCATCAGATTGTTTTCAGTAAAGGCCTGCGGAAGTGACCTTTGATTTTTCCCTGGTCTGAAATCTCTTGTTTCAGACCTTTTTATTTCCCTCCTCTCAAATTGTCGTTGAGCTGATGCAGGTTTACATGTGACTCAGAAAGTAAGCTTTCTCCGCAACTTACTTTCCTGTCACAAGTTGCACATTCTGTTTTCAAACGTGCAACTTCATATATATTTATTTCTGTGAGTCGGAGACCTCACACTCTATACGCACAAACTCTTTGTGCATATAGGAAACTCCAGGCGTAATACATCTATTCACATAAAGTATGTAAGATTGACACATAAAAGTGTATAAACTAAAAAACTCACTCTAATTTCTTAAGTAACAGCAGTATAAGTATGTCAGATTGGCAAGTATATTTAACACCTATTTCTCTGCAGTTCTTAATAATTTGTTGAAAACTGATTATATCTATGATATAATCAGTTTATAAAGAGGGTGAATCTATGAGTAAAACACACAAGCTTACAAGAGAAAACTTTCCTTCAGGCGTTGCCACAACTGCCGAGCTGAAACAATTTGGATTTAACAGCCGTACTATCAAAGCACTTTGCAACGAAGGTGAACTGATAAACATAAGACACGGGGTATATAAAATAAAAGCCCTGAGTTCTGACGACAAACGGAGTATTATCCGTGCCACCATCCCTCAGGGCATTTTCTGTTTGAGTTCAGCTTTGTATATTCATTATCCTACTAAAAATGTTAAAGGTGAGATTAAAGAAAAAACACGACCTCATAAGCACGAACTTGCCGTACCCAGAGGCCATGTACATTCAGAAATCAGCAATATTGAAAATGTAAAAATCATCAACCTGCACTATATCAAGCCGGAGTATCACGAAATCGGCAAAATGATTTCCAAAGATGGTCTCCCCTGCTATGACCTTGAGCGTACTATCTGCGACTTTTTCAAAAATCACTCCCGCTTCAGCTACAGATGGCTCAGAGAAATAGCAAGGAATTATAACAGAGATAACCGCCGTAATCCCGACAGGTTATTACAATACCGAGAACAATTAAACCTCTCCCAATTGGCAAAAGTCAAAATGGACTGGTTGATTTTCAGAGACAAAGAAGCAAAAGAAAAATTATTTTCAAAACACAAAAATTAAAGCCCACAGAAATTTCTGCGGGCTTTATACCATAATAAAGTTATTCAAATAATATTCATATTATGCATCATTACAAAAACATACATTTCCCATCATTATATGGCATTCATCATATCCTGTGATTTTCAGACTTTTAACTCGACTGTGTTTAAAACTATCACAATATAACCAATCTTCAATGAAACTAAACGCCACATTTATTTTCAAAACAGTTTTCACCATAAATTCTATTCATTAGGCTTGTCCCCTTGAAGACCTTTAAAAAAATACTCAAAGGATAGTTTTTTTCTATTCTTTATCCACCTGATTCCAGAAACAAAAAACCAAACACCCGTTATAATTGTAGCAACCACAAAAGTTGCATGCAAGGTTTGTGAATCAACAAAATTAAAATTTTTAAACTCGCATGTTAATAGTGTGATAAGCAGAGTCAAAAATGTACTGAAAGAGGTACCCAATTCTCCTGTCTGATTTTTAGTTTCATTATATTCAGTATATAAAATCCTTACCTTATCCTCTGTTGTGAATATATAATTTTCTTCAACATTTGCTGTAATCTCAACATCCTCACGTCTTATTAGAGTTTGAA
Organism: Acutalibacteraceae bacterium; assembly: GCA_045542485.1. GTDB lineage: Bacteria > Bacillota > Clostridia > Oscillospirales > Acutalibacteraceae > SIG575. The sequence continues at coordinate 11,235 of JAZQLC010000021.1, forward strand.
TGGTTGCAATGTTGTTTTTTCTCTTAGCCACCTTAATCCCCCTTTATTCAGCAATGTAAATATTATAGTGCAGAAATTTTGAAGTTGCTATAGCATAAACTCCAAAAGAAATATAAATAGGTTTATTATTAAACTTTGCAAACTCAATTGGTTTTGCAATGGCACTTCCCAGGGGATTGTTGAAATTATTCAGAGTAAAAGCAATACCAGAGTCATCTGCATTTATATCTACGTCATTACCAGAGTGATTAGGATCATCGTTAAAAATAAAATTTATTATATACTTTCCATCTAAAATTATAGAAATTGGCTGATTATCCAAAGTTAAAACAGAATCTGATTTCACCAAAACCAATCCATTACATTTAACACGAACATCCATATAATTCTCTCCTTTATTCTCCGTATTTGTCATATAATTTTTATGTTACTTTGATATTCTTTATTCTCCAACTCCTTGCCCCTGTTCCTATTGTCATCAAGGTACATTTACCAAAAAAAGAACACAGCCTATCAATATTTATGTATTACCCTTGCTTTTAATATCAAAATACAACACGGACGTTTTATTAATGCATTATATTGCAAAATGTACAAACATTCAATTATATTCTACAAAATGTGCCTTTTTTCTGCAAAAACGTAGGAAAAAGTTCAGAAAAGCAACAAATAAGCCCTCTGTCTTTTGAATAATCTTAATTTTTACGTGCTATTTATATTTTTGTATACTATTATCACATTGTAGGTATAACACATGGAAACAGCCCGTGGAATCCACGGGCTGTTATTGTATATCAAATTTTACGCCGCCACTGCATTTGCGTTAACCTGTTCAATAACTTTACGAATACCCATCCAGACAGTAAGGTCGGTGAAAATTTCCACCACACTGCCCTTATCGGTAAACGGAGATTCCTGCAGCACAGAAAGATCTTTCATCAAACCATTGTGAACAATATATTCAACAATCTGATTAACAAAATAAATCTGTCTTGAATCAAGATTAACATCGTTCAGATACTCGGCAAAAGCAGCCTTTGCTGCGTTCATATCAAGACCTACAATTTCACGGACGAATTCACCAAGTGGTTTCTCTCCAAATTCAGCTTCATAGTCCTCTTTTGAGCCAACCTCACTCCACAGAATCTGCTCCAATGCTTTCACGTCTTCAGAACTCAGCGGAATATTTGATTTCAGTTTGGCAATAACCTCGTTGTCCTGATGCTGACGGACATAGAACTCTGCTTTTGCTTTGTAATTCTTAAGGTCATCGTTTTCGAGCTCTGATTCGTTCCAATCAATTGAGATTATCTCGTCATCGAAATTAGTATGATATATAGCTACATTTATAGGAATATATTTGATTAAATCTCTCAGGTTTTCACGGATATGTTCAAACTCGTTGATTCCTGCAGTGTCAACATAATCGGTATGCAGAATCTTATCAATAAGTTCTGCCTTAGCCATAATTTCAGGAATATTTGCGACACTTGCAATTCCGGCAACTTTTTTATACAAATCGCTTCTTGCCCTGTTGTATTTTTTGCCCACAAGATAAGCAAGTTCAATACCGTACATAAGTGCATCAAATCGCATCGCTTTGGGGTCATCCTCATCAGGTGTTATCAGCGGTGCAAGTTCATCTGCAATAATCAAAGTGTCTTCATAAGAAAGTGTTGTATAGTTATCAGGATTTGCATAGAGTTCAACATATTTAAGATGCTGACGGACTGCAAAATTTTCTTTATTCAGCTCCCTGACTTTGCGAACCATATCGTCCACTAACTCCTTACGGAACGCTATGAGTTCATCAGTCTGATATTCAAGGTCCTGCAATTTGAATACCATCTGTGCTTTAAGGCTGAAAATAGCACCCTGCAGAGCAATCTGATTTGCTGATTTTCCTTTTCCGCCCATACGGAAAAATTCAAAGTTTCCGCAGAAATCGAAGATATAGAACATATTCTTGTTTTCGCCATCAAGAAGCTCGGGGCAAAGACGTGTACCTCTACCTATCATCTGCCAGAATTTCGCTTTACTCATTACCTTTTTGAAGAAAACGAGATTCAGCACTTCAGGCACGTCAATGCCGGTGTCAAGCATATCAACAGAAATTGCAATCTGCGGTAATTTCTTTGCATCAGAAAATTCATCAATTGCACTTTGTGCGTAGTTGATTTTGTTATCAATTACCTTTGCATATCCGTTAAGATGGGGATATTCTTTGTTGAACACCTCAAATATCTTTTCAGCGTGGCGGTGATTTTTTGCAAAGATAATAGTCTTACCGATTTTCTGACCATAGTCTATTTTAATACCGTTTGTCATCAGGACATTCAGCACTTCTTTGATTGTGTCCTCGTTGAAAATCCAGTCATTAAGGGCAGAAGAGCCGATTTTGTCAGGCATTTCACCGTCATGAGCAAAGGTTGCTTCATATTCTTCTTTATCTTCATCGGATAAATCATCATAAACTATACCCTGCTCAATAAACTTGAGTTTCGTTTCTACCGACATAAAATCTACAAGGAAACCGTCTTTTACCGCATCGGCAAGTTCATATCCGTAAGTAGGAACACCGTTTTCAAGTTCAAACACTTCATAAGTGTTCTTGTCAATTTCATCTTTGGGAGTTGCTGTAAGACCTACCAAAGGTGCATCGAAATAGTTGAATATATCTCTGTATTTGTTATATATTGAACGGTGCGCTTCATCGCAGATAACCAGATCAAAGTGACCGCAAGTGAAGAGTTTGCCCTTTTCATCCTTGACCGAATCAATGCAATTCATCATCGTCTGATAAGTTGAGAAAACACAGTGAGCGTTATAGTTATCCTTTTCTTCACAAAGGTTAGTTACCGATAAATCAGGCAAAAGATTTACAAAGCTACGCTTTGCCTGAGTAACGAGAGAGTTACGGTCAGCAAGAAAAAGGATATTTTTCACCCAACCGTGTTCAAGCAAAACTTTACAAAGAGCAATGACAGTTCTTGTTTTACCTGAGCCTGTTGCCATAACAAGCAGAGCTTTTCTACGGTTTTTCTTATCAAAACTGTCACAAACGGCTTTGATAGCACCTTCCTGATAATAACGACCTGCAATATCTTTATCAACAACCACATAGTTAAGGCTTGTACGCATAGTCTGCAGATTGAACAGTTTTTCAAGGTCGCGTTTGGAATAGATAGTTGCAACCTTACGCTCGGGGTAAAGATTATCGGTGATTCGTGTGTCAAATCCGTTGGAAAGAAAAACGACAGGGCGACGGCCGAATTTTTTCTCCAGAATGTCAGCATAAAGCTTTGCCTGTTGTCTGCCTTTTGACACATCAACACAAGTACGCTTTGCTTCTAAAACAGCAAGAGGTTTTCCGTCGTCACCGAAAAGAACATAATCAGCAAAGCCAACTTCACTCTTATTGGGCATACCGGGGAGTTCATATTCATTTATCCAGTCCTTACCCTCTGTCCAGCCTGCATCAATGAGCATAGTGTCAATATATACTTTTCTTGTCTTATACTCAGAAATATCAAGAGGTTTGGGAACATAAGTCTGCTGTTGTTCCTCACGGCGGGCAGTAAGTTCAGCCTTGAGAGCCTCATTTTCTGCTATTAAAGCCTTAAGGTCAACGTCTTCGTGAGATGCAAAATCCAGAACCTCTTCAACTGTCAGTTTGAGAAGTTCTTTATCGAAGTGATTTTCTTCATATTCATCTGCATAACAGTAAGCAACGAAATCAAGAAAAACAAAGAGATTTTCAAGACAAAGTTCTGCCTGTTCTTCAGTTACTTTCTTACCTGAATGAGCCGCATTGTTACCAACACGGCGGATAAAATCCATTCGTCTCCAGATATCGTTACCTACAATCTCACGGAATTCTTCGGTGTTCATCAGGCTGACCAGAGTTTCCTGCCAGGGCATAACAAGAGCTCTGTCAACGGAGTACATCCATTTGACAGCCATTTCCATCGCCCTGCGGCAATTTATGATTGATGTGGACAAATCAATATGTAAAGTCTTTTCCGCCGCAACTGCAACAGACGAAAACGCATCAAATTGCTTGTCCTTTGTTAAAAAATCAAAGTTGGTCATATAATCGCCTCAAATCTTCACATATTTTTCGAGGGAGTCACGAGTTCTAATCAATTCGTCAACAAGTTCCTGATTAACAACTTCAAATGGTTTGTTAAAATACTTTTCAAACAGGCCATATCCTATGACATTATCGATTATCTCGCTATCGTCAATTTTTTTATACAAACTATAATGTGCCATTGCATTTCTAAAAATATCATTTCTATATGGCATATTGTAGTATATATCATTCAACTCAAAATTTTCCAAATCTAACTTAAGATGATAAAACGTGATATACATCATTCTAAAAGCTAAAATCGAATCTGTTTCGCAGAGTTTAGAGAAAACTTCTAATAAATAATTGACCCTACAACACAAATTAAAAGCAAATATCGCATTAGCTTTTTTAAAATATGACCGATTACTCATTCTAAAATCATTATCTCTGATTATAATTTTATTATCATTACACATTTCGGGCTTATAGCACTTTCCCAACATTTTCAAATACAGATCTTGAATTGTCTTTCCAACCTCATTAGCAAATATATACGCTAATGAACTTTCTCTATCTTCGCCTCCAATAGCTACCAATATCGGTTTACATGAAGGATTTAATGGAGAATACTCATAGGCATATCCCAGAGTATTTCCTATGTAATGCCCGTTAGTTATATATGAGCCTATATCAGGTATTATAAATTTAGGACACCATACACCGCTTTTTGCTTGCATATCAATCCAATACTGTTTTTCTACACGGACAATTCTATCCATAAGTGGTTTTTGTTTTTCGAACGGAATAACAGAATCACTTGAGTATAGTTTTACTTTTGCTCTAAGTTTATCAATGATACTTTTGTCGGCAAAACAGGTTGCCTTTATACCAGCTTGATCACACCAATCAACAGCACCACTAATAACTGTTGCAAAATAAAGTAAACCTCCCAGCATAAAATGAGTTCTTGTCTTCTCATCACATCTAAACACAGCATTTGAAATTGTCTCGATATCTTCGATTATTAGTTTTTTGGCGCATTCCTGTCGATTCATACTTTAACCCTCACCCCAAATCTTCTTTCATTGATACTTATTTCGTCATTTTAGTCTTTATTTTGCCTTTTCTTTCAATTCATCAATTAAAGCTTTAAACAACTCTTTTTCATAACGAGTCAAACTGGGATTGTTTTCAATCTCTAATTTTCTAAAAACTGCTAAAATTTCTACCAGTTGCTTTTGTGTCATTAAAACCACCTCACCCAAAATATTCTTGCATCAATGCTTTTTTCAGTGTTTCGAGTTTTTCAAGAGATTCTTTGACTTCAAATTTTGATTTGTCGACTTGTTCGACGAAGGTTGCGAACTGTTCTTGCAAATCTATTGGTGGTATCATAATTGGATAGTTTCCTATTATTTTTAGATTGAGACCGCCTCGCCCATCGGTGTTAGTTGATGCTCCTCGCAACTCCATATATTGCAGTTTCAGAAATTGAAGCAGATATTCTGCATTTACCTTTTCATTATTTACAATGGAACATATTGACTGATTAGTGCATAATTCAATCTCTGTAATTGCGGCTGCTCCTCTTGTTTTTCCTTGTCCAGCCATTGCTAACACCACGGTTTTTGGAGGCACTAACTTTGTACTTGCATTATCATATCCCAATTGTGTAATCTTTGTATCAGTTGCAAACACTCTACCTTTGTTAACCTCTCCAGAACTCATCCACGGAATGGTGCCGTTTTCCCAATATCCCTTAACTTGCGTGCTTGGCGTAGCACCTGCAACACAAGTTCCTATATCATTGACTACACCCTTTAGCCAGCCTTTATCATTAAGATTTGGGTCACCAAACATCTCGACAAATCGAGATTTGACGAGTTCATCAAGTTTATTTAATTGTTCTTGTCTCGCTTCAATTAAGGCATTGATACACTTGAAATATGATGCTATTTCCTTTTGCCGTTCAATACTCGGAACAGGAATTTTTATTTCTTCAATGTGATTTGCTTTTAGATAACCTTGTGTTGATTTATTTTTCTTGGAGTCGATGTGCCTTTTAACAACATCGCTATTAAAAAAATGATAGAAATAATCGATGTCTATAATAGCAGAATTCAATCTTAACAGATACATATTTTGACCGTAAAAATCGCCATCATTTTCATCGACAATAGCAATATTCCCAAGTGTTCCAATCATACTAATCAGCAAATCATTAACCCTTATCGGTCTATTCTTAGAAATGTCTTCAAAATCTTCTTTGGAAATATATTGAACATTAGAAAAATCAATATTTCCTACTTTAATATTTTTTGATGTAATATACGGAATTTCGCCATTTTCTATAAAGCGTGGTGTTGATGGCATAATCCAAAAGCCGTCAGATAAAACATCTTTTATAGTTTTCATAGTCACCAGCCCTTACAGTCCAAGCAATGAATTCAGTTCATCCATTCCTTCGGAAATCTTCATTTGCAACTCATACAAGTCGGTCATCAATTCTGCAGTAGAGGGGTACTCAATCGGCACATACTCTATCTTTTTATACTTATTGATTGAAAGGTCATAGTCATTTGATACGATTTCTTCCTTCGGTACAAAGAAGGATTTTTCTGTTCTTTCTCTGTCTTTTTCGTCATCAAGGTTACGAAAGCGTGCGATAATATCAGGAATATCGTTTTCCTTTATTTCAGTACGCTTGTCATCAAGGCTGAAACCGTCTGCCTGCATATCATAAAACCATACATTATCTGTTCCGCCATGACCTGTTTTGGTGAAAATCAGAATACCAGTTGAAACACCTGCATAGGGCTTGAACACGCCTGAGGGCATAGATATAACTGCTTCAAGGCGGTTGTCTTCAATAATTGCTTTGCGGATTGCCTTGTGTGCAGTTGACGAGCCGAAAAGAACTCCGTCAGGAACAATACAAGCACATCTGCCACCAATACGAAGCATACGCAGGAAAAGAGCGAGGAAAAGAAGCTCTGTTTTCTTGGTCTTGCAGACCTTTAACAAATCAGTTGAAACTGTATCATAATCAAGGCTTCCTTTGAAGGGTGGGTTTGCGAGAATCAGGGAATACTTGTCCTTGTCAGGATTCTGGTCAGAAAGGCTGTCACGGTATTCAATAAAGGGATGCTCTACTCCGTGAGTCATCATATTCATAGCACCGATTCTGAGCATTGTTCTGTCCATATCGTAGCCGAAGAACATATGATTCATATAGTGGTTTTTTTTCTGTTTATTGAAAAAGATTTCTTCTTTGAGATTTTCTTTCAGATACTCCCCTGCAGTTACCAGAAATCCGCTTGTACCGCAAGCCGGGTCACAAATCACATCATCGGCTTTCGGCTGCATCATTTCAACCATCATTCTGATAATATGGCGGGGTGTGCGGAACTGTCCGTTAAGTCCCGACTGTGCAATTTTATTAAGAAGATATTCGTATACATCTCCACGCACATCCTTACCCTCCTCTTTTGCCATAAGGGCATAGATTTCATCAAGTGCATCCACAACCTTTGAAAGAAGCAAGGGTGTGGGCAATTTGAAGATAGCGTCATCCATATATTTTGAATATGCGCTGTCTTTTTTACCGTCAAGATTTTTAATAAACGGGAACACCCATTCCTGCATTGTGGAATACATTTTCCCTGCAGGAAAATCACGGAAAACTGACCATTTAAGCTGACTGCCGTCAACCTTGCGTTCGCCAATAGTCACTTCACCTGCAAAGATGCTTTTATAGGGAAGCCCCAGCATAGCACTCTCTTTTGCACGGAGGTTGTCCGAATCGTCAAGGTCACGGATAAACATAAGGTATGTTATCTGCTCAATTACGTCAAGAGGATTAACAAGTCCTCCCGCAGCAAAAACATCCCACAGACTGTCAATTTTATTTTTAAGTTCACCTGTAATCATTTTTATCACCTTTTCGAATTTAGAATACACTTATCCAATTATACAAATAACATTATATCACAGAATACACAAGTATTCAATTGTATTATACAAAATGTGCTTGTTTTTGACAAAAGTGCGAGTATGGATAAACTATAAATTTAAATATCAGAACTGATGATTGAAACAAAAAAAATGCAGAAGAAGTTTGATTTACTTCTTCTGCATCCTTTGGTTGTTTTTGTGTCTTTTTTAATGTCTGATTTTTTACAGTTGTTCGTTTTGGGTGTGATAAAGATTTACAAATTTCTTTTCATTTTTCTCTGCATATCGTAGGGTCTGATATGCACCACCTGAATTATTTTTCACATAAACAACAACCCGGTCTGACATATCAACCATATCTCTGTTTCTTGTGGTAAAAGCATTTTTAAAATTCCTGTCAGCACAGGCTTCGCAGATTTCTATGGAATCATAATAGTTTTCAAATGATTCGATGTTGTTTCGCAACTCGGCGGTTTCGTAAGGGAGGACAAGAGTGAGAAAAACGTTTTCAGAATAAATTTCCTTTTTAAGTCTTCTGATAACAGAAGCCACCATCAGGTCGAATTCGCCGTTTCTGCCGACGAGAAACTCAACTTCTCTGTTACCCTGAATTATGATACGGAGAAGTTCATAGAGCTTTTGCTCGATTGGCTGTGCATCTTCAATTGTTCTGTGACCGAAAAGGCTAACGGTTAATTTGTCTGTCATTTTCTCACACCCAAAAGGTATTTGCCGATGTCTGTTATATTACATCGGCAAAGATAAGTTTATGCACAGCAGCTAATGTATGATGAAGTAATTAATTCTGCATTTGTATAGTCGCATCTTGTACATGCTTCCGTATCATATCTTTCACGCAAGCATCTGGGGTCTGTAGCTTTCGCTTTATGCGTTATTGTTGTTATAACAGATGACTCAAGCTTATGACCGAAAAGAGTGCACATAAGTCCGTATGTAGCTACATCTTCGTCACCCTTATTAAAGTGATGCGCAATAGCCTTGTTGCGAAAATCTTCAGTTGTGTCAGCCTCAAAAATAAATTCAGTTTCATTTACAGTAACGGTAATTGTATCTTCGTTTGCATCTTCTGCACAAGCAGATATCGACATTACGGAAAAGAGTGACACAACAACCATAATAAGTGCAATTATTTTTTTCATATTAATTGATCTCCTTCAGATTTTCAATAATTCTGAAAAGATTATCTTCTGTATTGGATTTTATACGATAAACATTATTTTTATAGACAAAATTTGCCTGTACATACTGTGGGGTTATTTCATGATATACCGAAAAACCTGCAATTTTTCTTTCCTTACAATTTCTTTTAAGAGTTTCCGGCAAAACTGCACCGACATCAATATCCATGCTATATTCAGGTGTACCACTTTGTAATGTATAACTTTCCAAACCATTTTCATTCCAATACCATATTTTAATAATCTTTTCATTTTCAGGTAACCAAGTGGGATATAAAATCTCAATTCCTTCATCTTTCACAAGTTCTTCTATTGAGCTATATTCCTTTGTTTCATTTGGTTTGATAAATGTTATATTATCATGTTCCATGGGTTCACCATCAAGCAGTTCGTAAAGGGATTCTCCCATTTTTCTGAACATTTCGCTGAAGGTGTTGCCCGATGCAACAGATATAATACCAAAGAGTGCGATAAGTACCGCAAGTACAGCAGCGATAATTGCAAGTCGCTTTGCTCTTATTCTTCTCTTAGCATAAGAGCTGAGTGCAGTTACCTTACCTTTGAACGGTATATCTTTTACTCTTTGTTCAATTTCTTTTTTCGTCAGTCTTTCTTTTCCTTCAAGCTCCATAAGAAAATCGACGCACTCTGTTACCAGGTCACTGTCCATTTCTTTATAGTCCTTTGCGGTTTCAAGCAGAATTATCACCATAAGCTTGTCCTTTAAGGTCTGTTTTGCTGCAGACATATCGCGTTCGTCTCTCATGGAATTGTCCACCTCCTGTTTTATTTAAAATAAATATGTACCCTCCCTTCACAGATATATGAAGGGAATTCTGTTTTGTCACGCAAAAAATTTTTATTTTTACAAAAAATTTATAATTTCATAGCAAGCAGTAAGAGAGCCATAAACATAAATGATGCTCTTTCCTTGATTTTCACTCTGAGTCTGTAAACACGTGACCTTACGGCGTGTTCAGAAATATCAAGTGCCTTTGCAAGTTCTGCATATTCCAGATGTTTTGTATAAACCAGTTCGAAAAGTTCAAGCTCTTTTTCGTTCAGTGAAGAAAGAATGCTCTGTTTCTTTTCTTCAAGCTCGTCGTCGGTTATTTTATTATCCTCTTCCATTTCATAGAGAATATCCGTACTTGTCTGTGTTTCATTGACTGTTCCGAAGATAAGCTCCTTTTCTCTCTTGGCGATATGTCTGAACTGTTCCTTTATTTTATTATTGGCAACAGAAAACAACCAGGATCTAATAGAACTATCTTCAAGGTCACTGTATTTCTCCTGAAAGAACAGAAATACCTCCTGAGTAACATCATCGGCATCTGCTTCTTTTCTGAGCCTTGATAAACAAAGATGATACACGTCATCATAGTATAAATCAGCAATTTCTGTTGCTCTTTCGGCGCTTATCAACTCATATCAATCCTTTTCGTCAATATTTTACATATAGTTGATTATAACAGTTATGGAAAATATTGTCAAAAGAGTTTTTAAAAAGTAATTTCTTAGAAATAAAAATAATGTTGAATTTTTACATTTTGTATTGTAATTCTGCACAGTTTAATCAGTAGTTATTTGTCGAAAACAGAGAAAGTTTGAAAAATCAATATTTCTCGCGTAACAAACTGTCATTTCTTACATTTATATACAGAGATCAGTATATATAAAGGCGGTATTTTATGGGTTCGGCAGTGGTTGAAAAAGAGGAAGCAAAATTAAAGTTGATTGAATTTCTGGAGCAGAATAATATTGAATATAATCTTTGTGACTGTTGCGGTTGCAAAAGATTCTGTATTGATTTAAACTCTGACCGCAAATCAGAAATAATTGTTCAGGCAAGCAATAAGGATATCCGCAAAATTCATCCACACGAAATTCTATATATAGCCATAGAAAACAGGAAATCTGTTCTTTATCTCACCCACGGAAAAGTTGAAACAAATCAACATTTAGAATATTGGAAAGGTATTCTTGACCCTGAAACGTTCACCCAGCCTCACCACAGTTTTATCGTTAACCTGAATTATGTTGATGAGGTTACCAAAGAATTTGTGAAAGTAAAAGACGGTGATAAAGAATATTCTGTTTATACTTCCTCTCGTAAAATCGGCTCGTTCAAAAAGGCTTTCTTAAAATTTAAAGAAAGATAATATAACAAAAAACGAACATCACTTCAGACTTTCGACTGAGGTGATGTTCTTTATGTTACCGTCTGCGTTTTTGCAAAAAATCCATACACTTTTGATTTTTGGGGCAAATTCCAAAGTTCTTCCGTGGATTGAAATCGTCTGAGGATTTATTATTCTCAGGATACAATTCAAAGGAGAATTCAAAATGAATGATGTGGAAAATTTAGGAGAACGAATAAAAATACTGCGACTTATGATGAAAGAAACGCAGGAGGAATTTGCTGAATATTGCGATATCAGTTCAGAAACAGTAAGTCTGCTGGAAAGAGGATGTTTTTTCCCAAGGTTGGAAACATTAAAAAAGATTTCTGAGCATACTCACCTGACTATCGGAGCACTGTTTAACGATTATTTGTACATATTTGAACAAGACGGTAACATCGAATCATATATCACTTACGGTATTAAAGTTTATGAAAACAACAAAGTAATAAAAGCTGTTCCGGGTGTATTCCTTAATAAAACGGATGCTATTGAATTTATTGCAATCTGTAACAGAATACAACTAAGCCCTGTTCATCTGGAAAACTTTATTGAGGATAATTTATGAAAAAGCTTAACTTTATGGTTATTCATCTATTGTCGGATTATAAAAAGAAATCCCTGTCTGATTCTTCACCTGAAGATTGACGGGGTTAAAGTTATCCCCACCGTGATTTAACACGGTGGGGAGTTTGTTCTATCAGATGTAATGAGATTACATTTTAACCTTTTGACCTTTTGGCAAGGGTTAATAAGGCCAAAGCAGAAAGACTGCAAAATCTTTCTGCTTTTACTTACTCTGTATATTCGTGTTTATGCTTTTATAAATTACACTTTCCTATGTTCAGCGATAAGAGCTGCCTTCATCTGCTGTCCTGTGATTTCGCCTTTTGCCCACTTATCAGACAATTCACGGGAGTAAACTGAAACAGGCACACCTTCGATGTTGTTCAGAGTATCAGCAAGTTTTATCGCTGTTTTTCTTTTCAAGTAAACCTGTGGTGACATCTCTATCGCTCCTTTCTGTTAATTATTGTAGCATAAAAGCTGAGAAAATACAACAACAAACAAATTTTTCCTAATATATGATTTTTCAATAACGGACAGTGGTTGATATGAGTTTTCTAACATTCTTCTAACAAAGTGAAAAATTTGCTGTTTTTGAGTAATCGAGTATTATCAGGGATTGGAATTTAGATGTTGAAATTGCTTTATTGCGTAAGATTACGTCTGATTTTGTGTAACGTTTTGCGAAATCGAGTAATTACGTTTACAAAAATCCCCTACGAACCAAAAGGTCAGGAGTTCGAATCTCTTGCAGCGCGCCATACCGCAATCCTTGAAACATCAAGGGTTGCGGCTTTTTTATGCCCTGATTTCCTGATAGAGAAAACATCTCATTTCTAACAAAACCACACTAAAATGCACGAAGAATCAACAAGTTTTCTAACAAAGTTAAAGACACATAGCAACAACCCATGAAAATTGTGTTCCAAAGATATTTTATTTTTCAAACAGGCAAAAGGAAAAATCCACCTATAAAGGTAACATCTATATCAGATAAAAACTTCTTGCATTTTCAAAAAAATAGGTGTATAATACAAATACAATTAAACAAACGGGAGCTTGTGTTACAGGCTGAGAGGAAGGTATAACCTTCGACCGATAACCTGATTTGGATAATGCCAACGTAGAGATGCCTGGATATAAAAGTGTTTCAACGTGGCGGAATCAATCTGAAACTGTTTCAGATTTTTCGTCACTTTTTCTTTTTAAAACACAAATTCTCAACGGTAGGTTACCAAATCGGTAGCTTACCGTTTTTGTTTTTTCAGGAGGTGTGTTTATGGTAAAAATCAACGGCAAAGAACTGAATGTTGCAGGAAAAACAATTGCAGAATATCTTGCAACTACAAATTACGACCCGAAAAGAATTGCAGTTGAGCGTAACGGTGACATTGTTTTTAAGAGCAAATACGATGAAACCTTACTGCAGGACGGTGACAGTATTGAGGTTGTAAGCTTTGTAGGAGGTGGTTAAGCTGATTCCGACAAAAGAAGAATGGTACAGAGCCTTATCTGAAAGACACGGTGAAAAGGCACAAAAGAGTTTCGAGTCCGCA
>JAZQLC010000022.1:0-35851 GCA_045542485.1 Acutalibacteraceae bacterium
GGTGAAGTAAAGCGAGTTGAAATTGCATCAATTATGGCAAGAGAGCTTAAACTTGCAATCTTTGACGAGCCGGAGGCAGGTATCGACCTGTGGAGTTTCACAATGCTTGTTGAAACTTTCAAGGTTATGAAGAATAAGAGAAATCAGTCAATCGTGCTTATTTCTCATCAGGAAAGAATTATGTCCGTAGCAGACAGGATTATTGTCATCGCAGGAGGACAAGTCCGTGAAGAGGGCAGTCGCGATGAGATTTTCCCCAAGCTTCTCGGCGAGTTTAACGGCGCATGTAATTTCAGAAACGAAAGGAAGGATTAAGAGATGGCAGAAAACAGAATAGACAAAGAACTTCTCTCTGCAGTTGCAGACCTTCACGATGTTCCGATGGGTGCCTTCAACATCAGAAAAGACGGCGAGGGTGTTGCCCGTCAGTCAACTGAAAATATTATAATCACACCGAAAGAGGATAAACCCGGCATTGATATCGTGGTCAGAGCAGGTACAAAAAATCAGAGTGTCCACATCCCCGTAATCGTTACAAAGAGCGGTGTGAACGACCTGACATATAATGATTTTTACATTGAAGAGGACTGCGATGTGCTTATTGTTGCAGGTTGCGGAATTCACAACGCAGGTTCTGAAAAGAGTGAGCACGACGGAATTCATTCTTTCCACATCGGTAAAAATTCAAAGGTAAAATATGTTGAAAAGCATTACGGTCAGGGCGAGGGAACAGGCGAAAGAGTTCTCAATCCCCAGACAATAATCGAGATGGACGAAAACTCATACTGTGAAATGGAAATGATTCAGATTAAGGGCGTTGACTCAACAAAGAGAGACACAACTGCTCACCTGAAAGCAGGGGCAAAGCTTCTGATGATGGAAAAACTGATGACTCACGGCAAACAGTATGCCCGTTCAGATATGGAAATCAACCTTGACGGAAAAGACGCAAGTGCTCAGATTATTTCACGCTCCGTTGCAAAGGACGAGTCTGAACAGATTTTCTATCCCAGAGCCGTAGGTAATGCTCCTTGCCGTGCTCATGTACAGTGCGACTCAATTATTATGGACAATGCAAAAATCCGTTCAATTCCCGAAATTGCAGCAAATCACTATGATGCACAGATTGTGCACGAAGCGGCAATCGGAAGAATCAATAATGACCAGCTTATCAAACTCCAGACATTCGGTATGAGCGAAGAAGAGGCTGAAGAAATCATCATTCAGGGCTTCCTGAAATAAGGAGGAAAAACAATGGATAAACTTATATCATTACTTTACGAAAACTCTTCTCTTACAACTGAGGAACTTGCAACCATGCTTGGCGAGAGTGCTGAAAGCGTTGAAGAGAGAATTGAAGAATACAGAAAGAGTGGCGTTATTCTCGGTAAAAAGATTTTTATCAACTGGGATAAGGTTGAAAATTCAGGCGTTACTGCTTACATCGAGCTTAAAGTTACTCCTCAGAAAGAAACAGGCTTTGACGAAATCGCAAAGAGAATTTCTGAATTTGACGAGGTTGAAACGGTAAATCTTATGGCTGCAGATAACTATGACCTTATCGTTACAGTAAGAGGAAAATCAATTCAGGATGTGGCTATGTTTGTTTCACGCAGACTTGCAACAATTGATGCTGTGCAGTCTACTGCAACACACTTCCTCCTCAAGAGATATAAGGAAAACGGCGTTATTCTTTCAGACGGTGAAAAAGACCAAAGGAGTATGGTATTGTGATTGATTACGATAAACTCCTTAATGAGAATATAAAGAATGTGAAGCCTTCGGGGATAAGAAAATTTTTCGACATCGCAAATGAGATGGAGGATATAATTTCTCTCAGCGTAGGTGAGCCTGATTTCACAACACCGTGGCATGTCCGTCAGGCAGGTATCACTTCTCTTGAAAAGGGAAGAACATGGTACACTCCCAACAGAGGCTTCTCTGAATTGAGAGAAGAAATCAGCAGATATTTCAAAAGAAGATTCAATGTAGAATACAATCCTTTAAAGGAAGTCCTTGTAACCGTAGGCGGCTCAGAAGCTATTGATCTGTGCATACGCTCACTGGTGTCAGCCGGTGACGAGGTGCTTATCCCTCAGCCTTGTTTTGTATGCTACGAGCCTATGACGATTATGGCAGGAGGACAGCCTGTGATAATTGAAACTAAGGCAGAGGATGAATTCCGTCTTACTGCAAAGCAGCTTCGCGAAAAAATCACAGACAGAACGAAGCTTCTTATTCTTCCTTTCCCCAACAATCCCACAGGTGCCGTAATGAGAAAACAGCATCTTGAGGAAATTGCAGATGTAATCAGGGAGCACAATATAATCGTTCTTTCTGACGAAATTTACAGTGAACTTACTTACGGGGAAGAAAGACACGTTTCCTTTGCAGAAATCGAGGGAATGAAAGAAAGAACTATTGTTGTGAACGGCTTTTCCAAGTCCTACGCTATGACAGGATGGCGTCTCGGTTATGCCCTGGGACCTGAAAAGCTTATTGAAAAAATGACAATTCTTCATCAGTATGCAATTATGTCAGCACCTACAATTGCTCAGTATGCTGCGATTGAAGCGCTGAAAAACGGCGATGAAGATATTAAAAAAATGCGTGGAGAATATGATATGAGACGCAGACTTATTGTGGGAGGCTTCAGAAACATCGGTTTTGATTGCTTTGAGCCTGAGGGTGCGTTTTATGTTTTCCCGTGTATCAGGAGCACGGGCCTTACATCTGAAGAGTTCTGTTCAAGACTTATTCACGAAAAACATGTTGCCGTTGTTCCCGGCACAGCATTCGGTGAAAGTGGCGAGGGATTCGTGAGAGTATCGTATTCTTATTCAATCTCTCACATAAAAGAGGCTCTCAAACGCATAGGAGAATTTGTAACAGAGTTGAAAAAATAAAAAAATGGCTTGAAAATTTATACAAAAAAATGTATAATATACATAGCAATATACGAGCACTTCTTGGGGGAGTAAATATGTCAGCAGATTTAAATTGCCACACAAAGTTATCTGACGGGTCTCTTGGCATAGATGACCTTATTGTCCTTGCAAAAATGCAGGGTATTAACACTATTTCTATCACCGACCATAATTGTCAGGCGGGTAATATCAGAGGCGAACTTATCGGAAAACGCCACGATGTAAAGGTGATTCCCGGTGTTGAGCTTTCCTCAACTGATGAAGAAACAGGGGAAGAGGTAGACATTCTCTGCTACCTTGCAGACAGTCCCAACCGACTTGAGGGTCTTTGCAGAAGAAATATGATTGCAGCGAAAAAAGCAAGTCAGTTTATGATTCTGGGCGCTGCAAAAAAATACAAGATAACCCTTGATCTTATCAGTAAATGTGCAACAGGCGCAACAAACATTTACATCTGCCATATTATGAGAGCACTTATTGAAAGCGGCTTTACAAATGAATTCTACGGCGATGTTTATAAATCACTTTTTTCAAAAGATGTTCCCGGATCTGTATATTACAAGGCGAAATATGACAATACTCAATCTGTAATCGAAGCTATCCACGAAGCAGGTGGTGTTGCAGTTCTCGCACATCCGGGCAGATATACATATGAATTTGTCGAAAGAATGATTTCTCTCGGTCTTGACGGACTTGAAGTATGGTGTCCTGAAAACTCCGAGGAGCAGACTGAAAAATATCTGAAACTTGCAAAAAGCAAGAAGCTTCTTTCTCTGGGTGGCAGTAATTTCCGCGGAATGTACAGCGAAAAACCGCTCTCAGTGGGCAGTTACATAACTCCTGACAAACAGCTTGACGAGCTTATGAGCTACAAGGCAAAGCAGAAGAGGCTTCGCAAAAAAGCTGAGCAGGAAGACAAAAAAGGATGATTGATTATGCATACTTTTGATGATCAGGATATTAAAATTTTCGGTACTCCGAAAATCGAAAATGAAGCAGATGTGCTTATCCGAATCGTAGAAATTATGAAAAAACAACGTGCAAACGGTAATTTTGACAGAGCAAATGAATTGGGTAAAACCGTTGCGCACAAAATATATGCAATTGAAGAAATTGACGAGAGAATCTGCAGATATAAGGACGATGAAAATATCTCTGAGCAGATAAGAATGCTTGTGACCTTTGCTGCTGAAGCTGAAATTCATGTTCTTCTTGAAAAATATTCAGTTTCAACAATGACGGTAAACGCCCTTTATGACGAGCTTATCAAGCTTGATGAGGACCTTTACGACAATATAACAAATGCTTTTACTTTCTATTATCTTGTGTTGAGAAAAGGCGAAGAGATAGAAACGGGTATGGGCAGACAGTTTGCAAAGCTTTGCGGTAACAAAGACGATGAGGAGCTTTCCTCACTCGGTACAGACATTTTTGTTTCAATACGCAATATGCTTGTTGAAGAAATAGGAAAGTCAGGCTTTGTGGCAGACTAAAAATTTTCAGGTGGTAAATCGATATGCAGTTTACCACCTTTCTTCTTTTATATGAGATTTTCTCGGAGGTGATTTTATGGTAGCAAAACAGCTTGTACTCAGTGCGATGTACGCATCTGACAAAGAAAAATTCAAAGAAGCAGAAAAAACCTTTCTTTCATCTGTTGAATACAGTGCAATTGAGCCCGAAAAACGACCTCTTATAATGGGTAGAGTTATATAATTTATTAAAAACGGAGTGGGGTATAATGAAAAAGCTTTTATCACTTCTGTTGATTATGGCGATTTTTGCTACGGCTTTTTCCGTATCGGTATATGCAGAGAACGACGCAGAGCCGATAGTTGAAAACAACGGTTCTTATATGTATCTTGAAAATCTTGATGATATTTCACCTTACGAGAATGAAGAAAAAGTCAAGGAGCTTTGCATAAAGAATTGTTTTATTGACAGTGATACGAAAATTTTTTCTCATAAGAAGCTTGAGGATGTGCGTCTTATTAACTGCACATTTGAAAAAGGCAGCTACAAATTTCCTGATAACATTAAAATTCTTCAGATAGAGGAAAATATTCCTGATAATGTAATCAAGGGTATCGGTAACGTGGAAGAGTTAACTTTCTGGGGATATGAGGGAGAAGACCTGACATCTTTTTCTGTGCTCAAGCATATTGAAAATCTTTCTTTGTCAGAGATTACGGTAAATTCCCTGAAGGGCATTGAAAAACTCAAATCCCTTAAATATCTTTTTATGTCTGACATAAGCGTTCAGAATATTGATGAACTCAGGCATCTTAAAAACCTTAGGGAGCTTACAATTAACGGCAGCTTTATTGAGGATTTGAGTCCCATCGAAAATCTGAAGCTTGAATATCTGGATGTGGATGATAATTATAATCTTAAATCTCTCGACCCGGTTACAAAAATCAATACACTTACAACTTTGTGGGCGGCAAACTGCGAAATGGCATACTCTGAAAAGCTTGTGAATTTTGTTGATAAGAATGATATATCTTCAAACGTAAGCAAAAAGGGTCTCACAATTAAGAAAAAAGTGGGGTCTCTTGCAGATAAGCTGGTCCGTAACGGAATGTCAGACGAGGAGAAAATCGGAACAATCATTAAATATATCTGCGATAATATGGAATATACTCTGCCTCCTGACGGCGGAGATGAGAATACATATGACTATGAATATAACGAGCTTCTTGATAAATACAACGATAAGGCTCTGGATTATGCGCTGAAAGGACAAGGCTGTTGTGCAAACTACGCTGCCCTCACACACGCACTCCTGAGTGAGGCAGGGATAGACACTTTCTGTATTTCAGGTGAGGAGCATATCTGGAATCTTGTAGAGACGGACGGCTATTATTACTGGCTTGACACAACATGGATTGATACGGGATATGACTATACTCTTGAAGAAAGCTTCTGGTATATGAATTCTTCGGAAGATTTTATTATAAGTCACGAATACTACACAATTCCCGTAGAGGTGAAAGAAAATCCTGCTGCTTTCGGAAAAACATTTGCCCACACTATGTCTTTCCAACTGGCAGACTTCTTCCCTGACGATACGGAAGAAGACACTGAATCTGACGAAAAGACAACACAGGCAGAATCAACAGAGCCTGAAAACACAGAAAGTGTTACAGAAGAGGAATTAACCGATAATATTACAGAAAACACAACTGATGATACCCAAGAAGAAAACAGGGGTGGCAGCGGAAAGAAAATCCTGATAATTTCGGTAACGTTAATTGTACTGTTGAGCGCAGGTGCAGTTATTATAGTAGTGAAAAAGAGAAAACAAAATGTTGAAAAGACGAGTATGATGTGATATAATTGCAAGGTAGTTTTATCAATTGCTCTGAGGAGGGGAAAAGATGAAAAGAGAACGTTTAGGCAGCCGACTGGGATTCATTCTTCTTAGTGCAGGTTGCGCAATCGGTATCGGTAACGTATGGAAATTCCCGTATATGGTAGGTCAATACGGTGGAGGTATCTTCGTGCTGATTTACCTTTTCTTCCTTGTTATTATGGGTGTGCCCATTATGACAATGGAGTTTTCAATGGGTAGGGCAAGTCGCAAAAGTCCTGCTAAAATGTATCAGCAACTGGAGCCAAAAGAGAGCAAATGGCATATCCACGGTTATGCGGCAGTAATCGGCAACTATCTGCTGATGATGTTTTACACAACTGTTGCAGGTTGGATGCTAAGATATTTTGTGTCCACTGCAAAGGGTGACTTTGTAGGTCTTGACGCATCGGGAGTTGCAGGTAAGTTTGATGAAATGTTGGCTTCGCCCGGGTCTATGATGATTTATATGGTTATCGTCGTAGTTGTAGGATTCCTTGTCTGTTCTATCGGTTTGCAGAAGGGACTTGAGCGAATTACAAAATATATGATGCTTTTGCTCCTTGGTATTATGGTTGTCCTTGCTATAAACAGCTCTGTTATGGACGGCGGCAAGGAAGGCCTTGAATTCTATCTTAAACCAAGCATTGAAAATCTGAAAGCAGCAGGTGTAGGTAATGTTATTGTTGCCGCTATGAATCAGGCTTTCTTCACACTCAGTCTCGGTATGGGTGCTATGGCGATTTTCGGCAGTTATCTTGAAAAAGACAGGAGACTTATGGGCGAGAGTGTTAACATCGCTCTTCTTGACACTTTTGTTGCACTTGTTTCAGGTTTCATAATTTTCCCTGCTTGTTCAGCATATGATGTTGAGGTTGCAGCAGGTCCTCCTCTCATTTTTATCACACTTCCGAATATTTTCAACAACATTCCTTTAGGCAGACTCTGGGGAAGTCTTTTCTTCATCTTCCTTTCATTTGCAGCGTTGTCAACAGTCTTTGCAGTGTTCGAGGGCATTCTTGCCTGTACCTGTGATATGTTCGGCTGGAGCAGAAAAAAATCCTGCTTTATCAACTGTATTTTAGTTCTTGTGCTTTCAATTCCCTGCGTACTCGGTTTCAATGTTCTTGCAGGTTTCACACCTTTCGGCGAAGGCTCAACAATTATGGACCTTGAAGATTTCCTTGTCAGCAATCTTCTTCTGCCTCTCGGCTCACTTATTTTCCTTATCTTCTGTACAAGTAAAAAGGGCTGGGGCTGGAACAAGTTCCAGAAAGAAGCAAATATCGGCAAATCAGGTTTAAAGGTGCATAATTGGATGCGTCCATACCTGACTTATGTACTTCCGATTATGATTATTGTTCTTTTCGTAATGGGACTTTATAATTTCTTCAAATAAAATTATCGGGCTTATGTTTTACATAAGCCCGATTTTGCAACATATAAAAAGGAGAATGAATATGAAAAAAGTTATGAAAATTCTATTGATAATTCTCGGTGTTGTTGCAGGATATTTCGTTGTAACTGCAAGTATTTATATGCCTTTTGTTATCAAGGATGCCGGAACACCCTATAACGACGATTGCGAATATCTTATGATACTTGGCAATCAGGTTGTGGGAGAGGATACACCAAGTGCTTTGATGATTGAACGCACAGACAGGGCAGCAGAGTATCTCAGAGAAAATCAGGACTGCACCGTTGTAGTATGCGGAGGGATTACAACTGAAGGACAGATAATTTCGGAAGCCGCACTGATGAAGAAACTTCTTACGGAAAAAGGAGTGTCTCCCGACAGAATCATTCTTGAAGACAAATCAACAACTACCTTTGAAAATTTTGAGTTTGCAAAGGAAGTAATTGTAAAGGATTCGGGAAAAGATATTGCAGATATTGAAGTGGCGTTTCTTTCCTCTGATTACCATATGCACAGAGCAGGAGTAATTGCAGAGCATTTCGGTTTTGTGGATGTGGGCAGAGTCAGCTGCACAACGCAGAACGGATTCATTAAAACTCTTGTGAGAGAATATTTTGTGGGATATGATTTGTTAATAAGGCTTATCATAGATTAATTATAATTTATATGTGTCTTTGTATCTCAGGCTCCCCTTGAAAACGCAAGGGGAGTGGTCGAAGTCTGCGATTTTGACTGAGGGGATTTTTCGTTTAAATAAATAAAACCGGTCTGTTACATTTCTGCAACAGACCGGTTATTTTATTTATTGCTTATTATTCGTCTTTGTTTTCAGTTGAATAATAGAATTCGGGAGTTTCTTCTTCGGGTTCTGCTGTGGGAACAACCTTAACATCCTGGTAGCACTTCATACCTGTACCTGAGGGAAGAAGCTTACCGATGATAACATTTTCCTTAAGACCGAGAAGCGGGTCAGTTTTACCCTTGATAGCAGCATCTGTAAGAACCTTTGTAGTTTCCTGGAAAGATGCAGCTGAAAGGAATGAATCAGTAGCAAGTGAAGCCTTAGTAATACCCATAAGAACATCCTTAGCTTCAACAAACTGAGGCTCTCTGCCTTCTTCAGCAGCTTTTGCAGCAATCTGTTTGTTGATTTCTCTGAATTCCTTCTTCTCAATCTTTGTACCGGGAAGAATATCGCTTTCGCCGGGATTCTCAACTTCAACTTTTCTCATCATCTGACGAACGATAACTTCGATATGCTTGTCGTTGATATCAACACCCTGCATACGGTAAGTTCTCTGAACTTCACGGATGAGGTAATCGTGAACTGAGCCAACGCCGAGAACATCAAGAACATCGTGAGGATAGAGTGAACCTTCAGTGAGAGCGTGACCCTTCTCGATGATGTCGCCTTCCTGAACTCTGAGACGGAAGCCGTAGGGGATAAGGTAGCTTCTCTCGTCTGCAGTTTCCATATCTGTAACTACAACGTGCTTTGCCTTCTTGACATCGCGCAGAGAAACAACACCGGGGATTTCACTGATAATAGCGTGTACCTTGGGTCTACGTGCTTCGAAGAGTTCTTCGATTCTGGGAAGACCCTGTGTGATATCGCCTGCGTCCTTAGCACCACCTGTGTGGAATGTTCTCATTGTAAGCTGTGTACCGGGTTCACCGATTGACTGAGCAGCGATGATACCTACTGCTTCACCAACTGTAACGGGCTGACCTGTTGCAAGGTTAGAGCCGTAGCACTTGATACATACGCCGTGTTCAGCTTCACAAGTGAGAAGTGAACGGATTTTGATTCTTGCGCCTTCCTTGTCAATGTTTTCCTGACCTGCAGTTTTCTTTTCGTAGTCAGCGTAAACATAGTCTGCAACCATTTCAGCTTCGTCTTCGTTCATCATTCTGTCCTTGGACATAATGAGTGTGCCGTTTTCGTCATAAAGGTCTTCGAGAAGATATCTGCCTGTAAGTCTTTCAGCAAGGCTTACGATTCTTCTGTTGTCATCATAGATGTCGTAAACTTCAAGACCTTCTGCGCAACCGCAGTCTTCTTCACGGATGATAACTTCCTGTGAAACGTCAACAAGACGACGTGTAAGGTAACCTGAGTCAGCAGTACGAAGAGCTGTATCGGCAAGACCTTTACGAGCACCACGAGATGAGATGAAGTATTCAAGGATATTAAGACCTTCACGGTAGTTAGCCTTGATGGGAACTTCGATTGTTTTACCTGCTGTGTTAGCGATAAGACCACGCATACCTGCAAGCTGACGGAGCTGTGAGTCATTACCACGGGCACCGGAGTCAAGCATCATATAGATGGGATTGTATCTGTCAAAGTTGTTTTTGAGTTCAGCAGCAACCTGTGAAGTGCATTTTTCCCAAGTTTCGATAACATTCTCTGATTTACGCTCTGCGCTGATAAGACCCTGCTGATAGAGTGCGTCAATCTGCTCGATTTTCTTTTCAGCCTCAGCGAGAAGTTCAGCCTTCTTGGGAGGAATTGTAGCGTCGCAGGAAGCAACAGTGATACCGCTTCGTGTTGAGTAACGGTAGCCCTGATTCTTGATTTTGTCAAGAACATCAGATGTTACTGCTGTGCCGTGAATCTTGATACATTTTGCGATAATTTTGCCGAGCATCTTCTTGTTAACAAGGAAGTCTGCTTCGAGCTTGAATGCGTTTTCGGGGTTGCTTCTGTCAACAAAACCGAGATTCTGGGGAATGGGTTCGTTGAAGATAACACGACCGATTGTTGTTTCAACAAGCTTTGTTACCATTTCGCCGTTGACTTCTTTTGTCATACGGATTTTGATAAGAGCGTGAAGACCGATAACGCCTTCTTCATATGCCATTTTTGCCTCGTCGATATCGCGGAAAGCCTTGCCTTCACCGATTTCGCCGGGTCTGATAAGTGTAAGATAGTATGAGCCGAGAACCATGTCCTGTGTGGGAACAGTTACGGGGCGACCGTCTGAGGGCTTGAGGAGGTTGTTGGTAGAGAGCATAAGGAATCTTGCTTCTGCCTGAGCCTCTGCTGAAAGGGGAACGTGAACGGGCATCTGGTCACCGTCGAAGTCAGCGTTGAAAGCTGTACATACGAGGGGATGAAGCTTGATTGCGCGTCCTTCAATAAGAACGGGTTCGAAAGCCTGAATACCAAGTCTGTGAAGAGTGGGAGCACGGTTGAGAAGAACGGGGTGGTCCTTGATAACAACTTCAAGAGCATCCCATACTTCGTCAGTTGCGCGTTCAACCATCTTGCGTGAGCGCTTGATGTTTTCAGCAACACCTGTTTCAACAAGTCTCTTCATAACGAAGGGCTTGAAGAGTTCAAGAGCCATTTCCTTGGGAAGACCGCACTGATAGAGCTTCAGTTCGGGACCAACAACGATAACTGAACGTCCTGAGTAGTCAACACGCTTACCGAGAAGGTTCTGACGGAAACGTCCCTGCTTACCTTTGAGCATATCTGAAAGTGATTTGAGAGCTCTGTTGTTGGGACCTGTTACGGGTCTGCCGCGTCTGCCGTTATCGATAAGGGCGTCAACAGCTTCCTGGAGCATTCTCTTTTCATTTCTGATGATA
The DNA here is from genome assembly GCA_045542485.1 of Acutalibacteraceae bacterium. Taxonomy (GTDB): domain Bacteria; phylum Bacillota; class Clostridia; order Oscillospirales; family Acutalibacteraceae; genus SIG575. The sequence goes on from JAZQLC010000022.1 coordinate 11,294, forward strand.
ATTTCGGGAGCCTGGAGCTCGAGAAGATTCTTAAGACGCTTGTTTCTGTTGATAACACGTCTGTAAAGGTCGTTAAGGTCACTTGTTGCGAATCTGCCGCCTTCAAGCTGTACCATAGGACGGATATCGGGGGGAATTACGGGGATAACGTCAAGAATCATCCATTCAGGTCTGTTGCCTGACTGGCGGAAAGCCTCGATAACCTCAAGTCTCTTGAGGATTTTAGCTCTCTTCTGAGTTGAAGCAGATTCAAGCTCTTCGTGAAGCTCTTCTGAAAGAACATCAAGGTCGAGCTCAGCGAGAAGCTCTTTGATAGCTTCTGCGCCCATACCTGCTCTGAAGTTTTCGTCGTCATCATATTTTTCCATAATATCAGCATACTCTTTTTCATTGAGAATCTGATACTTGTCAAGACCTGTATCGCCGGGATTGATAACAACATAAGTTGCAAAATAGAGGATTTTTTCAAGGTTTCTGGGAGTGATATCAAGGAGAAGACCCATTCTTGAGGGGATACCCTTGAAATACCAGATGTGAGAAACGGGAGTTGCAAGTTCGATATGACCCATTCTCTCACGGCGTACTTTTGATTTTGTAATTTCAACGCCGCAACGCTCACATACCTTGCCTTTGTATTTTAATCTTTTGTATTTACCGCAGTGACATTCCCAGTCTTTTGTGGGGCCGAAGATTACTTCGCAGAAAAGGCCGTCTTTTTCGGGCTTAAGTGTACGGTAGTTAATTGTTTCGGGCTTGGTTACTTCACCGTAAGACCAGCTTCTGATCTGGTCAGGTGAAGCAAGACCGATTTTTATAGATTCAAAATTAATGTTTTCCATAGCAACGAACTCCTTTCAATCAAAATTCTTCGACATCTGTGTATGAGTCGTCAACGGGAAAATCGTCGTCATCGCTATCCTCATCGCCTGAAGTGTAGAAGTCTGTGTCGCCGTCTTCACTTTCAACGGAATAGCTGGAGCTGCCTTCGGTGTCGTTAACGATTGAGAAAGCTTCATCATCAACAGGAGCAACAGTTTCAACATCATCGAAAGTCTGTCTCAGGTCGATTTCGTTGTTCTCGCCGTCAAGAACCTTGATATCAAGGGCAAGAGACTGAAGCTCTTTAACAAGAACCTTGAATGATTCGGGAACGCCGGGAGTGGGAACATTCTGACCTTTGACGATTGCTTCGTAAGTCTTCACACGGCCTACAACGTCGTCAGACTTGACTGTGAGGATTTCCTGAAGAGTATATGCAGCACCGTAAGCTTCAAGTGCCCAAACTTCCATTTCACCGAAACGCTGACCGCCGAACTGAGCTTTACCACCCAGAGGCTGCTGAGTAACGAGTGAGTAGGGACCTGTTGCACGGGCGTGAATCTTGTCATCAACAAGATGGAGAAGCTTAAGGAAGTACATAACACCGACAGTTACGGGGTTATCGAACTTTCTGCCTGTACGGCCGTCGATGAGGATTGATTTACCGTCCTCTCTGAGACCTGCCTGTTTGAGTGTTTCTCTGATGTCAGATTCGTGAGCACCATCAAATACGGGTGTCATAACGTGCCAACCAAGGCTTCTTGCAGCGAAACCGAGGTGAACCTCAAGAACCTGACCGATATTCATTCGGCTGGGAACGCCGAGGGGGTTAAGAACGATGTCAAGGGGAGTACCGTCTTCAAGGAAGGGCATATCTTCAACGGGAAGGATTCTTGAAACAACACCCTTGTTACCGTGACGACCTGCCATCTTGTCACCGACAGAAAGCTTACGCTTCTGAGCGATGTAGCAGCGGACTGTTGTGTTTACGCCGGGGCTGAGCTCATCGCAGTTTTCGGGAGTGAACACTTCAACGTTAACGATGATACCGTATTCACCGTGAGGTACTCTGAGAGATGTGTCACGCACTTCTCTTGCTTTTTCACCGAAGATTGCACGGAGAAGTCTTTCCTCAGCAGTAAGCTCAGTTTCACCCTTGGGTGTAACCTTACCTACGAGGATGTCGCCTGAGTGAACCTCAGCACCGACTCTGATGATACCTCTTTCGTCAAGGTCTTTGAGAGCATCGTCACCTACATTGGGGATATCTCTTGTGATATCTTCAGGTCCGAGCTTTGTTTCTCTTGCTTCTACTTCGTATTCTTCGATGTGAATTGATGTGTAAACGTCTTCACGAACAAGCTTTTCATTGATAAGAACAGCGTCTTCGTAGTTGTAACCTTCCCATGTCATAAAGCCGATAAGAGCATTTTTACCAAGGCTGATTTCGCCGCCTGCTGTTGCAGGGCCGTCAGCGATAACTTCTTTTGCGTCAACGTGCTGACCGATCTCTACGATAGGTCTCTGGTTGATACAAGTACCCTGGTTAGAACGCATGAACTTAACAAGGTCATATTCATCAACATGGTTGTCATCTGAAAGGATTGTGATTTTTGTAGCATCAAGGCCTGTAACTGTACCTGCGCGTTTTGCAGTAACTGCAACGCCTGAGTCAACAGCAGCCTTGTATTCCATACCTGTGCCGACAAAGGGAGCGTCTGTCTTGAGAAGGGGAACTGCCTGACGCTGCATGTTAGAGCCCATAAGAGCACGGTTTGCGTCGTCGTTCTCAAGGAAGGGAATCATTGCAGTAGCAACTGAAACAACCATCTTGGGAGAAACGTCCATATAGTCAGCTTTTGTATTGTCAATTTCAACGAATTCGTCTCTGTATCTTGCTGTAATCTTAGCATTTACAAAGCGTCCGTCTGCATCAAGGGGCTCGTTAGCCTGAGCAACGATGTAGTTATCCTCGATGTCAGCAGTCATATAATGAACTTCGTCAAGGACGATACCTGTTTCCTTGTCGATTTTTCTGAAGGGAGCTTCGATAAAGCCGTATTTGTTGATTTTTGCAAATGTTGCAAGATATGATATAAGACCGATGTTCGGGCCTTCAGGAGTTTCGATGGGACACATACGTCCGTAGTGGCTGTAATGAACGTCACGCACTTCGAAACCTGCGCGGTCTCTGGAAAGACCACCGGGACCGAGGGCTGAAAGTCTTCTCTTGTGAGTAAGCTCAGCAAGGGGGTTTGTCTGGTCCATGAACTGTGAAAGGGGAGATGAACCGAAGAACTCTTTGATAGCCATAAGAACAGGTCTTGAGCTGATGAGAGCAGCGGGAGTCATCTTATCGTCGCCATCCTGACTCTGGAGAGTCATTCTTTCGCGTACAACTCTTTCTACTCGTGAAAGACCGATTCTGAACTGGTTCTGGAGAAGCTCACCGACTGAACGGATTCGGCGGTTACCCAGATGGTCGATATCGTCAAGAGAACCTACACCGCAAGCGAGGCAGTTAAGGTAGTTGACAGATGCGAAAATATCTTCAATTGTGATATGCTTGGGAATAAGGTCGTCACAGCGTGAAGCAAGGATTTCCTTGAGTGCTTCCTTGTCATTTTCTGCCTCGAGGATGGGGAAGAGAATGTCAGCTCTGACGCATTCGTTGATTGCGATTTCTTCAAGCTCTTCCTCTGTGAACATGGGGAGGTAGGGCTTGGGGTCAATCATGCCGTTTGAAACGACTTTGACTTCTTTGCGGTCATAGTGAACGTCAGCCTCAACAAAAGCTTCAGTAACACCTGCCTGTTCGATTTCGTAAGCTTTTTCTTTAGTAAGAATTTCGCCGCTTTCAGCAATAATCTCGCCTGTGTATCTGTTTACGATGGGCTGAGTAAGTTTGCAACCTGCGATTCTTGAAGAAATAGCCATCTTCTTATTGTATTTGTATCTGCCGACTCTTGAAAGGTCATAGCGGTGAACATCGAAGAAAAGGTTTTCAAGATGTGTCTGAGCTGTTTCAAGTGTAGCAGGTTCGCCGGGGCGAAGCTTTTTGAAAACTTCCATAAGAGCTTCTTCAGCGTTCTTTGTTTCGTCTTTTTCAAGAGTAGCGATGATTCTCTCGTCGTTTCCGAAGAATTCGAGAATGTCGCTGTTGCTTGAGAGACCGAGAGCTCTGAGGAAGGTTGTGATGTAAATTTTTCTGTTCTTGTCGATTCTTACATAGAAAACATCATTTACATCAGTTTCATATTCGAGCCAAGCACCTCTGTTGGGGATGACAGTAGTAGCGAAAAGTCTCTTACCGGTCTTGTCATGAGTCATATCATAGTACATACCGGGTGAACGGACAAGCTGAGAAACGATAACGCGTTCAGCACCGTTGATGATGAAAGTACCACTTTCAGTCATAATGGGGAAATCGCCCATATAGACTTCGCTTTCTTTGATTTCACCTGTTTCTTTGTTTGTCAGACGAGCCAGGACACGCATAGGTGCAGCATAAGTTGCATCGCGCTGTTTGCACTGATAAACAGTATACTTGGGCTTGTCTTCCATTCTGTAACCGATAAAACTCAGAATCCAGTTACCTGTGTAGTCCACAATGTCTGCTGTATCTCTGAATACCTCTTTGAGTCCGTCATCGAGAAACCATTCATATGATTTCTTCTGGATTTCAATGAGGTTGGGCATTTCCATTACTTCATCAATACTTCCGTAGCTTTTTCTGAGAGTTTTTCCTCGGTAAACGTCTCGTACATTACCCATAGATCATATCACTCCGTTCTTTGATTTTACGTGGTAAATTGTACTTAGTAATTGGAATGAATACCCTGTGAAAAAATCAACGAAAAAACTCTTGATTTCCGACGGTTTTTGTGGTATTATGTAGACACCGAAAAACCGCAAAGGGATAATATTCCATTCTAATACAGTATAGTAGTATATCACGGTTTTTTCGATATGTCAATATGTCTGGCAAATATTTTTTCATTATATATGTATTTTTTTGCAAAATTAAAGGCACCCGGATGTTTCGGGTGCCTTTAATTTTGCTTTTACGCTTAATATTTGACAAGCTCCAGTCCGTCGGGGAGAATAATGTCCCAACCGTCAATATTTCCTTCGTATATTGAAACGATACAGCTTTTACCCATAACAAAAACCTTTCCTATGAAATCGCAGGTGCAGAGAGGGAGAGAAACTGCAGGTGCTTTGGGAGAAATTTTAAGGGTTTTGTTTGCACTGTCTACGGAAAGACCCAGGAAAGCGTTGATTGTGGTCCAGCTTGACATAGGACGGGTGTAATGGTGACCGCACTCCCAGTGGTCCCAGAAATAACCGAGACGCATCTGATTGTTGTGGATTGTTTCCACGATTCTGTCGGCAGTCTCTCTCATTCCCGCAGAAATGGCAAGTGATGCAAAAACATAGCCGATGCCTGTCCAGACGGCTTCTGCCTGACAGTTTTTGTGGGTGAAAAGTCCCGTGTGCTTTCCGTCGGGGCAGGAGGCGTTTACAAGACCTGCCTCATCGTCGAAGTTTTCTTCCATAATAAGAGAGAGAACATCGCGCACTCTTCCGTCGGAGAAGTTGCCCTCAAGACCTGTCATTCTCAGGAACCATTCGCCGTCGAGCTGGTCTGTCATAAGACATTCGTCTGTGTGCAGGTCGTTACTCCAGAGGTCATAATATTTTCCGTTCCAGAGCTTTTCTTCAAGTGATTTCTTTCCTTTTTCAAGAAGAGATGACCACTTGTTCTTTCTTCCGGTGTCGTTCTGCATCTCTGCAATCTTTACGGCAGCATTCAGTGCTGAAAGCCAGAGTACGGAAATATATGCGGGAGTGCCTGAGAAATTCCAGGCATCATATGTGTTGCGCTTTGTGTCGTAGTCGGGAAGTGCATCGCCGTTTGTGTCAAGCTCTTCGATTGAATCCATAGCCCTGCACACATTGGGATAGAGGCTGTCGAGGTAATCTCTGTCTCCCGTGTAAAGGTAGTCTCGAAGTACCATAAGGACAAACTGCATATTCATATCAACTCTGTCAAAGCCGTCGTCAACGTGGTTAAGGTCAGGGGTGAAGAAGTGGTGTACTCTGCCGTCTTCACGCTGGAAGGCTGCGCCCATCTTCATCTGCTTTTTCTGAAGGTCGGGGAAAAGGGCAAGTAAACCGAATGAGGCGTGGTAGGTGATATCCGTTGTGTGGAAACCGCAATAGCCGAGACCTTCCCAGAGGCCGAATTTTCCGTCTTTCAGGTACCAGGCACTCTTGACGATTGTTGAAAGATGGCTTGACCAGGAATCGGGATAGTATGAGGGGAGATTTGAACTGAAAAGCAATTCTGAGAATTCAGATGCCTTATCGAAAATTCTGTCTGCCTTTTCGTGGAGGAAAATGTTAGCCTCTTTCGAAGATGCGAAAAGGTTTTCGTAATAGTGACCCAGTTTTTTACCTTCTGCTGTGAGATGATTGGGGAAATACCAGGAGAGAATGAATCTTACTGTTTTTCTTTCGCCTTTGGCAAGAGAAAAATCTGAGCAGAGTGCACTTGCACCGTAATCGTCATCCATTCTTTCTACCTGAAGTTCCAGGAAAGCGAGAAAATCTTCTTTTTCTTTCCTTGTTTCAGGGAAAGATGGCATTGAATATCTGATTCTTTCAAGAAGTGAAAGTGCAAAAGGATGCTTGAGATATATGGAGATAAGTCTGTCGAGCTCATCTTCCGAACAACCCTCGTTTTCAAAGCTTTCAATTTTTTCGGGCTTTTCTTCGGCGATAGTGTCGGGAAGGTGTCCCTTTTCCCTGAATGAAAAAAGAACCGATTCCTGAGAAACACCGAAGCTTTCAGACCAGGCAACATATTCGCTTATATATTTTTTGAAATCTGAGAGGATATATGTTTTTTCACCCTCGCCGCTGACTGAGAAACATACGTTGCCGCAGTCAGGGTCATCTGTTTCCTCGGAGGGGTACATAAAAATTCCCGTCAGGTCGTCTCTGTCAATGAGAGAAAAACAGCTTTCCGTGTTTTTGTTTGCAAATGTAGGTCTCAGTGTGCCCAGAAGGCTGACCTCGATGCTTTCGTCTGTGAGATTTTCAAAGGTATAATCAAGATAGAATCCGGGCGTTGCAGAAATATCAGATTGGTGGGGGACAAAAGGTGAAACTGCATTCAGTTCAACGCTCACGGGGAGAAGTGAATCTTCATACTCAATGTTGCACACGGGAAACTTTCCGTCAAAATGGATTTTTTCCACGCTCTTGTTCCAAGCAAACATTCTGTGAGAAAAATCTTCAGGGTCAGTTTTCATACCCAGCTTTCTTACAACCTTCCTGCCGCACTTGTCCTGCGTTCTTACCCAGAACGAAAGAGCACCTGTGTGTGTCTCACCGTCATCTGTGTGCTTGTCGCCGCAGACTTGTGTGAGCCTTTCAGGGTTGGCTATCTGCCAGAAATGAAATTCTCCGTCAGGAAGAAGCTCCACGCTTCCACTTCCGATGCCGCCGAGAGCCACGCCGCTTTTATGAGTTTTTTCGGTTGTGATTTTTGCCATAACATTACCTCTTACTTTATATTTCTCAATAGTGAATTTTTAACGCCTGATTTTTCTATAACACCCATAAGGATTGATGATGCGATTAATCCGAAGGTGCCCTGCACTGCGTTGCCGGGGATTCCGCCCAGAGCAGAGATGAAGTTTCCTGCCATAAGCGACTCATACAGATAATAACCGCCTACCATTATTACTTCTGATACAAAGGCGCTGAGGATAACCGTCAGAATATTTTTATCCGATAAAATCTTTTTCAGCGACTTCATAATGAAGTAAGCCGTAAGTGCCATAAGACCTTTTACTATAAGGGTTGCAGGTGCATATACGGCGTAGCCCAGGATGACATCGGAAATTGCAGAGCCGATACCTGCTGCAATAAAGCCGTAGACAGGGCCCATCATCCATCCTGAAAGAATGACAAGGCAGTCGCCGAGATTGAGATATCCCGTTCCCACAGGCGCGGGGATGTAAATAAATGTCGCACCACAACAAAGTGCCATAAATAAAGCCGTAAAAACAGTTCTTGTAATTTTCTTATTCATATTATCACCATCCGTGAAATAAATTTTACTACTTTACAACTCTTTTGTAAAGACAAATATTCGGAAATATGTGGTAATAATCTATTGAAATTTTTGCTTTACTGTGCTAAAATCAATGCATAAGAAAATTCAGGGAGGAATTTTTATGAAAGAAAAAATAATGACAATTCTTGACACACTTCTTGATAAGATTATCGGTTTCTGTATGGAAAGCGGAGTTAAGCTTCTTGCAGCAATTGTAATTCTTATCATCGGCTTCAAAATCGTGAACTGTCTCGGCAAGAGATTCACAAAATCAAAGTTTTATGACAAGCTTGAACCCACAGCGAGAACTTTCTTCAAGAGCTTTGTTGTAATCGTTCTCAAAATAGTTCTTGTAATCGCAGCGGCACTTATCGTGGGAATTCCTATGGCATCAATGGTGGCGGTTATCGGCTCTGCAGGTCTTGCTATCGGCCTTGCTCTTCAGGGAAGTCTCAGCAATATTGCAGGTGGATTCATTATCCTTGTTTTCAAGCCCTTCAAGGTGGGCGATTTCATCGAAACTGCAAATGCCACAGGTACTGTTGAGGCAATCAACATTTTCTACACAAAAATTCTTACAGTCGACAACAAGGTGGTTCAGATTCCCAACTCTGTTATCTCAAACCAGACTCTCACAGACTATTCAACAAAGGATGTAAGAAGAGTTGACCTTACAATCAGCACGGCATATGATAACGATGTGGAAAAAGTCAAGAGCGTTCTTCTCTCTGTTGCAGAAAAAACAGACAAGGCAGTTCTTACTCCTGCTCCTCAGGCAAGACTTGTCGAACACGGCACAAGCTCACTGAACTTTGTTTTCCGTGTGTGGTGTAAAACAGATGATTACTGGGATGTTTACTTCAATCTTCTTGAGAATGTGAAAAAAGCATTCGATGAAAACGATATCAGTATTCCTTATCAGCAGATTGATGTTCACGTGGACAATAAATAAAAATCCTTGTTGACAACATCGTATTAATGTGTTACTATGATAAAGTGGTAATACACTAAAACAAAAGACAGGAGAAAATTAAAATGAATAAGATTTTAGCATTGGTAATGGCAGCTTTGCTTATCTGCCTGACATTTGCAGGTTGCGGTGCAAACACTAAATCAGACCTTGAATACGTTAAAGAAAAAGGCGTACTCGTTGTAGGTATTACAGACTTCGCTCCCATGGACTATAAAGAGGGCGAGAATTCAGAATGGATCGGCTTCGATGCTGATATGGCTAAGCTTTTCGCTGAAAGACTCGGCGTTAAGGTTGAATTCGTTGAAATCGACTGGGATAACAAAGCACTTGAGCTTGACGGTAAGAGCATTGACTGCGTATGGAACGGTATGACACTTCGCGAAGATGTTCTCGCTGCTATGGATTGCTCACAGCCCTACTGCAACAACGCACAGGTAATCGTTGTTCCTGCAAAGGATGCTGACAAGTATAAGACAGCAGCTGACTGTAAGGACCTTCAGTTCGCAGTTGAAGCAGGTTCAGCAGGTGAAGATATGGCTAAAGCAAACAACTTCAAATACACTCCCGTTAAGGACCAGGCTACAACTCTTGCAGAGGTTAAAGCAGGTACTTGCGATGCAGCTATCATCGACTCACTTATGGCAGGTGCAATGGTAGGCGAAGGCACAGGCTATGCTGATCTTACATACACAGTAGGCCTTAACTCAGAAGAATACGGTGTAGGCTTCCGTAAGGGCTCAGACCTTGTTCCCGAAATCAACGCATTCTTCGATGAAATGCTTTCAAACGGCAAGATGATGGAAATTGCTTCACAGTACGGCGTACAGGCTGCAATCATCACAAAATAAGAAAATATTAAATTTAAGCGCAGAAACAGAGAGTGCCTCGGGGTGCCCTCTGTTTTTGGCGTATAAAAAGGATGTAATTTTATGACCTTTGCACAACAGTTCCCCATAGTTTTTGAGGCACTGAATGTAGGCTTTGTTCAGACTCTCAAACTTTTTGTTATAACATTATTGGGTGCAATCCCTCTGGGACTTGTGATTTCATTCGGCTCAATGTCACGCTTCAAGCCTCTGAGTGCCGCAGTGAAAACCTTTGTCTGGATTATCAGAGGTACTCCACTTATGCTCCAGCTTCTCATTATCTACTATCTTCCCGGTATCGCCTTCGGCAACCCTGTCTGGGGAAGCGGTGAGGCAGGAAGATTCGTGGCCTCGGCAGTGGCTTTCATCATCAACTACGCTTGTTATTTCTCGGAAATTTACCGTGGCGGAATTCAAGGCGTACCCGTTGGTCAGCAGGAAGCGGGACAGGTACTCGGTATGTCAAAGAAGCAGATTTTCTTCAAAGTCACTCTTCTTCAGATGGTCAAGAGAATCGTGCCTCCCATGTCAAACGAAATTATCACTCTTGTCAAGGATACTTCACTTGCAAGAATCATCGCTCTTCAGGAAATCATCTGGGCAGGACAGGCTTTCCTCAAAGGCTCACAGGGTATCGCAGGTCAGCTTTGGCCACTCTTCTTCACGGGCGTTTACTACCTTGCATTCAGCGGAATACTTACTGTTCTCTTTAACAAGGTTGAGAAAAAGCTCAGCTACTTTAAGATTTGAGGTGACACATTATGTCTTTACTTGAAGTTAAAAACATCCGTAAAAATTTTGGTAAAACCGAAGTTCTTAAGGGTATAGATTTTTCAATGGAAAAAGGTGATGTTGTTGCCATTATCGGTTCATCGGGCTCAGGTAAAACAACACTTCTGCGTTGCCTCAATTTCCTTGAAACTCCCGATGTGGGAACAATTTCTCTGAACGGAGAGACGATTTTCGACGCAGAGAGCCACAAGAAAACAAGCGACGAGGAAATCAGACAGAACAGACTTCACTTCGGTCTTGTTTTCCAGTCTTTCAACCTTTTCCCTCAGTATAATGTAAAAAGAAATCTCACTCTTGCGGCAGAGCTTCTTGAAACTGAAAAGCTTAAGAAGGGAACATCTCAGTTCACAAGCAAAAAGGAAGCCTTTGATGCGATTTCACATCACGCAGATATTCTTCTTTCTGATGTGGGCCTTTCAGAAAAGGCAAAATCCTATCCTTGCGAACTTTCAGGCGGTCAGCAGCAGCGAGTTGCGATTGCCAGAGCACTTGCGCTTCAGCCGGATGTTCTCTGCTTCGACGAGCCTACATCTGCGCTGGACCCCGAGCTTACGGGCGAGGTTCTCAAGGTAATCAAGGAGCTTAAAAATGCAGGTAAAACTATGGTTGTTGTAACTCACGAAATGGAGTTTGCAAAGAACGTTTCCGATACTATTATATATATGGCTGACGGTGTTATCGAAGAGGCCGGTTCACCTCAGGATATTTTTGAAAATCCCAAATCCGAAAAGCTCAAAGCTTTCCTGAAATCTTCTTTTGAGAAAATTTAATAAATCTTAAGAAATTTTTTGCCGGAAATATGATATAATTTCCCTTGTTACAATATAAGGTTTGTAGGTGATTTGTTATGAAGATTATCAGTTTGCTAATGTCGGTGATTATGACAATGACGGCTTTTCTCTTCCCCGTAGGAACTGTGAAAGAGGAAAATTCAGCTCCGTCATCCGTTGAAGCCACATTCCTCAGTAAAGAGGCTCAGGAGGCTCTTTCTGTGATTGTGGAGAATATTGTCAATGAGGCGAAAACAGGAACAAGTGAAAGTCAGGAGCTTCTTGATGTAATCAACTCTCTTCCCGTTTACGATGCAGATTGGGAGAGGACAGACCGTGAGTCTGTGAACATCAGCGAATTTAAGGTTGCTCTGGGCGAGAGTACAAAAAATCTTGTCAATAAAATGCTTCCTGACGGTACAATCAGTCATTTCCTCAATCATCTTGCAAGTGGTATGTATGATTTGTTCATTTATCTTGTGCCGATTGAGGGTGAAGAAAACCTGTACTATATATACTGCGACTATGTTAACAACTACAACGAGCCGACAGTTGTGTTCACAGGAATCAAGTATAACAAAGAAACAGGCAAACTTTACGGCGAGGATAACAACGGCCTTATGGGTATCGGTTTTGACTATGATGCGAGAAACTACACAGTCACAACTCCCCAACACGTATGGATGCGTGATATGGGCTACTCAGTTATCTATGATATCGTGGGCGGTATGGGATTTATGAACACTGACACGGTGAGAGTAAAGTTTGAACACGGCGGTAAACACTGGATGTTCCAGTTCTGGAAAGGTAATTACGGCTTTGGCCTTTTGAACGGTGCAGAACTCGGCATCTATAACAAAACAGATAAAAACGCATTCGCATATGATTGTGCCACGGACGAAGAAATGCTTATGATGTCTACGACTCTTCGCACGAAAGACGAAATTCTCATTGAAAGAGAAGAAATGAAGCATTGGTGGATGTGCGGCTTCCGTTTCGGTCCTGCAATCGAAAAGAGCGAACTTATAATGGAAAGCACAATCGTCTTTGAAAACGAAGAGATGATGAACTCTTTCCTTGGAGCAATCAGCGAATATTCAGATGAAATGACAGTTTCCGTAGAGGGAATGAAGGTTACAATCATCTGGCAGTAAAAAAATAACCGATGAATCAAAGTTTGGCAAAGATTCATCGGTTTGTTTTTTTGTCTTTATTTTTCAAGAAGGATTCTGAGTGCCTTTGCAAGTTGGTCGGGGCAGGAGGTGGACTTGAAGCCACATCTGATTCCCTCAAGCTTTGCAATAACATCCTCGGCTTTCATTCCCTCTACAAGCTTTGCGATGCCCTGAGTGTTTCCGTTACATCCGCCGCCGAATTTCACTTCTTTGACGATGCCTTCGTCAAGCTCGATTTCGATTGTTCTTGCGCAAACGCCCTGAGTACGATATGTGTAAACCATTTTCCTTTCTCCTTTTCATTATTGTATAAGATATGTTAATATGGTATGATAAAAAAATAACCACCCTATTGGGTGGCTACTCTAGTTGTGTTGGCGCCGTCCTATTTTCCCGGGCCGCTTCCAGCCAAGTATCTTCGGCGCTAATGAGCTTAACTACCGTGTTCGGGATGGGAACGGGTGGACCCTCATCGCCATTGACACCAACTTTTCAGGACTGATTTTCAGTGTTTAAACTGTCTGTCGCCCTGACGACTTCGATATTATATCACTCTTTAATTGTGATGTCAATAGTTTTTTGAAAATTTTTCAAAAAAATTTTTCAGCCGTTTTTTTACTCTTTTTCGAGGACTTTCACGATTTCTGCGATGTATACTATGTGGTAGTCCTTACCGGGGTAGCAATCGGGGTCGATTGTTTTGTCGAGGAATGATTCGGGGGTCATTTCTGTCACTGCCAGAGTTTTCAGGAAGAGAACCGTTTGGGCTTCTTTAACATAAACTGTTCCCGAATCGAAAGCCGGTGTGAGACCTGTCTCTGCGAATTTGTCGATGTCTCTGCCGCTCTTTTTACCGCAGATACCCATTTCCTTTTTCATATTTCCGCCGAAGAAGGAGAGAGTCATCTGCCCTTCGCGGTCAATGAATTCTCTTGTGTATCTCTGGGGACGCACGAAAATGAAAGCAACATCCTTGCCCCAAAGTTCGCCAAGACCGCCCCAGCTTACCGTCATTGTGTTGAAAGAGCTTTCGTTTCCCGCAGTGAGCAGTGCCCAGTCGTCATTAATCATTTTTATTACGTTGTCCTTTATTTCTCTTACATTTATTTCTTTCATCGTCAAAGCCTCCTTTATAATATGTATATATTACCATAATTTTCAAAAAATTCATACCCTTTTCACAATAAAATTGTAAAATACCCCTGACAAGGTGTAAGAAAAACAAAAAATAAAAAAGGTGTTGACATTGTAGACAAGTTTATTATATAATAACATATTGTTGGAGTATGTTTTTTTGCAACCATATTTGCATTTGTACTCAAAAACACGATTTCGCAAGAAATTGGTGACAATAACTTTATTGAGAGGATAGGAGGGTTAAAAGATGAAAAGAACTTATCAGCCCAAAAAACGTCACAGAAAGATGGAGCACGGCTTCAGAAAGAGAATGTCTGACAGAAACGGTCGCAAGGTTCTTGCTCGTAGAAGAGCAAAGGGCAGAAAGACACTTTCTTATTAATTTCTGTACATTCGGACGAACGGATTGATTGATTTGTCAAAACCCATAACGCTAAATCAGAACAGTGATTTCCGACGTGCATACGGCAGAGGTAAGTCTTATGCATCATCAAGTCTTGTAACCTATGTTGTTAAAAACCGCGTCGGATACTGTCGTTATGGCATAACGACGGGAAAGAAAATCGGAAACGCAGTAGAGAGAAATCGCGCAAGACGTGTCATCAGAGCTGCGTTTCGTCAGTTATATCCTGAAATGGCAGGTTCTTTCGATATTGTGTTCGTCGCCCGCAGCAAAACAAAATATGTCAAAAGCACTGCGGTTCTTAAAACCATGCGTGAGCATCTTGGCAGTGCCGGGGTAATAAACCGAAATGAAAAACATATTGATTAAGTGTATAAGGTTTTATCAAAGAAGAATATCCCCTCTGTTTCCTCCCCAATGCCGTTATCAACCTACTTGTTCCCAATACGCTCTTGAAGCTATTGAAATCCACGGCGTTATCAAGGGGGGAATATTAGCATTTTTGCGTCTTATGAGATGCAATCCTTTGTTCCCGGGAGGATATGACCCCGTCAAACCGAAAAAAAAGAAACCTGAGGATAGAAAATGAAATTTTTAGATTATGTATATCTGCCTTTTGCGTGGATACTTGAACAGTTCTATAATTTAAGCGGTAACTATGTTGTTGCCCTGTTCTTCTTTGCTATCGTGTTCAAGCTTATCCTTCTGCCTTCTTCAATTTCACAGCAGAAGTCCTCGGCAAAAATGCAGAGAATTCAGCCAAAGGTAAGAAGAATCCAGGCAAGATATGCCGGAGACCAGAAAAAAATTCAGGAAGAAACACAGGCTCTCTATCAGCGTGAGGGATATAACCCTATGGGTGCACAGGGTTGCCTTCCTCTTCTTATTCAGATGCCTATCATCATCCTGCTTTACAACATCATCTATCAGCCCCTGAAGTATGTTCTTCGTATTGATGCAAAAGAGCTTACTGCACTTACTGAGGCTGTAAAAAAAGTGACTGAAGTTAAGACTGACCGCCAGATTGAAATGATAATTATGGACAATTTCTCAGAAATTTCCAATGTTGTTTCAGGCGAAACAGCAGGACGTATTGAGGAGTTTATTGAAAACTTCTCAGCTTTCGGTATGTCACTTACGACAAATCCCAGCTTTGACGCAATCAAAAACTGGGCAACGAGTGAAACAGGCGCAAAGCTTCTTGTTCTTATCCCTGTGCTCTCAGGTGTTACTTCTCTTCTTACAAGTATCATCACACAGGCAAGACAGAAGAAAGAAAATCCCGAAATGGCAAAAAATCCCACTATGGGTTGTATGACATATGTGATGCCTCTTATGTCGGTCTGGTTTGCGTTCCAGTTCCCAGCAGGTATCGGTGTGTACTGGATTTTCCAGAATATACTCAGCACAATTCAGATGCTTGTTCTTCAGAAGGTTTACAGAAAAGAAAAAATCCTTGCAAAAGAACTTGTATATGAAACTGTAATGCGTCGTTCAAAAGAAAACAACGCAAAAGCTATCGCTAAAATGAATAACGAAAAATAATCACTGGTGGTGAAATAATTGAAAAAACTTATCGAGGCTATCGGTACAGGCTCCACTGCAGAGGAAGCACACAAGGCTGCTCTTGCTGAGCTTGGCGCACCGGCAGACGCTGATGTTAAGACTGAAGTTGAAATTCAGGAGAAGAAAATCTTAGGCTTGTTCAGAGGCGCAACAATCTACAAAGTAAAGGCAAGTTATGAGATTGAAATCAAAGAAGAAAAGAAACCTGCTCCCGTTAAAGAGGTAAAGGTTGAAGCTAAAAAGCCCGTAGAAAAGAAAAAGGCTGAAAAGAAAGCTGCTCCCAAGGCTGAGGAAGTAAGCGCAGATGCAGTTGTTACTGTTGACGCTGACGGCGTTGCAGAAAACTACATCAGAAACATCTTCAAAGGTCTTGAGATTGAAGATATTCACATCACAACAACAAAACAGGCTGATTCAATCAGCTTCCAGGTTGAATGTGGCGACGATTACGGCTGCGTAATCGGCAGAAGAGGCGAAACACTTGATGCTATTCAGTACCTTGTCCGTCTTGTTGTCGGCAAAGAAAATGAAGAGTTCAAGCGCGTTACAGTCAATGTAGGCAATTACAGAGAAAAGAGAGCTGTGACTCTTACAGACCTTGCAAAGAGAAATGCAGACAAGGTTCTCAAGTACGGCAGAAATGTTGTTCTCGAGCCTATGAATCCCTATGAAAGAAGAATTATCCACACTGCTGTTCAGCAGATTGAAAATGTGGAATCTTACTCAATTGGCAGTGACGATTCAAGAAGAGTTGTAATCAAGCTTGTTGAAGGCGCAAAGCCCACACACGCTTCTTCAAACTACGGCTCA
Source organism: Acutalibacteraceae bacterium (assembly GCA_045542485.1). Taxonomy (GTDB): domain Bacteria; phylum Bacillota; class Clostridia; order Oscillospirales; family Acutalibacteraceae; genus SIG575. The sequence continues at coordinate 27,734 of JAZQLC010000022.1, forward strand.
CGCTCACGCCGTGACTCAAGGGGCGGACAGAGAAAGTCTTCAGCTCCTGCAGAAGTCAGAGAAAACGTGCAGCCCAAGTCAGATGTCAGCGGTGCATCTCTTTACGGCAAAATCGAAAAAAGAGCAAATATGGAATAATCAATTAATCGCAGAGGGTCTCTCTGCGATTTTTTGCAATAAAATATATAGTTGCAGGTGATTTTATGGAAAAGTATAATCTTCTGGTAGCAGGTGGCGGTCTGACAGGCGTTGCGGCGGCAATCAGTGCAGCAAGAAAGGGTCTTCGTGTTTTATTGGTTGAAAAATCAGGAAGTCTTGGCGGTGCTATGTCAAACAATTTAATTTTTCCATTTATGCCTTATTGGACTCAGGACCCTGAAAGCGGAAAAACAAAATATCTTTCACGAGGTATTTTTGAGGAAATGCGTCTCAGACATATGGAAAATGTCTGGAAAGACCACACTAAGCATTTCAACTCTGAGTATTTCAAGGTGCTGCTTGATGAAATGACAGATGAAGCAGGTGTTCAGGTGCTTTTTCACGCTGTTGTCTGCGATGTGGAGAAAGAGGGCAGAAGCATAAAATCCGTTGAGGTTGCAACGAAATCAGGAAAACTGAAAATCGAGTCCGATTTTTATGTTGACGCAACAGGTGACGGCGATTTGTTTTATTTTGCAGGGTGCGATTTTCAACTTGGAAGAAATTCTGACGGTTTCTGTCAGCCTATGACTACGTGTTTCAGAGTGGGCGGAGTTGATGTTGACCTCTTTAAAAAGGAACGGGAGAGACTTCAGAAGTTATATGCAGAGGAAAGGGAATCGGGAAAAATCACAAATCCCAGAGAAGACATCCTTTGCTTCTTCGGTACGGGTAATGATGTTGTGCATTTCAATACGACAAGAGTTATCAAGCTTGATCCCACAAATCCCGTTGATTTAAGCAAGGCGGAAAAAATCGCAAGGCGTCAGATTGATGAAATGATGCACTTCCTGAAAACAAACTCAAAGGCCTTTGAGGAAAGCACTGTTCTTTCTGTGGCAAGTGATATCGGTGTCAGGGAAAGCCGTAAATTGAAAGGTGTTTATATTCTGACGGCTGATGACCTTATTTCCTGCACTATGTTTGAAGATTCAATTGCTTTGGGCAATTATGATATTGATATCCACAATCCCTCTGGCTCAGGCACAAGCCACCGCTATTTTAAAAAAGGGGAGTTTTATTCAATACCTTACAGAAGTCTGTTGCCGAAAGAATTTGACAATCTTCTCGTGGCAGGAAGATGCGTTTCGGCAAGTCACGAGGCTCAGGCATCTGTCAGAATTATTCCCATTTGTTGTTGTATGGGAGAAGCGGCAGGCGTTGCTGCAGCTGTTGCATTTAACACAGAGAAAAATGTACACACTGTTAATGTGAAAGAAGTTCAGAAAAATCTTCGCGAAAACGGTGCGGCAATATTTAAGGAAGATATAGAAAAACAGCAGGATTGATTTTATGAGTAGTAAAGAAAAAGTTATCGCTGCCATTTCCACTGCACAAGCGGCGGGCGGCGTTGGAATGATAAGAGTTTCCGGTGACGGGGCTATGAAGGTCTGCGACAGGATTTTTAAATCTGTCAGCGGAAAGAAACTTGAAGATTCAAAAGGATACAGAGCCCATTTCGGCAGAGTTTCTGATTCTGACGGAGATATTGACGAATGTGTTGCTCTTGTTTTCCGTGAGCCTCACAGTTATACGGGAGAAAATGTGGTTGAGTTTTCCTGCCACGGCGGTCTTTATGTTCTCAGAAGAGTTCTCCGTGCAGTTCTCGCAGCAGGTGCATCTCCCGCAAAAGCAGGTGAGTTTACGGAGAGAGCGTTCCTTAACGGCAAAATGGACCTTACTCAGGCCGAGGCAGTTATGGATCTAATCGGTGCTCAGGGTAAACAGGCGGCAGATGCTGCTCTTACGGCACTTGGTGGTACTCTCAGCCGTGAGATAGATGAAAATACCGAAAAGCTTGTAGATGTTTGCGCCCATCTCTCTGCGTGGGTAGACTATCCTGACGAAGAAATAGAAGAGCTTGAAAATGAAGAAATGCTGAACACTGTTTCTCAGGTGGAAAAGGCTCTTGAAAAGCTTCTCTCTACATATGATAGCGGAAAGGTGCTCACTCAGGGTGTAAAAACTGCAATTGTAGGCAGACCCAATGTGGGAAAATCCACGCTGATGAATATGCTTGTAGGAAGTCAGAGGAGTATCGTCACAAGCTACGCAGGTACAACCCGTGACATCGTTGAGGATACGGTGACTCTCGGTGGAATTTCTCTTCATCTTTCTGACACGGCAGGTATAAGGGAAAGCGACGACCCTATCGAGGCAATCGGTGTTGATATGGCGAAGGACAGACTTCAGAAATCTGAATTTGTTATTGCTGTTTTTGACGGCTCCGAGGAGCTTACAAAAGAGGATACGGATATTCTTGAGTTCTGTAAGGATAAGCTTTGTCTGGGCGTTATCAATAAAACAGACCTTGATATGAAAAACATCAGAGAAAAAATCTCGGAATATATCGACACAATAGTGGAAATCAGTGCCGAAAAGCTGAACGGCAGGGAAGAGCTTGAACAGGCAGCGGCAAAGCTCCTTGAAACAGACCGTATCGACACAACTCAGGCTATGCTCACGGGAGAGAGACAGTATCTTTCAGTAACAGATGCTCTTTCCTGCGTGAGAGAGGCAAGGTTTGCACTCGAAAGCGGTATGACACTTGATGCGGTAAATGTTTCCCTTGACTGTGCAATTGAAAAGCTCCTTGAACTTACGGGCAGAAAAGCAAACGAAGAAGTGGTGAACGGAATCTTTGCCCGATTCTGTGTGGGTAAATAAGTATCAATAAAATAATAAAGGCGTGTACATCAGATGATGAGTGTACACGCCTTTTTTGTGATTTTATTTGGCTGAATCATATAAGCCTTGTGTATAGGATAAAACTTTTTCGCGTTTTGTTTCATCGAGTTTGCGGAAAGTATTAAGCAGAAAGCTTTCGTTTTCATTTATAGAAACGTATTTTGAATTTGTGTCGGTCAGACCCATAATATAATCGATAGAGGAATTGAAAATTTCAGATAATTTTAAAAGAGATTGAAAGGCAGGGTAACATTTGCCGTTTTCATATGCACTGACAGCTTCTTGGGAAACCTCAAGCTCGATGCTTAATCTTATTTGTGACATATGATGTTTTTTTCGCAGTTCCTTTATACGGTTTTCCATATCAGTTCACCTCATATAAAAAGCATTAATTTTATATTACAACAAGTACTTGTATTTTTTAGAAGCGTGTGTTATATTATTTATAAATACAATTTGTGAAAGGAAGAAAAATATGTATTGTCAAAATTGCGGAGCTGAAAAAAGTAAAAAAATCTGTCCTTCCTGCGGTCAGAAAAAAGTAAAAGAAATAAAATTCTGCAAATGGTGCGGAAGTGAGTCGGAAGCAGGACAGAAAATTTGTGTTAACTGCAAAGAAGAGATAAAACCCAAAACTACACTCGCAGTGTTAGGCAATCTTGCACTTGTTGTTCTGTTTATAATTTTGTTCTTCAGAAGCACATCGGCAATTGGTCTTATGAGCTTGTTTGCGGTGCTCGGTATTGTTATTTCGCTTCCTGTTATAAGAAATACAGTTATCCAAAAGACACATACAAAAATTGAAAAAAGAAAAATTGCTCATATAGGAAGATATGCTCTGATTGTGGCTCTGTTTGTGGCTTGTCTTTCCACAATTAATCTGACAGATTATAATCACTCAATCAATAACTTTGACAATGACCCGATTCTTTCACTGCAGACTATGGAAAGCTTCGGCGACTACAAGGATGCACCTGAAAAAGTCAAGGAGTTCAAAACCGAAATACTTGAAAAAACAAAAACTCTGATTGCAGAGGGCGAATTTGACAAAGCCGAAACATATCTTGAGGCCGTAGGTGACTTTGAGGGAGCAGAGGAAGTAGGTAAAGAGTTTAAGTATCAGAAAGCTCTCGACTGTGAAAAGAAGTATCATTTGGATGCTGCTAAAAAGCTTTTCCTGGAAATCAAAGGATATAAGGATACCGCGAAAAAGCTTAAGCAAACAGAATACGGTCTTATCGGAAATTCTTATAATTTCCAGGCAACAGCATACGTCAGTGACAAAAAAGTGCTTTCAGTTATGCGTAGGTCCTATTATTCAGGTGATGTTACTCCGTGCAGAGTGGGTGTTTTCCAGAGTAATTTCCCCGAAGTCTTTGTAGGTGGCGTGAGTCTGAATTTGTCAGAACACTATCTTTTTGCGTTTGACGGAAATCAGATGTATATTTATAATACGGAATATGATCCGCCCGAAAACATAAAGGAATGGACAAAAAGTGATTTACTTACAAATATCGTCTGGGACGGAGACAACATCGTGTCGTTTGAAATCGGCGGAACAAAGTTCGAATACGAAACCGAAGAGAACTGAAAATCGAGGAGGTCTATAGGTAATGAAAGTAAAAGTAAGAAATCTTATTGAAGTTATTATGCAGGGTTTGGCAATATTGCTTTTATTCCTGCCCGGTATGTTCTACGAGAATATCTGGAGACGCGACCTTTATTATTGGACAAAAACACCATGGGGCGACGGCTATGTGTCTTTTGTGTCAAAGATGGGACAAGCCGGTGGCTTTTTCGGAGTGTTGGCACTTATTGCTGTTGTAGTCGGACTGATTCTGTTTATTGTACAGCTTGTTTCAAATGGTGAAAAATCAAATCTTAAAATAGCAATCGTACCGCCTTGTTTACAGCTTGTGTTTGTTCTGGTATCTTCGTTGTTTCTTGAGCAGAGCCATACCACCTATGAATCATATTACGGATATGAGCTGTCATTCCTTTTCTTCATTGAAATGGCGTTGCTTATTGCTATCGCACTGATTGCGGTTATCGGCTATTTCAAAGCAAGTAAAGAGGGTATAATTGACGCGTCTGCTCCCGCAGGATTTGCAGCAGCACCTGCAAATCAGAATGTTATTACAGAAGAGCAGAGAATACTTTCACAGCAGCTTATTGAAAATAAAAAGATGCTTGATGCAGGTATGATTACGCCTGAAGAATATGAGGCGAGAAAGAAGCAGCTTCTGAATCTCAGGTAAACTTATACAGCTTATATAAGACCGGCTCCCGGAGTCGGTCTTATGCTTTGTTTACGGTTTGTGATAAATCCTCGAAAACACTGGGATTTTTAACGATTTATCCCTTTATTACGCTAAATTTTTCTTGTATATTTGCCACAAAATTGTCAATACTAATGTGGTAAAAATGCCTGTATATATGTAATATTCACAATTATTTTTTCAGGGGGAAAATTTTGTTGACAAGGGGTATGGTTTGTGATAGAATAAGCAAGATGCTGTTATGTTAGATTAATCTGCGTAACTGCGTTCAGGTGTCAGAAGAGATTTTTGCTGACATACATTTACGGAAAGGAGAGAGAATATTGCCGACCTTTAATCAGCTCGTTAGAAACGGCAGAGAGGTACATGAGAAGAAAGCAAAGGCTCCCGCACTTCTTAAGGGTCTCAACTCAAAGAAGAACGTTATGACAGATAACGATTCACCCCAGAAGCGTGGCGTTTGCACAGCAGTTAAAACAGCTACTCCCAAGAAACCTAACTCTGCACTGAGAAAGATCGCCAGAGTACGTCTTACAAACGGAATCGAAGTTTCAGCTTACATTCCCGGCGTTGGCCACAACCTTCAGGAGCACAGTGTTGTTCTTATCCGTGGCGGCCGTGTTAAGGACCTTCCCGGTGTGCGTTACCACATCATCAGAGGCTCACTTGATACACAGGGCGTAACAGGCAGAATGCAGAGCCGTTCAAAATACGGCGCAAAACGTCCTAAGAAATAATTCAGGACAACATTTTCATTAATTTGAGAGATACAATCTTCTTGCAGGCTTGTACCTGCAGTGCAGGTACGACCAATGATGAAGTTTATATATATTGCTTTTTCATTGGCGCCACGAGGATTTGTCACTCGAGTACCTACGATATCATTATTATGAAGGAGGGAAGCGACGTGCCAAGAAGAGGCCAGATTGCAAAACGTGACGTTTTGCCGGATCCGCTTTACAATTCAAAGCTCGTAACACGCTTGATCAACAGTGTTATGCTCGATGGTAAGAAAGGTGTCGCACAGAAAATCGTTTACGACGCTTTCGACATCATCAAAGAAAAAACAGGTAAAGATCCGCTCGAAGTTTTCGAAGCAGCTATGGAGAACGTTATGCCCGTTCTCGAAGTTAAAGCTCGCCGTGTAGGTGGTGCAACATACCAGGTGCCCATCGAAGTAAGACCTGAGAGAAGACAGACTCTCGGTTTACGTTGGATCACAGCATACAGCCGTGCTCGTTCTGAAAGAACAATGAAAGAAAGACTTTCAAATGAAATTCTTGATGCTATCAATCAGACAGGCGGCGCATACAAGAAATGTGAAGACACTCATAAGATGGCAGAAGCTAACAAGGCTTTCTCACATTTCAGATGGTAATGAGCTATCCGTTCTGATTCAGGCGGTAGCTTGAATCAAATCGGCAAGTACCAGAAATTTATGGAGGTAATTATGGCTAGACAAGTATCTTTGGAATACACCAGAAATATCGGTATCATGGCTCACATCGACGCAGGTAAAACAACTACTACCGAAAGAATCCTGTTCTATACAGGTAAAACTCACAAGATCGGTGAAACACATGACGGTTCTGCTACCATGGACTGGATGGAGCAGGAGCAGGAGAGAGGTATCACAATCACTTCTGCTGCTACCACATGTTTCTGGAAAGACCACAGAATTAACATCATCGACACTCCCGGTCACGTTGACTTTACAGTTGAAGTTGAACGTTCACTCCGTGTTCTCGACGGTTCTGTAACAGTTCTCTGTGCTAAGGGTGGTGTTGAACCTCAGTCTGAAACAGTTTGGAGACAGGCTGATAAATACCAGGTTCCCAGAATGGCTTACGTTAATAAAATGGACATCATGGGTGCAGACTTCTACAATGTTGTCGCTATGATGAAAGACCGTCTTAAATGTAACGCTGTTCCGATTCAGCTCCCCATCGGTTCTGAATCAACTTTCAAGGGTATCATCGACCTCGTAAGAATGAAAGCAGAGGTTTATTACGACGACAAGGGCCTTGACGTTCGTGAAGAAGAGATCCCCGAAGATATGAAAGAACTCGCTGAAAAGTATCATGCAGAGCTTATGGAAGCTGTTGCAGAACAGGACGAAGAGCTCCTCATGAAATATCTTGAAGGCGAAGAACTTACAATTGAAGAAGTTAAGACTTGCATCCGTAAAGCAACAATCGCTAACGAAATGGTTCCCGTTTGCTGCGGTACTTCATACCGTAACAAGGGTGTTCAGCTTCTCCTTGATGCTATTGTTGACTTTATGCCCGCTCCCACAGATGTTCCTCCCATCACAGGTGTTAACCCTGATACAGATGAGGAAGAAGTTCGTCATTCAACTGACGATGAGCCTTTTGCAGCTCTTGCTTTCAAGATTGCAACAGACCCCTTTGTTGGTAAGCTCTGCTTCTTCAGAGTTTACTCAGGTATTGTAAACGCCGGTACAAACGTATACAACTCAACAAAAGATAACAAGGAGAGAATGGGTCGTATCCTCCAGATGCACTCAAACTCAAGACAGGATATCGATTGCTGTTACTCAGGTGATATCGCTGCTGCTGTTGGTCTTAAGAACACAACAACAGGTGATACTCTCTGCGACGAAAAGCATCCCGTTATTCTTGAATCAATGGAATTCCCCGAGCCTGTTATCCGTGTTGCTATCGAACCCAAAACTAAGGCAGGTCAGGAGAAAATGGGTATCGCTCTTCAGAAACTTGCTGAAGAAGACCCCACTTTCAAATGCTACACTGACGAAGAAACAGGTCAGACAATTATTGCCGGTATGGGTGAGCTTCACCTTGAAATCATCGTAGACAGACTTCTCCGTGAATTCAAAGTTGAAGCTAACGTAGGTAAACCTCAGGTTGCTTACAGAGAAACAATCAAAGCTAACGCTGAAGAGGATTGCAAATATTCTCGTCAGTCTGGTGGT
>JAZQLC010000023.1:0-15759 GCA_045542485.1 Acutalibacteraceae bacterium
GCTATTAAGTTAATATTAGTTTGAAAAATTGAGTACGCTTATACAAGAGCATTGATTGCTTCTGTGATGAATTTAGCAGGAGCAGCGTCAATAATTACATAGTCAAGGCCACCATTAAGAAGGTCCTGAACTGCAAGTGAACCGTTCTTATACGCTTTGCAAGTTACAGAGAAACCTGCGAAATCCCAGCCTTCATCACCTTCTACATAGAACTGACCGGTAGTACCATCCTGAACGCCAATGAGTGTATCGTCACTGAATGTATTGAGAATTGCTTCAACTGATGCAGCATCTGTACAGTTATCAAATGTTGTGTCATCGCTTCTTACGATAAGTTTCTGTGAAGCTGTGTAATATGAATCTGAGAATGTAACATACTTTTCTCTGTCAGGCTTAACTGTAAGACCTGCCATAGCGATGTCACATTTGTGCTGACCAACTGAAAGGCACACAGCATCAAAGTCCATATCGTTGATAACTAATTCCTGACCAATGTATTCTGCAAAGAGAGCAGCAATTTCCATATCAATGCCGTAGTATTTGTCGCCTTTTGTATATTCAAAAGGTTCAAAAGCAGCGTTTGTAGCTACAACAAGCTGATCTTTATTGGGATCATACTTTGCTGATGTAACAGGTGTCGGTTCACCGTCACCGAAATATTTATTACAGATTTCTTCGAATTTGCCATTTTCTTTGATTTCTGCAATAAATTCATTTACCTGTTTAAGGAGTTCGGGCTGATCCTTATCAACACCAAAAGCATAGCTTTCATTTGTAAGATCAATTTCAATTACTTTTGCTGTAACCTTTTCACTGCCACATGCACTGAAGAGTGAAAGGCAAAGTACAAGTGCCATAACTGCTGAAAGAATTTTAACAATTTTCTTCATAATTAAACCCTCCTGAATAATTATACATTTAATATACCATACATTTATATGTTTGTCAATTATTTAACCTTTTTTATGCAGAGATCAATTTCTTTTTCGCCTCTGCCCTCAACTGAAATAGTAACTTTTACATCGCTTGTCTTTCCCTTAGTCTTAACCCAGAAAGCTCTTGCACCGCCTACAAGTGCAAATGACTCGGGACCAATCACCTCTGCATCACCATCAATTTTTACATTGACAAGGGTGTTGTCATAGGGCAATCTGTTACCGCACTGGTCAACTGAAACAATTTCAATTCTGGTTACATCATATGTCTCATCTTCAACAAGTTCGGTTTTATCAGCTTTCACATTGAAATCAAGTGAATTTACAGCAGTTCTTGTAACTGATTTCACCATCTTACCGTTCTTGTAGCCTTCAAAAGTATATGTAACCTGGCAATCACCCCAGTTAGCAAAATACTTGGTAACAATTTCAATCATTTCCGAGATGTTCATTCCACCGTGGAGGAAAGCATAAGCAAGTTTCAGATAATTCTGAGGTGGCATAATAAATCCGTAAACACTCGCTGCGCAGAGAGCTGCCTTAAGATTTTTAGCAGTAACTTCATCAAGGCCGTCATCCTTGAGAAGTGCATCACCGATAAAGTCATCGGGCATAACAGGCGGATGAGGAAGATTCGGGAAGTGTTTTTTGTCAGGATATGCATAGCTCTTGAATTCGCCATTTCTGTATACCTTGACATAATCACAGTTTGTGAAGATATGAACTGGACCCTGAATTCCACCAGGATGATCGCCGATATCCATAGAAGAAGAAACTTCAAGAACAGGTGTTTCATCCTGCTGTGATGAGTAAACAGCTGCTGCAAGTTTCGGAATACGGAACATATCTGTTACACCATGATAACAGATTTTATCACCGCTGCCGAAATCCTTATGAGTGTTGTAGTCAGCCATACACCAACCGATAGCACCGCTTGTTCTGTTGTTTCCGTGTGACTTATCCTGAACTCTCGCATGACGCAAAGCATGTTCCGTCCTGAGTGCTTCTCTGTCAAAACTCTTTGTGGGGAACATATGACCATTATATTCTGTAACAAGATAGGGAGCTTTGAAACTACCCGTAACCGCAAGAGGAGGAAGAAGTTTGATTGCCTTGCCTGAATGTGAAAAATCATTATATGTATAAACATCTTCAAGCAGGTGGCTCATAGGCATATTTCTTACACCACCGGTCTGACGAGTCGGATCAAGACTTCTTGCAAGTTGGTTTGTTATGGTGTAGAATTCATCACAGTCTTCACCCTCATTTACTCTGACACCCCAAAGAATAACAGACGGATGATTTCTGTCACGAACAATCATTTTTTCAATGTTATCAAGACAGTTTTCTCTCCACTCTCCTTCACCGAGGTACTGCCAACTTGGCATCTCAGTAAATACAAGCAGACCGATTTCGTCACATCTGTCAAGGAAATGCTTTGAGTTTGGATAATGTGAAGTTCTTACAAGGTTACAGCCAAGAGTAAACTTCATAAGTTCAGCGTCGGCAATTTGTGCTGATGCAGGCATAGCATAACCAACGTAAGGATAGCTCTGATGTCTGTTGAGACCTCTGATTTTCACTTTTTTGCCATTAAGATAAAAACCGTCTGTTTTGAAACGGGCACTTCTGAAGCCGAAACGGACTTTATATTCATCTTCGCCAAAAATCACGGTAAGATTATAAAGTTTCGGATTGTCAAGGTCCCAGAGTTCGACCTCTCCTACTTTCCATTTATGTGAAACTTTTTTGCCGTCGGCCTTGATTTTTCTCTCACCGAGAACTGTTTCACCATCAGAGAAAATAAGTTTTACAAGACCTTCATAGTTTTCCGAAAACTCAATGTCAACATCAATAAGTTTTTCATCAAAGAAAATATTTTTTGGTTTAACAAAAACGTCTTTGATATAAACTTTATCAACCTTTTCAAGCCACACTTCACGGTAAATACCACCATAAACAAGATAATCGACAACCTTACCGAAGGGTGGGATTTCAGGTCTTTCAGTTGAATCAAGCATAACAGCAATTACATTTTTGCCGCTTGAAACAACATCTGTGATGTCGAAAGTAAAAGGAGTGTATCCACCTTTGTGTTCACCTACAAACTTACCATTCACATAAACTTTTGAATAGTTTGCAGCACCTTCAAAATGTAAAAGAAGTCTGCCATCAAGATCATCCTTTTTAAGTGTAACGGTTTTTCTGTAACAGGATACAAACTGATACATTTTTTCATCGAAATAGTTATAGGGAATTTCCTTATTGGTATGAGGAATATTCACGGTTTCAAAACCACTGTCATCATACTTTTTTTCAACCATTTCATCTGAAAATGTTTCAGAGTATTTCCAATCGAAGTTAATCGGTATACGCTTTCTCATACTGAATCATCCTTTCAGATTTATATACAAAATTATGATAACATATTTTCTTTCGCAATTCAATTACTTTATGCAAATTTATTGACACTCCGATGTTAAAAATTGTATAATATATCATAATAAAAAATCAGGAGGCGCAAATGGATAGACTAAAAATCACAGTGGTTTCTGACACACATTATTATTCAAAGAAATATGGCACTGACGGTAAGGCTTTTATGCAGGAAAACAGCAGAAGCACTAACCTTATCAAAGACAGTGAAGAGGTTCTACGCGCTTTCTTCAAACAGATTGGCGAAGATGATTCATCAGACATTATTCTGATTTCAGGCGACCTTACCAAAAATGGCGAACCCGAAAGCCACAGAGAATTCATTTCACTTCTTAACGAGGTCAAAGAAAAAGGCAAAAGAATTTATGTTATTACAGCTACCCACGATTTTCAGGGAAATGGTATCTGTCATCGATACGAAGGTGATAAAAAAGTTGAAACAAGAGCTATACTCAGAGAAGAACTGCCTGAGTTATACCGCTCATTCGGACCGGATGAAGCACTAGCCATTCACGAGGACAGTATGTCATATGTTGTTCAGCTTGAAGACGGATTCAGACTTTTTGCACTTAATGATGACCGGAACCACGAAGGGAAAAGCGGTTTCAGCAAAGACTGTTTCAAGTGGATTGAAGAACAGTTTGAAGATGCAAAAAAGAACAATCAACTTGTTATAGCTATGTCGCACCATCCCGTCATCTCTCCCTCGCCTTTCTTTTCTCTTATCGGAAAAGGAGATATGATGGGTGATCACGAAATAAGAAAAGAACAATTTGCAGATATGGGAATGAGTTTTATGTTTACAGGTCATTCGCATATGCACGACATTTCTTATCATTTCAGTGAAAAAGGTAATATCTTTTATGACATTACAACAGCTGCAACTGTCGGCTACCCTGCTCTTTACAGACAGGTTACATTTGACAGAAAAGCAAACACTATGCAAATCGAAACAATCGGTCTTGAGAAAGACCCGGACATCCAGTTCAACGGAAAGAATTTTGAAGAACATCTTAAAAATCAGTTTTTCGGTATGATTAAGAAAACTATTCAGGCTGCCGCAACCAGCATTGATGACTTCGCGTTTGCTGCAAATTCTTTCAGTGTAAGGCCCAGAGTTGTCTATAAATTCGGATGGATAATCAAACCAATCGCAAAATTCCTCTGCAAACTTAAAATAGGCACTGTCGCAAAATGGGTAAAGAAAGAGACAGGTCTCAAAAAAGCTGATTATGAAGCCATTAAAGACGATAAAGTAATCGACTATATAATTTCACTCATTCAGAACCTTTACGGCGGAGATGCCCCTTATTCTCCTAATTCCGCACATTATAAAATCACAATGGGACTTATGAGCATCATCGATTCGCTTATTGACACTCTTGGAATCAGTGTAAAAAAATTATTAAAGGTAACTGACAGCGTTTCCGAACTGGTTGAACCTCTTGTGTTTAATAGCGGTTTACCGGACCATAATGTTACACTTCCGCTTTATGCTACAAAAGATGAAATAAACAAACTCAAACCTGATTCAGAATCAACTGTCAGAAAGAGTAAAAAAGGACTGCCGATTATTATAACACTTGTACTTATGCTTATTATCCTTTTACCTTTCCTGCCTATCGGATTACTCGCTATTTTAATCGCTTTTCTTACAAATAAAATCAAGTATTCTAAAAAAATGAAAGAAGATGTTTAATTGACACAGGAAGAAAGACATATTTTTATGACAGAAACGCCCGTCAAAAGGCTTATTTTGAAACTCGCCGTACCAACGATCATCAGTATGCTCGTTACTTCTGTCTACAATATGGCCGATACATATTTCGTCAGTCATATTTCAACTGAAGCCTCTGCTGCAGTGGGTGTTACATATTCGATTATGGCTATGATTCAGGCAATCGGTTTCACTCTTGGAATGGGAAGCGGAACTTATGTTTCAAGACTTCTCGGCATGAAGGAATACGAAAAAGCCAAGAGAACTGTTTCAACCGCATTTTTCACTGCATTTATCATAGGTACACTGCTTTGCATATGCACTCTCCCTTTTCTCAGCAAATTTGTAACCGTTCTCGGCGCAATCGACAGTGTAAAACCTTACGCAAAAGATTATGCAAAATATATCCTCATTGGTGCTCCGTTTATGACTGCGTCGTTCGTTCTCAATAATCAACTGAGGGCACAGGGTAATGCATTGTTTTCAATGATAGGTATATCGACGGGTACAGTGCTGAATATATTCCTCGATCCATTATTGATTTACAAAACAAATTTAGGTGTTTCCGGTGCAGCACTCGCCACAATAATCAGCCAATTCATAAGTTTCTGTCTGCTTCTTACTTTCACTAATGTAAGAAAATCGAGCATCAGCGTAAATTTCAGAAATTTCAGACCATCACTTGAAATTTATAAAAATATTCTGCACTCAGGTTTGCCTTCATTCTGCAGACAAGGACTTGCCAGTGTGTCATCCATTGTTCTGAATATTGCCGCAGGACCTTTTGGTGCGGCAGCACTGTCAGCACTCTCAATCGTCAACAAATATATGCTTTTCATCCATGCAGGACTCATCGGATTCTGTCAGGGATTCCAACCTGTTTCAGGATTCAACTTCGGTGCCAAACGATACGACAGAGTCAGAAGCGCATTCAAGTTCTGTCTTATTGTTGCAATAGTGCTGCTATCAACGCTCGGTGCGATATCTTTTGTTCTTGCACCGCAGATAATGAGCTTTTTCAGGGAAAATGACAAGGCAGTAATCGAAATCGGTACACTTGCTCTGAGATTTCAAAGTCTCGCTCTTCCTTTCCAAGCGTGTGCTATGATGTCGCAATTTCTTTCACAATCAATAGGTTTCGGTGGAAGAGCGTCAATAGTTGCTATGGGAAGACAAGGTTTATTCCTGATTCCTCTTTATCTGATTCTTTCAAGCACAATCGGTCTTCTCGGACTTCAGATGTCTCAGGCAGTTTCTGATTCACTTACATTTATTGTTGCAATTTTCGTTACGGTCAGCGTACTGAAAAAATTGAAACAGCTTGAAAAATCACAAGCATAAAAGAAAACCCCTTGACAACGCTCTGTTGCCAAGGGGCTTTTATTAATCTTCAAAAAACTCAATAATTTTTTCCAATGCATCTTTTGAACTTTCAAGTGTTTCAGTATCATTTTCGATATCTTCAACTTCAAATATCAATGAATTTACAAGTTCTATTGTATCGTCGATTATTTCCGTTTCTTCACGATATCTTTCGTACGATGAGAATTCGTCTTTGTAAGCATCTGACAAAGCTTTTGCCTTTTCAAGACAAGCAAGTGCTTTTCTCATTTCTTCTCTCGCTGCGACACCCTTCTCAACGATAACAGCATATTTATTTGAGTCTATACCCTCTTCGAGAAGGACACCTGCATTATAAATATATTCAAGAGCTTTATCATAATTGTCTGATATATCCGAAATATCTTTATCATATTCAAATTCACCACAGTTGACAGTAAGTTCTGCGGATGCATCGTTATATACAAACTTAAGTTTGCCTGTACCTGGCGCAACTCTGTAAATCACAAGAGCAAGTTGATTATCATTTGATTTGTCTTCATCAATATAGAACAAGAACTTACATTCATTTGCAAACTTCTCCATCTCTTGCTCAGTAAATTTGTCAGCACTTGAAATTTCAAAGTCATCAATATAAATTTTCAACTTGTTTTCTTCATTGATGTTTTTAAATGCAAGTGTAACAAGAATTTCCTCATAGTGATTTTTAAATGTAACACTGTCACCTTCAACAAATGTGAGTTCAGCGGGAGCAACATCATTGACTACTTTTAAACCTTTTGCAGTAGCACTGTAAAAGAATTCACCACTTACTTTTTTATAGGACCTTATTGTATAATAATAGGTCTTACCCTGAACGGCTGTTTTATCAATATATTCAAGAGTATTATTACTCTTGGTTGTGGCTATCTTCTTCCATGTACCTGCTTTACCTGAATCACTTCTGTAAATCATATAACCGATTGTACCGAGCGATTTAGAATAAGTGAGTTTTACGCCATCATCAAGTGGTACAGCTTTAAGATTCTGAGGAACTGAAACATCAAGAATTGTACTCTTATATGCCTTCGAAGCTGTACTGTAATAATCTTTACCATTCACAGTTTTAAAAACCTTGTAGCAATAATAATATGTTTCTCCGATTTTAACATCTGTATCAGTATAAGACTTTGTTTTATTGTTTTTGATAACTTTGATTTTGGTCCATGAACCGGATTTACCTGTCTGACTTTTATAAATGGCTACACCATTCATATCCTTGTCGATGTCCCACTTAAGCACAACACCATAGCCACCATTACCCACAAGAGTGAAAACCGGTCTGTAAATTTCAGTGGAAACCTTCCACACTGTACTCATTTGCGAAATAAGTTTGAGTTTGCTGGATGGATTATAATAGTAGGATTTTACCGTGTAATAATATACTTTATTGGGCACGACTGTTTTATCTGTGTAAGAAGTTGCTCCGGCTTTTGTAGTTGTAAGCTTTGTCCAGGTACCTTTTTTACCGGAAGGACTTCTGTAAACGAGATACCGATATGTTGAGTCATTATGGTCCGTCCACTCAAGCTTAACAGATGTATAATCAACCTCTGATATATGAAGGCTAGGCGGTGCATCAGGTCGCATTGACGGTGGCATTGCATAAGAAACAACGCTCATGGTTAAAACTATTGTAATTACGCTGAGTATGAGACATAAAATTGATTTTAATTTATTCTTCATAATAACATCTCCTTTTCTTCAGTATATATCCAAAATATGTAAAAAACAAGATATTTTTAATTAAGAATAATTAAATAGAAAATTAGCACCGATTACTGTAATATAATCGGTGCTTTTGTATTTATAATACTATCTTTCCTCTCGGAAATATGAAAGTCCCAAACTTGCAGGAGGCTGATGTTCACGCTTACGGCGCATACTGATTACAACAAGAACGATAATTGTAACTGCGTAAGGTGTCATTTTTATAATTTCCTGCATTTCAAAGCTGATATTCGGAATGTAGTTATGAATTATAAAAAGGCCACCGAAAAGTATAGAGCCGAGAATACTTAAATCCGGCTTCCAGATTGCAAAAATAACAAGGGCAATCGCCAACCAACCACGGTCACCAAAACCATTGTTTGACCATACACCATTTGCATAGTCCATAACATAATAAAGGCCACCGAGACCTGCCACCATACTTCCCACACAGGTTGAAACATATTTATATTTCTCAACATTGATACCTGCTGCGTCAGCTGTTGCAGGGTTTTCACCAACAGCACGAAGTTTAAGGCCAAAACTTGTTTTATTAAAGAAGAAGGAAGCAACAACAGCAATAATTATAGCAAGATATGCAAGAAAACTATATGTGAGAAAAATATCGCCAAACCAGCCTAATTTATCCGCAAAAGGAATTGGTGTTTTGAAACATACACTTGTCTGAGTAAGTGCAATCGAAGGCATATCGCTGCCAACAATTTTAATAAGCGAACCACCAAAGAAGTTACCGAAACCAACACCGAACGTAGTAAGCGCAAGACCTGTAACATTCTGGTTTGCTCGAAGGGTAACTGTCAGCAAACAATAGATAAGTCCCATAACAAGTGAGCCAAGAAGCGATGTCAAAAGCGGAATAAGCACAGCGAGAAAAGGATTCACAGTCTCCACGGCATTTTCATATGCGAAAGCACCTATAACACCCGAAATACCGCCAACATACATAACTCCGGGAATACCCAGATTAAGGTTGCCACCTTTTTCTGTAATAATTTCACCTGTCGAACCAAAAAGAAGTGGAATGCCCTGCATAACAGCTCTTTGAATAAATGCAATAATCATTATGCATCCCCTCCTTTCTTTGATTCACGGAACTTCACTGTGTAATTTATGAAAAATTCGCTACCAATAATAAAGAAAATAATAATGCCTGTGATAATATCAGAGAAAGAATTATTAAGACCAAAATCTGTTGAAATTTCGATTGCACCTTTTTGAAGGAAAACAATAAGGAATGATGTGAGAATCATATGAATAGGATTGAATTTACCAAGCCACGATACCATAATCGCAGTAAAGCCTCTGCCCTCAATCGTATCACGCGTAAGTGTATGGTCTGTACCGCTTACAAGCAAAAGACCTGTAAGGCCACAGATTGCACCCGAAAGAAGCATGGTTCTGATAATAACTTTCTTAACATTGATTCCGATGTAACGAGCTGTATTTTCACTTTCACCCACAACTGAAATTTCATAGCCGTGCTTACTGTATTTAAGATAAATATACATAAATGCAGTAACACCGATAACTATGAGAATGTTGAGAAGATAACTCTGTCCGCCAACTTCAGGAAGCCAACCGGCTTCAGTTGCTCTGTTGATAACACCAAGCTGACCTGAGCCTTTGGGCACTGAGTATTTATAAGTGAAAAACGACACAAACTGAATAGCAATATAATTCATCATAAGTGTAAACAATGTTTCATTTGTGTTCCACTTTGCTTTGAAAAACGCAGGGATAACTCCCCACACTGCACCTGCAACGATACTCGTAGCAAACATAACTACAAGAAGCACAGGCTGCGGTAATACATCACCAAGTAATACCATACACGCAGCAGTTGCCAGACCGCCCATGAGAGCTTGTCCCTCTGCTCCTATGTTCCAGAATTTCATCTTGAAAGCAGGTGTAACTGCAAGAGAAATGCAAAGAAGCATCGCAATATCCTGCAAAAGTCCCCAGATTCTTCTCTTACTACCAACTGCTCCGTCAATCATTGTTGCATAAACCTCAATGGGGTTTTCACCCGTAAGAACAACCGTTACAAGTGCACAAACAATAAGTGCTGCAGCAATTGAACCAATACGAATTATCCATGCAACCCATGCCGGAAGAGCATCACGCTTTACGATGTGAAACAACGGTTCATTCACATTTTTTGCAGACTTACTCAATTGTTTCACCTCCGTCTTCATTCTTTGTCATAAGCAAACCAATTTCTTCCTTTGTAGTAGTTCTTGCATCTACAATACCGGTAATTTTACCTGAATTTACTATAAGAATTCTGTCACAAAGTTCAATCAACACATCAAGGTCTTCACCAACAAAAACAACAGCTACCCCTTTCTCTTTCTGCTCATTGAGAAGGTTATAAATGAGATATGAAGAATTGATATCAAGACCTCTTACCGGATATGCAGCCATAAGAACTGTCGGAGAAGAGGCTATCTCTCTACCGACAAGAACCTTCTGAACATTACCACCCGAAAGTCTTCTGACAGGGGTTTCTGCACTGGGTGTTACAACTTCAAGGTCTGCGATTATTCTATCAGCAAGTTCTTTAGGTTCTTTTCTCTGAAGAAAAACAGAGGCACCCCTTTTGTAGCTTCTAAGCATCATATTGTCAACAATATCCATATTGCCCACAAGACCCATACCAAGTCTGTCTTCCGGAACAAAAGAAAGTCTGACACCTAATTCTCTGATTTGCATAGGTGTTTTATCGCGAAGACTATCAGTATTCCCTGTGTTGGGATTATGATAAATAATTTTGCCCTTGTTAACTCTCTGAAGACCTGCAATTGACTCGAGAAGCTCTCTCTGTCCGCTACCGGCGATACCTGCAATACCAAGAATTTCTCCTGACAAGGCATCGAAAGTAATATCATTAAGTACCGCGGTGCCATCTCTGTTGAAACAAGTGAGATTTTTGACCTCAAGTCTGACTTCAGCATTTTGGGGTTCACTGCGTCCGATATTAAGTTCTACCTTTTTACCGACCATCATTTCTGTAAGCGTAGATTCATCAGCCTCTTTTGTAGCAACAGTGCCGATATATTCACCTTTGCGCAAAACAGAAACTCTATCCGAAAGAGACAATACTTCATGAAGTTTATGTGTGATGATAATAATCGCCTTGCCATCATCACGCATTCTACGAAGAATCGAGAAAAGTTTCTTTGTCTCCTGAGGAGTCAAGACGGCAGTAGGCTCATCGAGAATAAGAATATCTGCACCTCTGTAAAGCACCTTGATAATCTCAACAGTCTGCTTTTCAGAAACTGACATCTCATAAATTTTCTTTTCAAGATTAAGTTCAAACCCATACAAATCGCAGATTTCTTTGATTTTCGTAGTTGATTTTTTAATATCAAATCTGCCTTTTTCGTCCAGACCAAGAACAATATTTTCAGCAGCAGTAAAAACATCAACGAGTTTAAAATGCTGGTGAATCATACCGATATTATAATCAAAAGCATCCTTTGGTGAACGGATAACAGCTTCTTTACCATCAATGAAAATCTGTCCGTGGTCAGGAAAATAAATACCTGAAATCATATTCATAAGAGTAGTTTTACCACTACCATTTTCACCGAGTATGGAAAGAATTTCTCCACGGTTGACAACAAGATTTACATTTTTATTAGCCACAACATTACCAAAGGTTTTTGTGAGGTTTTTCAATTCTATTGCAGGTGTTGCCACTTTTGTCCCTCCTGTCTTTAATTCTCAAAAGATACTTAAAACTTTTAAATATCTTTTCAGCGCTAAAATCACTGCAAGGCGGAGCTGTTACCCTCCGCCTGCAGTTATTTGTTAAATCAATCAGAATGCTGAGTTGAGAAGTGTGATACCATCAATCTTAAGATCAAAGTAAGGAGCTGAACGATATTCTGATTCATGGAAATAACCATCTTTGATTACTTCTGTATCAGGAGTATAATCCTTATCGGTATCAACATCAGCTTTGTATGAATCAAGCTTTTTACCGTCTACTGTAAATGTTGATGTATCAAATACGTGACGTTTACCTGAAAGGAGTTCTGCCTTAACTGTTTCAAGAGCAGCAACTGTACCGGGAGCAGCAACCTTTTCATTGACAGCTGTAAGAGCAACTGAACCTTCATCCAGACCTTTACACCAGTCAGCTTCAATAGCTGTGCCGTCTTTCACGCACTTAATCATATATTTCATATAAGGTGTCCAGTCAATTCTTGAAGAAACGATGAATGTGTTAGGACAAGCGTCGATTGTGCTGCCGTTGTATGAAACATTGGGAACACCTGCGTTTTCACATGCTGTGGGAGCACCCATTGAGTCAGCATGCTGGCTGATAAGCTTACATCCGTTGTTAATGAGTTTTGTTGCAGCTTCTTTTTCTGCACCTTCATCATACCAACTACCTGTAAACTGAACTTCCATAGTAACTGTGGGACAAACTGATTTTGCACCAAGATAGAAAGAAGTGTAACCTGAAATAACTTCGGCATATGTGTATGCACCAACATAACCCATTTTTGCTTCTTCTGCTGTAAATTTACCTGCTTCAATCATTTCATTAAGCTTGAGACCTGCAGCAACACCTGCAAGGTAACGACCTTCATAGATTGATGCGAAAGCATTGTGGAAATTGGGAAGATTTTCAGTATGTGCCATTGTACCTGTTGCGTGGCAGAACTGAACATCAGGATATTCTTCTGCAGCTTCAATAATATATGATTCGTGACCGAAGCTATCAGCAAAGATAATATCACAGCCATCTTCTGCGAGATCAGCTGCTGTTTCGTAGCAAAGCTTACTTTCTGGAATGTTGACTTTCATAACCATTTCAACATCCATTTCTTCACAAGCAGCTTTGGCAGCATTGATAAAGTTAAGATCGTAGGTTGAGTTTTCATCATGAAGGAAGATGAAGCCTACTTTGAGTTTGTCGTTGTCTGTGTTTTCTTCCCCGCTACAAGCAGCAAGTGAGAACAGCATAACTGCTGCAAGGAGAATTGCCAAAATTTTTTTCATAGTTTTTCCTCCGTTTTTAAATATTTATAGCAAAAAATAGCTACCTGAATCAACAGAATACGATTGTGCCGTCATCATGCATTTCTTTTATTTTAGCAAGAGACTCAACACGTATTCCTTTTGCACGAATCAACTCTCCGCCCGGCTGAAAAGCTTTTTCAATTGCAATTCCTGCACCGACAACCTCTGCTCCTGCTGCACGGATAAGGTCACAAAGTCCCATCAGAGCACAACCCTGAGCGAGGAAATCATCAATAACAAGAATCCTGTCTCCGGGATTCAGAAAGTCTTTTGAAACTATAACATTGTTTTCGTTACCGTGAGTAAACGACTTAACAACAACAGAATATACATCACCGGCAATATTTCTTGACTTACTCTTTTTGGCAAAAACAACAGGAACACCAAAATGCTGAGCAACAATACTTGCAATAGCGATACCTGATGCTTCAATTGTAAGAATTTTGTTTACGCCTGAATCTTTAAAAAGACTGTACCATTCTTTACCCATTTCGTTAAAAAGATTGACATCAAGCTGATGATTCAAAAAGCTGTCAACTTTTAATATGTTACCGGGAAAAACTTTTCCGTCTTTTCGTATTCTTTCCTCGAGAAGTCTCACTAAACCACACCTCAACACTTTATATAAATAAATATAAACCAAATGACCAATATTGTCAACAGTTTAAAATAATTATATGAACAGATTTTTTTCTGTTTCCATACACAAGTAGTGGTATACAGGCAGATGAAGTTCTTGTATTTTGTATGTTTCTGTTTCGGGAACCTTAATTACACAGTCTGCATATTTATCCAGCTCACATTCTTTCGCACCGGTAAGACACAGGCTTCTGACGCCAATTGCCTTTGCAATCTTTACAGCCGATACAACATTTTTTGAATTGCCCGATGTTGAAATACCTATAAGAAGATCGTTTTCTCTTGCTGACGCATAAAGCAGCTGAGCATAAACCAAATCAGGATTTACATCGTTGTTGTACGCAGTCATAACGCCGGTTTGTGAACAAAGAGAAAAAGCCGGTACTCCCCTCTGCAGATTATCAACAAAAATGTCTGCTTCTTCACCCAGAAGATTTCTTATTTTCTCAGCATCAGATTGTGGAATTTTTCTTTCAAGAATAAACCCTTTCATCAGTTCACCTACAATATGGTCACTG
This sequence comes from Acutalibacteraceae bacterium, assembly GCA_045542485.1. Taxonomy (GTDB): domain Bacteria; phylum Bacillota; class Clostridia; order Oscillospirales; family Acutalibacteraceae; genus SIG575. Next base: position 14,394 of record JAZQLC010000023.1, read on the forward strand.
TCTGCACAGCTTCCACCATTACCGCAAACTAAAATCTTGCCGCCTTTTTCATATGTTTCGCACATCATCTTCACACCGTTTTCCATACTTTCACGGCAAGACTCAAGACATACATATCTCTCAAAAATACTATTCATATAAATCAGTCCATTCGTCTGTATTATACACCTATTTTAACAAAGTCAAATAAAAAAGACAATATCTAAAAAGAAAAAAACAGTCACAAAGACTAACTTTGTGACTGTTTTAAGTTTAATCAGAAACCGCCGCCAAGAGTTACGACATAGTCAATAACGGCACCTGCATCATCAACCTCAATTCCTTCAATATAAAGGTCATTTACAACAGGTGTGCAGACATACTTCCATGTACCCTTTTCAATAACACCTTTTTCGTTAATTTTAACCTTTAATACTGCCTCAGTGTAGTGAATTTTGATATCAGCTTCTTTATACCTTACATCAAACTGCGAAAATTGTTCAGCAACTTCTGCAACTCCGTTCACGACGCTGATAGCATGACCGACTGTTCCTTCAAAAGTGTTTCCGTAAACACCATCAGTCTGGTCCTTCATTGTCATTTCTACAACTATGTAGTTGCCGCTCTTATATGCCTTTGCAGTCTTACAATCTGAAGGCACCAGATTCCAATGACCACCGGTGATTCCGGGAACATCAATTGCATTGAGTTTCATTACACCTCTGATAACACCTTCGGCAAAACTGAGGAATTTGCCAAGTCCACCTGCTGCCTTAAGAGAATCTTTTCTCATAGTCATAGTCTGTTTTGATGTGACATGAGATGATTTTTCACAAGCTTTTTTGTAAAAAGCAACAACCTCTTCCTTGCTCCAATCAGCAGGATTTTTACTTGTTCCTGCAGGTTGTTTATTGGTAGTCTTTTCGTCCTCAGGTTTTTTGGTTGTATCTTTTTCTGTGTTTTCAACAACTTCAGTTAATGACTCAGATTCACCTTCATAATCTGTAATTGTCTCATTTTCCGCCTCGTTGTCCACAACCGAATCCGTAAGAGTTGTTGTTTCATCAATGTCTCCGCCAGAATCCTGCGAACAAGATGCAAAGGCAAAAAGCAAACAAAATACAAGAAACAAAGAAATTATTTTTTTCATCTGTGATATCTCCTAAAATTTTATCAATAATAATCTACATTAATTTATACACAAAGTCAATGTAAAATTTATTAAAAATTATTCTTCATCTTTTATCCCGCATCTTCTGTCAAGATAATCATTTTTAATATCCGAAAAAAACTTTTCTTTTTCATTTTCTTCAAGACATCTGTAATACGCTACAAGCAGTTTTTCTTCAGATGAAAGAAGTCGGAGGCCAAGCGTCTTAGGAAGACA
>JAZQLC010000024.1:0-3215 GCA_045542485.1 Acutalibacteraceae bacterium
GCGTCGATAACTGTTGTTTCGCGAGAAACTTCTTCACCGCATACTGTACAATAAACTACTGTGTCGTATGAACCAGCGTTTACGCAGTCTGCTTCGGTTCTGTTTTCTTCAACTGCTTCGCCTTCTGTGTGGCCGAGTGCATCGGTAACAACTGTTTCTCGGCTGAGTTCCTCACCGCAAAGACCGCAATAAACTACTGCATCATATGAGCCTGTGTCCGTGCAGGTTGAATCAACTTTGTTTTCCTGGACTGCATCTGCACCCTTATGAGTATTGATTACTGCAAGAGCGTTATTGATTGCCACTGCCATGTTTTCGACTCTTGCTGTGTTTTCATCGCTGAGTTCGGGTTTTTCTTCAACGATTGCCTTACCTGCCTGAACTGCCTCTGTAAGTAAAGCCATAGCCTCATCGTCACAATACTCATCGGGATTGAGACCGTCTGCTTCTGCAATAGCTTCATTAAGAGCAGTAAGATCAACTGACGGCACTGAGTAGGTAGCCATCAACTCTTCATATTTCGCAGTGATTGCATTCGTCATTGAGTCTATCTCATGCTGATCGTAAATTGTAAGTGTCTGGTCATTATACATCTCAGTACCTGCATCTACAAGATTTCTGTACGCTGCAAGAATATTCTGATTATAGTAAGCCATGTTACCCGGAATCGGGGCATCAATCGCTTCCTTAAGTTCGATCTTGTATACACTTCTGATAATAAGACCGTCAATTGCTTCGCGAAGTTCAGCTGTAAGTGCATCTACCTCTGATTGTCTCGACAGACTCCACGGACTTATATTATTGTCAGCGATTGCTTCTTCTGCAGCCTCCATAGGGTCAAGAAGAAGAGAACCGTTGATGTAGAGTGTACGATCAATTGCCCTTGCTTCCTGAAGAGTAGCAATAAGCGTTGAGAAATCCGCCTCATAGGGATCAAGGTTGTCAATCGCTGCTCTGATTTCAGCTGCCCAGGCATCAACCTTTGACTGCTCGAGTCTTGTAAGAGTATAGTCAACCTTTGCAAACGCATCATCTACCGCCTTGATTGATTCAGGGGAATAAAGTGAGTGGTCCATTGACTCATATTCGTCTTCAAGAGCTTTGATTTCTTCGTAATCAGCATCATAAGGTATTGCTCTTTCAATTGCAACACGGAGATTTTCAGCCATTGTGTCAACAGCAGGCTGATAAAAAATAGTATAGCCTGTCTTGACCATTTCCTGAGCCTCAATTACGAGAGCTACATCCGCTGCAGGATAACAATCCTGGTTGCGAACGATTTCGTCAGCAATTTCATTGAGTTCATTTACCTCGTCATATTCAGCACCCTTAACCCTGAGGTTTGTGTATGCCTGTCTGAGTGAATTTACTTTTGCATCGACTTCGGTCTGAAGAGCCTTGGGGTTATTGAGAACACCGATAGCATCAACATACGCATTCTGGAATGCCGAGAAGCCTGAGCTGTAATACCACGCCTGAGGATTTATACCTTTCTTCTGGTCGCGCACACTGGGAGTTGTGGGATCTGAATTCATAACATAATCAATCATCTCACGAAGTGCACCCTTATCAACAATATGGAAAGTCATAACCACGGGAACAATCGGTGAGTTTGTGATGTATGCGTATGAGCCTCTGAAGTATGCATAATATCTGTTAATTACCGTATACGAGGCACCGTCAGTAAGACTCGATACAGCACCTGTAAGATATGAAGTGATAAGGTGTCCGCCATTTCTTGTACCTGATGTAATTGTAGCATATGCACCATTTTCACTGTCAAAGCCATAGTCACTTCTTGCCGGAACAGAATATCCGATTGCAGCCTGTGCCGCCGTATCCGTTACATATTCTGACGGAGCGGTAGTCTGTGCACCGGAAAATACATATGATTCGCCAAGAGCTACATTAGGATCGTCATTATTTCTTACATGATTTTCGCCGTCTTCCCTACCGACATTAGCGTCGATTCTCAGATTAATATCGGAGAGACTTGTAGTTACCGACTTATCAATATAAATGTGGGCCTGTGAAACGCCCGTAATAAATGCAGTGTGGTCAATTGTTTCTCTGGGGTTGGAAAAAAGACCGGCAGACTCTACACGTTCATTTTCATAATAGGAAGTCGCATATCCTGCGCCTGAATTTTCAATGAAACTTGCAGTAGCTACATTGTATGTACCAAACCTCGAATCACCTGTTGATGCGGGAATTTCATAGTAAACACCGGTGCCGAGAACACGCGTAATAGCAGAGCCGTAGCCTCTGTACCACGAAGATGTACCATTGTAAGGCTTCCATGTAACTCTGTGTTCCGCAAAAGCACCGCCTGTTGAGATGTTTTCAACATAAGTAACGCATTTTTCCTGATAAACATTACCGTCTGTCCAAGCATAGTCGACTGTGAACGCAATAGTGTCTCCTGCCGTTGCACTACCACCTGTAATATCAATACTATATGTGCCCGGAGATGTAAAAGTCATATCAGAGAAAGTCACTGTTTCATTGTCACAGGAAAAGCCTGTGACAGAAATACCGACTGTCGGAGAAACAAAAGTAATTCTCGTAGCCGCCGGAGTTTCACCGGCATAAGCCTGTGAAGCATATGCACCTGAAAGCTCAGGAATACCTGAAGGGGTTGCTTTAACAATTGTTGTACCCGGTTCAACTGAATCCACAGCCTTTGCAACACGAGTTACAGGCGTACAATAAAACTGAACAACGGGGCGTTCAACTGTTTCGAGCACAATCTCTTTCAAAACAGAACCGTTTGTGGTCTCTGTGACCGCAGACACGGAGAAACCTGCACTCAACACAGAAAGAATCATAACAAAAGTTAAAATCACACTTAAAATTCTTTTTGTAATTTTCATAACACTTTTCCTCCCTGATAAAGATACAATTAAATTGTAGCACGAAAAACATATTTTTGCAATATTTCAAAAGGGGCTATCGCCCTTAATTTATTTAATTTTTGTGATTTTTTATTGAATTTTCTTATTTTTTCTTGACAAACGACATCAGAAATTCCTCACACAGAATAATAAATCAGGTGAGATCGGGATATTAAAAAACAAAGGAGTGGTTACCCACTCCTTTGCCTTAATTTTTATTGCTGAATCTGGATCAGAATTCAGGTGTCTGTGTGATATTGCTGTCGCCGTTTACATATGCTGTAAGCACTGCAAGGTCGAATGTGTCGATAACACCGTCAG
>JAZQLC010000025.1:0-165962 GCA_045542485.1 Acutalibacteraceae bacterium
ACGTCGCTGTTATGCTTCTTGATGAAAATACAAAATGTTTTGCATTCCTTGCAGGTCACGAATCTTTTGCAGCAGCAGAAGGTGCTATCGGTATTGCAAGAACAGCAAACAAAGTTCGTAAAGAACCCCTCAGAGTTATCCTCAACGGTCTTGGCAAAGACGCTGCTATGATCATTTCAAGAATCAACGGTTTCACATATGTTGAAACAGAATATGATTTCTTCACAGGCGAACTCAAAATCGTTAACACAACACCTTACTCAGACGGTGAAAGAGCACTCGTTCGTTGCTTCGGTGCAAACGATGTTCTTGAAGGCGTTGCAGTTATGAAACACGAAGGCGTTGACGTTTCAATCACAGGTAACTCAACTATCCCCACTCGTTTCCAGCACCTCGTTGCAGGCACATACAAGAAGTATGCTATGGAAAACGGCGTAAAATATTTCTCAGTTGCATCAGGTGGCGGTACAGGCCGTACACTCCATCCCGATAACGTTGCTGCAGGTCCTGCTTCATACGGCCTTACAGACTCAATGGGCAGAATGCACGGTGACGCTCAGTTTGCAGGTTCTTCATCAGTTCCCGCTCATGTAGAGATGATGGGCTTGATCGGTGCAGGTAACAACCCCATGGTTGGTATGACAGTTGCTTGCGCAGTTGCAGTTCAGGAAGCTATGTGCAAATAAGAGAATCTTGTTACTTGCGTAATAAGAACCTGAAACACTTTGCGTTTCAGAACCTTGTTACTCGCAAAGCTCGTAATAAGAAGACTTAATATTTTAACTTGTTTTAAAGACTTCTGAATTTTGGTTCAGGAGTCTTTTTTTGTCCGAAAATCTGATTTTGTCTGCGATAACCAAAGAGAAATATAAATAAAAAACAATAAGATAGTCAGAAAAAGAAAAATCGTTAAAAAGGACTTACTTATGAATACGGCAACAAAGCACACAAAATTGGTGAGTTTATAACAGGGAAAAATATTGAAAAGACAATTTTTCTATGATAGAATTAATTATAAATAAAATACAGGAGATGATACTATGGCAAAAATCATTTCAATTCCGATGGCGATAATTATGTTGTTGTTTTCTTGCATAATTCCCGCCAACAAACCTGATGTTGATACTGATTCCTGGAACACAAACTACAAATATGTATGGGTCCACGGTCTTATGGGATGGGGAAGCTACGACTTCTATTACGACCTTTTCCCATATTGGGGCGTTCTTAACGGCGACCTGATGAAAAAACTCAATAATGACGGATATGATTGTTACGCTGCGTCGGTAGCGGGAACATCAAGCGCGTGGGACAGAGCGTGTGAGCTTTATGCACAGTTAACGGGAACAACTGTTGACTATGGCGAGGCACACAGTAAGAAATGCGGACACGACCGTTACGGTGAGGACTTTACGGGCAGAGCTCTTATTGACGAATGGGACAGTGTAAATAAAATCAATCTTCTCGGACATTCTTTCGGCGGTGCAACAGTGCGTGTTTTTGCGTCGCTTATGGCAGTAGGCAGTGAGGAAGAGATGAAAGCGAGTCCCGATGATGTTTCTCCGTTTTTCACGGGTGGCAAAGCCGATTGGATTTATTCAGTAACAACTCTTGCAGCACCTCATAACGGAACGAGTGCATACAGCTCAATGTCAACAGAGACAGACAGTGCAGCGTATGATATGTATATTGATAACGCACTTGAGCTGAACAAAACAATCGTCACAAGCGAAGAAACATATTATTTCTCAATTGCATGTTCAGCGACTGATAAGCAGGAAGACGGAACATATGTGTCGGACACAAAGCTTATGGAAAAGATGTTCCAGTCAAGTGCTGATGAAATCGGAAGTTATACCGGATTTACAGAGGGCGGATACGAAATCGATGAAAAATGGCTTGAAAATGACGGCCTTGTAAATACATACTCAGCACTTGCACCGAGCAGTGCACCGTCAAAAACATTTGATGCATCAAACATCGAAACAGGAGTATGGAATATTATGCCCGTTTACAGAGGCGACCATATGTCTCTCCAGGGCGGTTTTTCAAAGGTAAATTCAGATATATACAGCTACTATGTAGCCTATCTCCATATGATAAACAGTCTGTGATTTTCAGGAAAGATTTCTCTGATTAAAAGCAAACCGAATCCAACCTGATGTTTGCAGAGTCAGATAACAAAACCGTGTTTTTTATTATAAAACACGGTTTTTATTGTTATTCAGGCACAAGGCAGTAATGTTAAAATGACCGCCATATAGAAATTTAGGTGCCGTTGAGCATAAAACATGACCTTGAAAAAAACCTTGATATATGGTATTATATACAAGATAGTTATGGCTTTGTAAAAAATAATTTTATTGTTATTTTTAAAGGAAGTGTTTTAATGAATAAAAGGAAAAATGGTTGTTTGGTTGTATCTTTAGATTTTGAATTGTTCTGGGGCGTTACAGATTCAAGAACAATTGAAAAATACGGTCCGGATATAATCGAAGGAAGAAGAACAATTCCTCGTTTGTTAAAACTTTTTGATAAATACGGAGTTCACGCTACGTGGGGAACGGTAGGTATGCTTTTTGCCAAGGACAAAGAAGAATTGGCAGGTTATTTGCCTGATGTTAAACCTGACTATGCTAATACGCGTCTTGATGCCTATAAACATTTTGAGACTATTGGTAACAATGAAGAGGAAGACCAGCTTCATTATGCATCTTCTGTAATAAAAGAAATTACTCAGCATAGTAATCAGGAAATCGGCTCTCACACATTTTGTCATTATTATTGCAGAGAAAAAGGTCAGACCTGTGAAGATTTTGCAGCTGATACAGCGGCAGCGAAAAGGATTGCCAAAGAGCTTTTTGATATTGATATTAAAAGCTTTATTTTCCCCAGAAACCTTTTTAATTCTGAATATCTGAATGTGTTGAAAAATAACAATATTTTTGCAGTAAGAGGAAATCATAATCATTTTGCATACGATAAAAACACAAAGCTTTCAAGAATAGTTCGTCTGATGGATACTTATATACCTGTCTGCGGTTACAAAAGCTATTTCAGAGAAGAGTGTTTTCAGGACGGAATAATTAATCTGAAGTCCAGTGTTTTTCTGAGAAAACAGAATAAAATACTCAGCTTTCTCGAACCGCTGAAGATGTATAATATAAAGAAATTAATGAAAATCGCTGCTAAAAAGGGGAAGATCTTTCATCTCTGGTGGCATCCGCATAATATGGGTGAAAATCCCGATGCTTTTCTGGCTCAGGTTGAAGAGCTTCTTATTTGTTACAAAGCGCTGAATGAAAAATTTGGTTTTGAAAGTAAGAATATGGGTGAAATGGCGGAGGAAATAATTAATGAAAAAGATAGTTATGCTGTGTAGCCACGGAGACTCTTCAAGCTTGGTATATAATAAATTAAGTCAACACTTTTCTATTGAAAAGGTTATAATTGAAGATTCTGTTTCCACGAAGAATTTGTTAAAGAGAAGGATTAAAAAGCTTGGCCTGATGACTGTTTTGGGACAGGTTTTGTTCGTCGGTCTGGTTGTTCCTTTTCTGAAAAAATCAGCTGCCGACAGAAAAAAAGAAATTTTAAATGATTTTGGCGCATCTGTTGATGATAAGGCGATGATGGAATCCGGACCTGTTTTTGTAGACTCTGTCAATGATAAAAAATGTATTGAGGTTTTGGAAAAGATTAAACCTGATATAGTGGTTGTTAACGGAACCCGTATAATTTCAGAGGAAGTATTGAACTGTGTGAATGCAAAATTCGTGAATTTACACGCAGGAATCACTCCCAAATACCGCGGAAGTCATGGCGCATATTGGGCATTGTATAACAATGATGCAGAGAACGCAGGTGCTACGGTACATTTCGTAGATAAGGGAATTGATACCGGAAATGTTATATATCAATCACGCATATCAGTTACGGAAAAAGATAATTTCACAACATATCCTCTTTTGCAGACGTGTGTAGGCGTAGAGGACGAAATCCGTGCCATAGATGATATAATAAACGACAAAGTCAAGTGTGAAACAGTAGACCTGCCGTCAGGCTTGTATTCACATCCCACAATTTTTCAGTATCTTGTGAAGAGAATTTTCTGTAAGATAAAATGAGAAGCCGTTAAAAAATAAAAATATTTTAATTGAAATTGTGAATCTGCAGGAAAATAATTCCGCTTTTTCAGGGCAGCTTTGCAGGACAGATTTCTGTAATTAAAAGTAAACCGAATCCAACCCGCTTTTTCGCAGAATGTGATAAAAAACCGTGTTTTTTTGAGATTTAAAACACGGTTTTTTATTTTACTTGTGAAATTGCAATAATTAAAAGTCAGTTAATAATCATATTGCACAAATTACAAAAACATGCGAAAAAACATTGACAATTATTGTTAAAAAAGGTAAAATTTCAGTGTGTATATTTTATAATGGAAGGTGTATTTATGAGCAAAGTTCAGAAGAAAATATGCTTGTTTTTAACGGTGATACTTGTTCTTTCATCGTTTATTATTCCGGTGTATTCAGAAACGGATCAGGCTTCTACCCGCAACAGAAAACTTGTGTCGATTGTTTACGATGATTCCGGAAGTATGCTTAATGAAAAATGGGAATATACCAGTTATGCAATACAGTGTTTTGCGGCGATGCTTAACAAAGAAGATAAACTGGATATTACTTATATGAGTTCTTACACACAGGGTAGTTTTTCTGTGGATACAGGCGACAGGGATGCTTCGGTAAAAAAAATAAGAGAGCATAACCAGAGCGGCGGAACACCCCTTGAGTCAATTGATACTGCTTTTAATACATTGAAAGGTAATAATGATACCAATGTTAACACACAGTATTGGTTGATAGTAATAACCGACGGTCAGATAGCCGATAACGAGACAACTGCAAAAAAGATCAATGGTATGGCTGAAACAAAAATGCCTAATGGTACAAAGCCTCAGGTCGTATTTATGACTATCTGTGATACGGATAATCAGTTCACACCGTCATTTTCAAAATCAAATATAAATTGTGAGCGAGTTCTTACTGCTGATGCAGTTGTGGATGCAATTTCTGATGTTGCATGCGATATTTCAGGCAGATATGCAGTTTCTGAAGATGATATTACATTTGTTGATGATAAAACTGTGAAGGTTCGTGCTGATGTACCGCTTTTACATATTGGTGTTCTGGCACAGCGTACAGATGCATCTGTTAAGCAAATTGTAGATTCTGAAGGTCAGACACTGAATATGGAAAGTGATGTTCATGTTGAGTTACCTCAAAAGTGCATTGATTATATGAGCGACGAAGACAAAAAAGCCCTGAGGGGAAACGTTTCTCTGTTTAATGCGTCTTCAGGAAATATATTACCGGATACATATACGATTACATTCACAGATAAAATATCAAAAAAAGATCTGGTTATTATGTTTGAACCGGCAATTGAACTTCGTATAGAAGTGTTTGTTAACGATGCACGAATTGATGATCTGTCAACATTGGTTGCAGATCAGACTGTTGATTTTAAAGCGTCACTTTATGAAATCGGAACAAGCAACAAAATATTACCGTCAATGCTTCCCAGCGGACTTGCTGAACAGATATCTCTCAGCGAAAACGGAAAAATAGTTGTCAGTGAGAAGGATTTGCTGTTGGAGGATGTTGTGCTCAAGGAAGCTCCGACAGAAGTAACCGCAACGGTTGAAATACCCGGATTTTTCACTGTAAAGGATACTATAAGCTTTACTCCCAAATCAATAAAAATCAGTGGTATAACAGCATCAATATATTACGATGGTTCAGAAAGACAGATTAATAAAGACGGGTCAAGAGATGCGGAAAATGTAGTATATATAACCGAACTCGATTCGAATGAAACAGGCGTTAAGTTTACTCTTTATATTGACGACAAACCTATTGATAAGTCTCAGGCAATCGCCATAAAAGATTTGTTCATAGAAGGTCTGAACCTTGATTTCAATAACTATAAGGTTTCCGTTTGTAATGATGGCGGAATTGTCGTGTCACCCACATCAACATGGGTTCCCTCCTTTATTTACTGGATTATGCATCACGGCGATTCTGCAATTGAAGTAAACTGCGGAGGAAAGACAGCATCTGAGGTAATTTGCTTTAAGATCGGAGATCTGAAAACAGTTATAATTGAACTTATGGTATTGTTATTGCTGATTTACTTGATATATTGGATATTCGGTAAACAGCATTTCAGAAAACCCGGAAGCATAAAGTTGTTTGAAGCACGTAAAGTAAATGGTGAATATACTCAGAATTTCGGTGCAACAAAACGCATCAGTTGGCTTTCTGCGTCAAATCCTCTCAACTTCATCGGACCCGGTGGAATGAAAAAGAAGGTCGGGAAATTTTACATTAAAGCCGCGAAGGGCGGTTATGAGTTAATCGGAGTCAAAGGCTGCTATGTGTCTACAAGTATAAAGTATCCCTGTGCAGCTGCCGGTGTTTCTCAAAGTAAAAAGAAATTCCATAGATTTACATCAAGCATATATGTGTATGACAATGATAAATATTATAAAATTTCAATGACAAACGGTAGAAAATAAAAGGAGTTTTTGTTATGGTTAAATTTGTAGAAAAAAAACATCTGGTAAGAGCACCAACGCTGTTGATCGGTGTTGGCGGTATTGGTGGTCAGATTGTCAAAATCGTAAACGACAATATGTCTGATTATGACAAGAGCTGTGTTAAAATGGTTGTCATGGATACTGACACAAATGCTCTTGGTAATTTCGAAGGTTCAGATATACCTTATATTCAGACCAGTGAAAACCAGACTGTTCAGGATTACCTGAACGCTCACAGCGACTATCTGGAATGGTTCCCTGTTGATCCGTTCATCAATGCAAAGAGTCTTATAAACGGTGCCGGTCAGATCCGTTCTGTTTCCCGTTTGGGAGCTCTTGCAAGTAAAGCAGACAACAAGTTTGATGCAATTCAAAAGGCAGTAGACTCAATTCTTAAAAATCAGGGAGATTCTTTGACACGTGCCGTCAGAGTAATGATTGTCGGCTCTGTAACAGGTGGTACAGGTTCAGGCCTTGGTATCCAGCTTCCTTTCTATATCCGTAAGGTACTGAGAGATGCAAATATTCCGAATACTCTGATTCGTGGTTTGTTCCTTATGCCCAGTCTTACTGAGGATGTTCAGGATACTGATGCTATGAAGAGAGCAGTTAATGTAAACGGCTACGCTTTCCTCAAAGAGCTTAATGCTTTTTATCATGCACAGGTGTTAAGTGAAAGTGACAATAAGCTTCGTATTGAAGAATATGTTCCCGGTGTTACCAATGTTGCCGGCGGTAACAATAATGTTATGGCAGCAGCTATGGTTCCCTATGATTTCCTTTATCTTGTTGAAAAACGCAGTAGTCAGGGTATAATCGGTGATTTGGCTGAGTATATAAAGCGTACATCACAGATTGTTATGAACCAGCTGTTTTCACCTGTATCTAACCAGGGCTATTCATCTGAAGATAATCTTATTACTTCAATTGTTCCTCAGGGCGGTATGAACCGTTATTGCGGAGCCGGTGTTTCAAATGCGATTTATCCCAAGGATGAGGTAGTTCGCTATTGTACAGTACGCTATGCACAGCAGCTTATTAACGAATACTGGTTAACAATTGATAACGAATTCAAAAAGCGTGACGAACAGCAGCGTCGTCTGAAGAAAACAAATCCGAGTGTAAAGGCTCTGGAAAAGAGTAAGGTATACTGTCAGATTTTTGATGATATCTGCGATCCGACAAAACACGATGTGTCAAGTGAAATTGCAGAACTGAAAAATGAACTTTCAATTGAAATGACAGACGATGAAGGTAAAGTAAGCACAATGCCTCTTGTAGATGCAATGATGGGTGACGTTGAAAATCACATAGATGATGTGTTTACAAAGTCTGAATTATATGTAGATGCCGAGGCATGTAAGTTGACTGTCAGAGAAAACAGTAATCCTGATGATGTTGCAACTGATGTAACTGAAAAGATGCAGGCACTCAGACAATTTAAAAATAAGGCTGAGAAAAAAGTCAGCGATCTTATGGGAGCAGTGGCTCAGGATATTTTACCTTCTGATATAAAAACTGCTCAGGGTTATACAAAAGGTGCCAACTACAATATTTATGTATCTCTTAACAAAAAGCATCCTATAATTACTCGTTATATTATGTATTCACTTCTCGAAAAGCTTAAACAGGCTAAAAAGGAGATGGATGACAAAATAAACGGACAGAGATTATATGTTTCTGTTTTTGAAAAGGATTATTACGAGGAAGGAGAAAAAGAGGAATACAGAGAAAATCCCACAGAGGCACTCGCTAAAACCAAAAAAGGTTTATTGGCATATTTCAACATTTATTCCGGCTCATATAAATCTCTTGTTTCCACACTTATTGATGATTTTTCCGGTGAAGCACATCATATTCTTGATAATTCGCTGTATACACTGAAAGCCACAGTATACAGAACTGTCATTGAGCGTCTCGAAGTAATGATTGACCTGTATGAAAAATTCTTTGATGAGCTTAAAAATATTACAGAAAGCAAAGCCAAGGAAGAAAAAGCTCTTGAAAAGGGCAAAGGTGTAGGCGAAAACAACAGCTTCTCAGGAGATCGCTATATCTGTTCAGATGCTGAATGTAAAAAATATCTGTATGATGAATTCACACACAGAGTAACGGATTCAGAACTTCAGATGTCTGAAGAAATCAAGAAAAATTTCTTTGATAAGATGTACGCAGAATATGAGGCGCTTCTTGTTGAAAAAGATTCACCTTCAGCAATCGTTGCTCATATTTCACACAGAGAGATGTTTGAAAAAGGAATTTTACAGCCTATTGTCAGACAGTTTGAGAACGGTGGTTTCAAGCATCTTGATATGGGTATACTTGATGCAATTCATCTTGAATACAGAATTAAAAACAAAGATGTGGACGAAGACAAGGATTCTTCTGCTTTTGCAGACTATTTCCGTTCAATCTGCCTGTCTCTCACAACTCTGGCAGAGCCTTATCTGCTGTATGAAAGAAATGTTGCAGGATATGTTTCTGGTGGTCTTACATCATATACATGGGGACTTAACCATGCGGCAGCTGCTGATTTCCAGTTGGGTGACCCGAATGCCGGTGATGTTGATGAAGATAAATTAAAGGCATTATTCGGAGAAAAGTACAGAAGACCGCTTGTGGACGATTCTTTATCTCCATATTCAATGGTTTGCTATGCATCAATTTATGACCTTCGTATTGAAAACTGTATTTCATACAGAAAAGGTGCAAATGCAGAAGCTCGTTATTCAGAGCGTCTTGATAATTTTGCAGACAGAGAACATTTCATTATCAGCACAAGCAGAGATAATGAGATTGATGTTATTCATCCTCATCTTAACCGTCGTTGGCACGAGCATGCATATCTGCCTGAGCTTATGGGTTATGATGATGCTCAGATGTGCAAAGATATCCGCAGAGCTTTCCTTCTTTCACTTGCTCTCGGAAGATGTAAGTACATTGATAACCAGGTTGAATGCATTAAATGCTGGTGCTGCAAGAATGTGGATAAAGCAGGTAAAGATTCTCTTCAGCCTGTTCGCGTAGATGGTGAAGAACTTAAGACAAAATCAATCTTTGCTTTGTATAACGCATTTGACTGCAACCGTGTGATGGTAAAAAATATCATCGGCTATGCTGAGGCTGTCAGAAAGACTTTAAAAGATGAATGCGCTTTCGGCGGAGTTAATGAAGATATAATAAAGGGTCAGAGTATTATCAAGGGCCTTGTCGATACAAAATCAGATGTAGGCAAATCAATTATTGATGTGCTTTATGAGCTTTATAAAAATTCAACAGATCGCAAAGTAACAATTGCTCTGATAAATACCCTTGAGGAATATATTTATGAGTACTGCTTGTTTATGCTCAATGAAAACGAAAACAGAGCGAAGGCTATGAGCAAAACAATTATGCTTGAAATCGGCAAATCTTCTGATTGTCTTAAAGAGGGCAGCGGTGTGTCAGAGTTCTTCAAAGAGGATGTATCAAACTTTATTAAATAATATGTAACTAACAAATTACGGTGCATAAGTTCTGCTTATGCACCGTAGAAGGAATTATGACAATGAAAATTTTTATTGTAAATGTGAACAATTGTTTGAATCTTGCTCAGTACGAACCGTTTTTTTATGAGCATATATACAAAAAACAGTTGACTATGCTGGATGAAATTAAAGATACCTGTGATTTGAATATTGCATATGAGCAGATTCTTTCGCAGTACAATCAACACCCTTTCACTATTGATGAGGGTGTAGTATTTGTTTTTATCCCAAGAGTTTTCTCAAAACCTTTAAAGGCTCAGGATTATGAGCTTTTTAATGACATCAACGCTTATATGTGCTTAGCGCAGAAATTAAGCGACAAATTTAAAGTGGTTACTTTTTATGTTGATAAAACCGGTGCATTGGAAGCAAGTGATGCCGTTTATAACCAATTGAGAAGAGTGAATGATAACATATCATTAATTGACAAAAAATTAGAACAGTATTTTCCTTTACTTGATCCGGAAAATACTTCATATGTTGATTATAGAGAATATATCAGTGAAAAAATCAAAGACCTTGCCGGTTGCACAAAGAGCTTTTTCAGTGATGTTTTACAGGAAATGCCTGAAATGTCGGAAAGTGCTGTTGATTTTAAAAACGGCATAAATTACTATGTTTCTGTATGCAAAAAACGTTTGTCAAAAGTGGAGCATATGTATGCCCATATTGTTCGCGATGATGTTTCGGAAGAGATTGAAACAAAATTAAAGGTTGTCTATTACATTAAGTCTTTAACAGAAGAAGCTGTTTCGTTGAAGACAATGTCTGAATATAAAAATTTTGATACTCCTGATTATGAGCATATAAAAAGTTTATTGTCAACATATCGTACGCGATTGAGCTTGTGGTACAATTCTCCGTGTCCGATTTCACAAACCGGAAAATATACGGAGTGGACATTTGATCAGAAAACGAAAGCAAATGCGGAGTATAATCGCGAGGTTGATGCGATAATTAATGAACAGTTGAAAGATTTGAAAACTGAAAATGTCGGTGAAAAAAGCGTTGTTGATGCAGTGTTTGAAAAGCTTAATACAATCATTTCAGCTGCACAGGGAAAGCTGGAAGCATTCGGAATCCAACAAGCGAACGAAATTCACGACCCATCTAATTACAGAGCAGGGGTGGAGCAGGAGTTTGATCTGAGTGAGCCTACAATTGAAGATGATTTTGAAGAGAAACAACAATTAGAGAGGCTGAACAAACATGCTATCCATAATTTGCCGATGTTTGCAGATGAAAATCGTCTTATACAGGATCTGGAAATAATCAATAATCAAATTACGCAAATTTTCAGCAGATTAAAGGCTTGTAAGATAAAATCTTTTATAGTGACATTAGTTGTCGGAATATTTGTGGTTGGAGGATTTTATCTGTGGACACAAAAAAGTGTGTTTGCAAAAGAACATACCTGGCACATCTTTTTGGGTTATCTTGCAGTTACACTGGTAGGATTTGCTTTAAGTTATTTTATAGTTAAAAAGAAGTATCTTAAGCAGATATCTGAACTTTTGCTTGAAAGTAAAAAATTAGTTGAAAAATACATTTGCGCTTACAAAGAAATTGCAAAGGAATTTGAGGAGAACTTAGAAGAATCCCGCAAATACTATTGTTTAAAGAAGAAGCTTATGCAAAAAGAAAAAGCGCGAAATGATTATAATAATGAAATGGATCGCTATTTGTGGCATATGAAAAAGGTCGATGAAATTCTTACGAATTTCGGCTTTTTTGAACACTTTATTGAAGGCGTTCTTCCACAAAAAGAAGATATAGTTTTTGAGTCGTTCGAGCATGATGCCGAACATACTGAGTTTTATCAGATAAAGTTTTTTTAGGAGAGTAAATTATGTTTTTTGCTTGTTCCGCCGTATTGACTGCTGTTGTGGTGTTATTGAGTGTGGTAGCACGCAAAGCAAAAATGCCTATAATACATAGAGTACTGCATATTCGTTATGTAATTTTCACAATTATATTTTCGATAGTGTCAGTTGCTACTTTTTCAAAAATACTGGGCTTAATAAACAAAGTGTTAGTTCTGCCTTTTGTCAGAAAGATATTGTTTTACTTTATTCCTCAAAGTAATCTGGTTGCAGCCTTTTATTGGATTATCACTTTGCTTTGCTGTATCTTTTTAATGGCCATTTACTGCATCTTAGTCCATGTTTTGAAAAAATTATGGCTTAAACCTTTGAGTAAAAAGAATTATCTTGAAAGCAAATCAATTGTCGAAAAGATAATGAATTATATTGCCGGTTCTTTTTATGAAATTAATGGCAACAGAGCCTTTTTACCGGCTGCAAAAGTTAACATAGGACAATGGATTCGCGTAATGAGAATTTTTTCAGGTATAATGTTCCTTGCGGTGGCCGTTGTTGTTACTTTATACCTTCAGCTTGGTATTAAATTTATCCCGGGTGATAAGTTTGCACTTTTTGTGAAAAGTGTTTATATGATTCCCGTAATTTCTTACGCTGTGCTTGAGCAGTTTGAATTGTTTTTAGCAGCAGATATTAAAAAAGGTGAACGACTGACTGACACAGAGCATATTGATTCCTCTGTTACAGGCAATTTTGATAAATTGGTAGATCTGTATAATCGTGTGTTCGGTGGTAAATCATTGATTTCTCATTACAAGGGAAATGGACGAGGAAGTGTACAACGCGAAATTTTTTCAGGTGTTCAGGAAGAACAGAAAGCCAGAGTAAAAAGTCCTGAATTGTTAGAATCTTTGTGTCGTAGTGTGCAGTGCGTTACGAATCTTGCGTCATATCATATTAATGGTTTGATTGATCTGATTAACGGCAAACATCTTGCTATATTTACTCCGTTATGGAGTGAGTATGATGCATATTATCTTGCGTATGTTCAGCACCAACTTGAAATGGGTAATACAGCGTTGGTGATATGCGGTACAAATCAAGAGGCTGATATAATGCACAGCAGATTTCTTGCTGTGTTCAAAAGAATGAATGTTGTGAACTCAATATGGAGAGTTAACAAGCATCATAATGCCGTTGACGGCGAAACAGATATTTTAATCTTTACAGAAGAACAATTTTTAAACAGTTCAATTTACGTACAGTATCCTGAATTCAGCAAAAAACTGAAAATTGTTATTGTATCGAACACATATGAGTTGTTGTGCCGTGAGGAAGCCTACTTTGAACGCCTGTTTAACAGCTTTAAAGAAGAAGAGCTTCAATTTGTGTTTTATGTTTCGGAGAACAATACAGATATCCGTAACGAAATTCAAGAGAGAGTTTCGGATAAGCAGGTTGGACTGTCTGAGAATCCGTTCTTTAATTCGGATACAAATATTTTATTCTGGCGTTCAGAATCTCTGTTTAAACCTCAATTGTTAATTTCAGAAAGATTGTATCATGATTTTGGTGTAGCATATACTATTGCGATTGTTGCAGCTGCGCAAGATATTCCTTCTGTTAATATTATCGCTCCTGAGTCAGTTCCTATAAACACATACAGCACTCTTGTTAATGCTGAATATAAGAAGGTTTTAATGGAGGATTATTTACAAGACAGTGCTATAAATCTGAATTCTGTAATTAAGAATAATAGTTATAGCGATGTTGCAACATCACCACTGCCTTTTAATATTGTATATGATACTCAAAACAATCTTATAAATGTGGCAAAGATATGGCTTTCTTGTAATGAAGCGGAAACATCAATGCTTAACATTGTTTCAGCACCATATATGTTCCGCGACTATTTTGCGAGTAACATATCCTCGTTGTTTATTGAATCTACCGGACTGCAGCTTCTTGTGCCGGATAAATCCTTGGATTTACATGCACCTGCGATTGCAATGCTTTTGAAGATGCGTGACGGAGTGAGTTTCGAGGAACTGCTGAAATTCGCTGATGATTATGCATTGGAAGAGGATAATGTTGAAAAACTGCTTGAAAAATTATTGACTGTTGTGTTTGGCAATACTGCGTTCTATGATGTTTACACAATTTTCTCTTATAAAGAGTGTGTGCACCCTGAGTTTACAGATGACAGAATTGTATACACAAGCATGATTACATTGATAGACGATGATATTTATGAAAACCTTTGTCGGGAAACAGAGAAATTTGTACGCCTGGATGGTGCATATAAATGCATTTTGCCTATTAATGTTAAAGATTTGCACAATTATTTTTTGCCTAAGCAGCATGTTTCTTTTGACGGAAAACGCTATGCTATCAGTGATATATCGAATGGCGTTGTGTATTTAACAATAGAAGAAACTGTTGATATGGAAGAACGCTATACAACATTGTTCCAGATAACTGAATTTGAAAAAATCAGAAGTTATGAAGGATATACTTTATCCACTGAAAAGATGTCAACAGATTTTTTTGAGGCGAAACTTACAAGAAGAATTGATTCCTATTTTGCTTATCCCGGCGCTTTATTGTTTAATGAAACGGCCAATACATCATTAGTTGAGTTAGCTCATCCTGTAATTGAAACAAAGGATGTTTCCTGTTTACATATAACGATTAAATGTCCGTTGGATAATTGTAGTGATAAAATTGCCAATACGCTTTGTTATGTTTTTAAAGGAGCAATGGAAACATTCCTGCCGCAAAACTATAAAGATATCATGGTGTTTTCAAATCTTGATATGGATCGCGTTTGCGAAGGTGTAAATTTATGTGAAAAATCTGATTTTTTACCTGACCCGATTCCATCAGATCTTCTTACAGGTTTTGAAAGTTTCGAAACAATCAATCCGGAAATTTGCAAAATTATTCCGAAGGTTTCAGGCAGTGCTTTTGAAAGTAATACTGCTGAAGAAATTCATTTGTATATTGCACATTTCTCAGAAACTGATACGGGTGTTATCACTGCAATAGCCAACGATCTTGATAGAATATTACTTACTGTCTGTAAGTATTTATCATGGATAGAGGCGCAAGAAGGTAACCTGGCAAATTATATGAGATTCGGCTATGAAGAGACTCCCGGTATTTTTGATATTGTCGGAACTCTTGTTTGCTTGTCAAAGATACTTCCGAAGTTTCCTGATTTATCAGAGGTTTCAAAAGATAAAATTATGGTTGACAGCAGTGGCGAATGTTGTAGTTTCTGCGGCAAACCTATTCTGGCAGTCAGTCATAAATTTGACGATGGACGAATTATGTGCACAAACTGTCATAATCATATTACAACAGAGCGTGAAGAGGTTCGCAGAATTTTGCATGAAGCTGTTGATTTGTTGGAAAAGCATTACAATATTACTTTGCCTAAAAACATCAGTGTAAAATTCAAAAGTGCAACCGCTATAAGAAAAGCGAATCCCTCCGGTGGCGTTGAACGGGTTCTGGGCTTCTATAATTCGAAAAAGAATGAAATTTGGGTTGAACGAGGTGGACCTGAACCTTGTGTAATGTCAACATTACTTCATGAACTGACACACGCCTGGCAGTATGAAAACATAAAAGTCAATAAAACAGAGTTGAAATATATTGAAGGACACTCATCTTATGTAGAAGTAGAGTGTTTAAGATTGCTTAAGCAAAGCACATATGCTGATTTCCTTGAAAACTGTTTGCTTGTAGATAATTCTGTGTATGGAGACGGTTATCGTTTCTGGAAAGAATATCTCGCTACGGAAAGCGACAAAAACATATTTAAAAACATTAAGGAAATGTTTTGAGGAGAGTAATAGTTATGTTTAAAAAATATATTTCAGTTTTAACAATAATTGCACTGTGTTTTGCGATTTTGTCGGGGTGTGATAACTCGGAGATTATTGATGATCAGGTAAATGATCTGGTTGCAGATTATCTTGAAAATCATACTGTTCCGTCCGGAGAAGATGCCAATGTTATAGATACATTGGATTTGATGCTCGATAATTATGTAAGCGGATTGGAAAAACCTGATTTAGATGATATCCAGGATATAGTTATCGACCCTGACGATGAAAGTGATTTATTTGACGATGTTGATGATGATTGCAGAACCATTGATGAGATGAAAGCTTTTATTATAAAGGGCTTGACTGAAACCGCGGATGAAATTGATTTTTATATTCCTGCGTCTGTATATTCTTCGGAAATCCTGTATGATGTTATTTTTAATCAGATTTGTGAAGAATATATGATTGAAACAATGGGAATGCAGTCATATACTGTTACAACTATGGTGTCAGAGAATGACCGTTTATGTGTAAACATAGATTTTTCATACTTTGGTGATAAATACAGCATTGATGAAGTCAAAGAGATGAAAAAGCAAAGTCTTGCAAAGGCAAAGAATATTATCCGTGATCTTGATTTGGCAAACAAGACGGAGTATGAATGCGTAAAAGCTGTTAATCAGTATCTTTGTGATAATTGTGTTTATCCCGATAAAGAGCCATATACACCCGAATCACATTCTATTTATGGTGCGCTTATTGAAAAAAGTGCAGTATGCGAGGGTTATGCACGAACAGCTGAATTGATTTTTTCTCTTTGTAGTATGGATAGCTACTATGTGGTAGGGGACACTCCTCAGGGAGGTCATGCATGGAATCTGGTCAAGGTTGACGGGCAATATTATCAGCTTGACATAACCTGGAACGATACAAGCTATCAACCGAATGCTTATTTTTTGGTAACTGACAGTATAATGTCGCATTCAAGAACCTGGGATGTAAATAAATATCCTGCCTCGGCTAAGTCGCCATATTCGGCGTAAAGGAGAATTTGTAAATGAGTATTGATATCACGAAGGGTGAAGAAACTGATATGAATTTAGAAGGCTTTAAAGATGTTTTTGCTCTTCAAGGCAAAAATGCCGGATGCAGCATTAAGTTGCGTGGCAAGGTAGTGCTTATTACGTTTCTTATCAATGACGGTGAAAGCCGTTGGGATAATGATTCTGAAAAAGCAGCAATTGAAATGCTGAGATCGGCAACTAACAGACTGATGAATGAAAGTAAGTTGAATAAGGACGAACTGCAAGTAGTATATGCTTGCTGTCAGGTTTCACTACCGTATATTGTAACCCGTAAAAATTCAAAAAAATGTGCAGCAGATGTTTTGCGACAGTTCGGATATATGACTGTTCAGGAATATCAGCGACATTATGAAAGCAGGTTTTCACGAGATGAAACAGCAGTAACTTTTTTGTTTAACAAAGATTTCCGATCTTATGCGCAAAGCGTGGATCGAAAATCAGGAGAAAGTGAAGACCAGTATACCGATGGTGAAGAGTACTCAATTGTTTCGTTCGATACCGGTAACATCCCCGGTTCAGAAAGGACATTTTTGCATGAGCTGTTGCACCAGTTCGGAGCAATAGACTATTATTATCCCGAAGTTTTAAAATTCAAGGCAGAAAAACATATGCCTAACAGTATTATGAATGGTGGAGAAATAATAGATGATTTAACAAGATATATCATAGGCTGGGATGAAAGTCCTACTGATGTTGCTCTGAACTTTTTAGATGCGATAAAGGGTATATCGGTTGAAGAGATTGAGTTCGCCCGTCGTAAAGAGTTTACGGATGGTTGAGGCACTCATTTTCTTTAAAATGTGAACTTACGCCACAATAATGTGTTAAAAACCACCGATACGCGATAGCGTTATCGGTGGTTTGGTCTTTTTTTTACACACGCAAGTCGGAATCTGATAAAATTTGATTTTGTAAACAAACTCCTGGTTCGCGCGTAGTCGATACATCCTTATTTTCTCAACATACCCCTTATGGACATCCGCGAAACTTAAACTTCCTCAAGGTACGAGACGGCGACCTTTTATGTAATGTGTTTCTTTAAATTATAATTTACCTTATCCGTTACTGAGTGCTTTTTCTGCAATCTCCACTTGACAGACTTTATCACCGTTTACATACTTACCGTTTTGGTAATAAACTTCGGAGTTGATATTTACAACGGCATTTGTCGGCACATATAAAACAGCCTTCATGCCTTGCGGGAGAGTAAGGTTGATAATATAATCTTCAGCAGTTTTTTCATAATCCAGAGTGATTAACCCTTTTACGCTGGGAACGGTACAGCTCATATTGTCCGACAGAGTATACTGAGGGTCGATTTTAACCTTTTCATAGCCTGATGCAAGGGGAGTGATACCTGCAAAATGCTTACTCATTATAACAAGAGGTCCGCCACTCCAAGCGTGATTCTTAGTGCCTCGCCAGGAGTCCCAGAATTCCCAGAGAGTAGAGTAATCCTCACTCATCATACCCTCATATCTGTCCTTGATTCTGTCATATGCAGCTTCATATTCTCCCATTTTGCAAAGGGCCTCAAGAACATAGTATTCCATATACGGGCTTGAATTTTTAGTGTTTGTAAGCACATTTGTAATAGTATCATATTGTTCTTTCCCTGCAAGTCCCGATAAAACTGCAAGGGCATTGGCTCTGTCGTCGGGCTTTCTCACATCTTTACTTTTGAAGCCGTCTTCTGTCCAGAGAGCCTTGTATCCCTTTTCGATAGTCTCTTTTCTTTCGGTAATAAATGAGATGTCCTCGTCTTTCCCTGAAATCTCCGCCATTTTCTCTGTGGCGGAAAGAGCATAGTAAACCCAGGCGTTTTCGATGGCGGTCATATCTGCCTTATTGCCCCAGTCTGCCCAATCCCACGAGCCGCCGCGATGAACGACAAGATTATTTTCGCCCATTTCCCAAAGCTTCAGGTAATCAAGGGATGCATCGTAAACCTTTTCGATAAAAGCCTTGTCACCGGTATATTCGTAGTAGGTGAGGAAGCCCACGATTCCGGCTAACTGCTGAACGGGAAGCTCGAAATAGTCACCGCTTATAGGTACAACAGTCTGAAGAACCTTTGTGTCTTGGGCGTGAGAAAGCATCGCTTCTACGCCTTTCTGATACAGCAGGTAGGAGTTACTGTCCATAGAGTACATTGTCATAATCATTTCACTTGTAACATCGCCCCACCACTGTGCTCTTTCTCTGTCGGGACAATCCATAAAATTGTCACGCATAGTAACATAGAGCGTACGCAGAGATTTTTGCCACAGAGAATTCATAAATTCATCGTCGCACCTGAAGTCACCGCAGAACGAACTGTCGTATCCCGTTTCACGGTACTTGAGAGAAACCACTGTAACGCCTCGCGGTATTTTATAAGTAATATGCTCTCCGTTAAACCAGCCTAAAGCTTCAAATTCCTGTTCGCCCTCTTTAGTTACATAGGTAGTTGAAACTGCGCCGATTAAAGTGTTTTCCGTTGTTATGCGGATTTTCTTACCGGCAGGTGCTATGACTTTAAGATAGGGGGTAAGCTGTGCGTTATAGGGGATGTCTACGGTGATTTTTTCACCGAAAAGCTTTTTTACGGTATAGTTTTCATAATTCTCTGAATTCTCATAATCTTTAAGACCGTAATCCTTCAGAAAAGGTATTCCTCTCGGATAGAGTTTGCCGTAAGCACCCTTGCCGCCGACGGCGTATTCGACACCGTTTTCCCAGGATGAAACATCATAATCTTCATTTAACCAATCGCCCATGTCTTCCCTTGCATCGAAATAAATACTGTATTCGGGAAGTCGGTAATTAGGGGGATAAAGGGGACTGTCAACGAAAGATGCGTTTCTTTTTACTTTCCAGCTTTTGTCGGAAATTATGGTGATGTCATCGTTTATGGCTTCAAAAAGGAATCCGCCCTGACCGCTGCTGTTGTAGGAATAGCTTGTTTCATCATCCCAGAACCACACCAAAGCACAAATCCTGTTTTCACCCTCTCTGAGATAGGGGGCAATATCCATGCTGTCATAATAGCCGCTGTTTTCATCGGGACCTCGTTTGACGCTTCCCTCAAAGATGACGGTTTCTCCGTTTATGTAAAGCCAATATTTCGAGTCAGCTGAAATGTGAGCAATAAGTTCTTCAGGAGCTTTTTCAAGATTTACCTTTTTGGTAAAGCACATCCAGACGTTCTTCTCCGTAAGGTTTTCCTTATCCCAGATCCATTTGGCTTTCCAATCGGTTTTTTCTTCCGTAGAAATCACACTGTATTCGGGGATACTGTCGGGAATCTCGTAATCATTTGTATACGGTACCATTGTCGTTTCACCCCACGAAAAAATTGAAGTAATAAAAGCTGCCGCTATTGCAAGATAAGAAATAATTGTCTGTAAAATTTGCATAGGAACCTCCCTGAAATTATCTTCGGTGATAACCTTTGTTTATGAAAATGAAACCCTGACGAAGAGTTCAGCAAATCGGGATTTGTTATTCTTGTCTTCCCCAAAAATCAGCCCAAGATTGCCGAACTTCTTCATTATCCCGAATGTCACGAACATTTCCGAATTCGTCTAAAGTGAAGATGTTTTTAAAACATTCAGGCATATCATTATATTGCTTTTCTAATTGCATATTAAACACTTGAAAACATGGGTAGTTGTAATGTTCCAATAAATAAGGCATCAGAAAAATTGACCGCATAGGTTCGTATTCTGTATAGTTATATGGGGCTTTTTCGGGTCTTTTCTTCAGCAACTCAAGAAGTTTGCTCATTAGAATGGAAATTTCATCTTCGGTAGCGTATGCTGCATACCCTCTGACAGCACACAATTTCATATCCAGATAGCGTTCTTTTTTGAAAACTTTAAGAAAAAATTCTTTTCCATCAAAGGGCATATCACAGAGCAGTTGCTTTAGTGTTTCGTTTCTTTTTGATACATCCTTCTCTTGAAAAAATGATTCCATTAAATGTTCGTGATGGCTTTTCATATCTCACACCTGTAAATTCAGATTTCTTATAAAAACGATGCAGTATCAATAAACAACATATATCGGTGTATTGCTGATGGTCAGCTTTCTGCCGATACATATTTCGTTGCCGTACATATCATATGCTGTGTAATCACCTTCGGGTGCAGTGATTTTAGTTTTATTGCCAAGGCTGTAATATACTTCAATTTTATTTCCGTTTGCCTTGTATTCATCAATCACAAGATTCTTTTTGTTTGAAATATTCTTCACAAAATCTGCGTTACCGAGAAAACGGATAACCGTTGCGTAGGAAATAACGGCTTTTTCAGGTTGCAGGTATTCGTTGAAAAAAGCAAAGTCGTTGATATCGTTTTCGGGTGTGACAGTTTTTCTGAATGCGAACGAAACAAACCCTCTTGCACCTGTTGAGCGAGTGTAAAGTGCCTTGCAAGCGATTGTTGCTGCATCTGCACCGCCTACTCCGCTTTCACTGTTGAAGCCACCTTTTGAGAGCTCTGCAGATTTTGTAAGGGTGAGAGTTCTGTTCATATAATCATAGTAATTGTCAAGCCCGTCGTGGTTGTGATAGCCGAAATTATCAAGCAGATTTTTGCTCATCAGCTCTGCAGCTTTCTGGTAGAAAACAAGGTTGCTTTCTTTTTCTGCAACCGCAAGTCCGCCGGAATAAACAAAAGCTGACGGATTTTCGGATTTAATTATTGATGCTGTGTTTTCAAGAATAGAAAAGTATTCGTCAGGAGTACCTGCAAAGAAATACCAGTTAGGCTCGTTCCAGATTTCCCACAGAATATCAGTGTTGTGGGCATAATGTGCAGCAATCTTGCTTGTAAAATCTGACCAGATATTTATATCGGGAGGGTAAGTCCAGCCTATTGATTCATCGTAATTCTCTTTGTACTTATCTGCGGCAGACCATTTTCCTGCGTTGAAGCCGAGAAGCCAGTTATATTTCATATTGCGTTCATTAACCTTGCCGACAAGGTAATCCTGCACGGAGAAATTAACTTCACCGTAAGGAACGCTTTGCATCGCACCCCAGCCGACACTGTCCTCACGCACAAGATTTACACCGAGATACTCAGCCGTATCAAGGATTTTGTCAACGGATTCTCCGGCAGTAAAATTCGGGAGCTGAAAACCTTCGCCCCACGTGTATGCACGGGTTATATACGGCTGAATTCCGTAGTAAAAGTTATCGTTTGCCTGTACGTTTCGGGTGAGAACACCGATGTTGAAACTGTGTTTTGTTCTGTCAGTCAGTTCAATTGAAACAGTGAAAATTCCGTTTTTATCAGACGAAAAACCAAAGATGTTATACGGCATAGCGGAATTAAAGGTGATGTATCCGCGTTTTTTAAAGGAAGTCTCTTCACTTGTTACAGAGATTTTTGCTTTTGTGCCGTCAAGGGATTCATCAAGGCATTCAATAACAACTCTGATTTCATTGTCAGGCTCAAACAGATTGCCTTCACCAATAACGCCGAAACGAAGTTTTTCACTTTCACCGTTTATGTAGTATTCGGTTTCGGTATCTGTCTGTATGATGACAAGTTGTTTTTGGGGGAATAAGCCCATAAAAAACATATCAAGTGTGAATATCAGGGACAGTAAAAATGAAATGATTTTTGCCATCTTTTTTTCTCCTTTAATATCTGATTTGAAAATCGGAATTCAATCGGTACTTATATTCCTATAATTTCTCTGATTTCTTTTGCATCAACATCATTCAGACTGCAATTCTGCGAAACGGAGATATATGCCGCAACACCTGCAGCCTCGCCAATTCCTATGCAGATAGGCATTACCCTGAAGTTTGAATGTGCCATATGTGTACCCGAAATGTTTCTTCCGCAAAGCAGAAGATTTTCTTTAACTTCAGGAACAAGGCAGCCGTAAGGAATTGTATACCCTTTATCCTGTTTAAAATGCTTCTGTACCCCTGTTTTGTCAAGACCTGCACCGGTAATATTATGCACATCAAAATTGAAGTAAGCATCTTTTACAACATAATCGTCAAAGACCTTCGCTTCAAGAATATCCTGCTCATTCAAGGTGTATTTGCCCTTGAAATGTCTTGTTTCACGAATGCCCATAAGGGAAGCAGAGCTGATAACATAACAATTTTCGTAACCGGGAACAAATTTACGCAGATATTTAACTATATCATCCATCTGTCTGCGACAAGTGAGCGTTGCCTTTGTTAAATCCTCTGCATCTGTACCGTCAATATTAACAGCATTTGTCATATTGCAGGTAACAACACCCGGAAGTGTTGATTTGTATGTAAGAATATGTCCTGCAGGATAAGGAATATGTTCTTTTGCAAGAGCCTGAAGTTCACCGTTCGGCGTTTCATAGGTTGATTCAAATGAACCTAAAAATACTGCTTTGTCATAGTCAACACCGCCGACTTTGAACATAAGTGTTGCAGGTTGCATTTTGTTATCACTTTCTCTTCCGAGAACAAATTCTGCTCCTGCTCTTGCGGCAATATCTCCGTCACCCGTAGCATCAATAGTGATTCCGGCATAAATATCTGTTTTGCCCGATTTGTTGATAACGGTAGCACCGAGAATTTTATCTCCATCGCAGATAGCATCCTCAGCAAAGGTATAAAGCATAAGTTTGCAACCAACCTCACAAAGCATTTCAAGATAAAGTGTTTTTAGCTTTTCAGGGTCTATCAGGTTAGTGATTTCGTTTTTGAATTCACCTTCATTATTTTCAGATGTTCTTTTCAGAATTTCATAATACAAGGGACTCCCGCAACTGCCTGTCCAATGGCTCATAAGACCTGAAGTTGAAATTCCGCCAACGTCTCCGTTTTGCTCAACAAGAATAACCTTTGCACCGTTTTTGGCAGCAGTATATGCCGCTGCAAAGCCGGAAGGACCGCTTCCGAGAACAAGAACATCGGTATGTAATTCGAACTTTTTAATCATAATTAACACCTAACAGCAAATTATAGTTTGTCGAAATTATTATACCATTCATATAGTGAAAAAACAACACCCCACAAGGAAAGGTTTAAATAAGTCTTTCACTGTGGGGTTATTCTTTGGGTGTTTGGTTAATTGGATTTTGTTTAAATAGTCAATACATAAAAATTATGCTTTTGCAAATTCGGCAAGAAGTGTATGGTCATTCATCGGTTTGCAGCAATTTTCAGTTCTGACAGATGACCATTTGCGTTCAATTTCCTCAGCCGGGTCGTTATTTATATCAACAACATTGTCCTCGTCATCTGACCCCATCATAAACCATTCACTTGTTTCTCCCTTGGCACAATGTCCTTTGTAGGTCCAGGTCTGCCAGTTATATGAACATTCATCAAAAAGCTTCAATATGTATTCCCATGTTGCAGTTCCGCGGCAAGGAGAAAATTCACCAACGAGCACAGGTACATTGAATTTTTTACTTGCGTGATGCTCGGTAACTTCTTTGAAGCTATCGTTTGAATTGTCATAAAGGTGATACTGATACATCACATTTTCCCATCCCCGTGCTTCAGGGTGGGGGATGTCATCGGGTGTCCAGATTGCCTCAAGTGTTATGATATGATCGGGGTCCTTTGCCCTGACTGCATTATATAACATAGAATAAACATCGTGATACTTGCTGTTGATTTTATCCTCGCCTTCATAATCGCACATAGGCTCATTCATCAGGTCATAGGCGGCAACCGTTCCGTTACCTGCAAAATGTCGGGCAATTTCGCTCCACAATTCACAGGCAAGTGCACGGAAATGAGCGCCTTCTTCGGTCTCATCATAAAGTCTGCAATGGTTCACACGGCAGCTGTGGTGAGCGATGCTCTGATGACCGGGCACACCATGCATATCAAGAATGACGTACATTCCTCTTTTTCCGCATTCCTCAACAACCCAATCAAGGCGTGAAAAATCGATTTCACCGTTTTCTTTGCGTTTCCATGTTCCGGAATCGTCCGTCTGGAAATTACGGTACCAGAACGGCACACGCACACAGGTGAAGCCCAGCGACTGAAGATAGTCAAGGTCGTATTCAGTGATGTAGTTGTCTTCTCGGATTTTTATAAGTCGATCAGCTTCTTCCTTGCCGAATCGCCTTTCAAGTGTGGTTACGATATCCCATTGAGCTTCTCCGCCTTTAAAAAATCCCTGCCATAATTCATCGAGCAACCATCCGCCCAGATTTGTTCCTCGCAAAAACACCTGTTTTCCCTCGGCGTTGATGATTCTTTCACCGTCACAATGTAGCATACTGAGACTCATACTGTATTCTCCTGTTACAATAATTTTATTTCGATAAGTTTTATCGGAAATGTCAATCGTCAAAAATATCAATAATTAATTTGCGGATTTCCTCGATTGCGATATTAAACGCTTGTCGGATAATTCTTACAAATTTTTCAAGGAAGTTTTCTGTTTCAAGCTCTGCATCTTCTCCGTCTGCGGAATAACAGCCGATGTTGTTGCTTGTTATTTCGTTACCGTAGAAGTCTGTCATACAGCCGTCCTCAACCTTAAATCCTGCACCGATTAACGGCGAACCCTCTGCAAGCTGATATGCTTTTATCGGGTCATCTCCACCTACAAAGCCGGGGAGAGTGTTCAAAGCATCCTTATCAAATGACGGATTGAATGTATTATAATAGCAGTTGTTGGCAAACACGTTATTTGCATCCTTTATTTCGCTGTTAACATAATAAAACTTATGTCCATCTTTAAAGACTATAATATTGTTTGCAAACAGTGAGTCGTAAATCTGAGTCATCTGGAATTCCGGACAATTGATTATTGTATTGTTGTAAAAGCTGAAATTCCATTCGCCATCGGATACACCGATTTTGTTTCTGCCCTGATTGTCGTTGACGGACAGGCAGTATCTTACCGTGTTACCTCTGTTACCGCCACTGGAAGGATTGTTGCACATAAAACGCATATTATCGTGGGAATAGATGTATTCGTATGTACAGTTATATGACCCGTGGTCAAAATCCACTGTCATTCCGTCACCGTAGTTTTTCTGACCTGCTATTTCGCAGTAGCTGAAAGTACAGTTTGAAGAATAATGAGTCCACATTGCAGCGGTAAAATACAGAATTTTTCCGTTTTCATCAAGGCCGACACCCTGACAGATATCAATCGCACGACAATGTGTTACCAAAGCACCGTCGCAGCCTTCAAGAACAACTGCCT
The DNA here is from genome assembly GCA_045542485.1 of Acutalibacteraceae bacterium. Classification (GTDB taxonomy): domain Bacteria; phylum Bacillota; class Clostridia; order Oscillospirales; family Acutalibacteraceae; genus SIG575. The sequence continues at coordinate 26,040 of JAZQLC010000025.1, forward strand.
CACCGTCCATATTGTAAAATTCACAGTTCTTTACAAGTGCATTCTTGTTCAGGTCCTGAGATCCTGTGAAAAATATACCGTTGCCGACATCATATATTTTGCAGTTAATCGCCTGAAAATCGTTAACCGGGTAGGGGGAGCCGCCATAACGCTTGATAACTATTGCGGCTCTGCCCGAAATCGGACCTTCAGTATAATTGTCACGGTAGGTTACGGTATAATTCTGCATATCGTGAAATTCGCAGTTTTCTATCCTGACACCCTTAGATTCTTTCGTAACTCCGTCAACCCAGATACCGCCACCGTTGTGTGCCGTGATTTCAAAGCCCGAAACGGTTACATAAGAACAGTCAAAAATTTTCATAACTGCATCTCTTTCATCAGTGTTGAGATGTGGCTTTTTGCCCTCACCGTAAGATGAAATAACAATGGGATTATCCTGAGTTCCTGAACAAGTAAGCGTAATAGCGCAGTCATAGTCCGCACCCGCCTTGAACAGAATTTTGTCACCTGCTTCGAGCGTTAATGATGCGATATTATCAACGGTTTCCCAGGCAGATGTTTCGGATAAACCGGTGTTTTCGTCGTTACCCTCTATGCCGTCAATGTAGTAAGTTGTTCCTGCTGCAAATACCAACGGCGTTATGCTCAAGGTGATCATAATAATAAGAATTATTGATAAAAGCTTTTTCATCAGAATACCTCCTTGAATTTAAACAGATATGATTGCCATCTGTATTAATATCCACTGAATTTTCATTTCTCAAAAACGGGATATGTTCTTCTGAAAAGAGAATTTAATTTTCTGAAATAATCAACATCTACATTATCAATTGTTTCCTTTGTTGTACGGTAACGCCAATTCTTTTCAGGAACACCCGGAATATTCATTCTTGCATCGCTTCCGAATCCGCACATATCCTGGAAAGCAATAATTGCCGTGTTGGAAGAAGATTTCCATACACTTTCTATAATCTTGCGACAGCTTTCAGACTTATAACCGCCGTCACCCCAGTTGTTTCCCGTAAAACCTATGTATTCGAGCGCAAATGCTCTTTCTTTCTCACTTGCTTCCCATAACCAACCAAGCAGTGTGTTGTTATCGTGGGTACCGCAGTAATTTACAGAATTTATAACTGTATTGTGGGGAAGATGCAAAGAATCAGCATCGGGATCAAAACCGAACTGAACAACTTTCATTCCGGGGAAACCTGTGTCGGAAAGCAGTTTAATTACATCTTCTCCGAAAGTGCCCAGATCTTCTGCAATAATCGGAAGTTCACCGAAAGCTTCTTTTACCTTATCAAAAAGTTTCATTCCGGGACCTTTTGCCCACGCTCCGTTTTTTGCAGTATCAGAATCGGCAGGGATTTCCCAATATGAAGCAAATGCTCTGAAATGATCAATCCTTACACAATCATAGGTTTTAAGCGACTGTGAAATTCTTGAAAGCCACCACTTGAAACCGTCTTTTTCCATATAATCCCAGTCATAAAGGGGATTTCCCCATAACTGTCCGTCTTCGGAAAAATAATCAGGAGGACATCCGGCAACTTTTTTCGGTTCAAGCGTTTCTTTGTCTATCATAAACTGTGAAACATTCGCCCAGACGTCACAGGAATCCATAGCAACATATATGGGCATATCACCTATAACAGCAATCCCTTTTTGGTTTGCATATTCCTTTATTGCGTTCCACTGTTTGAAGAAAAGATACTGACAGAATTTCCAGAAAGCACATTCTTCTTCAAACTCTCCTCTCAAAGCGTCAGCAGACGAAAAATGTGCATATTTCTCGTCCCACTCCCACCAAGGAGCATCATTGTGCTTATCTTTGAGCGCCATAAAAAGTGAAAAATCGGAAAGCCAGGTATTTTCTTTATCGAAATCTTTTATTTTCTGTGCCGTTTCAGCGTCTATGTTAAGAAATGCCTTTCTGAGAAGTTGCAATCTTTTTTCAAGTGCAAATTCATAGTCGGCAGTATAGGGAGAGCCTTGGTATATATTCTCCTCATAGTCTTCCTTTGTACAAAGACTATCTTCATATAAAGCCTTAGGATCAATAAAAAGAATATTTCCTGCAAAAGCGGATGCCGAACAATAAGGGGAATTGGCTTTATCTACGGGGTTGAAAGGCAAAACCTGCCAATACCCGAAATTCATTGATTGCAGTTTGTCAATAAAATATCTGCAGTTTTCATCAAAAACACCGATACCATAATCTGAAGGAATTGTAGAAATATGCATAAGCACACCCGCACCACGTTTGTTTAACATAAAAACACCCCTATGTAAAAATTTGCCATACCAAAAAATGTAACTATATTAGTTTATCATATAACCGATTTATTGACAATATGTTTGTCGAACTAATTATACCACCCATATGGGCAAAAAGGCAACAGTTTCATTTCAAACTGTTGCCTTTTGTTAGTTCGATAAATTGGAGTTTGATTTATTGTATTTTTGATTACACATTCCTTCAGAATATGATTTTTTGAAAATCATATTTAATTGCTTTATGAATGTCAGTTCGCATTTTTATAACTTCTTCGTAGTTATCTTTTCCAAATTTTTTTATGGTTGATATTGTCGCATCGGAAAGTATAATTACATAAAGTCCGCTTTTGAGGTCAATAAAAAAGCTTTGCCCTGTGTGACCGCAATGACCAAAACTTCCGGCAGGAAACAAACCGCCTGTTTGTTTGTAACGGTCATCAACATACAAAAAACCTAATCCTCTCGATTCTGAAAGTTGTGGGGTATGGTTTTTTATAGCCTGGTTAAAAAGTTTTTTACTTATAATCGGTTGACCTTCCGCAAGAAGCATCTGAACATAATTTGTTAAATCACTCACATTTGAAAAGACACCGGCATTTCCGGCAATACCTCCGAGATGTCTGCTGTTTTCATCATTTACAACACCGATATCACAATCTGATATATTGTTGTTTACAATATTGATTTTTTCGCAAGGACAAAAGGTTGTTTTTCTCATATTAAGAGGATTGCAGACAAGGTTATAGAATAAGATGTCCAGACGTTCTCCGAATACCTTTTCTAAAATTTTTCCAAGCAGTATAAAACCCTGACAGTTATATATTACTTCACTTCCAAGAGGTATTTCATAAGGAATACTCAATATGTAATCTGCAATATTATCATAATTGTTGCACGGAATATTTAATCCTTTTGGTGAACTTCCTATGGTGTGAGTCAACAAATGAAAAATTGTCATATTCTGCTTATCGCTATTGTTAGGAAAGAACTTTGTTACACTTGTATTTAAATTAAGTAAACCTTTATCAATAGCAATAAGGCAAAGAGTTGTTGTAGCTAAAATTTTAGTTACGGATGCCATATCAAATAGTGTAAATTCATCAATTGTTTCTTTTTCTGAACGATAGATTTCGTATAAAGTTGTGTTTCCTTTTCCTATTTTTATTGCTATATTTGAAGCAAGTTTATCAGAAAAAATCGTCTCTATATACTGTTCCAGATTGTTCATTTTTTTCATCTCTTTTCCTTATAAAAGGTCTGATATATAAAAATATAACTTTTTGATTTTGTCAGTAGTCATAATCGTACAAAATAAATGTAAATCATCAGAGTGGGGGGTGCTTTGGGCGTTCGATAAATTGGAATTTGATTGTATGTTCAACGCATTACATCGTAGGGACGGGCGTCCGTTAGGTGTTAATAGAGATAATAAGTGGTATTTCAGGGTGATTGGCTACGATCACCCTTTTCTGTTTTACTGATTACTCAATCTTTGATAACTGAACTTTATTCTCCGCCAAGCTTTCCGATAAAATTGAAATAAATATCAATTTCCTGTGAGAAGCCTTTTCTTCTGTGAGGCTCAGAGCGTTCATGGATGACAATTTTCTCAACAAAGGCGTTCAGAATTTCAAGGTTGAGTTCTGTGATTTCGGTGTATTTGTCAACGATCTTAATAAATTCTTTCACATTGACAGTTTTGTTTTTCAAATCGGCGATTTTGCTTACTGCATCTTCGCTGATTTTCTCTTGTTCGGCTTTTTCTTTGCTGTAATTCGTTGAAAGAATCGCAAACTGCTCCGCAGAAATTTCACCTTTGACTTTATCCTCGTAGACACTCATCAGGTATTTGTCAAGTTCTGCAAGTCTTTTCTGTGCTTTTGCTAAAGCCTTCTCCGCCTTGATGATTTCTTTGTTTATGTCTTTCTCGGATGCTTCAGTTGCTATTCTGATAAATTCTTCTCTCCCTTTTTTGACTTCTGTTGTAATGCTTTGAATAGCCTTGAGAGCAACTTCATCAAGCACCTTTCTTGAAATGTTGTGAGGGGTGCATCCGTCTTCATCACGATAATAATATTTCTTGTATGTACCGCATATATAACTTCCTGTGCCTATGTGCATAACACGACCGCAGTCTGCACAAATAAGTTTACCTGCGAAAATATCCTTTTCACCGCTTTTTGAGTGCCTTTGTTTTGTGGCTCTTCTTTGTTGTACTGTCGACCAAAGCTCAGGACTTATTATTGCTTCGTGGTCATTTGGGAACCTTAACCATTGTTCTCTTGGGATGTAGATTGATTTCTTTGCTTTGTAGAAAGGTTTTCGGCTTGTCCCCATAATTGTTGTACCGATGTACGCTTCGTTGTCAAGCATATCTTTCAGTGTGCTATAATCCCAATAATACGGGTCTGATGCAGCAGTTTCCGAAATTTGTCTGCCCAATCTTTTGTTATCATAGGCAGAGGGTGACAAAATTCTGCGGTTTTTAAGTTCTTTTGCAATATCAACGATTTTTGCGCCGCTTGCAAACATTTCAAAAATGAAAATCACAGTATCCTTTGTTTCTTCGTTGGGGATAAGTTTATGCTTGTCATTAGGGTCTTTCTGATAGCCGTATGGTGCTCTTGAACGAAGGCTGATTCCGTTTTCTCTCATTTTATCAAAGGTGTGATTAACCTTTTTACTTGTGATAAAAACGTGATATTCGTTGTAAACATCCATGAATGCAAGACCTTCAGGAAGTCCGTTTGCTGTGTCGATGAAATTATCGGCAGTTATGTAACGGATACCTAACTCCACAAATTCCTGCTCAAGCAGATAACCGACCTTTAATCTGTCACGACCTAAACGTGAATGGTCTTTTACAATGATTGTGTTGATTTTGCCTGATTTGGCATCACTCATCATCTGAACGAAACCCGGTCTTTCAAAATCTGTTCCTGAATAGCCGTCATCAACATAATTGGTAAAATTCGTGATTCCGTTCTTCTCGCAGAAGTCTTCAAGTATCGTTTTCTGATTCTGTATGCTGTTGCTTTCTCCTGCTGATGCATCATCCCTTGAAAGACGGGAATAGAGAGCTGCTTTGATTTTGTATGGCTCTTTGATCATAAAATCTCCTTTCCGAGCCGACAGTTATTGCGGTTTTATTGTAGCGCGCCTGTCGGCTCTTGTCGATAGTTAATTAAAACTTTTTGGTTTCTTTTTGAATTAAGTTGCTGATAATCTTTTCGGCATCGGCTTTATTTTGCTTGTTGCCGAACAAATTTACAATATATTTATTTTCCTCGATCTCTAAATTGAGCTTTCCGACTTCAGCGTACTTGTCTGATTCAGGATCGAACATTATCTGTCTCCTTATGTTATTTTTTGAGGTCTATATAAATCCAAAGGTTAATTTTCATCTTAATATTTTAATAATCAGCAGCAGGAATCAAACCTTTCTGCTTGTCCTCGGTGTATTTTTTATAAAAAGTCAAAGGGTGCATCCATATCAAAGTCGATATCGGTTTCTTCAAAAGAAGCTGTTTTACCGAATGAAAGTTCTTTTTCGATTTCTTTTTCTTCTGCAATTTTACCTTCTAACCAAGAAACCAATTTCTGAAACTCAGGATCGAGTTCGTGATCGACTTTTAAAAGAAGATAAGCGCCGTATAATTCTTTAGCATCTGCCGTATAAGTTTTAGGATCTGATGCTTTTTCAACGATTTCTTTAAGAGCCTTAATTTTCTGAGTAAGTATATATGCCTCTTTCTCGAGGTGTTTGGCTCCTTTTCCGGCCATATGGTGATGAATTTTAAGGCCGCGTTTAACGCAAAGTTCTTCAAAAACTGCTCTTTCACGATTCATCCATTGAGTTGACTCCGTTTCTCCATAGCGTCCGTTTGTATTTTGAAAACCCATTTCACGGAGTGCCTGATTTTTTGAATTCTGAACTCTCATACCGCGCGAATTATGATAAGCCACAGGCAGGTAGTCTATGTGGCAGTGGCAAATTCCGACCTCGTCATTGTGAAAATATAGGCCGATAAGAATCAGATTAGGATTTCTTTCATTCCATCCGTCCACATATTCTTTCATAATCTCTTTGTTCATTTCATCTGGCGGATGATTGAGTACGTTGCCTGCACTTACAATGACTTCATATGCTTCGTTTTTCTGTTTGGAGTTTTTTATTTCTTTTCTGTAATCTTTGATTTTTCTGCGAGAATCCGTTTGTTTCTCATTGTATTCTTGCACAGATTCGTCAAAAATTTCGTGGTAGGCTTCATCGATATCTTTATGTAGCCATATTTCATATTCACCATCAGGTTTGATGTGTGGCTGATTTTTTATATACTTGGGGTCTCGGACATTATGGCCTTGTCTTACTTTTGGGTTGGTGTGCCATCTTATAGTCATAGGGGCTTCCATATAAAGCTCATCCTTTCATTAGAATATTTTTTCGGTTGTTTTTTGTTCAAATCAATATTTTTCCTTGCTTGCACCGTCAGAGGTTTGATTTCTTATTCGGGAAATGTTCCCTCACAAGAAATGTTTCTCCTTTGGAGTCGAAACAAGAAAACCTCATCCGATACTGCGTTCGGAAAAATTTGCTTTGCCCGGCAAAACAACAACTCAATGGTGTTTGCGCCTTCGCACAAACCCATCTCGCTCCTTATGCCGGAGTGGCAGGGTGTGGGAGATGCTCTCCCTGAGTCTGCGGACTCCACCCTCTCTGCAATAAAACCATACTGACCACAGATTTTTATTGCAGTCAATCGTCTTGGGAAAGACGATTACTTTATATGGCGCAAAAACGCCATATTTGAGAGATACGCAAGCGTATTTTCACCTCTTTTCTGCCTGCTGAAAATTTATCTCTTAAGGAAAGAATGTAAGACTCTCTGGAAAATTGGCCTACCCTGGCTGATTAAGGTTGTTTTGGGCAAAAAGGGCAAAAAGAAAAAGCCACCTGTAAAAGGTGACTTTTCGTATACGAAAACTGAAGTTTCCGTATATAACGGAAAGGTGATTTTTGAATGTTTTAGAATGCTCACTTTTCGTATACGAAAAGTAGTAACATTGGTCAGGTTGTCATTTCTTAACTCTTGACAGAAGAATCACAATGTGATAAAATTTATAAAAATGAATATGTTGAACGAGGTGCTGAGGGAAGTTCGGTGCAAATCCGTCGCAACTGCCATTACCGTAAAAGTCGGAATACCTGCCTTGTTCGTTTTTTGTTGAAACACTTTTGGGTTATGAAAGGTGCGGTTATTTTGGTGTGCCTTTCTCTAAGTACGCTCATTTTTCCGTTCGCTTTCATCACCGCGATGAAGGCGGATTTTTTTATTGTTCGGAGGTGAAACCAATGCCTGATGAAAAGAGTTTGACACGGGAATATTATCTCGGTGAACTGAAAAAGATTGCCGAGAAAGAAAACAGACTTCCTAAAAAATCTGATTTTTCCGATTATGATGTGATGAAAATCAAAGGTTATTTCGGACCATGGCCGTGGGCATTGGAGGCGGCCGGTCTTAAAGAGCCGAAAAGGCAGAAGAAATTTGATAAAAACAGAGCAAAACGCCTTGCCCGTAAAAAGCGTTTAAAGGAAGAACGGGCACAAAGAGAAAAAGTCAAAAGTGAGGAGTAATCCTCTTTGAATTATTTTAAATCGGTGAGTTCGGTGAAAATCCGTCGCAAATGCCATTTCCGTAAAAGTCGGAACGCCATCGGAAGGAGTGAACACAGTTTGAAAAGTGGCAATATTAAAAATGAAAGGAAAATTATTTATGAAAAAATTATTATCTTTAATGTTTGCACTTGTAATGCTGGTTTCTCTCATTCCTACAGTGCTTGCTGCTGACACATCGGTCGAAGTTTATTTCAGTGCATTTGACGGAACAGTTCTTATGCCAAAAGAAAAAATAACAGTTGAAGAAGGTATTGCAAGGGAATATGGCTACGAAGTTGCAACGGCAGACCATAACGGAAATCCCGTTGACGGAGTTACAATTTTCGATGTAATTGTTGCTGCACATAAAAAACTTTACGGAGATGCTTTTACTCCCGAAACTGCAGACAATTATCTTGTAATGACTTATAGTTTTATTACGACATCTTTTGGAAAAGAAACTGCTTCATCAGGTTTCTTCCTTGGCGACAGAATGCCCAATGACGGCATTTACAATGAAGGTTGGGGTTCATACACAGGTCTTGCTTGTGACACAGCAGTAGTTGAAAACGGAGATGAAATTACATATTTCTTCTATCAGGATCTGATGATGTATTCAGATTATAAGGGCGTTTTTGCAGAAGATGAATTCAAAGTAAAAGAAAACGAAGAAATCACACTTTCGGCAACTGCATTCAGCTCATGGTACGGTAACGCAACAGAAGAAACAATTTCCCAGAACTCAGTAAAAGCAATAGGTGCAGATGTTTACTGTTCAGACAACAATGGTGGTTATAAAAAAATTGCAACACTTAATGCAAACGGTGAAGCAAAGGTTTCATTTGACAAAGCAGGCGAATACAAACTTTATGTTGCAGGTTCAATTGCAGAAGGTCCTGTTGTTATCGACTGGGCAACAGTAACAGTTGAAGAAGCAGAAGTTGAAACCCCTGAAGAACCTGAAAATCCTGAAGAACCCACAGAGCCCACAGTTTGTCAGAAAATTCTTGATTTCTTCAAAGGCATTATTGATAAAATTGTTGCTTGTGTTGTATGGGCTTACAACTATATTGCGAATTTCTTTTAAGTAGGTGAAAATCTTGAAATTATTCAAAAAAACTCTTTCCGTGTTGCTGATAATTCTCTTAGTTTTTTCTTCTGTAACTTTGATTGCAGGTGCAAAAACAACTGAATATGATACCCCTATATCACAAGACACGGCAAATCTCCGCTTTGCATTAAAGCTTGGTACATCATACAGAGAGGCTCCCACACCTCCTTTAGTGGTTGACGATGTACTCATTGTTCTGAGCGGAAAGAAAATTTATAAGATTGACGCTGAAAACGGTGACATTCTGAAAGAAGCAGATATGGTTGACACAACTTCTTACAGTTATACACAGCCAACATATTCAGACGGAGTAATCTACTGCCCTCTCGATAATGCTACTGTTCAGGCTTTTGATTTCAAAACACTTAAATCAAAATGGGTTTACAAAGATGCTTTGGGTGGTCAGTCGCTGACAGAAATCATTGTGTCTGACGGCAAAGTTTATACAGGCTTCTGGAACAGTGAAACTGATAAATCAAACTATGTTTGCATCAGTACAAAGGATGAAGACAAAAAAGCAACCCATGAAGAAAAGACCGCTATGTGGACTTACTCTCACAAAGGCGGATTCTATTGGGCAAAGGGTGTGGTTATCGGTGATTTTATAGTTTTCGGCTCTGATGACGGAACATCTTCTGCTGATAAAACATCACATCTTTTCTGCTTCGATAAAAACACAGGTGAAGAAATTGATTCTCTTGAAATCAAGGGCGACCAGCGTTCAGGTATATTGTATGATAAGACAAAGAAAACTCTCTACTTTGCAACAAAAGCGGGTTACCTTTACTCTGTGAAATTTGCATCAGGCAGTTTTGATGATGAGACTCTTAAAACACTTTCTCTTGGCGGTGCGTCAACATCAACTCCCACACTTTCTGACGGCAGAATTTATATAGGTGTTCAGGGCGAAGGTTTCGGCAAAGGTTATATAAAAGTAATTGACGCAGAAAAAATGAGCATAGTTTATTTTGTATCAATGAAAGGTTATCCTCAGAATGAATTGACTGTTTCTGTCAAAGACGGAAAAACTTATGTTTACTCCACTTACAATGCAGGACCCGGCGGCATCAGTCTGATTGAAACTACCGCAACTGCCACTTCTGCAGAGGCAAAAGACCTTTTTGTTCCTGACGAAGGACAAAAAAATTACTGCATCAGCCCTATTGATGTATCAGAAGACGGAACTTTGTTCTATAAGAATGATTCAGGCTACATATTCGCAGTAGAGAATATCGAAAACGCAGAAGTGACTAATAGCTTCTTCGCTTTCTTCATTGATATTTTCCAAGCGATAGCATCATTCTTCAGCAGCATTTTTGGATTTTTAGGATTTTAATTTTATGGCTACGGGATTTAAAAGTTATCACCCATGGGTGAATGTAATGTTTTTTATAAGTGTTATTACTTTCGGGATGTTATTTTTACATCCCGTATGCCTTTCTGTGTCCTTTTTTGCATCGGTCTGCCTTGATATAAGACTGAAAGGCAAAAAAGCAGTAAAAGAAATTTTCACTTTCATTCTGCCGATGCTTGTTTTTGTAACTATCATAAACGGAATTTTCAATCACTACGGAATGACTGTACTTTATGAAGTCAGTAACGGCAACAACATAACTCTTGAAGCCTATGTTTACGGCTTTGTTTTAGGTTTAACAGTTGTAACAACTATGCTGTGGTTTTTCTGTTTCAACGAAATTGTAACGGCAGATAAAATAATGTTTGTTCTCGGCAAAGGTATTCCGAAAGCAGCACTTGTGGTTACTATGGCACTTCGTTTTGTGCCTTTATACACAAGAAAATATGCAGAGATTTCACAGGCACAGAAAGGCTTTATGCAGTCAGAGTACGATAAGAAAATCATGAACAGAATCAGAAATGCAGTTAAATCCGTTTCCATTCTTGTTACATGGGCACTTGAAAATGCCATTGAAACATCAGATTCAATGAGAGCGAGAAATTATGGCATAGGCAAAAGAAGTTTTTATTCAAGATTCCGTTTTACAAAAAGTGACGGTATTGTTTTATCGGTTATGATTATTGCCGATATTGTTGTTGCAATATGCAAATTCAAAGACGGACTTTATGCATCATATAACCCGTATATAATTATAAATTCACAAAAAACTGACGGCATTACCTATCTTATCAGAGAAATAAATATGGTAATAAATCCGTTGTCGGCTTTTGAAATTGCAACCATAGCAATTTATATTTTACTTTGTTTTTTACCCTTGATAATTGATTTGAAGGAGGAATTAAATTGGCGCAGATTGAAATCAAAAATCTGACATTCAGGTATCCCCTTGAAGAAAAAACTGCACTTAAAAATATTTCTCTTACAATTGATGAAGGCGAATATGTGGTTCTGTGCGGAAAAAGCGGTTGCGGTAAAACAACACTTTTAAAGCACTTGAAAACAGTTCTTGCACCCAAAGGTCAAAAAGAGGGCGAAATAATTTTAAAGACCGACAAAACAGGCTTTGTTATGCAGGACCCTGAAAATCAGATTGTAACTGATAAGGTGTGGCATGAACTTGCATTCGGTCTTGAAAACATGGGACTGAAATCAAAGGAAATCACAGTCAGAATGGCTGAAATGGCAACTTTCTTCGGCATTGAAGAATGGCTTGATAAAAAAACAAACGAACTTTCAGGCGGTCAGAAGCAAATGCTGAATCTGGCTTCAGTTATGGCGATGCACCCTGAAATTCTCATTCTTGACGAACCCACATCACAGCTTGACCCAGTTTCTGCAGAAACATTCCTTACAACTCTCGACAGAATCAACAAAGAGCTTGGCGTAACGGTTATAATCACAGAGCATCGCCTTGAAGAAATTTTCCCTGTCGCAGACAAAGTTGTGGTAATGGACGATGGAGAACTTGTTGCAGTTTCATCTCCGTCAGAAATCAGAGAACTTGATGTAATGAAATCTTCTCTGCCAAGCGCAATGAGAATTTATTCTAAAATTAAAAAGGGAGATTGTCCCGTAACTGTAAGAGAGGGCAGAAAATGGCTCAGGGAAATACTTGATAATAAAATTGCGGAAATCAGAAAAGAACAAAAAAAGAAACCTGAAGAATTTTCAGTAGAAATAAAAGATGTATTTTTCAGATATTCCAAAAACGGTGAAGATATTTTAAAGGACATCAGCCTTAAAATTCCCAAGGGTGAAATTTTTGCAATAACAGGCGGTAACGGTGCAGGAAAATCTACACTTCTTAGAATTATTGCAAAAACGGAAGGTCCATATAAAGGTAAAGTGAAAATTCCAAAGAACTTACAAATTGCATCTTTGCCACAGGATGCAAGGCTCATTTTCACAGAGAAAACAGTTGAACTTAACCTGAAAAAAATCTGTAGTACAGAGGAAAAAATCAACGAAATTGCAAAATTAATGGGAATTCAAAAACTGCTTTCAAAACACCCGTATGATTTAAGCGGTGGCGAATGTCAGAAAGCAGCAATGGCAATGTTACTGCTCAAAAATCCTGATATTATGCTTTTTGATGAGCCGACAAAAGGTCTCGATAACGATTTCAAAGAGGGGTTTGCGGAAATTCTCCGTTCACTTAAAAGCAAAGGCAAAACTATCGTTATGGTTTCCCATGACATTGAGTTTCTTGCAAAACACGCTGATTACTGTGCTATGGTCTTTGACGGAAAAATTTCTTCCTACTCAACCGCCCGTGAATTTTTCCTTTCAAATGTTTTTTATACAACATCTGCCTGCAGAATTGCAAGAGGTATAATCAAAAACGCACTTACCTGTGAGGATGTGATTGAATGCTTAAAAGCAAAATAATTCCATATATTCTGATTTTCATTTTAGCACCTGTTCTCGTTTTGGTCGGTGCATTTTTTCTTGAGGGAAAGCAGTATTACATAACAGCAGTTTTAATTGCCCTGACAGCGTTTATTCCTTTCTTTCTCAAACTCAAAAAGAAAAAATTAGGTGCAAGAGAGCTTGTAATAATGGCATCGGTTTCCGCAATTGCCGTAGCTTCACGAGTTGCGTTTTTTCAGATACCGCAGGTAAAACCTATGTGCGCAATACTTATTATTTCAGCCGTAGTTTTCGGGAAAGAAATCGGTTTCGCCCTTGGTGCATTATCAATGATTCTTTCTAATCTGTTTTTCGGTCAGGGTGCATTTACACCTTTTCAAATGCTGGGAATGGCAATGACGGTATATGTGGCAGCATTTATATGTGAAAACGAAAAAATCAGGAAGTCAAATATTCTTATAAGCATTACGGGCGGTATTGTCTGTTTTATTGTGTACGGAATTATAGTCGATTTTGGCTCAGTAGTGTTGATGACAAAAGATTTTTCACCGGGGTCAATTATATCAATTTATTCATCGGGGGTTGTATATAATCTTATTCATGGCATAACCACATTCCTGATTCTGCTCGTAGGATATAAACCTGTTTCTGAAAAACTTGAAAGAGTTAAAATTAAATATGAACTTTTCGGGGAGGGAAAAATTGAAAAAGATATTGCCTTTGTTTCTGTGCTTTATTCTGCTCTTCAGCGGCTGCGGTCTGACAGTTGAAAAGGTGGATAATTCAGAAACCTCAACCACACAGAAAGAAACAACCGTTACAAGTGAAATAACAGAAACTTCTTTTAGTGAAACAGAAGAAACATTCACAGAATCAACAACAGCCAAAGAAAGTACAACAAAACCTAATGTTACACAAAAGACGGAAAACATAACAAAAACTAAAAATCCTGAAACTACAACAAAAAAGAAAAACACCTGTACTTTTGTTATTGAATGCAAAACCATACTGAATAATATGGAAAATCTGAAAGAAAGCAAAAAAGAATTTCTCCCTGCTGATGGTGTTATTCTGAGAAAAACAACAGTTACATTCAAAGAGGGAGAAACAGTTTTTGATGTATTAAAAAGAGTATGCAAAGAAAACAATATTCAGATGGAAAGCTCCTACACACCCGGATATGATAATTATTACATTGAGGGAATTAGCCAGATTTACGAAAAGGACTGCGGAACAAAATCTGGGTGGATGTACTGTGTAAACGGCACTTTCCCAAATTACGGTTGCAGCGATTATAAACTGAAAAATGGTGATGAAGTAGAATGGAGATACACCTGCGACTTGGGAGAAGATATAGGGGATAATTCATTTTAAAGAAAAATTATTGCCTTTTGTGCGCATTGCACGTTCATGTTTGAAAAAAGGCCCGAAAATTTCGTGCGCTATTACGCGTTGACTTAAGTGATCCTTTAGTGTATGCTGAAGTCAAGGAGAAAAGTCCACAATACGAGATATACTTTTGTTCCTACACGATACAATAAAATAACGATTATAAGTGAACAAGCACACTTTCTCTCCTTAATATTTCAAAACAAAGGAGAAAAATTATGAACAACGAAAAAAGAAGTTCAACAGCAGAAATCCACGACCTTGAAGCAATGGAAATCATAAGCAACCTGATCACTTATTCAACAGGCAACACGGTTGATGTTTTCGCCCTTTCAGAAGTCCGCAGAAGATTTATGGGCAAAAATTCTGTTGAAGATTTGTGTCCGATTGGTTCAGTTGGTTATTGTCGCGATTTACACAAAGACAATCCCGAACATGCCGAAGGATTCCGTTTCAGAGAGATTTATCAGCGTGACGACAGTTTTGTAAACAAAGGAATCGGGTTCGGCGACAAGGTGGTCATTGACACATCTGTTCAAAGAAAAACAGGTCTTGTTTGTATTCAGATTGGGGATTATCCGCTTCTCGCTTTTGCAAGGGAATCGGCAGACACAATGCTTTTCACTTTCCCAAATTCTTTCTTCAATTGTTTCACCTGCTTAAAAGAAAACCTTGACAGAACGGTGAAATTCATCGGTGTACCCGTACTTGAAGTTTAATATTGGTACATGTTTTGAAAGGAGTTTTGTTATGAATACTGACGCAACAAAGATTTTAGAAATAATTGAAATTATGTCGCCTGAAGATTCACCTATGCCGTTCCCGATTCTTGAGCTTTTCTGCAGGAGTGCAGGTAAAGACTATGACGACAAAGTTATCCGTTCGTTTATGGGAAACGAAAAATACTATCCGCATCTTGAAAATCCTGAATACGATGAAAACTCTCGTTTCAGAGAGATTTATGTTCACGATTCAAGTTTTGAATCAGTGGGTGTAATGGCGGGAAGTAAAATCCGTATTGATACAAGGAGAAAACCAAGAAAAGGTATTATTTGCGTACAAATCAGTGACCTTCCGCCGTTTCTCACCATCGCAAAACAACACAAAGATGATATGATTTTCGGCTTCCTTAATAAAAATTTCGCTTGGTTCTCCTGTCCCGCAGATAAGGTGGATAGTATCGTAAAATTCATCGGTGTGCCAACTGACGATTAAACTTAACAGCAATACAAAAACCCGTGGAGTAGTTCCACGGGTTAATTGTTTATATCGCGTATACCTGGCATCGAAACGCATTTTTTGATTTGACAACAATCTACATTAAAACACAACGATAACGCGTTCAGCGCCCTTTCATACCCTTGGTATAGCATTTTAAAATAACCTTGTGTATTTAATTTCGCCTGTGCAATAACTATCAGCTACCGTCAAAATAAATTATTTCAAGTTATTATCTCTATAAAGGCTTATCCTCCTCGACCGTCCGTGAAAATCATAAGAAATTAACGGCTCGTCAAGGATGTCGAGCCCTACAACTGCACACTTCAACTGTTCGCCAAAATCTTATTTGCCGAGATGATTATACCACCCATATGGGCAAAAACGCAATAGTTTTTTGTACTGTTGTAAAGGTGGGGGAGAAAATGAAAAAAGCACTCATTTTCAGAGTGCGTTGAGGTATAAAAAAGACCGAAACCCCTATGTTCAAGGGATTTTGGCTGTATTACCTAAGCTGTACTTAGGTGGCAGTGAAGCAGGGGAAGAGGGTTATAAAATTAGCTAAAAAATAAAAGCAACAGCGTAGTACTGTTGCTTTGAGATATGTTTTTAAGCCGCAATTTTTTCTTCTGTTGTTCTGACAATTGAAATAGGCTTGATGTTTCTGTAACGGATGATACCGATTACGACTGAAATAAGTGATATCGATTCGCTTAACATACCGCTGTATGAAAGTGCGAAGAAGTTGTAAGCAAGAATAAGTGTTGAGGAGATGAGAATTGTCTTGCGGAAGCTTCTTGTATCGCAAATACCCATACAGAGGGTGTTTACAACAAGTCCGAGAGTGATAAGCAATGAGTGAATGCCTTCCCATGAGAAGCAACTTGCTCCGGCTATGATAACGGCGAAAATAACGGGCGTCGCCAGGTCTGTTTTATTATTTTTTTCACGGTAGAAGAATGCAAAATTACGAATAATGCATACGATGTTTAAAGCGAAACCTGAAGTAGCGCCTATGAGCAGATATTGTACACAGCTTAAAGCTGTTGCAACAGTCTGAATAATCATTATCTCGCTTTTTTTGGTGCGCTGATAAGAGAAAAAGAATAAAGCGACTGAAATAAAACCGATTGCGTGACCAAGTAATTGAATGTAGTTTTGCATAAGTACCTCTGTGTATGTTGCTATAAAATGTTTTATTACCGAGAATTAATTATACTTATTTTTGAAAGAAAATCAATTGACAGCACAGAGATATTGCACAAAAGAAGTGGCAAAAAACTGGTAATATTGACGAAAGATATTGAAGCACAGTAATATGCGCATAAATGGATGCTGAAACAGGCTGACACAGTCGTAACTTATGTAACACATCCGTCAGCAGGGGCGTGGGAGTTTGAACGATTAGCGGTGAAACTAGGAAAGAGGGTTATAAAGATTTCATGAAATTAGAACAAAGAAAAAAGCAACAGTTTTCATTTTTAAACTGTTGCTTCTGAAGATTCTGTTTTCTTCGATTATGATATTCTTATTTTTATCTTTTCAGGATTACATCAAGCCCATACACCAGATAACAACCAGTGCTGTCAAGGTAACAAGAGTATCAATTGTGATTCCGTAAAACATGGGCCTGAGTCCTGCTTTTTTGAAATCGGTTATACTTGTACTCAAACCGATAGCGGCTAAAGCGGTTACCATTAAAAATTTGCTTATTCCTTTAATAACGCTTGATAATGTAGCGGGAATTAATCCGATACTGTTCAGAATAGCCAACAACAGAAAACCACCAATAAACCAAGGGATGATTTTCACGAGATTCACGTTTTTACCATTGTTTGCTACTTTCATTTCCTTTTGTTTAATGCGTGTGCTGATAAAGGCAAAGACCAGGACAGTAGGAATAATAGCAATTGTTCGGGTAAGTTTTACCATTGTTGCAAAATCTCCCGCCATTTCGGAAAACGCATATCCGGAAGCTACAACACTGGCAGTATCATTTACTGATGTTCCTGCCCAAATTCCATAGGCGATATCTGTCATTTTCAATGCTTTACCCATGATAGGATAAAGAGCAACCATCACCATATCAAATAAAAAGGTGGAAGACATGGCAAATGCAACATCTTTATCATCTGCATCTATTACCGGTGCAATAGCTGCCACAGCAGATCCGCCGCAAATACCTGTTCCGGCAGAAATGAGATTTGAAAGTTTCCAATTCAATCCAAAGATTTTGCGTATAAAGTAACCGCCACCAAAACACATTGCAAAAGTAAAAATCATCACAAAAAATGTCATCTTGCCAACTGACATAATTGTATTGATAGATAAAGATGCACCTAAAAGAACGATTGCAACTTTCAATATTTTTTTAGATGTGAATTTCAGTGCAGGCTGTATCCACTTTGGATGAAAAAAGCTGTTAATGATTGTGCCCATAAACAGAGCTATGATGGATGCTCCTAAAATCTCACCGGGAATGAGTTTCTCCAACATAATCGACAAGCCTGCAACCGCAAAACAGATAGCAATGCCAAGTATAAACATACCTCGTTTTTTTGATGTCGTTTCCATTTTTCTTCTCCTCGAACTATTTTTGTATTTCCTCTTTATTTTACCACGAATGTATGATAAGATAAAGTTATTATATGGAATAGCCTGATTCCAAATAGTTATCGGAGGAAATAATATGGATTCGAAACTTCAAACCTTTCTTGCACTCTGCCAAACAATGAACTATCGATTGGCTGCAGAACGCCTTCATCTTTCACAGCCGGCAGTAACAAAACAGATCCAATCATTGGAGCAATCTTTGGGTACAAAGCTGTTCTTATATGACGGTCATACTTTACACAAAACTGAAAAGTGCTTGCTTTTAGAACGATACGCCATTTCTATGCAATATCAGTTTGAAGAACTGCAACTGGCTATTGCTGATAAAGAACGCTTTAAACTGCGTATAGGAGCAACGAAAACGATCGGAGATTATGTGTTGATCGATGCCATTAAGGATTATTTAAGTTCTCCAAGCCATGAGTTATCTCTCGTTGTTGATAACACAAAGCACTTGTTGCAAATGTTAGATGAAAATCTGTTGGACTTTGCGGTTATAGAAGGAACATTCAGCAAGACTAAATATGATTCTTATTTATTCCGTATGGAACCATTTATAGGAATATGTGCGAAAAATAGTCCATTGTGCGGAAGGCACCTGACAATTGAAGACTTATTAAAAGAAACCATTATCGTCAGAGAAGAGGGTTCGGGCACTCGACGCATTTTTGAGGAAAGACTGATTTCTTCAGGTTATGAGCTGAATGATTTTCACAGACAAGTTTCCATCAGCAGTTTTGTATCTATTAAAGCGTTGGTATCAAGCGGTATCGGTATTAGTTTTTTATATGAGTCTGTTGTCAGTAATGTCGATATCGGTACATTTATCGTAGATGGCTTAACAGAACCACATGCCTTTCACGTTGTATATACCCGAAATACGAATGCTAAAAAATATTCAGAACAATTCCTTGGAAGCCGGGGATAGTGATTATAAAATTGCGGAGATGAATTATTAAAACAGGCATTATGCTTTGAGAAAAACTGACGTAACAGTAAATGCAGGAAAACGACCGGTTGTAGAGAGCGTTACAGTTTTTGATATCTCTGTAAGTTATAAGGGAACTACTAAAATAGAACCTGATGTGAAGTTTGTTGGTGATGTTGATTATACTGTGGAATATTCATCATCAAATGAATCTGTAGCAACAGTTGACAAAGATGGTAATGTTACTGCAACAGGCACAGGTGAGGCTGAAATCACAGTAACAGTCACAGACGAATATGGAAACATTGTTGAAGATACTTGCAAAGTGACAGTATCTTATGCTTGGTGGCAATGGCTTATCATAATCTTTCTCTTTGGTTGGATTTGGTATTAAATTCTATAGGCTTTATTAAACATGCATCCCGTGGAGGTGAACATCACTTCCACGGGATATTTTTACACTGTTACGAGTATCAGGGACGGTGATTTTATACTCCGTAAAACTTTAACATACTCCGTAAAACTATTTACCTGCACTCCGTATACGATTACCTATACTCCGTATACGATTATACTTACGAAACTGCCGTAAAAATGAAAAAAGCACTCGTTTTCAGAGTGCGTTGAGGTATAAAAAGACCGAAACCCCTATAAATCAAGGGATTTCGGCTGTATTACCTAAGTTGTATTTAAGGTTTTAATTGCTTCAAAGTTGTGAATTGATTTGTGCCCAGACACAGATGTTATCTGCTTTTGCAATTTCTTTGAATTGTAAAAATCCGCCGTCAACAAAAACATTATCTGTGTAAGTTACATTTGAACAGAATTTTTCGAACTGAATTCTGCCTTGTGTTGAATTTTTATCAAAGAATTCGCCCGCATCAATAGTGTTGTTACAGAAAACAAAACCATTTACATTATCAGCTCTGAGAAGCATTGACGGAAGGCTTGTAAACTTGTTTGAGCTGATTTCAATATTCGTAAAAACGGCTGTTTCTGCACTTCTGCCTGCAATATTCGTACCGATTTCAATTACAGAACCCCAGTCACTGTAATTACACTTTTCAAAGGTATTGCCTCGGATAATAAGATTATCAACGCCTGTGCCTTCCTGCCAGAGTGTGGGTTCAATATCCATAACAACTTTTATTGCCTGTGCCATAGTTTTATAAAATCGGTTATTCTCGCAAAGTCCGTTTGAAGATTGAAGAAGCAGACCTCTTGCTCTGTTTTCGTGGAAATAATTGTTTGAAATAACATAGTTACTGCTGTTGCATTCTGTGTTGTAAGCGGTCCAGCCTTCCGTTACGCTTTCGGGCAGACTTTCAACAACAACCTCTTTTGTTATTCCTTCAAGTGCTTTCACAGAAACTATTTTTGCAGTAAATTCTGTATTTTCAAACTTTTTATTTTTAAATGCAAGAACATCGCCTTCATTCAATCTCATTGCTGAAGCAATCAGAGTAAGGGTGTTATCGTTTACTGCCGAAACATAGCCAAGACCGTCGTGAACGTTAATGGCATCATCACCCATTCCGCTTATGTCACAACCGGAAATATTGAAGCAACCGTCGGTATTTACAATATGAATTGCATCGGCACACAAAGACACGCATCGTTTGTCTTTGTATTCAGGATTAACACCGATAAAACTGTTGATAATCTGAAAATGTGAGCTGTTGTCCTCACAGATATATGCCATACCGGGACTTCCAAAAATGCTGACATTGTCAAATGTTATGTTCTTGCTTTGATTTCTGATACTGAAAATCGTCCCGTCATAGACATAGTGCCTGAGAATATATGTTTCGCCATTCTCGAAATTATCCATACAGCCGTTATGAGCAACACGCAAAGTGTTATCGGAAATCTTCTGAACGGATTTTATACTCGTTGCATCCTGATAAAGATAATTTTCTTTTGATGAATATTTTGCACCGAATGTGTATGTTTCAGGGTCACATTGCGTAATCGCCATAAGACGGCTGTTTTCATCGCAGTATTCAGCATCCTTGAAAACAAGGTCAAGCGTGTGAGTATCGGCATTGCTGTTCTGAACAGTGACAATTGAAGCGAGGGGACTTTCTGACCAGTTCCAATCGAAATTAAGATTGCGTATTTCAACACAGTCGCTGTTTCTGATAAAAAACTTATAACCTGTTGAGGAGAAAACGAATGTTGCACCGTTTCCCTCAATCAGCAAATCTGTGCAGTTGTTGGCATCAAGACCGTTGAGGCTTCTGAAATAATATGTACCCTTGTCAATAACAAGCTTTGTCTGCGGATTTTGTGAGCAGAAATTAAGTGCATTCTGAAAAGCGGTGAAATTATCTTCATTACTTTCCGAAAGCCCGAAATCAGAAGCATTAACCTCTGTCAGCTTTTCACTCTTCGGTCGTTGAATATAGAACCTTGTTCCGTTTGCACCGTTTATCTCATCTGCGGTTCTGTTTTCGCTTAAATTATCAAGCACTTCTACAGGTACGTTTGGTTTTTGGGGTGCTGTTACAGATGAAGTGAAAAATAATAATATTGATGCAATAAATGAAACTAATTTCAGTAGCACAGAATCTTCCTTTCAATTTCGTATTTGTCAAGATAATTATACCACCTATACCAAGAAAAACGCAACAGTTTTTTATGCTGTTGCAAATGGCAGGGGTGGTGATTTTATACTCCGTAAAACTTTTATATACTCCGTAAAACTTTAACATACTCCGTAAAACTTTTACACTTACGGAACTGCCGTAAAAATGAAAAAAGCACTCATTTTCAGAGTGCTTTGAGGTATAAAAAAGACCGAAACCCCTATAAATCAAGGGATTTCGGCTGTATTACCTAAGCTGTACTTAGGTGTCTAACTACTCCACCTTTGATACAAAATAGGGAGAGTTTCAAATTTGAGAGTAGGGTTTCAAATTGAATGTGAGAGTTTCAATTTTAGGGGTATGGTTTCAAACCACGATAATAATAAAAGTCTTTCCATCTTTTGTAACACTACCTATTGCCATATATTGCTCGGCAATATCATACTTGTATAAAGCATCACTACTATCGCAAAATTATTAAAATTTATTTGCTTACTTATTTGTTATAATAAATTTTTCTATTTCTTCTTGTTTTATATCTTCCCTTTTTCTTCCTTTTTCTCGTTGCTTTCTTAGATATGCACAAACAGCAGGAATATCAATAATTATATCCTTATCATATCTTCCTTCTGTTGTACAAAACAAATCACCTTTTTTACAATCTTTCATAATTATACACCTTCAATAATTCGTTACATCCATACGCATCCCAAATATGCGACGCACATATTATAGCATACAATATATCCTCTTTACAACTATAATATTAGGATAGTCCCAAAACATGGACAAAAAACACCCACACCTGAATGTCATTTTCAAGTGGGATAGCATTTTGCCTTTATTCTTATTTTCTTATCTCTGCACAGCACCACTCAAGGGCGCTTCCGTTATTTTTGAGCATAAAAAAGACCGAAACCCCTATATTTCAAGGGATTTCGGCTGTATTACCTAAGCTGTACTTAGGTGGTCGGAGTGACGGGACTTGAACCCATGGCCTCTTGGTCCCGAACCAAGCGCGATACCAAACTTCGCCACACCCCGATATTTGTGTCTGCAATAATCACGAGACTGAAACATTATATACCAAATCATTGATAAAATCAAGAGAAAAACAAAAAAATAACGAAAAAACTCAAAAACTTATTATAATTTTTCATTTGCATTGCTTTAATTCTAAAAGTGTGATATATTTATCGTGACAAGTTGTGGCTATGTCATATGTTTGATGTGAGGTCGGTGAAAAGGGTGGATTTGTATATAACGCGTCACGGTGAATCTCTGGGTAATACGGGGGAGAAAAACTGCGTTGACCCTGAACTTTCTCCTTTGGGACATACACAGGCAGAGCGTCTTGCCAAGCGTATGAAAGATGTTGCGCTTGATGCTGTTATTTCAAGCCCTCACATCCGCGCAGTGGAAACTGCTGCCGAAACTGCAAAGGTCAAAGGTATGGAAATTGAGATCTTACCTCTTCTTTTTGAAGTAGGGACAGATGCAGGATATGAAGGAGTGGGTCTTGCGTCACTGCAGAAAATCTATCCGCGGATAAGGATGTATTCTGACGGAAAACCTTATGCTCTTTCTCTTTCCGCAGAGGACAGAGAGAGTACATATGAGAGGGCAGTGGAGGCAATCAGCCGCATCCGTGAAAGATTCGGCGACGATGCTACCGTAATGCTTTTTGCACACGGTACCTTCAACAACTACCTGACTAATGCAGCGATAGGTGTAAAGGTCAGTGACAGCTTCAATTTCTGTCAGGAAAACACAGGCCTTACCTGCATCAGATTTGTCAAGGATAATGGGAAAGATAAGACGAAAATTGAGTTTTCAAACGATTATTGTCATCTTTTTCTCGATTTTTAATTGTTAATATTAAAACAATTGTTGACACGGAAAAACGATTGTTTTAAAATATATGAGGTTAATTCCTATTTATAAATTTCAATACAATTCAGAGGTGTATTTATGAATCGCTACGATGAAGCAAAAGCAAAATATTTAAAACAGGGTGTTGACACAGACAAGGCTATTGAGAAGCTTAAAAACATCCCTATCAGCATCCACTGTTGGCAGGGTGATGATGTTACCGGCTTTGAAAATGTTGGCGGCGCTCTCACAGGCGGAATACAGACAACAGGTAACTATCCCGGTAAAGCAAGAACTCCGGAGGAACTGATGGCAGACTTTGAAAAAGCAATCAGCCTCATTCCCGGAAAGAAGAGAATCAATCTTCACGCTTCCTATGCAATTTTCGAAGGGGAGAAGGCTGAACGCGATGAACTGAAGCCTGAGCATTTCAGAAAATGGGTAGAGTTTGCAAAGAAGAACGATATAGGCGTTGATTTCAATCCCACATTCTTCAGCCACGAAAAAGCGGCAGACAGTCTCACTCTTACAAGCCCTGATGATGAAAAGAGAGAGTTCTGGATAAGACACGGTATCGCTTCAAGAAGAATTGCGGCATATTTTGCAAAAGAGCTGGGAACACACTGCCTTAACAATGTGTGGATTCCTGACGGATATAAAGAAATTCCTGCAGACCGTCTTGGTCCCAGAATGAGACTTAAAGACAGTCTTGACAGAATTTTTGAAGAAAAGCTTGAGGGTGTCGTTGACTGTATTGAAAGTAAGGTTTTCGGCATTGGTCTTGAGGCTTATACAGTAGGCAGTAACGAATTCTGCCTTTCCTATGCAGCATCAAAAGAAGGTGTTTACTATCTTCTTGATAACGGCCATTTCCATCCCACTGAGGTTGTAAGTGACAAAATCCCAAGTCTTCTCGCATTTTTCGATAAAATTCCTCTTCACGTAACAAGAGCTGTCAGATGGGACAGCGACCACGTTGTTATTCTTGAGGATGAAATTAAAGAAATCGCAAAAGAAATCGTAAGAAACGGTGCAGAAGAAAAGGTGCTTATCGGTCTTGATTTCTTCGACGCAAGTATCAACCGTGTGGCAGCGTGGGTAATCGGCACAAGAAATATGCAGAAAGCTCTTCTCTACGCGCTGCTTCTTCCCAACGATAAGCTTAAGGCTCTTCAGGATGCAGGTGATTTCACAGAAAAGCTTATGCTTGATGAGGAAATGAAGACATATCCCTTCGGTGATGTATGGGAAGAATACTGCAGACAGACAGGTGTACCCGCAGACGAAAGCTGGTACGGAGAAATCAAGCAGTATGAAAAGGATGTTCTCCTTAACAGATAAATTGGCAAGGCAAAGACAGGTGTAGACTTTTGAGCAGAGGTAAGAGAAAAGAACAGAAACGCCGTGAAGAATACAACAAGGCAGTAAAGCACAAAATGGAGAGTGCCGCTGACCTTGCTGATAAGTATGCCCGTGCGTATGAATCTGATAAAGACAAAAACAGTGCGTATAAAAGAAATAAGAGGATTGTAAACCGAAAATTGTTTTTGATACTCTGTAATATATTGTGTCAGGCAATTGTTTTGTTTGCAGTTATACTTCTTGTGCTTTTTCCGTTGAAAAATAACTTTAAAAATGTACTTGATAATTATTTTTCCGAAAGTGAACCACAGTTTGCGCAATACGGTCTCAGTGATGAATTTGTAGGTTCAGACAACGAAGAAAACGCTGTTTATTTTACCGATATTGATGAGCCTGATATGAATTCCTGTTACGCAGTAATCAGTGGCGAAAAGTTTTCCTGTAAGGTTTATTACGGTCTGAGTGAACAGGCGCTTCTCAGTGGTGTGTGTCATATTTCTGCAACGGAACTTCCCGGTTTTGATAAGCCCGTTATGCTTTACGGTTACAGCTCTACTCATCTTGTCGGTGCGGTGGAAACTCTCAAAGAAGGAGATGTTATCACCTATACCACAAACTATGGTGTGTATAAGTATCAGGTAACTTCCTGCAGTGTTATTACGGCAGAGAGTAGTCTGCCCTATGACCTTGAGGCAGAAAAAGAACAGCTGGTTATCTGCACAGACTATCCTTTCGGCAGATACAAAACAGAAACAGGCAAAACCTACTGTATTCTTGCAGACAAGGTTTCAGGTCCTGAGGTTGTAAAATAACGGGAGCGTAATTGTATGGAAAGCAAAAAAACATCATTTTCCTTATCCGGCACTGCATTTCACATTGTGTCATTCTTTCTTGCATTGGCAATTGTTTTTGCAAGTGTTATGCTTGTTGCAGGTGTCACTCTGTTCAATGACAAAGACCTGATTGACAGGGTTTCGGGAACAACCTATTTTTCGGAGCTGAACAATGAAATTGTAACAAGATGCAAAACAGTGGCTGCCAAGGGCGGAGTTGATTATGAGGCAGTTGAGGGAGTTATCTCTTCAAGCAGAATTGATGCTGATTTCACAATCTATTTCAATTCCGTTTCTGCCAAGGACCCCCACGCAGGGCAAAAAACAATTGACGAAGATGCGCTGGCTGCTGAATTGTATTCAGCCATTGTAAAATATGATCCGGATATTACGGATTCAGAAAAAGTAAACGCAGAAATAATCGCGAATAAGATGGCATATGAGTATAAATCTTCTATGGTTGTCAGGAATTTTGAAGAATATATAGGCTATTTTTCAATCTCCAAGACTGTGAGCCGATATATTTTCTTTATACTTATGGCGCTGATAGCATATCTTATCGCAGCTATGTTTTCGCTCAACGGCAAAAAACAGAAACACCGTCTTTTCCGCAGGTTTGCCATAGTGTCCGGCTCTGCTGGGTTAACGGTGCTTGTGTGTTCTCTGCTTACGAAGTTTTCGGGAATTCTCGGCAAAATTTCCTTTGCGTCGACCCTGAGAGAGTATAATCTCTTTATGAGTTTCTTTGATGATTTCCTGACATTTGTTATTGCATCGGGTGTTTTGTGGATTCTCATCGGAGTTGCGCTTCTCACATCGTGGTATCTGTCTGTGACGGGCAGAATTGGCAAATAATTATTTCAAGGCTTTATATTTTTCTTTTGTGGCAATTCCTCCACGGATATGTCTTTGTGCCTTGTTCACATCCAGCACTTCGCGTACCTGATTGTAAAGATGGGGATTAAGTTCACGGAGTCTGTTTGCCACATCCATATGTACAGTAGATTTACTGATTCCGAACTGCTTCGCCGTAGCTCTTACGGTGGAGTGGTTTTCTACAATATATACACCAAGCTCAACGGCTCGTTCTTCAACGGGATTTTTCATTTCCATACCTCCTTTGTACTTAATATGCTGTGGGGAGGTAATATATGACCATATGAAAGGATATAGTTTATGAAATTGATAGGTTTGCAAAAAATGACAGTTCTCGATTTTCCTGGCAGAGTAGCCTGTATCGTCTTCACATTCGGCTGTAATTTCAGATGTCCCTTCTGTCATAATGCATCCCTTGTTCTCGGAGAGGGCGAAAGCGATATAACTGAGGAAGAGTTTTTTTCTTATCTTAAGAAAAGAAAGGGAATTCTTGACGGTGTGTGCGTGACAGGCGGAGAGCCTCTTCTTCAGAAGGATATTGAAGAATTTCTCGGTAAAATCAAGGCTCTCGGATATGAGGTCAAGCTCGATACAAACGGAATGTATCCTGAAAAACTCAAAAAGGTTGTGCGCGAAGGTCTTGTTGACTATGTGGCTATGGATATAAAAAATTCACCTGAATATTATGCTCAAACGGTGGGAAAAGATGAAATAGA
Source organism: Acutalibacteraceae bacterium (assembly GCA_045542485.1). Lineage (GTDB taxonomy): Bacteria > Bacillota > Clostridia > Oscillospirales > Acutalibacteraceae > SIG575. The sequence goes on from JAZQLC010000025.1 coordinate 53,269, forward strand.
CTTTGAAAAAATAAAAGAAAGCGTAGATTTCCTTATCAATGAAGCGGGTTGTGATTACGAATTCAGAACAACCGTTGTTGCAGAATTTCATACGGAAAGTGCTTTTGAAGAAATCGGAAAGCTTATAAAAGGCGCAAAAAACTACTTTCTTCAGGGCTTTATTGATTCCGGTGATTTAATCGGTGAAAATCTTAATGCACTGCCGAAAAGCAATATGGAAAAAATGGCAGATAGGGTAAGACCCTATGTTGAAAATGTTCAACTTCGAGGAGTGAACTGATATGACAGAAAAAGAAAAAATGCATACGGGAGATTTGTATCTGCCTAATGATAAAACAATTCTTGAAGAGCAGGAAAAATGTCTCGACAGACTTTACGATTACAATATGACACGCCCTACCGAAGGCAAAAAAAGAGAAGCACTTCTCAAGGAGATGTTTGCAGAAATCGGTGAAGGCTGCTACATCGAGCCTCCGCTTCACGCAAATTGGGGCGGAAAGTTTGTGCATTTCGGTAAAAATGTGTACGCAAATTTCGGCTTGACAATGGTTGATGACACTCATATTTATGTGGGTGACGCCACAATGTTCGGCCCCAATGTGGTGATTGCAACTGCCGGACATCCTATTTTACCCGAGCTGCGCGAGAAGGCTTATCAGTATAATTCTTCAGTCAGAATCGGCAGAAATTGCTGGATAGGTGCAGGTGCAGTGATTGTGCCCGGTGTTACAATCGGTGACAATACGGTAATCGGTGCAGGAAGTGTAGTGACGAAAGATATCCCGTCAGGTGTTGTGGCTGTGGGAAACCCGTGCAGAGTGCTCAGGGAAATCGGTGACCACGACAGAGAATATTATTTCAAAGACAGAAAAATTGAATTATAATAAAAAAGACTGCCTCAGTTGAACTGAAGCAGTCTTTATTTTATTAAAGGAGTTCTTTGATTGCTTTATTGATTTCTTCTCTCTTTTCCAAGTGCCACTTTTCACTTCTGGGATAATCGGTGAAAGTAAGATTGAATCTCTCGCCATCGTTGTTTTCGAGAATTTCCATAACCTTATCCTTACCGGCAAGATTTTCAAGAAGCTGAAGTGCTCTCATATCCTGGAAAGCCTCATTCATAGCCTTCAGTCTGACAGAAGTCCAGGCTGTGCCGTCGGGAGCAGGGTAAACTACAAAAGCATCGCCTGATGAGAATGCGCAGTCAGCGTCAGATTCAGCAAAGGGGTCAACAGGTCTGACGGAAAGCTGTGAGAAATAGAAGTTATAACCCCAGTGGAGGAAGCCTTTTACATTGTATTTATACATCTGCATACCGATGATTCTTGTTCTCTGCAAGGGCATTGAGAAGAATCTGTTGGAGTAATAGCGGTCTTTCGGTCCGCAACAGTTGTATGTCCAGAGTTCAGGTACCTTTCCTGCAAAGTCTTCAATATGGTCTTCGCAGGGGATAGGCAGAGGCACATATCCTTTCTCGTAGAATTCAAATTCGGAGAGTGCGTCTATTATTCTGAATCTCTTTCCGAAAAGCTCGTGCATAAGAGTGCTGAGCTTTCCGTAAACTTCCAGTGCACTTTCGCTGGGCTCATCAGAAACGTGGAAGAAGCAGTTGTCTGCAACACCCTCTTTTTCTAAAAATTCAGTAAGGCAGGGTGCAAGGGAAGTGAGAAAATCCTTATATTCGTCGCCTGTGGAATCTGTTTCCCAACCGAAAATTCTTTTTGTTTCGCCGTCGACCTCAGCCATAATTTTCGGTGCGTGAAGAGCTCCCCATTGTGTGAACAGATGTGACATTTCAAAATATCTGATGCCGTTTTTCTTGCAGATATCAATCCATTTTTTCAGTTTTGTAAAATCAAACTCGTATCCTGCATCGGTCTTTTTTACGCCAACCAACTGAACTGTAAGTCGTTCTGAGCCGATTTTTGTATCAAGGGGAGGTGTGAAAAGGGGGGTGAGAATAAAGTTCATTCCGTGCTCTGATGCAGTTTTGATGAAGTTTTCCACAATTCTCCAGAATTCATCACTGAAAACGGGAACCTTGTAGTATGTAGCAAGGCTGTCTGAATGAAACCAGTTTGTGTAAATAAGTGACTGCTCGGGAAGAGCTGCGTCGATAATTTCCAAAGTGATTTTTTCACTTCCAAGACTTTCACCGTCTCGGTTTTTAACTGTGATTTCGATTTCGTGTATTCCGGCTTCAGGGCTTTCAGCCTCAATATAAAAGCTCATCCAGGTATTCTGCGGGATGGTGAAATTTTCGCCTTTATAGGGACGGAGTACATCGGGATAAAGACCCGGTGTTTTTCTCAGATAATAGTCATCAACATCTCCGTCAACGGGTTTCACCGAGGGTACGGAAAGGACTCGGTAAATATTCAGATTTTCAGAAACCTCGATTGTGATATCGTTTAAATTTTCGTCACTTGCGAAAGCAAACTGAAAAGCCGTTTTTTCATTTCTGAATCCTGAAAGTCTGTTGATTTTCAAATAATTTTTCGGCTCTTCGTCGAGAAAAACCTTTGCCATTGATGATAAAACATAAGTTTTGATTGCCATAAAATCACATCCTTTTAATAAATATAACACGGGAGAATAATTATTTCAATAATTTTTTATAAAACAGGTTTATTTAAAGTCTTTTCTCAAAGAATAATTATTGAATAAATCTAGGAGATATTTTCATATGGAGAATTTAAAAAGGGTGCTTAACATCTTAAGAGAAAATGAAAAAAACACAAGAGAAAAATATAAAATGCCCTATGCGTGGAATTATGTGAGCGCAGAGTTTGAAAAGGCTCCCGAGCAGGGTGAAATATTAGTCGATTCAAGAGATTATTTCATAAAAACAATTGAATATATATTATCGTTCAAAAAAGCAAAGCAAAAGGAGACGGGTTCTTTTTACTCGCTTTTTGTCAGAAGCTTTTCAGCCTGGGACCACGGGAACGGTCTTGAAAACGGAACTTTTCTCAAGACAATCGCACTGCTTCCCGTTCTCAAAGAAATGGGCTTTGGCGGTATATATTTTCTTCCCGTTTTTATGATGTCCAGGTCAAATCAGAAAGGTGAGCTCCCTTCGCCCTATGCCATAAAAAATATTATGAAAATTGACAATTGCTATCACGATTCTCACCTTGAGGGGATGACGTCAGAGGAAGAATTTTCAGCATTGTGCGAAGCGTGTCACAAGCTTCAGATGAGGGTTGTTCTTGATTTTGCATTCAGGACGGCATCAAGGGACAGTGATTTGTGTGAAACCCATCCCGAGTGGTTTTATTGGGTTAAAAACCATAGTTTGCTTGATTTTAAAGCGCCTGAATGTGACGAAATGGGTCACACCGCGGTGAACGAAAAAAATGTGAAGCAGTTATACAAATCGGAAAATATGACTGCTTTTGCAGAGTGTTTTTCTTTTCCGCCTGATGAGAATACGGCGAATCATTTTTACAGTGACGAAAAAAGCTTTACGGCTCTTATTTCAGAGAATCTGGGAATTTCCGTAATGCCCGGTTTTGCCGACACAATCAACGACCCGCAACCACCCTGGAGTGATGTGACATTTTTCAAATACTATTTCGATAACACGGAAAATGCGAGAAAAAAATTCGGCGATTCTTTCCCGCCGATGATTGCTCAGGATGGGGTGAAGTGCAGTGTCTTTCCCGGTGAAAAACCGAACAAGGATTTGTGGCGGTATGTGCAGAATGTAATTCCTTATTATATGGACAAGTATTCAATCGACGGTGCAAGAATTGATATGGCACACGCACTGCCTGAGGAATTGACAAAGAATATAATTTCAGAAATCAAAAGGAAAAACAAAGCCTTTCTCCTGTGGTCAGAGGAGTTTGACAGCTCATCCTCAGAGGAATTGAAAAATGCCGGTTACAGCTTCTATACGGGCGGTATATGGGATTTGTGGAATAAGGAGAGTTACTCATCGCCAACCTTCAACAAACGGCTTACAGAGTGTATTTCAGGATGTATTCCGTCAATTTCCTGCACGGAAAACGCAGATACGCCGAGAAGTATGTGCACGATGGGGCTTCTCAAATCAATGGCAGCAGTTGTTGTGACGGCACTTTTACCCAACACGGTTTATTTTATCAACAACGCTCAGGAATTTGCTGAAAAACAACCTATGAATCTCGGCCTGAGAAACACGGAAAAAGGAAGATTTGTTCTGCCGAGAAAACATCCCCTTTACGGAAAACTTGCATTTTTCGATAAATATTATTTTGACTGGAAAAACAGAAAGCATTTATATGAAGCAATAAATAAGGCGTTGTCACTCAGACGCAAATATTCAGATGTTTTGTCTGATGTTAACAACTACGATTTGAAACAACTGAAATCAGGCTCTGAAATTACAGCAGTCTGCGGATGGAACGGACGGAAAGGTTATCTTCTTCTCTTCAACAGAGGTACGGAAGAAATAAAAATGTACGCAAAGAAATGTGTGCCTGAGGATGCAAGGCTTGGTGAATGTATTTACGGCTGCGAAAACAAGGATGTGCTTTATCCTGACAGTGTGATAGTTTATGATTTAGAAAACAAAAAATAATTTGACAAATTTTTCAAAATCCCTTGACGATTCAGTGAAAAAATTATATATTTTATATAACACCAAATATTGGAGGGATTTATTATGAAAATTACTTTTATGGGTGCGGGCAGTACTGTTTTTGCAAGAAATGTTATCGGTGACTGTATGTGTACACCTTGCCTGAGAGATGCTGAATTTGCACTTTATGACATTGACGGTCAGCGTCTTAAGGATTCTGAAATTATTCTTAATGCAATCAATGCAAATGTAAACGAAAACAGAGCTAAAATCACAACTCATCTTGGAGTCGAAAATAGAAAAGAAGCTCTTCGCGGAGCAAAATTTGTTGTAAACGCAATTCAGGTAGGTCTCTATGACCCTTGCACAATTACTGACTTTGAAATTCCTAAAAAATACGGTCTTCGTCAGACAATCGCTGACACACTCGGCATCGGCGGTATTATGAGAGGTCTCAGAACAATTCCCGTTCTTGCTGACTTTGCAGCAGATATGGAAGAGGTTTGTCCCGACGCGTGGTTCCTTAACTATACAAATCCCATGGCAATCCTCACAGGCTTTATGACAAGATACACAGGCGTTAAGACAATCGGTCTCTGCCACAGTGTTCAGACCTGCTCACGCGACCTTCTCAGCGGTGTAGGTATGGATGATAAAATCGAAGGCAGATACGACCTTATCGCAGGTATCAACCATATGGCGTGGCTCCTTGAAATCAAGGACAAGGACGGAAACGACCTTTATCCCGAAATCAAGAGAAGAGCTATTGAAAAGAATGACAAGGCACTTCTCGGCGAAATCGAGAAACACGGCGATATGGTAAGATATGAGTATATCAGAAGACTCGGTTACTATTGCACAGAGTCAAGTGAACACAACTCTGAATACAATATGTTCTTCATCAAGGATAAATATCCTGAAATGATTGAAAAATATAACATTCCTCTTGATGAATATCCCAGACGCTGCGTAAACCAGATTGCAGGTTGGGAAAAAGAGCGTGACAGCATTCTTGCTGACGGCAAAATCACTCACGACAGGTCACACGAATATGCATCATACATTATGGAATCAATGGTTACAAACAAGCCCTACAAAATCGGCGGTAACGTTTACAACGGCGGACTTATTGAAAACCTTGACAGAGATGCTTGTGTTGAAGTGCCTTGCCTTATTGATGCAAGTGGTATCCATCCCTGCAGAATCGGTAAGCTTCCCGTTCAGCTTGCAGCTATGAATATGACAAACATCAATCCTCAGCTTCTCACAATTGAAGCAGCAGTAACACGCAAGAAGGACGCAATCTATCAGGCAGCTATGCTCGACCCCCACACAGCATCAGAGCTTAACATTGACGATATCGTTAAGATGGTTGATGAGCTTATTGAAGTTCACGGTGACTGGCTCCCGAAATACAACTGATAACTTAAAGATAACAGAAAGCCTTGCAGACGAATCTGCAAGGCTTTTAATTAATAAAAATAAATAATTTTTCTTGTGAAAAAACGCTTTTCCGAATCTGGGAAAAGCGTCTTTCTATCTCTGTATATAACTCTTTCTCTATCTCTATCTCTTTCTCTATCTCTGGTGGACAATGTCTGCAAAAAAACAGACAATGTCCGGACAATGTCCGCACTGAGACAAAAACCTCCCCTTGAAAACACAAGGGGAGGTGAATTTTTTGCTCGAATTTACTGAATCTCAGAAAGTTTAACAGGTCTGTGCTCTTCAACAGATTTTTTAGCTGCGAGACCGATTTTAACTGACTGCATACCTGCGTGGATGCCAACGGGAACATCTTTGTCGTTCTCAATAGCGTCAACAAACTGTGCAACCTCGTCTGTGAAAGACTGCATATATCTTTCAAGGAAGAAGAAGAGGGGCTTTTCGCCTGTCACACCGTTTGCGTCAGAAACAACTGCTGATGAAAGAGTGTCGTTAGTTGTAGCAACCATACCCTTTGAGCCGAAAACCTCAGCTCTCTGGTCGTAGCCGTAAGCAGCTCTTCTTGAGTTGTCGATAACGCAGAGAGCACCGTTAGCCATTTTCATTGTGATGATTGCAGTGTCAACGTCGCCCTGTTCACCGATAGCAGGGTCAACAAGAACTGCTGACTGAACATAAACCTCTTCAACGTCGCTGTTTACAAGGAATGTTGCCATATCAAAATCGTGAATAGTCATATCAAGGAAGATACCGCCTGAAACCTTGATGTAAGCAGGGTTGGGGGGCTCAGGGTCACGGGATGTGATTTTAACGATATGGGGTTCGCCGATTCTGCCGTCGTCAACTGCCTTGCGGATAGCAGCAAAGTTGTGGTCAAATCTTCTGTTAAAGCCAACCTGGAATTTAAGGTTTTTGCCTTCGAGAGCGTCTGCAACAGCCTGAATCTTCTCGATTGAGTGGTCAACGGGTTTCTCACAGAAAATGTGTTTACCTGCGTTGATTGCTTCAACTGAAATTGTTGAGTGAGTGTCTGTTGAAGAACAAACCATAACTGCATCGATTTCGGGGTCTGCCAGGATTTCCTTGTAATCCTTTGTGATTACCTCAACGCCCATACTTTTTACAAAAGCTTCAGTTTCTTCGTTCATAAAGGGGTCTGCGATTGACTTGACAACTGCGCCCTTTACGTGGTAAGTGATTGACTGAAGATGTACTTTGCCGATACGACCTGCACCGATAATACCGATTTTAATCATTTTATTCAGATCCTTTCCTTAGGAATTTTCAAACTTATATTGTGCCGTCCCATGTGCTGACGTCAAGAGCTTTCTTTTCGTCTTCTGAGAACCAGTGAGTTGTGACTGCCTTGCTTTCTGTGTAGAAGCGGTAAGCATCCTTGCCGAGACAGTGAAGGTCACCGAAGAATGACTGCTTGTGACCTGAGAAGGGGAAGAAGCCCACGGGTACGGGGATACCAACATTGATACCAACCTGACCGCCGTCTGTGTGACGGGCAAATTCTCTGCCGTAGAAACCGCTCTGTGTGTAAATAACTGAGCCGTTTGCATAGGGACTTGCGTTCATAATTTTAAGGCCTTCTTCAAAATTTTTACATCTCTTGATGCAGAGAACGGGTCCGAATACCTCGTCACTGCCGATTGTCATATCTTCTGTAACATTGTCGAAGATTGTGGGGCCTACAAAGTAGCCGTTTTCATAGCCTTCTACCTTGCAGTCTCTGCCGTCAAGAACAAGTGTTGCACCTTCCTTAACACCTTTTTCAATGTCAGCGATAACCTCATCGTAATGCTTTTTGTATGTAATGGGACCGAGCTTTGATTCTTTATCCCAAGAGGGACCGACCTTGATTTTTTCAGCCTGTTTCTTAAGCTCTGCAACGAATTTGTCTGCGATGCTGTCAACAACAACGCAGCAGGAGAGAGCCATACATCTCTGACCTGCGCAGCCGTAAGCAGAGTTGATAACACCTGCAACAGTTCTTTCAAGAGCGCAGTCTTCCATAACGAGAGCGTGGTTTTTAGCCTGACAGAGAGCCTGACAGCGTTTGCCGTTTCTTGCTGCTCTTTCATAAATCTTAAGACCTACGGGAGTTGAGCCTACGAATGTAACACCAACGATGTCGGGATGGTCAAGGAGAGTGTTAATCTCGTTTCTTGAGCAAGTTACGATGTTGATAACGCCGTCGGGTACACCTGCTTCTTTATAGATTTTTGCGAACATCATAGCAGTTTTAGGTGTAAGAGAAGCAGCCTTGAGTACCATTGTGTTACCACAAGCGATGCAAGTGGGAGCCATCCAGCCGAAGGGAATCATAGCAGGGAAGTTTACGGGAACAATTCCGAGGAAAACGCCCATAGCTTCACGGTACTTTACTGTGTCGTAGCCTGTTGATGCGTCCATAAGGCTTTCGCCCATCATAAGAGAGGGGACTTGTGTTGCAAGTTCTGTGCCTTCTTTTGCTTTGAGAACATCGCCCTCAGCCTCTGACCATACTTTGCCGTTTTCGTGAGCAACGCACATTGTGAGCTCTTCCATATTCTGCATAATAAGGTCGCGGACCTTATACATAATCTGAGCTCTCTTGATAGCAGGAGTAGCTCTCCATGCAGGATAAGCTTTCTTTGCAGCAGCAACTGCTTCAAGAACCTCATCATTTGTACAGCAGGGAGCCTGACCTGTTACTTCGCCTGTGCTGGGGCAGTGCAGGTCATACCACACATCTGTTTTTGAGTCTTTGAACTCACCGTTTACAAAATACTGTAACTTTTCCATTTGTTTTTACACTCCTGCTTTTTCTCTGATATATTTTCTTGCTTTCACTGCGTATTCAAAGGGATTTGCAATTGCGGGGTCCTGCTCAGCTTCAACAAGCATCCAACCCTCGTAATCTGTCTCTTCAAGAACTTCAAAAATAGGGGAGAAGTCAATCATACCGTCGCCGGGAACGGTGAAAGCGCCGAGTCTTACGCCCTGGAGGAAGCTTAAATGCTCATCCTTGACTTTCTGTACAACCTCGGGGCGGATGTCCTTAAGGTGTACGTGTTTGATTCTCTTAGCATACTTTTTGAGAACTGCCATATAATCTTCACCGCAATATGCAAGGTGACCTGAGTCGAAGAGAAGGTATACGCTGTCTTCGTCGCAGAGAGACATCATCTTGTCAATTTCTTCAGCTGTCTGAACAACTGTACCCATATGGTGATGATAAACGAGAGTGATGTCATATTCCTTAGCGATTCTGCCGAGGCGTGAAAGACCGTCAGCAAACTTTTTCCATTCCTCATCGTTCATAACATACTTCTTTTCAAAAACGGGTGTTTCCATCTGTCCCTGAATACTGTAACTCTGTTCTGATGCGCCGATTCTTTTTGCGCCACAAGCTTTGAGGAATTCACAATTCTCACGGAAATCCTTTTCAACTTCTTCAAAGGGCTTTGTAAGAATGAATGAAGAAAACCAACGGTTAGCAATCTGGAGACCTCTGATTTCAAGCTTCTTTGTCAGCTCTTCGGGAGTCTTGGGGTACTTGTTGCCGATTTCACAGCCCTTATATCCTGCAAGAGCCATTTCGCTGACGCACTGCTCAAATGTGTTTTCAGCACCGAGGTCAGGCATATCGTCATTTGTCCAGGCGATGGGAGCAATACCGAGTCTGATTTTTTCACTGTTCATTTTAATTCAATCCTTTCAGAGATTATTTATTAATATTTTCTTGCTTCGCTGAGATGTGACTGTTTCTCTGCGAAAGCTTCTTTGCCTTTTTCCGTGCGTGGGATGTCACTGCAACCAACATTCCACCAACTGCCGTAACCGTCAGTCATTGTTTTGGGAAGTACCTTTATATCAATGAGTGTGGGCTTTGTCTGCTTAAGTGAATCTGCGAGAGCTTCTCTCAGCTCGTCGGGAGTTTTTGCAGTGTATGTAACATAGCCGTAGCCCTTAGCACACATAGCGTAGTCAATGTTCATAAATTCGCCGTATCTGATGGGGTCGTCACCGTTTCTGTAACGGGATTCTGTGCAGAGTGCCTCAACACCCTGACCCATCTGAAGATTGTTGATGCAACCGAATGATGCATTGTCAAAGAGAAGAACATTGATTTTCTTACCTTCCTGCAGTGCAGTAATCATTTCAGAGTGGAGCATATTGTAGCTGCCGTCGCCCACAAGAGCATAAACCTCTTTGTCAGGCTCGGCAAGTTTTGAGCCGAATGCACCTGCGATTTCATAACCCATGCAGGAATAGCCGTATTCCATATTGTAGCTGTAAAGGCTGTCTGTTGTCCACATTCTCTGCATACAACCGGGCAGTGAGCCTGATGCGGCAACAACGATTGCGTCATCAGGAATAAGCTCTCTGACAATGCCGAGAGCAGTTGTTTGGCAGAGTACACCGCCTGTAACACGAGAAAAATCTTCAAGGTTGTTTTCAACTCTCACCTTATTTTCAGGCTGGAAGTTTTCAGCAGGATATTCAATTGAGCAGAGGCGTTTCATTTCGTCATCCCACATCTTTTTAGCGTCAGCAATTTCAGATGTGTAGGAAGATTTGTAGTCGCCCATAGCCTTATCAAGAGCAGTAATACCTTCTCTTGCATCGGCGAGAATGCTGATACTGTCAAATTTCTGAGCGTGGAACTGACTTGCGTTGATTGTAAGCACCTGAGCCTGTGCATAAATCCATTTAGAGGATGTTGTGAAGTCAGAAAGGCGTGAGCCGATTGCGAGAACAACGTCAGCCTCTTTGGCGATAGTGTTTGCAGAAGCGTTACCGGTTGCACCGATACCGCCGAGATTGAGGGGATGACTTGATTTGATTGCACTTTTACCTGCCTGAGTTTCAGCAAAGGGAATGTTGTGCTTCTCGCAGAAAGCGGCAACTTCCTTTCCTGCCATACTGTATCTTACACCACCGCCTACGATAACGAGAGGCTTTTTCGCGTTTCTGAGAGCTTCTGCAGCCTTTTCAATTTCGTAGCTGTTGGGGATTGTTCTTGTGATATAGTGAACTCTTTTTCTGAAGAATTCTTCGGGATAATCGAAGCTTTCACCCTCTACATCCTGACACATAGCGATACAGGCAGCACCTGTGTGAGCAGGGTCAGTGAGTACACGCATAGCATTCGTAAGAGCTGACATCACCATTTCAGGTCTTACGATTCTGTCAAAGTATCGTGATACGGGCTTGAAAGCATCGTTGGTTGTAACTGTCAGGTCCTGAGGCTGTTCCATCTGCTGAAGAACAGGGTCAGGCTGTCTTGTTGCGAATGTGTCTCCCATAAAGAGGAGGAGGGGGATGTTGTTTACTGTTGCGTTTGCTGCTGCAGTAACCATATTTGCAGCACCGGGTCCGATAGAGGACATACAGGGAATAATTTTCAGTCTGTTGTGCTGCTTTGCATAAGACATAGCGGCAAGAGCCATACCTTGCTCGTTTCTGCCCTGCATAACCTTAAGTGAATGCTCAGCCTGAGAAAGAGCTTCGCCCACGCCGAGAACACATCCGTGTCCGAAAACGGCATAAAAGCTTTCCACAAACTTGCTTTCCACGATTTTCCCGTCTTGTTCAATGGCAACATACTGATTGTCCAGGTATCTGACAATAGCTTCGCCACATGTAAGTCTGATTGTGCTCATAGTTTATCAACCTTTCATTTATATCAGTTGTTTGTAAGCCACTCGTGTTCGGGCGACACGAATCTTGTTGTTTTATACCAGGGGTCGCCGTCAAGATGACGAATCATCCACACATAATACATATTGTATCCCGGTGCAACTACCTGCTGATGGTCCTCGCCACCACGTATGAAACAAGCAGAAGAGTCAACGCTTTTGTACACCTCATCAGCATTGAAACAAGCACCGAAGCCCTGAGGCTTGTCGAATCTGTAATAATAAACCTCGGGCTGGGGGTGGTGATGGGGCGGATAGCTGGACCATCTGCCGGGCTTGTTGAAAACCTCACCCATAACCATATTTGAGTAGGGTGCGTTATCAGGGTCAAACATTGTTGAAACAACTCTGTGACCTGCACCGTCCCACTGACCCTTACCGAATTCCTGATAAAGACAGTTTTCAGGGTTATAAAATACAGTTTCAAATTCCTTGTCGTTATCTGTCTGCTGAATTACGATTTCGCTGTCAGAGAGAGCCTCAACAGTAAATTCTTTGTTTCTTGAAACGTGCAGACAGTAGGGTTTCATATCAAAGGGGTCTCTGCGTTTGCAGATTTCTTCGCCCTTGTCATATATAAATCTGATTTCTCCGCCTACAAGAAGCACAGCAGTTTCATTTTTCTCTTCGCAAAAAGAAATCTGTTCTCCTGCTTTCAGATATCTGATTTTTATATTCATCATCATATCTGCATTTTTGCCGTTCATTTCGCAGAGAATCTTTTCGTTATTTTCGTTTAAAACAGGTACTTCAAACATACTTTTAACCTCTTGCAACCATTTCGCCGTATTTTTCTTTGCTTTCCTTGATGAATGCTTTAACCTCATCAAGAGTGGGCATAAAGAGTGAGCATCCGTGAGCAGCAACCAGCATTGATGCGGAAGCACTGCCCATTTCAAGGCAATCCATAATGTCCCAGCCCTCAAGAAGACCGTAGATGAAGGATGAGCCGTAGCCGTCACCGCCGCCGAAGGATTTGAAAGCAGTTACGGGGAAAGGCTTGATTGAATAGTTTTTGCCGTCTGCAGTGTAAGCAGTTGAGCCTTTTTTGCCGTGCTTGATAATAATGATTTTGTTTCCTTTACCAATCCAGTAAGCAGCAGTCTGTTCGTCTGTTCTGCCTTTTTCCGTGATTGCCTCAGTCAGGTCAAATTCTTCGCGAGAGCCCATAATCATATCACTGTTTTCAGCAACGATAGAATAGTAGATTGCGATTTCGTCATTGTTTTTCCAGTTGTAGGGACGGTAGTCGATATCGAAAATAATTCTTGTGTCAGTCTTTTTGGCAATATACATAGCCTTGAGACAAGCTTCTCTTGAGGGACTCTGAGAAAGGGCAGAGCCGCTGATGAGAATTGCCTTTGCAGATTTTATATAATCCTCGTTTATGTTGTCGGGATGGAGCATAAGGTCTGCGATTCCGTCGCGGTACATAAGTATACTGCTCTCGTCGGGAGAGAGGATTTCCGTGAAAGTAAGACCGATTTTTTCGCCGTTTTCGGCACGGCAGACATTTGATGTGTCAATGCCTTCGTTGTTGAAAAACTCAGTAACATAATCGCCGAAACGGTCATCTGAAACCTTACCGATGAAGCCGACTTTTTTCCTGAGTCTTGCAAGTCCTACTGCAATATTGGCAGGTGAGCCGCCCACATATTTTCTGAACTCACTGCTTCCTGCAAGAGTCTTGAAGTAGTCGATAGGGTTGAAGTCGATAGCGATTCTGCCAATTGGTATCAGGTCAAGAGGGCGTGATGAATCAAATTCAATATAAGCCATAATTTTACCTCCGTAAAACGAATCTATGCCGAATGAGTAAAAACCCATCCGGCAATTATTTTAGTCTATTGTGATGCCCATTTTCTGGCGTTTTTCACTCAGTTCCTTAGTGATTCTGTCTTTCTTTTCGCCCACAAGGTCATAGAAGAACATAGGAATTGCGCACAGAAGCATACTTACACCGGGAACGATTGAAATAAGAGAGAACATAGCAAATCTCATTTCAGGTGCAAGGTCGAGAGCGGAAATAACAGCTTCCTTTGCGTACATACTTGCAGGGTCAAGCTCGATAAGCATATACATAAGGATAATGCCTGTTGTTGCAACGGCGTTACCGAGCTTATTTACGAATGACTGACAAGCAGCGCCGAGAGCGTTGTCTCTGTGGCCTGTTTTCCATTCCATATAGTCAAGGCAGTCGCCTATCATAGCGGCTGATGTGACATTGAGTGCACCGAGAGGTACACAGGAAAGGATGATGAAGGGGATACATGCATAAAGAGCATATCTTGTGTCAACAAGCCATCCTACGATTGTTGTGACAACGGAAGATGCGAAACCTAAAAGGCAGGTGAAGATAATAATTTTCTTGTAATTGAATTTCTTGTAGAGGAAAGGCATTACAAGCATTGAGCCGAACATACCGATTGCAGCACATACCATAAGAATAGAACTTACGGTAGAAATACTGTTCTGGATAAGCTCTGCTTTCTGTGAAGATGACATATCAGCAGTAATTTCAGGGCCTACATACAGACCGTATCTTGCAACATGGACAGATGCAGCCTGAACAAGATATCTTCCGCTTGAGAGAATGCCCATTATAACAACAAGCATAAGAGGCTTACACTTGAAGATTCTCATAAGAGTAGAGGGCTCAGATTTGTCGCGTCTGGGTTTGTTGGGGATGTTCACGCGTTCCTTGGCGTGGAAATATGTGTTTGCATAAAGAATGCCGCCGAGAACAGATGCAATAACTGCAATAAGTAAATACTTGTATTTGTCCTGTTCAACCGTTGAAGCATCGGGAAGAATTTTCGGAACAACAAATCCGAGAATTGCAAAAATAAGCATAGGAATTGCAGAGCCTACACCGTTAACGGTTTTACCCACAGAAATAACTTTACCTCTTTCGTCGGGGTTGGGAGTCATAACATTGGGGAGACTCCAGAAAGGAACGTCAGCAACTGTGTAGGTCATACCCCAGAGAACGTAAACAAAACCTGCGTAAATCATAAGCTGGGTTTTGTCAAAGCCTTCCGGAATATAGAACATAAGGAAAGAGAGCACTGCAATAGGAACAACTGCCCAGAGAATATAAGGCTTCATTTTACCCCATTTTGTTGTAGTTCTGTCAATTATCATACCCATCATCGGGTCATTGATTGCGTCCCACACACGGGCAAGAAGCATAAGCAGAAGAACGAAAATAAGGGGAAGCTGCATAACGTTTGTGTAGAAGTCAGATATGTAAGAAGACATAATTGCGTAAATCATACCCTGACCTGCACCGCCGATGCAATAAGTCCAGAATTCTTTTTTCGGAACATAGTTTCTGGAAGTATCAATTGCTTTTACATTGGTATCCATTCAGTACCCTCCTTCGGAGAAATATCGTAAATTAAATTATCTGATGAAGAAAGTCAGAACCTGACCGATTTTAAGAGCAACTTCTGAAAGACCTACAAGGAACTCGTGGAGTCTGAATTCAGCAATTGAAGTGCCTGTAACTTCGGGGAGAAGTGAACCTTCTTTAAGTGCGAGAGCGTGGAAGTAGAGGAGTTCTGTTTCGTAGTTCCAGGGATCGTCTTCATTGATTGTGATGATTCTGCCGCCTCTGAATGTATCGTTGCTGTATGAGTAGCTTGTGATACCGGGTGTCATAATAGCGTCAACGCCGTTGTATTCACCGATGAATGTGTTTACGTGGTCGTGACCGAACACGCAACCGAGAACATCACCGCGTTCAACAAATGCATCCCACTGACCGTCGTTGTCGATTGAGGGGCAGGGGGGTTCAAGAATAACGCCGCTCTTGATTCTTGTGAAGATGGGGAGGATTGAATAAGCGTTGCCGTTAGTGAAAGCTCTGCCGAGAGCGCCGAGGAAAGAGGGCATTTCGGGATGAAGAGCTGCAACACCTTCTTCAGTGATAATGTGCTCAAAAGCTATTGAGGGAACTTTGCCGCCATTTTCTTCTTCAAGCTTTTTACTTACATTTTTGTACCATTCAATCTGGTCTTTTCTTACGCAGTCATAAATTCTGCTGTCCTGAGCGTCTCTTACATATTCGCCGTTTTCATCTCTGAGGTAGTCGCCGCTGTCAAACATCCAGAGGTTGAAAGCTACCTTTGAGCCGTCAGATGAGAGAACGGGGAGATTGTGAGTTGCACAGCCGTGAAGAGAGGGGTCTGCATCGTATGCAAGACAGCCTTCGTATGACTGATAGATTTTGAGCATATCTTCTTTTGAGAAAGATCTGTCTTCAAAATCGTGGTTACCGAAAACGAATGTGAACTTCTGATTTCTTTCAACAAGAATCTGAAGAAGCTGGTCATAAGCACGTGCGTCGTCGATTACGATGTTGTCGCCGTTGAATACAACGAGGTCAGGCTTAACTGTGTCGATTGCTTCTCTGATGTACTGAAGAGTATCTTCCTGCATAGGATAAATATCCTGTACGTCAGCAAGAACGAGAATCTCGAATTTGCCGTCAGCGCCGAACTGAAGAGCGTCGCCTGAGGGAGCTTCTGTTTCTGTCGCTGCGAAAGCGGGAACAGAAAGGGTCAGCAGCATAAGAGCTGCAAGGATTACTGATAAAATTTTCTTTGTCATAGGTTTTTACCTCCTGTCAATAAATACATTAAATTTTAACATATATTTTATACAATATCAATATAAAACTAAAGAAAACTGAAAAAATTTTTACACTCCCTGAAGATTGAACGGGGGAATGAATTCTTCTTTTGATGACGAAAGCTCCTGCATAAATCCGTTCTCAAAGCCGAATTCTTCAAACATATCGAGTGCTTTTTCATACTCACGGGTGGTGAGCTTTCTGTTTATTTCCTTGTACTTACAAGCGTCACCCAAAGGCACATACTGACTCATCAGGCTGATAATCACATTATCGGGGAGATTTTCCCTGATCCACTGAAGTATTTTTTTTGTCTGCGTAAGATTCAGAGGGAGGACAAGGTGTCTTATGATAACGCCTTTCTGCATAATTCCGTTTTCATCAAACATATTTTCACTTTGTTGAGAAATCATTTCCTTTACTGCTTCTGATGCAACGGCAAAATAATTTTCAGCCTTTGAATATTTTTCGCTTACCTCACTGTCAAAATATTTGATGTCAGTCAGATATATATCGACGATTCCTCTGAATTTTCTGAGAGTTTCAACATCTTCATATCCTGAACAGTTGTAGACTACGGGGATTTTTGGTCTGTATATTTCAAAGGCTTTCAGAATCTGCTCTGAATAGTGAGTAGGGGTGACAAGGTTGATGTTGTGAGCACCTTTGTCCTCGAGCTCTCTGAAAATCTCGGCGAGTCTTTCGGTGCTTATCTCTTTGCCGAAGCCCTCTGCGCTGATTTCTCTGTTCTGACAGTAAACGCATTTCAGAGGGCATCCCGAGAAGAAAACAGTGCCTGAGCCTTTTTCACCGCTGATGCAGGGCTCTTCCCAGAAATGAAGTTCAGCCCTTGCGATTTTTATTTTATCGTTCATACCGCAGAAGCCTTTCTGACGGCTTCTGTCAACACCGCATTTGCGCGGACATATATTGCATAGCATATTTCTGACCTCTTAAATTTATTTGTATCAATTATATCATTGATTTTTTAAAAATAATAGAGTATAATTAAAAAAACTCTACATTTTTCGGAGAGATGAAGTATGATTCTTACAATAGATATCGGCAATACAAATATCACAATCGGTGCATACAAGGGTGACGAGCTTGTTTTCGTTTCCCGTCTTGCAACAGATAAAAAAAGAATGGCAGACCAGTACGCTTGTGAAATTATGAATATTTTTTCTCTTTATTCTGTGGATAAAAAAGAGTTTTCAGGCAGTATTATGAGCTCTGTTGTTCCTGAGGTTACTTACCCGGTAGGAGAGGCAGTGAGAAGACTTACGGGAATAACACCCCTTATTGTGGGACCGGGAATCAAGACAGGTCTTAATATTCTCATAGATGACCCGTCAACTCTCGGTGCGGATTTTGTGACGGGCGGCGTTGCTGCACTCAAAAAATATCCGCTGCCTTGCTTTGTGGTGGACCTGGGTACTGCAAGTAAAATTTATGTAATTGACGAAAGCGGAAGCTTCCTGGGCTGTACTATTGCCGCAGGTATCAGCGTTTCGCTGGGTGCTCTTTCTTCATCGGCATCGCTTCTTCCCAGTATCGGCATCAGAAGAGCCAAATCAGCTCTCGGTAAAAATACTACCGACTGTATCCTGTCGGGCACATTGGTGGGTACTGCGGCGATGATTGACGGAATGATTGAAAGATTTTCCGAAGAAATCGGCAAAAAACCCGGGTCAATCGTTGCTACGGGCGGTTTTGCGAGAAGTGTTATCAGCAACTGCAAAACCGAGATAATTTACGATAAGTATCTTCTTCTTGAGGGTCTTAAGATAATTTACGATAAAAATGTAAAAACAAAGTAGTTCTTCGTTGATTTTTGCGCCGCATCCGTTTTCGGAGCGACAGCAAGGAGGAATATATATGGCTAAAAACCAAATGTCAAAACTTGTCAAATTTGTTCAACTCGCAGTGCTGACCGCAATCGTTGTGGTAATGTCCTTCACACCGCTGGGATATCTGAAAATAGGGCCTCTTTCAATTGCCCTTGTGATAATCCCCGTTGTCACCGGAGCAATTGTGCTCGGACCCGGAGCAGGAGCCTTCCTCGGACTTGTATTCGGCGTTACAAGCTTTGCACAGTGTTTCGGTATGGATGCATTCGGCACAACGCTCTTTTCAATCAACCCTTTCTTCACATTTGTGATGTGTATTCCCACGAGAATCCTTGCAGGATATCTCTGCGGTCTTATTTTCAAGGGGATGCAGAAAGCGTTGAAAGATAAAAAAGCTGCGGAATTTTCCTATCCCGTTGCGGCAGTTTCGGGACCGGTTTTCAACACTCTTTTCTTTATGTCATCTCTTGTACTGCTCTTCGGAAAAACCGATTTTATTCAGGATATGATGGCATCATCAGGTGCTGAAAACTTCCTTATGTTCTTTGTTCTTATGGTAGGTGTGAACGGTGTGGTTGAAATCGTTTCCTGCCTTGTTGTGGCGTCTGCAGTAAGTAAAGCGCTTACTGTTGCAAATAAAAAAATGCGTATTTAAAAGCAAAGCCGTGGGGCAAGTTATGTCTTACGGCTTATTTTACAAGCAAAGGGGAATTGATATGATTTTTCCAAAGTCAAAAGAAAAAAGCTTAACGGCTGAACTTTTCAGGAATCCCACAAACGAATACCGTGGCGAACCTTTCTGGGCTCTGAACAACAACCTGGACAAGGAAAAAATGAAAAAACAGCTGGATTATTTTGAAGAAATGGGCATCGGCGGTGCACATATGCACTGTCGTACAGGTCTTGATATTGACTATATGAGTGATGAATATCTTGAGCATATCAAGGCAGTTGTGGAACGCGCAAAAGAAAAGAATATGAAAGCATATCTCTACGATGAAGACCGTTGGCCCTCAGGCTTTGCAGGTGGTCTTGTTACCTGCAACGAGGAATTCAGAGCAAGATATATTGCTTTTTCACCTATAAAGAATGAAGATGCGGTAGAGAAAAATATTAATGATTCTTCGAGTGCAGGAGCACTCAGCAAAGACGGAGAGCTTCTTGCAAGATATGACATAACTCTCGAAAACGGATATCTTACAAGCTACAAGCGTCTTGCAGACGACGAAGAGGGAGAGAATGTATGGTACGCATATCTGGAGGTTTCAAAGCCCTCTGCCTGGTTCAATAACCAGACATATGTTGATACACTCAACCCTGATGCTATGGCGAAATTCGTTGAGGTTACACATCAGAGATATTATGATGTGCTCAGCGAATATATCGGTGACACAATCCCTGCTATCTTCACGGATGAGCCTCAGCACACAAGAAAAACTTCACTTGATTTTGCAGAAGACAAAACAAGCGAAATCATTCCCTTTACGGGCGCACTTCCCGAAATTTACAAAGAAAAATACGGAGAAGATTTCTTCGACACACTTCCCGAAATTTTCTGGGATCTGCCTGATTCAAAGGTTTCTGTTGCAAGATACAGATTCCATGACCTTACAAGTGAGCTTCTTGCATCTGCCTTTGCTGATACAATCGGCAGTTGGTGTGACGAACACAATCTTCCTCTTACAGGTCATATGATGGAAGAGCATTCTCTCAATTCACAGACATCGGCAATCGGTGAGGCTATGCGTTCTTACCGTTCATTCGGTCTTCCGGGCATTGATATGCTCTGCGATCAGAGAGAGTATACAACTGCAAAACAGGCACAGAGTGCATCTCATCAGTACGGCAGAGAGGGCGTTCTCAGTGAGCTTTACGGTGTTACGGGCTGGGAATTTGATTTCCGCGGTCACAAACAGCAGGGCGACTGGCAGGCAGTTCTCGGAATCACCAACAGAGTTCATCACCTTTCGTGGTACAGTATGGAGGGCGAGGCAAAGCGTGACTATCCTGCTTCAATCTTCTATCAGTCACCCTGGTACAAAGAATATAAGCTTATCGAAGACCATTTCGCAAGAGTGAACACTGCTATGACAAGAGGTAAGCCAGAGGTGAAAATAGGTCTTATCCATCCTGTTGAAAGCTATTGGGTGCGTTTCGGTCCTCAGGAACAGACAGGTCTTTTCCGTGAAGAGCTTGAGCAGAATTTCCAGAATGTTGTTCTCTGGCTTCTTTCAAATCAGCTTGACTTTGATTTTATTGCAGAATCTCTTCTGCCGTCACAGAACAAAGAGCAGAAAGGAAGCAAACTCACCGTGGGCGAAATGGCTTATGATGTTGTGATTGCACCTGCCCTTGAAACAATCAGAGGTACAACTCTTCAGAGACTCAAGGCTTTCCGTAAAGCGGGGGGTAAGGTTATTTTCCTTGGCTCTGCACCTAATTATGTTGACGCAGTTCTCAGCGATGAGGCAAAAGAGTTTGCAAAGGAATGCGACCTTGTTTCATTTACTCAGGCAAGTCTTGTAAAGAGCCTTGAAGAGTTCAGAACAGTCTCTCTTCTTGACGGTGAAGGAAAGAATGCAAAAAATCTCTTCTATCAGATGAGAAACGATAATGACTGTAAGTGGCTCTTTATTGCCAACGGCTTCAAGTGTACAACTCCCGACCTTATCAGAGACATGGAAGTTACAATTAAAATTAAAGGCAATTACACGGCAGAGCTTTACGATACTCTCACAGGCGAAATTTACTGTGTGCCCACAACCTGCAAGGACGGTTTCACTGTTATGAAAAAGCAGATGTACCGTCACGACAGCCTTCTTCTTAAGCTTACAGAGGCAGAAGAGCATTCGGCGGACATTTCTGTTACGGAAAGAGAAGTTACTGAAAAAATTCATCTTCTCGGTGCTATGGAATATGAGATGTCTGAGCCTAATGTTGCACTTCTCGAAAGAGCAGAATACCGTTTTGACGGCGGTGAATGGCAGGGTGAAGAGGAAGTTCTTCTCATAGATGATAAATTCAGAGATATTCTCGGATATCCCTCAAGAAAAGAATCTGTCGCTCAGCCCTGGGTAATCAAAAACGATGAGAATGATGTACATACACTTGAACTGCGTTATACAATCCATTCTGAAATCGATACGGAAGACGATGTATATTTTGCATACGAAAGACCTGAGCTTTGCGAAATCAAAGTAAACGGTAATGTTCTTGAGCAGAAATATGAAGGATTTTATGTTGACGAATGTCTCGTTAAGATGAACATCGGCAAACTCCGCAAGGGTGACAACACAATCGAAATCAAAATGCCCTTTGTTAAGAAAACCAACGTTGAATGGGGCTATCTTCTCGGTAACTTCGGCGTAAATGTTGAGGGCGCAGAAATCACAATTACAGAAAAACGCGATACAATCTGCTTCGGTGAATATCTGAGATACGGTATGCCTTTCTACGGCGGTAACCTTACCTACAAATACAAGGTCAATGTTTCTGAGGGCGATTACAGACTTTCCTGCACAATGTTCAGAAACCCCGTAATTGCAGTGTCTGTTGACGGAAAGGATTGCGGAAGAATTGCATTTGAGCCTTATTCAGCAGAATTGGGACACCTTGAAGCAGGTGAGCATCTTATTGAGATAACGGCTTTCGGCCATCGTTATAACAGCTTCGGTGCAATACACAACAACGACCTTAACAGACAGTGGCACGGACCCGATGCATGGCGTGTTATCTGGGAAGATTACACCAAATATTATTTCTTCAAGCCCATAGGCATCCAGAAAGAGCCTGTGCTTGAAAAACTGGAGGAAACAAAATGAAATATGTAGGTTTAGCGCTTCTTGCACTTCTTGCGGTGATTGTTGTGCTTCTTCTTGTTGCTGTTATAAATGCAGTGAGAATCAAGGCGAAACCCATCAAGGGCAAAGAAACTCTCGATTATACAAAAGATGAAGAGGCGTCTTACGCTGAAAAGCTTTCTGAAATGGTTAAAATTCCCTCAATTTCCTTGAGGGGTAACACCGACCTTACTGAATTCTACAAGCTTCACAAGGTTCTTGAAAAGGATTTTCCTCTCGTTCACGAAAAGCTTGAGAAAACAGAAATTCAGGGAAATCTGCTCTATAAATGGACAGGTAAGGATTCCTCCCGTGCGTTTCTTCTTATGGGACATCAGGATGTAGTTCCTGCCGAAGAAACCGATTGGAAATATGACCCGTTTTCAGGCGAAATCGCAGACGGCGCAGTTCACGGCAGAGGTGCTATGGACTGCAAATGTACTGTTCTTGCTGAACTTGCAGCAACGGAAGAGCTTCTCGCTGAGGGATTTGTTCCCGAGTGCGATGTTTATCTTGCTTTCTCAGCCAATGAAGAAATCTTCGGCGGCGGTGCAGACCTGATTATTGATTACCTTATTGAAAAGGGTGTACGCCTTTCATCTGTAATGGATGAGGGTGGTACAATTATGGAAAAAGCATTCCCCGGTGTTGCTTGTGACACAGCGGCAATCGGTATTGTTGAAAAAGGTAACTGCAACATTAAAATTATCGCAAAAGGCTCAGGCGGACATTCTTCAACTCCGCCGAAAAACACTCCTCTTGCGCGTCTTGCAGCATTTGTCAACGAGGTTGAGACAAAGAAGCCTTTCAAAAAGCATATGGGTGAGCCCGTAAAGCGTATGTTCTCATCTGTTGCACCTTATGCATCTTTCCCTATGAGATTGGTGCTCGGTAATGTATGGCTCTTCAAACCTGCTCTTATTGCTCTTCTTCCTGCTCTTTCTTCGTTCGGTGAAGCATTCCTTTCAACTACCTGCGCATTTACAATGTGCGGTGGCTCAACAACTCCCAACGTTATTCCTGATGAAGCATATGTTATCTGTAATATCAGACCCTCGACTCATCAGGATGCTGATGCATCAATTGCAGTTCTTGAAAAAATTGCAGCAAAATATGACCTTATCGTTGAGCCGATGAACAGAAGAAGCGCGTCAAAGGTCACAGACCCTGACGGAGAAGAATTTGCTTACCTTAAACAGTGTATCAACGAAACACTTCCCGAGGTATGCGTTACACCTTATTTTATGGCAGGTGCAACAGACTGCAGATTCTATGAGAGAGTTACTGATAACTGTCTTCGTTTCTGCCCCGTAAAGCAGACACCCAAACAACTTGCAGCTATGCATGCGGCAAATGAAAACATTTCAACAGACAACCTTGCTGTGGGTGTGAAATTCTATAAATATTACATCAAAAATCACAAATAAAGGTGTTCTGATGACGGAAAGAAAAAATGTTTTTAAAGTTATCGCCATAATTCTGCTTTCAGCAGTAGCAGTATTCTGTGCTGCAGTGGCTTTCGGCGACAGAGATAAGCTTTTTGCCGAAAAAGAGACAGCTGAAGAAACAACAGTTCTCCCTGACGGTTTTTACCGTAACGGGGAGAATTGGTGTTATTTTGAAAACGGAACAGAGTCGGATAAAAACGGAAAAATTCAGGGAACAGTAGACGGTAAAACGGGTATCTGGATGACTGTCGGCGGTAAGGTGGACTTTGAGTTCACTTCCCTTGAGAGTATGGGCGAGGGCAAGTGGCAGTATATAAAAGACGGTGCCGTTACCGAAAAAACATCAGATGAGGCGTCACTGATTTTCGGCGGAATTCTGAATTCTGCTGAAAGCAAAACTGAAATTACAACATTCGGTAATTTTGACTTATCGGAAGAAAAGAAAGCTCACCTTCAGTCTGAAATTGACAGGGTGAACGCAAAAGGCTATAAAGCAGGTTTTGTAGTGATGAATCTCAAATCTCTTGAGGGCTTCAGTTACAATGCAGACGAAAAAATTTATTCTGCAAGTACAATCAAAGGACCGTATATTGTTTCGCTTGTAAAAAGTGATAGCACCCTTATCGAAAAGGAAAGGGTTAAAATAGAAGCAACACTCGTAAGGTCATCAAACAGTGATTACGAGAGTCTTCGCAACAGATACGGCAACGGACATTTTGTGGAATTTTCTGCAAAGACAGGTAATGACCTTGTTATTGACCTGACTCATAATTATCAGTTTCTGACTCCGAGAAAACTTGCACATCTGTGGGCGGAAAGCTATATTTTCTTTGAAAGCGGAGAAACGGGCGAAAAGCTGGGAGAAATGTTTGAAAATCCTGAGATTTCTCCTATAAATAAAGTTTTCTCGGCAGAATATAAAACGCGCACAAAAGCAGGGTGGATTACTAAGAATAAAACAAGTGTCACAAACGATGCGGGAGTTGTTTACACGGAAAACGGTGATTGGCTAGTTGTTATAATGACAACTGCGCCCTGCGATTTCAGTGTTGTTGAAAATCTGGCACAGGGGATAAAGAGATCTATATTCTGAGAAGATAGGAAGGAACATTATGGATACAGAAAATTTTGTAATTGAAAACGGAATTTTACAGAAATATAACGGCACAGATGCGATTGTGACTGTCCCTGATTCTGTAACTGAAATAGGCAGCAGTGCTTTTTACAGATGCAAAACCCTTGTTTCCGTCACGCTCCCCGATACTGTTACAAAAATCGGAAAATATGCTTTCAGAGATTGCCCTGAACTCTGCGATGTGAATCTGGGTAAAGGTGTTACAGAAATTGAATATATGGCATTTCACGGTTGCACAAGCCTTAACTCGATAATAATCACGGAGAATGTGAAAATGATTAATGTACGCACTTTCGGAAGATGCGAAAATCTTGAAAGTATAACTTTTCCGTCTTCACTTGCCGTAATCGGTCCCGGTGCGTTCGGCGAAAGCAAGAAGCTTTTTGATATCAGCATTCCCCACGGTATCCCTGAAATGAAATACCGTAATGAAAGATTTCTTGGCAGTGATGCGAAAAATGCGTCTTTTTATGTAAATATCTATCTTTTTGGAGACGACACCCGTAATGAAGAATTTGATGAGGGCTGCCGCGGATGGATTAAGCGATATCCGGTTTCTTGCTTCATGGAAAAGGCGCTTGTTACCGGCTCACTTTCTGCTGCGAAGAAAATTCTCGATTCCTGTACAGAGCTTCCGCCGGAGAAATTTGAAACTTATCTTGAAGAAATCAGAAGCCTTGCAGATGAGGAAATAATTCCCGGAATTACAGAGTTACTGAAAAACTATTAAGCGTAAAAATAAACCGTCAGAAGAGTTTTATTTCTTCTGACGGCTTTTATTATGATGTGATGTCTTTTAAAAAGCTTTTGTTGTTGCAAATTATATCGATTCCGAAATATTCTCCGATTGTGTCTGCAATACAGGAGAAGGTGTCGATTGTGCCGAGGTTTATATTTTTGATTTTTTTTCCGTAAACAATGAGCGGGACACACTCTCTTGTGTGGTCCGTGCCCTTATATGCAGGGTCGCATCCGTGGTCGGCGGTGATAATAAGGATGTCGTCTTCTTTCATTTTTTCTGTGAAAATCGGAAGAAAAGCATCAAATTCACTGAGTGCCTTCGCGTAGCCGTCAACATCTCTTCTGTGACCATAAGTCATATCGAAATCAACAAGGTTTGTAAAGCAGAGACCGCAGAAATCTCTTTCTGCAAATTCAAGCATCTTTTCCATTCCCTCTGCATTTGAGTGTGTGAAAACGCTCTCGGTGATACCTTTACCGGCGAAGATGTCTGAAATTTTGCCGATTGAGATTGTATCAAGGTGATTGGCGCTTAACTTGTCAAGTATAGTCTCGTCAGGCGGAGAAATTGAAAAATCGTGTCTGTTTGCAGTTCTTTTGAAGTTACCTGCAGTGCCTTCAAAGGGTCTTGCAATAACTCTGCCTACGCCGTGCTTTCCCGTAAGGATGCTTCTTGCAATACGGCAGTATTCATAAAGCTTTTCAGGCGGAACAAGGCTTTCGTGAGCGGCAATCTGAAAAACGCTGTCAGCAGAAGTGTAAACAATAAGTTTTCCTGTTTTCAGGTGTTCTTCGCCGTAATCCCTGATTACCTCGGTGCCTGAGTAAGGTTTATTGCACAGAACTCCCACACCTGCTTTTTCTTCAAATTCCCTTATGATTTCGTCGGGGAATCCGTCGGGATAAACGGGAAGCGGGTCAGGGGAGATGATACCGGCGATTTCCCAGTGTCCTATTGTGGTATCTTTGCCACGGGATTTTTCCTGAAGTCTGCCCACGGTGGAAGTCGGTTTTTCTTCTTTTGGCAGATAACCGATGCCGTCTATGTTTCCGATACCCATTCTCAGAAGATTTGGAATGCGGAATTCAGGTGATGAGGAAATGCTTTTCATTGTGTCAGCGCTTCTGTCACCGAAAAGGTGAGCGTCAGGTGCGTTTCCTATTCCGACGCTGTCAAGAACGCATAAAAATACTTTTTTCATTTCATTCACTGAGTCTCAATGCTGTTTCAAGAGCAATCTCCATCATCTCTGTAAATGAAGTCTGTCTTGAATCTGCATCAAGAGCTTCTCCTGTCATAATGTTGTCGCTGATTGTGCATATGGCGAGGGCGTTTTTACCGGCATATGCTGCGTTCATATAAAGAGCGGCAGCCTCCATCTCCACTGCGAGAACACCCATTTTTGCCCACTTTTCGTTGACTGAGTTGTCCGCATTGTAGAAAATGTCTGAAGACAATATGTTTCCGATGTGGGTGCTTGAATTTTTCTTATCACATTCTTCTGCTGCGATTTTCAGAAGCTTGTAACTTGCAACGGGGGCGTATGTGCCGGGAAGATTGTACTGGCTCTGATAATCTGAATTTGTACACGCGCCCATACCGAGAACGATGTCACGCACTTTTATGTTTTTATCAAGAGCTCCTGCTGAGCCTATTCTGATGATGTTGTCAACATCGAAAAAGTTGAAAAGCTCATAACTGTAAATTCCCATTGAGGGCATACCCATACCACTTGCCATAACAGAAACGGGGACTCCCTTGTATGTTCCCGTGTATCCTGAAATCGCTCTGACATTGTTTACGAGACGGGCGTTTCCCAGAAAATTCTCTGCGATGAACTTTGCTCTGAGTGGGTCGCCGGGCATAAGAACAGTTTTCGCGAAGTCATCGGGTGTTGCTTTTATATGTGGTGTAGGATAGCTTTTTGACATAATCAATCACTCCTTTATACACATATAATAACACATTTTATCTGGAATATAAACAATATTTGTTAAAATATCTTGACTTTTTTTATGAAAAATGAGATTATATTATTATAAAATATACTCTTTATAAGAGTATGAACAAAGGAGAAATGAAAATGTCAAAGAAATTCACAAAGTTTCTGAGCATTGTTCTGTGCTTGGCTATTTTTTCCTCAATCGGAATTACAGCTTTTGCAGCAGATACTCAGGAAAAAACTCTCACAATCAGCAATCCGTATGAAGATGTTATCTGGGAAGGCGAAAATGCATGGACAGGATACAGAGGTAGCCTCCATACTCACTCAACATACAGTGACGCTACTGTAACACTTAAAGAAATGGTTATGGAATATTATAATCAGGGCTTCGGCTTCCTTGGTATGGCTGACCATTCAGTTACAGGCGTAGAATGGAACAAGGCTCCCAAACAGGCAGCTCTTTACTACTACCAGTATCTTATCGGCTACACAATGGAACACCTTACAGATGAAGAGTATCAGGGCGTTATCAGCGGTACATATCCTATGGCTGACGGCTCAAAGCGTTCCTTCGGTCTTACTTGTATTACAGGTGCAAACGAGCTTAACGGCATCACACTTACAAAAGGTCATGTTGTCGGCTATGGTCTTGCTCCCGGTGTAGGTACAGGTCACGCAGGTCTTGAAAACGGACACCGTGAGGCAGTTGAATTCGCAGAAGAAAACGGCGGTTATTCAGTTATTGCTCACCCCGGTGACTGGATTGATACAAGAGAAGGCGTAAACGATCCCAAATTCATTGATTACTTCGCAAAGATTTTCCTTGACTATGACTCATGTCTCGGTATGGAAGTTTTCAACGAAACAAATAACGCAACTCCTTGGGACAGAAACCTCTGGGATAATATCCTTATGGAAACACTTCCCTACGGCAGAATGGTATGGGGCTACTCTAACAGTGATGCTCACTCTCTCGACAAGGTTGACTCATCATTCAGCATATTTATGATGCCTGAAAACACAGCAGAAAATGTTAAGAAAACAATGTATAACGGTAATTTCTTTGCTGTTACAAGAAAGGTTCACGATAACCCCGTTCTTGGCCCTGAAACAACAATTGATGTTATGAATCAGAATCTGCCTATTCCTATGGCGACAAATGTTGTTGTAGACGGCACAACAATCACAATGGATGTTGAAAACGCACAGTATGTTCAGTGGATTGCAAACGGCAAAATTGTTGCCAAAACAACTGTTGACGGCACAGGAACATCAACAATCGACCTTTCAACAATTGAAGGTTCAGAGGATTTCCTCTATGTACGTGCTGAAATCTTCGGTGAAGGCGGTTGCGCAGCAAGTCAGCCGTTCGCAATTGATAACGGCACAGAAAAGCTTGATTATGAAAAGGATGAATCACTTCCTGCAAAGCTTGAATACTATTGGTATCGCTTTATGAGCTGCAGATTCTTCATCCTCTTCCAGGAGCTTTACAGAGCTATTGTATAACGGAGCCTTACCGACAATAAATAATCCCCGATGAGTACACACTCATCGGGGATTTGAATTTTTATCTGTAATTTTCAATTGCACTTCTGAGTACCTGAACAGCACCCTCAATTCCTATTGTTCCGCTGTTTATTGTGATATCGTAATTTCTTGCATCGCCCCAGTCCTGTGAGCCGTAAAACTGATTGTGACGGATTCTTGCTTTATCTTTTTTCTTCACGATATCCGATGCGTCTTCTTTTGCGATGTTGTCGATTCTGATTGCTCTCTCGCAACGCTTTTCAAAATCTGCGCAAATGAAAATGTTGAAGCAGGGGAATTGATTCTTGAGAATATAGTCGGCACATCTGCCTACGATTACGCAGGAGCCTTCTTTGGCCAGGTCTTTTATAATTTTGGCCTCAGCCTGGAAAACCTGGTCTGAAAGGGACTGGCCGTAGTGGGAAACCATATTGCCGAAGGTGTATGTGTTTGTTGCAAGGTTGAAAAGCAGACTGCTTGTGACTCTCTGTTCTTCCTTTTCGATGAACTCAGCACAGAAACCGGTTTCTTTTGCTGCTTTGTCGATGATTGCTTTGTCATAAAACGGTATGCCCAGCTCCATAGCGAGTTTTTCTCCGATTTCACGACCACCTGAACCGTATTCACGGCTTATTGTTATAATGAGATTGTTTTTCATAGTGTGATCTCCTTTCTTTTTGTGCTGATTACAAATATATATTACCATAAAACTTGAAAAATGGCAATAATAATGGTAAAATACATACATATAAGAATGTTTAAAGGTGAGATTTTTATGACTTTGAAAGAGGCTGAAATCAGGGCAGGTGAGTTGAGGGGTTTTCTCAACTATCACAGTAAAAAATATTATGTTGATGATGACCCTCAGATTTCCGACTTTGAATATGATAAGGCTCTGAGAGAACTTGAGAATCTTGAAAACGATTTCCCGTCGGTGCAGACACCGGACTCTCCTACACAGAGAGTCGGCGGAATGGCAGACAACCGTTTTGAAGAGGTTGTTCATGCGGTGCCTATGGAAAGTCTTCAGGATGCGTTCAGTTTTGATGAGCTGAGAAGCTTTGAAAGTAAAATCGACGGCGATGTGACATATGTTGTAGAGCCGAAAATTGACGGTCTTTCCGTCTCTCTTGAATACCGTGACGGCGTTTTTGTCAGAGGCTCAACGAGAGGTGACGGACAGGTGGGTGAAGATGTTACCGCAAACCTGCGCACGATAAAAACAATTCCCCTGAAGCTTGAGGAGAAAGTTCCTTTTCTTGAAGTCAGAGGCGAGGTATATATGCCCAGAGAGGTTTTTATATCTCTCGTTGAAAAGCAGGAAATTAACGGTGAAAAACCCTTTAAAAATCCCCGTAATGCCGCTGCAGGTTCGTTGAGACAAAAGAATTCGAAGATTGCTGCGGAAAGAAACCTGAGTATCTTTGTGTTCAATATTCAGCAGATTGAGGGCAAGGAAATCACATCTCATAAAGAATCTCTTGATTATCTCAGGACACTCGGCTTCAGAACGGTACCTTTCTATAACGAATATTCTGATTTTGATGATGTTCTTAAAGAGATTGACCGAATCGGTAATGAAAGAGGAAATCTTCCTTTTGACATTGACGGTGCAGTAATCAAGGTCAACGACTTTGAAAAACGACAGGCTCTCGGCTCTACATCAAAATTCCCTAAATGGGCAGTAGCGTATAAGTATCCCCCTGAGGAAAAGGAGACAAAGCTCATTGATATTGAGGTCAATGTGGGCAGAACGGGTGTGCTGACTCCCGTGGCAGTGCTTGAAAGTGTTCTTCTTGCAGGGTCAACGGTAAGTCGTGCAACTCTCCATAACGAAGATTTCATCAGAGAAAAAGGCGTAGCCATAGGTGACACTGTAATCGTAAGAAAAGCAGGGGATATTATACCTGAAATTGTGGCAGTGTCGAAAAAAGGTGAAAATACAGGCGTTTTCCGTATGCCTGAAAGCTGTCCGTCCTGTGGCTCTGTTGTGACGAGGGAAGAAGACGAAGCTGCAATCAGATGCTCTAATCCTCAGTGCCCTGCACAGCTTCTGAGAAATATTATTCATTTCTGTTCAAGAGACGCTATGGATATTGAGGGTCTCGGTGAATCTGTGGCTGAGGTGCTGGTGAATGAGGGCTTGGTTAAAAATGCCGCAGACATCTATTATCTGAAGACAGAACAGCTTCTTTCCCTTGAAAGATTTGCTGAGAAATCTGCCAACAACCTGATTGAGGCAATAGAAAAATCAAAGGAAAATGATTTGTCAAAGCTTCTTTTCGCTTTCGGTATCAGACATATCGGCGCAAAAGCCGCAAAGCTTCTTGCAGTGAATTTCGGCACACTTGAGAAGATTATGTGTGCGACAGAAGAAGAAATTCTGCTTATTGACGGTTTCGGAGAAATAATGGCAGAGAGCGTAGCGGAATTCTTTGCTCTTGAGCCGACAAAGAAAATGGTCGAAGAAATGAAGGGTGCAGGGGTGAATATGAATTCTCTCACCGAGGTCAAGGACAATCGCTTTGCAGGTATGACTTTTGTGCTGACAGGCACTCTTCCCACTATGTCCCGTTTTGAGGCCTCTGAAATTATTGAAGGTTTTTCGGGTAAAACATCTTCTTCCGTTTCCAAAAAGACAACCTATGTTCTCGCAGGTGAGGAGGCAGGGTCAAAGCTTACTAAAGCGCAGTCTCTCGGAATCACAATCATAAGCGAAGAAGAGTTTAAAGAAATGATAAAATAATATAAATTCAACCTTTGGGTCGTTCTCCCACTTTGTGGGAAAACGGCCCTTTTTTTATGATTTTTTTGTATTTGCGAAAAAACGGAATGGTGTCAGTTTACATATTTTTACGAATTTTCGCATCGTTTTTTCGGCTTGTAAAAAAAGTCCTGAAAATGGCTATAAATTAAGGATTTTTCTTTAAAAAACTGTTGACTTTAAAGATGTTTGGGTGTATAATGGTGGAGATTAGTGGAGATGAAACCCAAAAAGTGTGACGAAGTGGGAGATTTCCACGTTTTCCACAGAGTTTTCCACACTCGCTTCGGAAAACACTGAAATCAACTAAAAGGAGGGATAAAGATGGACGATTTCGTAGGAAAGTATTTTCATTCGCTTGACTCAAAGTCAAGGTTGGTTATACCTGCTGCTTTCAGAGAAAAACTTGGTCAGGATTTCATAATTGCCAAGGATTTCGGCGGCCGTATGTGTCTGAGCCTTTATCCCTGGGAAGAATGGGAGCAGATTAAACTCCGCATAGCAGCAAGGTCATCTACCGCAGAGGCGAGAAGACAGCGCGAGAAGGTTTATGACAGAGTTGATGAATGCTCAATGGACCCGCAGAATCGTGTTATCATCAAAGACTTTTTCAAAAGGTACGGAAAGCTTGGCAAGAATGTTGTTATTTCAGGTCACGGATCGAAGATTGACATCTGGGATGAGGAAGTATGGAACTCCTTGCATAGCGACGAAGAAGATTATGCACCTATTTTCTCTGATGAAGATGATATGAACTATTAAACTGCTGAGGTACTCAAATGGATTCCGAAATTAATTTTAAACACATTTCAGTTTTTTATAATGAAGCAGTTGACGCGCTTGATATAAAGCCTGACGGCATTTATTTTGATTGCACCGGCGGCGGAGGCGGACACTCTTCCCTTATCGCATCTAAACTGACGACAGGTCACCTTTATACAATTGACCGTGACCCTGACGCAATCAGAGTTCTTACTGAGCGTTTTAAGGACAACGACAAGGTAACGGTTGTCAACAGCAGATTTTCAAGAATCAGAAGTATCCTTGAAGAACAGGGTGTTCAGAAGGTCGACGGAATTCTTGCTGACCTTGGCGTTTCTTCATATCAGCTCGACACGGGGGAGAGAGGCTTCTCTTTCCACACTGATGCACCTCTTGATATGCGTATGAGTAAAGAGGGACTTTCGGCAAGAGACGTTGTGAATACATATTCTGTTTCAGAGCTTACGAAAGTCATCTCACTGTACGGCGAAGAGAAGTTTGCAAGAAACATCGCAAACAACATTGTAAAACACAGAAATGAAAAAGAAATCGAAACAACTCTTGAACTTGCTGAGATTATAAAGGAGGCATACTCGCCTGCTGCCAGAAGAAAAAGCGGACATCCGGCGCGTAAAACTTTTCAGGCAATAAGAATTGAAGTAAACAAAGAGTTAGAGGAGCTTAAGAACTCGCTTGATGATATGTTCGCATCCCTGAAAGTGGGAGGCAGAATCGCAATCATCACATTCCATTCCCTTGAGGACAGAATCGTGAAGGTTAAGTTCAACGAATTTTGTTCAGGCTGTACTTGTCCGCCTGAATTTCCCGTATGTGTGTGCGGAAAAACTCCCGAAGGCAGATTGCCTTTTAAAGTGACAGAACCTACTGAGCAGGAAACAGAAGAAAATCCCAGAGCAAGAAGTGCAAAGCTCAGAGCAGTAGAGAGAATAAAAGAATAAAGATTAAAAAAGCTTTGGAAGAGAAAGGTGAAGAAAATGGCAGAATTTATGTATGACCTCGATATGTTTGATGACGGCACGTCAGCCCCTCAGCCTATTCCTGTAAAAAAAGAAGAGAAGCCTAAAAGAAAATTACGAGTGCTTGACGACACTCCTCAGGTAAAACGAGAAAAACTTGAAAGAGCAGAAAAACGAGATTATCTGAAGATGTTTCTGGTTATCGCAGCTTCACTGATGATGTTTGCAATCGTCGGTTCATTTGTCGGTCTCGGAGCATATATAAATTGTATAGAGCATGATATTGCTGAAACGAGAGCTGAACTTGACATCGCCAAAAGTCAGTACGCCATCCTCAGTCTCAAGAAAGAATCAATGATTTCCTTTGATGAAATCAGAAAGATGGCAGAAGACAAAGGTATGATTCAGCGTGACAGATATCAGGTTACATACTTCGACTTGTCTGAAGGAGACTATGGCGTCGTTAATCCTGATTGATGTAAATGTAATAAAATCAGCGGCATGGAATACTATTTATATTACTCATTAAGTGGTGTATAAATCAGAAAATTCCTTTGCCGCATTAATTGTTATTTAGAGGTATTGAATAGCTGACAAAAATTTGTTTACAGGAGGAGAAATAATATGTCTACGAAGCAGACAAATGAAAATAAATTTACAGTAAGAGCGTTAATTGTAATGGTTCTGATTGTCGGTGCATTTTTCGGTTCATGCATATTTTATCTCGGCTATGTTCAGCTGGGACTGGGCGAAGAATACAGAGCAAAAGCAGAAGCAAATCAGCTCAGGGATTCTGAAATTTCTGCCGAACGCGGCGTGATTTATGACAGAAACGGTAAAGAACTTGCCAAGAGTGCATCAGCGTGGAAAATTGTTGTGTATCCCAACAAAATGGCTGATTGCAAGGAAGCAAGAGAGGTTGTTATCAAAAAACTTGCAGAAGTGCTTGATCTCAGCGAAGAAACAGTAAGAGCAAAAGCAGAAATGTCACAATACGGAAGTATGATTGTGAAATACCGTGTTGAAAAGGATGTAAGAGACGAAATTCTCGCCCTTCTTGATACTGCTTGTTATAAAACCTTAGATGACGACGGAGAGGAAGTAGTATATAAATATTCAAGCTATGTGGGCATCGAAAACGATGTAAAGAGGTATTATCCCTATAACTCATTTGCATCAACAGTTCTTGGCTTTACAGGAAACAACGATGTCGGCACAGGCGGACTTGAACTTCAGTATAACTCAATTCTCACCGGTACACCCGGCAGAAAGATAACTGCAGTTGCCGGCAGTGGTGAATCAATGCCCTCAGAATATGAGACAGTTACGGATGCCGTGCAGGGAACAAGTCTTGTCACAACGCTTGACGAAACAATTCAGCGTTATCTTGAAGAAGGTCTCGACCAGTCTATCAGGGATACACAGGCTGAATATGCATACGGAATTATTATGGATGTAAATACAGGTGCAATCCTTGCTATGTCAAGTAAGCCTGACTACGACCTTAATAATCCTTACATAATCACAAGTGAGACGGTCAGAGAGCATCTTGATGAAATCACTGATGAAAGAGCAAAAGAAGAAGCAGAGACCAATGCGTGGTTCAATCAGTGGAAAAACAGAACAATTTCCGACACCTATGAGCCCGGTTCAGTTTTCAAAATCATAACTGCTGCTGCAGCTCTTGAAGAAAACATCTGGGATATGTCAAGAACATATGTCTGCGGCGGTGCAATTCAGGTTGATGACAGAAGAATGCATTGTTCTCACCGTGAGGGTCACGGAACACAGACCTTTTCTCAGGCGTTTGCAAATTCCTGCAACCCCTTCTTCATTCAGCTTGGCCTTGATATGGGTGTTGATAACTTCTTCAAATATTTCGAGGCATTCGGTTTTACTGAAAGAACGGGCATTGACCTTCCCTCTGAGCAGCTCGGTATGTATCACTCAGCAGCAAGTATGAAGAAAACAAAGGTGCAACTTGCATCAAGCTCATTCGGTCAGTCGTTCACGGTAACTCCCATTCAGACAATTACGGCAGTTTCAGCCATCGCAAACGGCGGTAAACTCCTTAAACCCTATATTGTTTCCAAAACACTTGACCCCGACGGAAACATTATTTCAGAAACAAAGCCCGTTGTTAAAAGACAGGTAATTTCTGAAAACACTGCGAAAATCATCACAGATATGATGGAAGACGTTGTATCTTCAGGTACAGGTCAGAACGCATACGTTGCAGGTTACAGAGTTGCAGGTAAAACCGGTACATCTGAAATTCTTGAGGAGCCAGGCGAGTATGTGGCATCGTTTGCCTGTTTTGCACCTGCTGACGAGCCTCAGATAGCGATGCTTATCGCGGTCAAAAAGCCCGTAGGCGAGTATTACGGCAGCCAGATTGCAGCCCCTGTTGCTGCTGACATTATGCAGAAGGTTATGGTTTACCTTAATGTTGAGCCTAAGTATACAGAAGAAGAAATCAAACACGTTGACAGAAACGCTGACAATGTTGTGGGTAAGAGTGTGGATGATGCGAAAAAGACACTTACCGATTCAGGCTTCAATGTAAGGGTTGTGGGTAACGGCACAAAGGTAGTTGAGCAGGTGCCCTCATCAAACCAGACAATTTCAGCAAACGGTACAGTTATTCTTTACACCGAAAAGGATGCAGAAAAGCAGGTCACAACAGTACCGAACTTTATCGGTATGACCGTAAATCAGGTATACTACGCTGCAAATCAGGCAGGTGTGAATGTATCAATTGTGGGTAACGCCGCATCAAGCAGCTTCATTTCATATAAGCAGGATAAAGAAGCGAATACATCGGTTTATTGTGGCGATACTATTGTCGTATATTTCAAATCAACATCATCAGATGCAGAATAATGGCGAGGTGAAAAATATGTTGTTATCACAGCTTTTGAAATCACTCGAAGTGAAGAGCAGTTTTACAGATTGTGAAATTGCATCTGTCACGGATAAATTTGACAACATAAATAAAGGCGATGTGTTTGTGTGCATCAAGGGTAATCGTTTCGACGCTCACACTCTTGCAGTCAGAGCGATTGAAGAAAAAGGTGCAGCTGCAGTTGTTACCGAGCGTGACACGGGTGCAGCAAATCAGGTTATTGTTGACAACACAAGAAAAGCCTATTCCTTTATGTGCTGGGAATATTTCTCACGACCGACGGAAAGCCTTAAAATGATTGGTATTACGGGCACTAACGGTAAAACAACAGTGTCATTCCTTATCAAACATATTCTTGAACAGGCAGGTAAAAAGTGCGGTCTGCTGGGCACTGTTATAAACCTTGTGGGCGACGAGGAAAGACCTTCATCTCTCACAACTCCCGACCCTTTTGAAATGCAGATGCTTTTCAGGGAAATGGTTGACAAGGGATGTGAAATGTGTATTATGGAGGTGTCTTCTCAGGCGCTCAGTCAGCAGAGAGTAGCACCCATTGTTTTTGACCTCGGTATTTTCACAAATCTTACTCAGGACCATCTTGATTACCATGGCACAATGGAAAATTACAAAGAGGCAAAACACCTTCTTTTTGAAAACTGCAAAAAAGTTATTCTAAACGATGACGATGAAGCATCGGAGTATATGGGAAGCGGTATTACTGCAGAAAAGGTTACTTATTCAATAAGAAACAACAGCTCTGACTATACTGCGATGAATCCCTCTCTGAGAGATAAATCGGTAGCATACGAGCTTGTAGGAAAAAATGCAAGTATTTCAAGAATCAAGCTGAATATTCCAGGTGAGTTTTCGATTTATAATTCGATGGCAGCGGCTGCTGCTGCAATTGAAATCGGTGTACCGATGGACGAAGCAAGAAATGCTCTTGCAACCTCAAAGGGTGTAAAGGGCAGAATGGAAACAGTTGATGTTGACAAGGATTATACGGTTATCATTGACTACGCTCATTCACCCGACGGACTTATAAATGTTCTCAAATCCCTGAGAAAGGTTTACACCCGCAGAATTATTACTGTTTTCGGCTGCGGCGGTGACAGAGATAAAACAAAGCGTCCTGTTATGGGCGAGATTGCCGGTAATATGTCCGATGTTGTTGTTGTCACATCAGATAACCCCAGAACTGAAGAGCCTCAGGCGATTATTGACGATATTCTGGCAGGTATGGACAGATGCAAGGCTAAAATTCATGTTGTGTGCGACAGAACAGAGGCAATTGCAAAGGCTCTGTCAATGGCAAAAGCAGAGGATGTTGTTCTCCTTGCAGGTAAGGGACACGAAACCTATCAGATTCTCGGCACAACAAAAATACACTACGATGAGAGAGAAATTGTAAAAGAAATTCTGTCACGCTGAAAGAGGTTTTTGGATTATGGAAAAAATGTTGCTCAGTGAAATTGCAGAAGCAGTTTCGGGAACATTAATCGGCAGCGACGGTGAAGTTTCATCTGTCAGCACCGACACAAGAACAATTGAAAAAGGCTCACTGTTTGTCTGTATCAAGGGTGAAAATTTCAACGCACATCTGTTCGCTGAGAAAGCGGCAGAAAGCGGTGCAGTCTGCGTTATGGCTGAAGAAAAGGTTGAATGTTCCTGCTCAGTGATTTATGTTTCATCTACCCGTCAGGCTCAGCTTCTTCTTGCCCGTGCTTACAGAGAAAAATTCAGCATTCCTGTTGTGGGTATTACGGGCAGTGTAGGAAAAACCACAACAAAGGAAATGATTTCCTGCGTTATGGAGGCTAAATACAAAACACTGAAAACTGAAGGCAATTTCAACAACGATATCGGAGTGCCGAGAATGATTTTCAGACTTGATGAAAGTTATACTGCGGCAGTCCTTGAAATGGGAATGAGTAACCTTGGCGAAATTTCACTTCTCACAAATGCGGTAAAGCCCACCCTCGCAGTTATCAGTAATGTGGGCGTCTCACATATTGAAAATTTAGGCTCAAGAGAAAATATTCTCAAAGCAAAACTCGAAATCACCGAGGGCCTTGAAAAAGGCAGTAAGCTTTTACTTAACGGTGATGACGATATGCTTTCTGCCGTTACAGACAGTGATTTTGATATTGTAAGGTACGGCATAGACGGCGAAAATCTTGATTTTAAAGCAATCAATATTTTTCAGGACAATGAAAAAACTGAATTTGAGATTGAATATGACGAAAAATATCGTAAAATCATTCTTCCCACAATCGGCTTACATAATGTTTATAACGCTCTTGCAGCCTTTGCAGTGGGAATATATCACGGCATTTCTGCTGATGAATGTGCCTTGTCGCTTGAAAAATATGTGCCCAGTGGAATGCGACAAAAAATTGTAAGAAAAAATGGTATTGTATTTATAGAGGACTGCTACAATGCAAGTCCCGATTCACAGAAAGCATCAATGAATGCGCTTATGCTCATTGACGGCAAAAGACATATTGCAGTAATAGGTGATATGCTCGAGCTTGGCTCATACAGTGAGACTGCTCATCGTCAGGTAGGGGAATATGCAGCTGAAAAAGAAGTTGATATTCTGTTTACATACGGAAAAGAGTCTGTATACTCTGCTGACAGTGCAAAAAAATCAGGACTTGAAAATGTCTTTTCATATGACGATAAAACACTTCTTGCAGAAAAGCTTCTCTCCGTCCTTGAAGATGGCGATGTTGTTTCTTTCAAGGCTAGTCGCGGTATGAGGCTTGAAGAAGTGATAAAGAAGATTTACGAAGGAATTGATTAACGAATGAACGGTGTTTTTCCTATAATTCTCGGTGCCGTAATCGCTTTTGGTGTTACTGTATGCTCAGGATTTGTGCTGATACCTTATCTTCATAAACTGAAATTCGGTCAGACAATTCTTGATATCGGACCCAGATGGCATAAAAATAAGCAGGGCACACCGACTATGGGCGGAATTATGTTTATAATTGCCTCGGTAGCTGCGGTTATCGTTGCTCTGGCAACAGACAGAATTATGGGCGGAGATATTATAGGCGGAAACAGTATTGTTAAAGATTCCTTATATACACGCTTCTGGGCAGGACTGATAATGTCCCTGTCTTTTGCATTTATAGGTTTTGTTGATGACTATATCAAGGTTGTTAAAAAGCGTAATTTAGGTCTTACTTCTACTCAGAAAACAATTTTACAGTTTCTTGTTATACTGATGTACCTTTTCAGTGTGAGGCTTACGGGAGAACAGGCGATGTTCATTCCTTTTATAGGTAATGTACCTCTCGGCTGGTTTTACTGGGTTTTCGGTCTTGCAGTAATTTACGGTACAGTCAATGCAGTGAATTTTACTGACGGCGTTGACGGACTTTGCTCGTCAGTGACGGTAACTGCCGCAGCATCCTTTATAGTTATCGCTTTTATGCGTGAGAATATGGGCGTGTCCTTACTGTCAAGTGTTCTTCTCGGTGCCTGTGCAGGTTTCCTTGTGTGGAATAAAAATCCTGCAAAGGTGTTTATGGGGGACACAGGCTCTATGTTCTTAGGGGCTATGGTGGCAGCAATTGCCTTTACTCTTGAATGTCCCGTCATTCTGCTTCTTACCGGCATTGTTTATGTTATTGAGGGTATGAGTGATGTTATTCAGATAGGCTATTTTAAACTTACTCACGGAAAAAGAATTTTTAAAATGGCTCCCATTCACCATCATTTTGAAATGTCAGGCTGGAGTGAAAAGAAAATCACGGTTGTTTTCAGCCTTGTCAATCTTCTGGGTGGTGCAGTGGCGGCAATTATGGTATATTTTGGTGAAATCTGATTTATAAGGAGGAAAAAAGATGTCATCAGACGGAATCAGAAAAAAAGAAAATCCGATAAAGCTTATGCTTTTAGGTCCGAGGATTGAAGATAAAAGTATAAAAGGCTTGAAAAGAGAATTCAAACAGAGAGGAACAATTGACATTGTCTTCCTTGTTCTTGTAATGTATTTTGTTGTCTTCGGTTCCATTATGATTTTTTCAGCAAGTTACCCCAGAGCAGAGTTGGAGGACGGCAAGTTCGGTGCATACCAATACCTTGTAAGACAGCTTTTCTTTCTTGCAGTCGGTATTCCTATTATGTTTGTCGCCTCAGTGTTTAAAACTGAAGGAATAAGAAGATATTCACTTTCAATATTTCTCTTTTCGTTGCTGCTGCTTCTGATTGTTCTTGCTTTCCACTCGGATGTTCAGAATGCAGACGGTGATACGTACAAAAGATGGATTGATTTAGGCTTGTTTTCGTTTCAGCCATCGGACGTTGCCAAGTTTGCGCTGATAGCCTTTCTGGCGACTCTGCTTGTGACTAATCGAAAAATTGTTGAACAGAGAGTATTACCTCTTTGGTTTATGAGTGGTATTATCGGACTTGTTGCATTACTTATTTTCCTTGAAAACCATGTTTCGGCAACTCTTCTTATTCTTCTTATCGGTTTCACAATGATGTTTCTGGGCGGAGGTAAAAAAGGATTCTTTATTTTCTTTATTGCTGTTGCCATTATAGGCATTGTGGTGCTGATAGTGAATATGGATGTTTTCCCCAACTATGTTCAGGAAAGACTCAAAGGCTGGATTGACAGAGATTACGACCCCACCGGAAGCAGATGGCAGACTAACCAGTCACTCTACGCAATCGGTTCAGGCGGACTTTTCGGTGTAGGTCTCGGCAATTCAAAGCAGAAGCATCTTTATCTACCGGAGCCTCACAATGACTTCATTTTCTCTGTTATCTGTGAGGAGCTCGGATACATCAGAGCAGTTCTGTTTGTAATTATACCTTTTGCTCTTCTTGTTCTCAGAGGCTTCCAGATTGCTATGCGCACAAAGGACAGATATTCATCTCTTCTCGTTATGGGTATTATGGTTCAGGTAGGACTTCAGGCGTTTCTTAATATCGGCGTTGTAACGGGTATGCTTCCGAATACGGGTATCAGTCTTCCGTTCTTCAGCTTCGGTGGTACGGCACTTATAATGCTTCTCGGAGAAATGGGACTTGTGTTGTCGGTATCAAGACGAACAAGTATGAAAGAATAAATAAACAAAGGATTTGATGAAATGTTAAACAACAAGAAAATTGTTTTCACAACAGGCGGAACGGGCGGACATATCAATCCTGCACTTGCAGTGGCAGGGGAGATAAGAAGAAAATATCCGGAAGCGGAAATTCTCTTCATCGGTACATCTGACAGACTTGAAACAAAGCTTGTTCCCGATGCAGGTTTTGAACTGAAAACTGTTGAAATGAGCGGTTTTCAGAGAAAGCCCAGCATTGAAAATCTCAAGAGAAACCTGCTTACTGTAAAAAGGCTTCTCACAGTAACGGGTAAGGTCAAAAAAATCTTTGAATCATTTCCTCCCGATATCGTTATCGGCTTCGGCGGATATGTCAGCGGACCCGTTGTAAGAACGGCGGCGAAAATGGGTATACCTACCGTCATTCATGAGCAGAACGCTTTCCCGGGTGTTACAAACAAGGCTCTTGCAAAAATGGTTGATAAGGTTATGCTCACTGCAAAGGAAGCAGAAAAATATATGCAGCCCAAAAATCCCGTAGCAGTTACAGGTCTTCCCGTAAGACACGAAATTGCCACTGCTGACAGAGAGTTTTCACGAGCAGAATTAGGTGTCGAAGATAAACCTCTCATTCTTTCAATGGGCGGAAGTCTCGGTGCAAGAACTATCAACGAGGCTATGGTTGAGGTTATAGCCCGTCTTCAGCCGGAGCATAAATTCAAGTTTATTCACGCAACGGGTAAGTTCGGTACATGGGTACCCGATAAGCTTAAAGAAAACGGCGTTGACCTTTCAGACCCTGATGTGGAAATCCGTGAATATATAAGCGATATGGATGTCTGTATGTCAGCGGCAGATATTATAATCGGCCGTTCAGGTGCGAGTACGCTCAGCGAACTTCAGGCAACGGGCAGTGCGTCAATACTTATTCCCTCACCCAATGTTACTGAAAATCATCAGTACCACAATGCTATGGCGCTTGTGAACAACGGGGCTGCGGAAATTATCGAGGAAAAAGACCTGACAGGTGAAAAGCTTACAAATATGATTCTTGAATTGATAAATAATCCCGAAAAGCTTTCAGCAATGCGTAAAAATTCAAAGGATATGGCAATTCTTGATTCAACAGACAGAATCATTGAAATAATCGAAGAAACAATAAAATAATTCACTGAAAATACCCTTCGGCATATTATGGATTGAGTTATAATATTCGGAGGGGTTAAAGTGGAAAAAATGTGTATTGTCGGTAAGAAGCGTCTTAAAGGTGAAATCAAGGTGCAGGGCTCAAAAAACAGTACCTTGCCCATAATCGCAGCAACAATTCTTTGTGAGGGCGAAACGGTTTTACATAATTGCCCTCAACTTACCGATATTGACGCGGCAATAAATATACTTTCCCATCTCGGTTGCAGAATCAGACGGGAAAACTCAACACTTATAATTGATTCAACAAACATAGAAAGATGTGATATTTCAGAAAAACTGATGCACGAAATGCGCTCATCAATAGTTTTTCTCGGAGCACTTCTTGCAAGATGCAAAAAAGCAGTTCTGTCCACCCCCGGAGGTTGTGAAATAGGACTAAGACCCATTGACCTTCATCTTCGGGCGATGCGTGACCTTGGTGCGCAAATCGCCGAAGAGGGCGGACGGCTTTATTGCGAAACGCCTGACGGAATCGTGGGCAAAGAAATAACACTTGTCTTTCCGAGCGTAGGTGCGACGGAAAATATTCTTCTCGCATCGAGCCTGGGAAAAGGCAGAACTATACTTAACAATGCTGCAAGAGAACCTGAAATCAAAAATCTTGCAGATTTTCTTACTCTCTGCGGTGCGAAAATTTTCTTCGCAGACGAGGGAAGAATAATAATTGACGGTGCGAAAAAGCTTCACGGATGTGAGTTTGAAGTGATATCGGACAGAATAGCAGCGTCAACTTATATGGCAGCAGCAGCGGTAACGGGAGGGGAAATTGATATTCTGGATTTTCCCGTGAATGATGTAATTCCCGTTTTACCTCAGTTTGAGGCGTGTGGTTGCCGGATTATAGCAGATAAGAACAGATTGCATATAAAAGCTCCCGAGCGTCTCAGGGGAATGGGTACGGTGAGAACGATGCCTTATCCGGGCTTCCCCACAGATTTTCAGGCACCTGCTATGGCTATGGCATCAGTAGCAGACGGAACATCGATATTTATTGAAACAATTTTTGAAAGTCGCTATAAGCACGTTTCAGAGCTTAAACGAATGGGAGCAGATATAACAACTCAGGGTGCGGTTGCAGTGGTACAGGGCAGGAAGCTCACAGGTGCCAATGTTTACGCTCAGGACCTGAGAGGCGGCGCT
Organism: Acutalibacteraceae bacterium; assembly: GCA_045542485.1. Lineage (GTDB taxonomy): Bacteria > Bacillota > Clostridia > Oscillospirales > Acutalibacteraceae > SIG575. The sequence goes on from JAZQLC010000025.1 coordinate 96,923, forward strand.
GCTCTTGTTCTGGCAGGGCTTTCGGCAGAAGGGAAAACAGAGGTTTATAACCTTAAACATATAGACAGAGGATATGAAAAAATAGAAGAAAACCTCAGGTCTTTGGGTGGAGAAGCAGAAAGGGTGACATATCGTTGAGAGATAACGAGGGAAGAAGAAACGAAATTCATAATGTGTATGATTTGAAAGGAAGAAGAATTTCTGATTCAGTAGATACGGCAGAAGTAAAAAAAGCTTCTTATAAATCAGGTGATACAAAACGCAAGGCTCATTCGCTGAGTCGGAAAAAGAGAAGACAAATCATAAGAGTTGCTCTTTTTGCGTTTTTTACGGTTGCAGTTATTGTGGCTGCAGTTTTCGGTCTTACTCAGGTTTTCTGTAAGGTTGATACCGTTACGGTTGAATATACAAATAAGGCAGAAAAATCAAAGAGATTCTATGCGAACAAAGATATTGTTCTTGCAACGAGCATCGAAAAGGGTGACAATCTTCTTTTTGTCAGTGCTTCGGATGTAAGTGAAAAGCTTGAAAAAAATATGCCTTACATCACTACTGCAGTTGTGAAAAAGGATTTTCCCTCAACTGTTGTGATTGAAGTCACAGAGTGTGCCAAGGTTTATGCTTATAAAACAAAGGCAGGTTACTGTCTTGCCGATGAAAATGGAAAATTCATCGAAATGGCAGACGGCAAAAAGGCAAAGAAATATACAATTGTAACCTGCTCCGATGTTGAAGTCCCTGCAACGGGAGAGAAAATCAGTCTCGGCAAAATTGATGAAGAAACAGAAACATATCCCGATACTGAAGTGATTCTCGATTATCTTTCGCTTCTCAGAAAAAGCGGTATGAATATCACAAGTGTTGATATGAAGGACCTGTCAGATGTCAAAATGGTCTACGACGGCAGAATCAGAATTCTTGTGGGCAAAATGTCCGATGAAGAAAACGGCGTTACTGCCTGGAAAAAAATCCAACTTGCAAAAAATGCCCTTGAAAAGCAGGATGAGATAAGCAAAACACAGACGGGTGAACTTAAACTTTATATTCCTAAAAAGGCGTATTTTACACCTGATAAAGAAAATCCCACAGAAGAAAAAACTACTTCCGTGGAATAGAAAATGAAAAATACTGTCAAAATCTTGAAAAAATAACATAAAATTCATAAAGAATATACATATTTTTAAATTATCAACTTGTAATTTATGTTTTTGTGTGGTAAAATAAACGGGAATAAATAAAATTCCATAGGAGGAAGTAAAATGGCATTTGAAATGGATAACGAATACGAAAGCGCTGTCCAGATTAAAGTTATCGGCGTAGGTGGCGGCGGCGGAAACGCTGTAAACCGTATGATTGAAGCCGGTATCAGAGGCGCAGAATTTATTTCAGTTAATACAGATAAACAGATTCTTGGTTTTTCAAAGGCAACTCATAAACTCCAGATTGGTGAAAAATCAACAAGAGGTCAGGGCGCAGGCGGTCTGCCTGAGGTAGGCGAGAAAGCTGCCGAAGAAAGCCGTGAAATTATCACAGACCTTCTTCAGGGCACTGATATGGTATTCATCACCGGCGGTATGGGCGGCGGCACAGGTACAGGTGCAGCTCCCGTAATTGCTTCAATCGCAAAAGAGCTCGGTTGTCTTACAGTCGGTGTTGTTACAAAGCCCTTCAAATTCGAAGGCAGAAACAGAATGACACTTGCTGAAAAAGGTATTGCCAAACTTGCTACGCAGGTTGACAGTCTTATCGTAATTCCCAATGACAGACTCAAATATGTCAGCGAACAGAGAATTACTCTTAAAAATGCTTTCGAGAAGGCTGACGAAGTTCTTCTTCAGGGCGTTCGCAGCATTTCAGAGCTTATCAAGGTTCCCGGCTTTATCAACCTTGACTTTGCAGACGTTACAAGCGTTATGAAGGATGCAGGTTATGCACATATGGGCGTTGGCAGAGCAAGTGGTAAAGATAAGGCAGAGGTTGCAGCAAATGCAGCAGTTACAAGTCCTCTCCTTGAAACAGAAATCAAGGGTGCAAAGGGCGTTATTATGAGCATCAAATCTTCAGAGGACATTGACCTTGAAGATGTTGAAGTAGCAGCAGAAATCATCACTCAGGCAGCAGATCCCGATGCAGTTATCACTTGGGGTGTTGCTTATGATGAAAATCTTGAGGATGAAATGGTTGTTACTGTTATCGCAACAGGCTTCGGCAACGAAAATAACGATGCTGAAAAGCTTTTTGCTGATATCAAAGCTCCCGTAACTAATAAAGCTCCCGTAGCAGAGATGCCTGTTTTCACAGAGCCCGTTGTTTCTGCTCCCGTGACAGAAGATACTGTTGTTGAAGAAGCTCCCAAGTCAGAGGTTGTAATGCCCAACTTTGACCCTGCTCCCAAGCCGGCAGCAGAGCCCAAGAAAACATCTGCAAAGAGTGCTGATGAAGGACTTGAGGATGACGAATTCTATGTAATTCTCGACGACCTTATCAAGGGTAACTAAATAAAAAATAACACCTGAAGCTTCACTGAGAAACTTCAGGTGCTTTTTTATAAAGCATAAAAATTACTTTCCCACGCAGGGATATATTTGTGTTGTCTGAAATAGAATTTGTAATCGCTTCTGATTTTTTTAATTGCAAGGGGGATTGAAAACATATCCTCGTTTCTGTGATAAGCACAGATGTATAATTTCGGTCTGAGTGTGCTGATTGTCTTTTCTGCACCGCATATTGCATCAAGCTCACTGCCCTCAATATCCATTTTAATAAGCGAAATTTTTTCATCACCGAGGCTGTCGATTCTGATAGCCTCTATTTCTTCGCCCTCGTCGGAAATTCTCGACTGTCTTCCTGCTGATTTCTTGAAAAACAGGGTAGTGTCTTTCTTGTATGCGGCCACATTCATCGGCTCGACAAAGGGGAGCTTTTCCGTGTTTCTGACAAGCTTTGCAAAATTTTTTCTGTCAGGCTCAAGAGCGAAAATTTTACGGGCATATCCGTTTGTGAAAGAAAGAAATTCTTCAACGGTATCGCCGTTATACGCACCTGCGTCGACGATAATTTCATCTTCTCCGAGTGTGAGAATGTTTTCATAAACCTCACTTTTTTCGCTGAAAGAGGGGATAAGATAGTCAAGCTTTCCGCTTATTTTGAAGTTGATAAGATTGACATAGGTCTCTCTTGATTTTTCATCAGAAAGCATAGAGTAAACCTCCTGAAACTTATCAGCATTTTCTTCAAAAAACTCTCTTGTGAAAAGACCTTCTCCGGCAACGGGAACAGTCAGAGAATACAGGGGATGCTTTTGCGACATCTCAAAGACGCGGTTTATTATGGCATCATCTTTGACTGCAAATGTCATCAGCGATACAAAATCGCCGTATTTTTCCTCAGCCTCAGAATATTTCAGAACTTTTTTGCCGTGAAAAGAGTGTCCTCTCACAAATTCGTCACTTGCGTAAACATCGCTGTATTCTATGCCGAACTGCCTGAGCTTTTCTATTATCATATCGGCGCCGTTGCCCATTCCGTAAAGCAGAATCGGTCTGGACTCCTTCTGCAATCTGAGCCAGACCGTTTCTTCGCAAATTTTACTGAGCATATCAATATTTGTCCATACTGTCGACGCTGAGTACGAATACTGTTGCACCGCCGACGGTAACTTCCTTGGCCTTGTCAAGCTCACTCATATTAGTGCCGAAGGTAGCTGTTGAAGAAGCAGTATGTGTTCTTGTCTGCGAGTATTTTGAAATGATTTCTTTTGCTCTGCCAACATCCTTGTCCTCAGAGCCGATAAGAAGTGTTGTGTTGCCGACCATAAGGAAACCGCCTGTTGTTGAAAGCTTTGTAACAGTGAATTTTTCTTTAGTGAGTGCTGAAGAAACAACAGCACTGTCATCGTTGTTTACAATTGCAAGAATAAGTTTCATTTTGATTTCTCCTTAAATTAAATGTCAGGTTTAATACGGCTTAAATGTCAGGAAGCAGCATTTTGATGCTTCGTTTATCAAGCTTGTAAAGGTCGGGGATTTCATATCTGTTATCGCTGCCGTCCTTAATGAGAATTCGTCCGTCGTAAAGCGTCTTGATAGCAGTGAGACTGTTTCTGATTTCAAAGGTGTAAATACCTTTGTCGGTTTCAACTGTCCACATCCAGATACTGAACTTTTCATAGCGCTTGATGAATCTTGTGATTCTGGGAATCATATAATATTCATCAAGAGCACTCCGGAGTGCTTCTTTACTTTCAGGCAGAAGATTGTCGATGTTTCTGATAATTGCAACCTCGTTACCTTCGCTGTCAAGAAGAGATATATATTTATCAAGACCGCTGATGGGGAAAAGTCTGTGAGGCTCAAGTCCTGTCAGTTTCTCTTCTGAACCGTAAAATTCAGCATCAATAAAAATTTTATCGTTAACAGTCAGCTTAACCTCAGGGCCGTCAATATATTTTAACATAATTTACACTCCCTTTCGAGATTATTCAAAGTTTTCCTTGTCTTTCTCTTCTCTGATTTTCTGTGACATTGACTGAATCTGAATAAGCTTGTAATATTTGCCCTTGAGAGCCATAAGTTCTTCGTGTGAGCCGTTTTCAATGATTCTGCCCTTGTCAACAACAAGGATTCTGTTTGCTTTTCTCAGAGTAGAAAGTCTGTGAGCAATCATAAGGGTTGTTCTGCCACGGATAAGTCTTTCAATTGCCTGTTGGATAAGTTCTTCTGTTTCAGAGTCAACAGCAGCAGTAGCTTCGTCAAAGATGAGGATGCTGGGATTCTTCATAACTGCACGGGCGATAGAAAGTCTCTGCTTTTCACCGCCTGAAAGACCGATACCTCTTTCTCCGAGGAATGTGTCATACGAGTCGGGAAGGCGGGAGATAAATCCGTGAGCGTTAGCTACATCGGCAGCGTAAATAACCTGTTCAACGTGAGCGTTAGGTGTACCGTAAGCGATGTTGTTGAATACTGTATCCTTGAACATCAGAGGCTCCTGCTGAACATAACCTATCTGGTTTCTGTAATATTTCATATCAATGTCTTTGATATTGACATCATCAATAAGGATTTCGCCCTCATAGTCGTCATAGAAACGCATAAGCAGGTTGATGAGTGTGGATTTACCTGAGCCCGTTGTGCCGACGATACCGACGATGTCACCGGGATTGAGTGTGAAGCTTACATTGTCCACAACTTTCTTGGAACGGTCAAAAGCAAAGTTGACATTTCTGAATTCAATTTTGCCGTCCATTCTCTCAAGTTCGCTGCCCTTAGCAAAATCGTGCTCAGGCTCAGCGTCTATTATGTCGAAAATTTTCTCAGCAGAAGCAAGGGCGTTCTGATAAGAGTCGCTGATATTCGCAAAGAAGCTGACGGGACCGTAGAACATACTTGTATATGAAATGAACGATACAAGAAGACCTATTGAGATTTCGTTGTTGTTAGGGTCAATAATCCACTTGCCGCCTACAAGCCAGATGATAACGGAGCCGCAGGTAATAAGGAAAGTCATAACATTGGGGAAAACAGAGGCTGTAATACTTGCTTTTTTGTCTTCCTTAAGCCAATCGTCACAATAAGCCTTGAACTTTCCGATGATTGTGTCTTCGTTTGTGAATGATTTGATAACTCTTACGCCGGGGATAGTGTCAGCGAGAAGAGTTGAAATGTGTGAGCTTCTTATCCAGAGTCTGCGGTAACGGGGACCGATTTTCTTACCGAACATTCTGCCTCCGAGAACAACAAGGGGAACGGGGAGGAGCGAAAGAAGTGTCAGCTTCCAGTTCATAATGAGCATAATCACCGCAATACCCACAAGCAGGAAAGCCTGGGTAACACCCTCCTGTGAAATACGCATTATAAAGTTCTGGAGAATAACCGAGTCTGAGTTAACTCTGTTGATAACGGAGCCTGTTGATGTTTTGTCATAATAGCTCAGAGGAAGATACTGTGCCTTTGCGTAAATATCCTTCTTCAGGTCGATAATGATTTTGTCACCTGCAACTCTGAGGTAATAGGTGCGTATGAATGACACAAGATACTGTACAACATAAACGCCCAACAGGAAAAGAATTATTTTAATGAGTCCCGAAGAATCCTTGTTGGGGATAACTTCGTCAACCATAAGCTGAGTGACCTTCGGCGGAACAAGGGAAAGTCCCGTTACAACAACCGAAAGGATGATGCAGAGCAAAAGCTTTCCTTTTTCAGGGAGAAGATATTTCATAAGTTTTGAAATAATCTTGCCCTTGCCCTTACAGTTGTAACATTCAGCGTCGGGATTTGCAAGTTTTCTGCCGCATTTGGGACAGAATGAACGCTGCTTGTCGTAGGTGGATTTTACAATCAGAAGCTGCTCGTCAAAATCCATACCGCTGTTCAGGTTGTTAATGAAAATTGCAGCAGCGTCAGCGATGTCGGCATTAGCGTATGTAAATCTCAGAACGGTTTCAGTCTTTTCGGCTGTCTTGATTCTGATGATAGCGTTACCGTACATTCTCTTTACAATGACTTTTTCGATGTCGGCGAAAGCAAATTGCTTATATCCGCCGTCGATTTTTGAGTCAATTGCTACTGCCTGATTCCTTGTAACAATGAAAGCAGAGGAGTCATATTTTCCGTCAAGGTTAAGGTCACCGACAACGGCAAAAAGAATTTTCTCCCCGTTAAGAACTTTCTCAGCAGTTTCCATAATGTCTTCAGGAATCGGTTTGTTTGAAAAGGTTTTGATTTCTTCCATAAAAACCCTCCTTTGGCTATGCGCTTATGAAAAGTTGTCGTCTTTTCGCGTAAATTATAGCACAGTGACATAAAATGTCAATGTTTTTTCTTTAATTTTCCTATAAAATTTTTAACGGGGAAAAACATCGCTGGTCATCGGGAAAAATGATGCTTTTCAACCGGTGAAAAATGCCTGTTTTTTCTCTTTTGATTTTCACTTTTTTCAAAATGGCATTTATTAAGAAATCGGATCTTTTATGCAAATATTATAAAAAATAATTAAAGAAAGAAAATATCAGCCCTTTTTACTTGACACGAAGTGCAAAATTTTATATAATTTAAGAGAACTAAAGGGTGGGGTAAGCCCTATCCGGATTAGTCAACGAACTTTGAAAGGAAGTGAATTGAATGAATTTCACAGATATCATCGAAGGCATCAAGACAGGTTGGGAAATCCTTAACAAGATCATCAACTTTGACGTTCTTGTGGACTACATAAAGAAAGGCTTTGAAGCTCTCATCGCTCTCTTTTAATTCCTGAAAACAGTTTATAGCAACCCTGTCCTTTTCAGGGCAGGGTATTGTTATGAAACGGTTAGTTTCCTAATTGGTGTTTTTCACCAACAGACATAAAAACAAAAAAAGAATCCGAGAGGTGATATGAAACTATGAAAAAATCATTGTGCATCATTCTCTGCTTTGCAGTAGTGCTTACAACATTTGCCATAGGCTTCTCTGCATTTGCAGGTGCAGATTCTTTGTCAGTTGTTTCAGGTCCTGATAAGCTTTATTATCTTGACGCAGCAGACAAAATTGATGTTACCGGCACTGTCCTCAGCATCAAGCAGGGTACAGGCGAACAGTCAATTACTCTGACAAAGAACATCGAAAGAACAGGCGCACTTGCTGACGCAGTGCCCACAACAGCTTCAACTGAAAGCACATCTGCTGAAACCACAACTCAGGCAGCAGCAGTGGTTGCAGAAGGTGAAGAAACAACTGAAAAAGTTGATGTATCAAAAGTAAAAGTTTATTATGATTATCCTCTTGCACAGGGTGAAAACGAAGTTATCTTCAAGTATGAGGATAAAACTGCAAGCTGCAGTGTTTATGTTGATGCTAACCCTGTAAAGAGCATTACAATCACAAAAGCTCCCAATAAGAAAAGCTACTACTACGGCTATGACAACGACAAGGATGTTGACCTTTCAGGTCTTGAAATCACAGTTGTTTTCAACCCCTGTGGCGGAGAAAAAGAGCAGACCTTCGTTTATAAGTACGACGAAGTGAAGTCACGCGAGTTCATGGGACACAAATTCAATATGTATTTCGCATACCAGCTCAAGGTTGGCGAAAACCCTGTTATCGTTACATATCTCGGCAAAGAAACAAAATTCATACTCAACTATGAAGAGGTTGTTGTCGGTGACGTTAACGGTGACGGTAAAGTAAACGCAGCAGACCTTGTCCGTCTTTCAAGAATTGTTATTGACGATGAAGATCTTCCCTATAACGCTCTTGAAACAGATATCGAAACAGACGGCAAAATCAACCAGAAAGACCTTAAAGCTCTCCGTAAGATGCTTACAATGCCCGATGATAAAGGTGAGTTTGACTGGGTGTTTGATGCACAGCTTCTTTCATACATGGTATCTAAGGACGGCTATTTCTACACAAACAGTGACCCCTGGCAGAGAAACTTCGGCTTCAACGCACTTTATGACTATGCTACTCCCTATACTTTTATGTACTACGACACATTCCGTATTTTCTTCGACTACGGCACATATGAAGACGGTACAGTTAAGCAGTGGATGATTCAGCCCTGGAAGGGACAGTACGGTATGGTGCTTTACGGTGCAGAGCTTGGTGTTTACACTAAACCTGAAACCCGTGTTACTCCTCACTATGACTGTGCAAGTAACGAAGACCTTTTAGGTATGCAGATGACAGTTTATAAGGATGAAAAAGAAGCATTCACAATGCCTTATGATATGCACTGGTGGATCACAGGCTTTAAGCCCGGTGCACTTGACAACTACACAGATATGTCAAAGCCTCACAGTCAGCTTACAATTAAGTTTACAATCGACTTCAAATCAGAAGAAATGGCTGGTCTCTTTGTAGAGGGTCTCGAAGAAAAAGGCTTTGAAAAGGTTGGCTTTATCGATACTGCAAACTTCAGAAAAGTTGATACTTATATGATCACAAACAACCGTGTTGTATTCCTTTGGAGAAACGTTGTTGACTCCGATAAGGGAACAAATATGTAAGGGGAGGTAGGAAGAAATGAAAATTACTAAAAGATTTCTTTGTGTACTTCTTGCTCTCTCATTTGTGTTTGCATCAGTAAGCATGAGCATCACAGCTTCTGCTGCTTCTGATATGACATTCACAATAAGCAACGTTAAGAAGGCAGCCCCCGGCGACACAGTAACAATGAAAGTTACACTTTCAAACTCAAAGCCCGTATGCGTAGTTAACCCCACAATTGAATACGATGCAGAAAAGCTTGAATTTGTAAGCGCAACAAACGGTGATGTTTTCCCCTCAGGTGCGTTTATGATTGGTGAAGCACACAAAGGTAAGGTTAGAATCCTTTACTATAACGGTGTTGCAAACACACAGACAAACGGTACAGTCTGCACACTTAAGTTCAAGGTTCTCAAGGGTGCAACAGGCTATGCTGATGTTAAGCTTGATTTCCCTGAAAACAGCGTTGTAAACGCAAAGGAACAGGCAGTTAAGTTTGCAAATAAAGCAGGTAGAGTTTCAATTGTATCTCCCGTAGTTTTTGTTGACGCAAACGATAACAAAAAGGTTGACAGCGGTGAGGAAATCGAAGATAAGTACTATCAGAAGGTTCCTTTCTTCGCAAGTTACAGAGACCAGAGCGTTAAGCTTTCAACAAGCATCGTAGGCGACACAGTCAAGAGTGTTGAATGGTCAATTGATTCTGACAGACTTCTTCTTCAGGAAAACGAAGACGGCACAGTAACTATCGTTCCCAACCGTTGGTGGTATTGCAGAGCTAATGTTACTGCAACAATTACATCAAAATCAGGCGAAGTTCTTGAAAAGACAGTTCTTGTTGAGTTCTTCAAGCTGGAGATCACAAAGCGTCTGCCTGTATTCTGATAAAAATATTTTAAACTTCAAAGGAACGTGTCATTTTATGGCACGTTCCCGTTTGGTATAAAATGCGTATATTAATGAGGTGCAGAAAAATGAAAAATAAAGTAATCAGCCTTTTACTTGCAGTTTTTCTTGTAGTAACTGCAGTAGGCTTATCAGCCGTTTCAGCTTTTGCGGCAGGCACATCTCTTACAGTTACAAAAGTAAGTGAGGATGCATCAACAGTTACTGTTGCAGTTGGTATTTCCGGCAACAGCGGCGGTGTTGCAGCACTCGGTGTTAATCTTAACTATGACTCTTCTTATCTTAAGTATCAGGGCGTTTCAAGTGCAGGTGTTGCATCTGACGCAGGTATGGTAGCTTTCGGCAGTGCTTCAGGCGATAATGTAAGAATCATTATCGATGAGAGCAACACAGGCGACGGCACAAAGAAGGACGGTACAGTATGTACAGTTACTTTCTCAAAGCTTTCATCTGTTAAAGACGGCACATCCACATCATTTGGTGCAAGTGCAATTTCTTCAGCAACATATGACCTTAATGGTGATAGCGTTGAAATTTCTGACGGTTCAGCAGAGGTTGCTCTGAAAAAGACAGAAGCAACAACACAGAAGCCTACAACTACACAGAAACCTACTACAACACAGAAGCCCACTACAACAAAGGCTCCTGTTACTACAAAACCCAACATTGTCAGTCCCACACTTGCAGGTGTGACTGTTCCCACAACTGTTGAAACAACAACAGAAGAGGAAACAACTGAGGAAGTTACAACAGAAGAGTGGACAACTGAATATGAGTCATATTCTTACACAGAGCCCGTAACAGAAGAGGCTGAAGAAAATGACGATGAAAAGTCTGCAAACATAAAGCGTATCGCAGCAATTGTTGTTATTGTTGTATGCGCAGGTGCAGCAGCAGGTCTCTATTTCTTCAAGAGAAAATAAAAAATCAGACTGAAAAAAGCTGAGTGAATTTTACTTCACTCAGCTTTTTGTTTTATTACTGTACACTTTTCAATATTGTAATATCTGAAGCAACTGATAACATTCTCGTCGATTATCTCACCGCCTGCGATTATGGGTACGGCAGGAGGACATCCCACTGATGAAACGGCAAGAATTCTGCCGAGACTCTGACAAACAGGAATTGTTTCCCTTTCTGCAAAAGCTGCCTTTCTGGGCGAAAAAGCCTTTAAGGGTTTTGAAATCTGAGGTGAGGGGAGAGTGATTTCAGGTTTTCTCTCTATTTTTTCAAGAGCCTTTCCAAGCTCCCCGAGTTCATAGTCAGATGTATAAGGTGTCACCATAATTACCGCGAAGTCAGGGTCGGCAAATTCACAGTAAATATTTTTCTCTTTCAGCCTTTCGGCGATTTCATAACCTGTGTAGCCGTATTTTTTTGCATCTATGGTGATTTTGAGAATCTCGTCTTCAATGAGTGTGTATCCTAAAGCTTTGATTTCTTTCTTGAAAATCCATATCTTTTCGGCAAAAAACTTCAGCTTTGCTTTGTAACCGTCAGCCAGATATTTGTTTGCCATATCAAGAGACTGAAGAATCAGATATGATGGACTTGTTGAGCCGAAAAGACTGAGTGCGGTTTTTACATCGTTTCTGTAAATGTCTGCACATTTTTCGGAAAGATGCAGGTATGCACCGCCTGTGATTACAGGGAGTGTTTTATGTGCAGAGTCGCAGCACATATCGGCACCGAGGTCAATAGGATGAAGTGATGTTTCAAGAAACTTAAGATAAGCGCCGTGAGCGTTATCAACAATAAGCAGCACATTATTTTTGTGACAAACTTCTGCAAGAGCCTTAATGTCATTCGTATTTCCCAGGTAATCGGGACTTGTAATGTAAACCGCATCAGGTTTTCTGCGAGAGTTTTTTAATTCTTTATCAAGATATTCAGGGTCGATTTTGCAGGAAAGGTATGATGTGTTTTCCTGAGGATAGAGCCATTCTGTATCAAAATCCAGAAGTACGGCAGCACTGAGAAAGCTTTTGTGAGCATTTCTTCCTGCCCAGATGAGTGGCTTGTCTTTTGTGTGCTGACAAATAAGCGAAAGCATAGCCTTGATGCATTGGGATGAGCCCTCAGCGGAATAAAAAGTTTCTGCACCGAAGATTGATGATGCGTTTCTTTCGCTTTCTCTTATAATCCCCGAGGCTTCATAAAGACTGTCTGCACCGTCGATTTCGGTAATGTCAAGTTCTTCAAAACCAAGAATGCTTTTGCCTTTGTGGCCGGGCATATGAAGTCTTGATGCTTTTTCTTCTGAATATTTTTTTACGAAATCACAAATAGGTGTGTTCATTAGTTTTCACCTGCAAAAGCTCTTGCCACAGCAACTGCAATTGCACATTCCATTCTTTTTCTGAAAAGTTCACAACCATATTTGTACACGCCTTTTATTGAGCCTGTTGCGTGATATGCGTTTGCTGCACAGCCACCTGAGCAATAAAGCTTTGCCCAGCAATCGTGACATTCCTCTCGTGCGTAAACGTTGCAGGAAAGGAACTCATTCTGAATGTCGGTGTTGTCGACGCCATTCCAGATGTCTCCCAGCTTGAATTTCTCGTCGCCTACAAACTGATGGCAGGGATAAAGGTCGCCCCAGGGAGTGACAGCCATATATTCCGTACCGGAGCCGCAGCCTGAAATTCTCTTGTAAATGCAGGGACCGCCTGTCAGGTCAATCATATAGTGATAGAAAGTAAAGGGCTTACCTTCCTTGTCTCTTTGAAGCATAAGTTCAGCGAGTTTCTCATACTGTTCTTTTACAACGGGCATATCTTCCTCTGTCAACTCAGAGGGGTCACCCTTTGCACAAACAACGGGCTCCATACTAAGTTCAGTGAAGCCCAAGTCAAGCATAACCTTGATATCGTTGAGGAAGTCAGGGTTAGCGTGGGTGAATGTGCCTCGCATATAATAATCCTTGCCGCCTCTTGCCTGAACAAGCTTCTGGAATTTGGGGACAATCTTATCCCAGCTTCCGTTTCCTGCGTAGTCCACACGGTAACGGTCGTGGATTTCTTTTCTGCCGTCAAGACTGAGAACAACGTTGCTCATTTCACGGTTTGCAAAATCTATAACATCGTCGTCAATAAGTACACCGTTTGTTGTCAGTGTAAAACGGAAATTTTTCCCTTTTTCTTTTTCGATGCTTCTTGCGTATTCAACCATCTGTTTCACAACCTCAAAGTTCATCAGTGGTTCGCCGCCGAAAAAGTCAACCTCAAGATTTCTTCTTGTACCGGAATTTTCAACAAGGAAATCAAGAGCGCGTTTACCGGTTTCAAAGCTCATCAGTGCTCTCTCTCCGTGATATTTGCCCTGACTTGCAAAGCAGTATTCACAGTTAAGGTTGCAGGTGTGAGCGATATGGATGCAGAGTGCTTTTATAACGCCTGATGTTTTTGCTTTAAGGTCACCGGCCTTGTCGGCAAATGTGTCAGGAGTAAAGAGCTTTCCGTCATTTTTAAGTTTTTCAACCTGAGAAAAACATTCCTCTATGTCTTTTTCTGTGATGTCCTCACGCTGAGCATATTTTGTATTTAAAGAGGCAAGTATATCATCTTTTTTATTGCTCTCAAACATTTCTATAATATCATAAGCGACCTCGTCAACAAGGTGTACTGAGCCGGAACAGATATCCAGAACGATGTTGTAGCCGCCTGATTTGAACTGATGTATCATAGATTGATCTCCTTTACATAAAAAAATACTGCCCCAAGTGAAACACCCTTCAGGCAGCATTTTAAATTCTGCAATTATTTGCTTTCTTTTGTGCTTTCACACTGCTGGTTAGCAATACCGCAGCTTGTTTTACAAGCTGACTGGCAAGATGTCTGACATTCGCCGCAGCCGCCGTTTTTAGCACTTTCACAAAGATTGCGAGTTTCAAGTGTTTTAATGTGTTCCATGATACTTACCTCCACGAATTCGTTTGTATAATTATATCACTTTTGAAGTTTCAAGTCAATAGAGAATTTCACAGTAAAAGAATAAATCTTTCTGATGAATTCCTGTCAGAAATTTTATGTATTTTTTGATGAATTTTAATATTTTTTCTTTACAAATTTGTTTTTTTATGGTAAAAATAAATAGTAAGGATTTTACTCTAAAGGAGATGTAAACTTATGAAGAAAAAAATCAAAGCTTTTATCGCAATGCTTCTTGTGTTTACCGTTCTGTTTTCAGTGAACGCATCGGCGACTTTTACTTCAGGTGACAGACACAACGGCGCAATCAGAACCGCAACAGATATTGTAGGCGGAATTATCGACGGAGCAATCAGTTTCCTCGGTATGCTTACTCCCACACCTGATTATCCCACAGTTGACGAGTATTTTGCAAACGGAAGCAAAAACTTTTATGAAGGCACAGCAGAGTTTATCGATGCACCTGAAGAGGGTGCAAAGTGGTCACTCGGTTTCGGTAAAGAAAGTCTTGTACCCGATAACCTCAGAGATGGCTCAAAGAAATATTATACAGGCGGCTACTTTACTCAGCAAGTAAGCGGTACTTTTGATGACCAGAGAGCAAATGCAATCGCTCTTAATGACGGCTCAGGCAGAGGCACAACAATTTTTGCAGCAATTGACGGTATCGGTGTAGGTAATACAGATGTCCGTGCAATCAGAGCAGCAGTTGAAGCAAAACTCAAAGAAAAAGGAATTGAAAGCGACATCAACGCTATCAATATCAATGCAACTCACTGCCATACTGTTGTTGACACACAGGGCATCGGCATTGACCTTATTCTCAAAATCTTCCGCAGTTTCCTTACATGGCTTCCTTTCGTGGAGCAGCAGAGATCAATTGACCTTGAATTCCTTGATAAGATGATTGACGGTGCATCAGACGCTATCGTTGAAGCTTATATGAATATGGAAAAAGGTGAGCTTTACTACTTCGAATCAGTCGGTGTAGGTAAAGATGAAGACAAGGGCACCTATCTTGATGATGAATACCCATATCTTCAGAATAAGAGATATGATACAGAAGGCTATCAGCACACATGGGCATGTTTCAAATTTGTTCCCGATAATGAAGAGTCAATGCCCACAATTTTCTCTAACATCGGCGCTCATCCCACAACAATTGACAGAAGCGTAGCTCTTCTTTCAGCAGACTTCCCCAACTATATGGAAGAAAAAATCAACGCTGAAGGTATGAACTTTATGTTCATTCAGGGTGCACAGTCTCCCATTTCAGTAAACAAGAGCGGCGTTCAGACACAGTCAGTTCTTGATGAGGTTGAAGCAATTATTGCAGCAAATCCCGAGGCAGCTGATTATAAGACACCTATGATTCTCGGCTACGAGTACGCAAGACTTATTCTCGAAGCTCAGGATAAGGCAAAGAAGGTTGACCCAATCCTCAATGTAAGTATGACAGAATATAAGATCAAGCTTGACACAGGTCTTCTTGCTTATGGCGCAATCGAAGGCTTCATCGGTACAACAACCGTTCGTGATGACGAAAGCTCAACAGGTTATTCAATTATCACAGAAGCAGGTTATATCGAAATCGGCTCAGATATAGTTCTTCTTACTGCACCCGGCGAACTTGTTCCACAGTTAGTTTACGGCAACGTGATTAGCGCAGAGGATTCTTATCTCGGCACAGAATGGACACTTCCTGCAACTGCATCTCTCGTTCCTGAAGGAAAGACAGTTCTTGTAATGGGTCTTTGCAACGACGCTATCGGCTACATCGTTCCTGATAACGACTTTGCTCACTTCATCGCTGATTCACTTTGGTCAATGGACGGCGCAGAGGATGTTTTCGGACCATATCACAGACATTATGAGGAGTTACTTGCAACAGGCGGCACAGCAGGTTCTTCAACTATCAAAGCCTTTAATGCACTTGTTGAAAACGCAAACAAATAAACTATGAAGTATTATCTCGGTATAGACGGCGGCGGTACTAAAACTACCGCTGCCGTATCAGATGAAAAGGGCAATATCATTCTGAAAAAGGTTGGTAAAACAATCAACTTTTACTCAGTGGGTATGGAAACTGCCCGAAAAAATCTTCTTTCTGTTATAGAAGATATCTGCAAGGAAATAGGTGAAATAATTTTCGAGAGTGTTTTTATCGGATGTTCAGCACTTGACAGCGAAGCATCTGAGGAAACGCTCAGAAGTCTTTGTGGGGATATTAAAGCAAAACGAATAAAAATGGACAGCGACCTTTATGTGGCTCTCAAAAGCGTGGAAAACGCCGTTTGTCCTTGTGTCGCAATCTGTGGCACGGGCTCGATGGCAATCGGTGAGGATGAGAACGGCAAGGTGAAATTCAAAGGTGGCTGGGGTCATATTATCGGAGATGAAGGCTCCGGCTACGCGATTGCAGTAAATGCGCTGAAATGCTGTTGTATTTTCTGCGATTCGGGGGAAGAATCACCGCTTCTGGAAAGTGCAAAAGAATATTTTGATGTTACTGATTTCAGAGAGGTTATTGATAAAATTTATTCTCCCGAAACTACAAAAGACGTACTTGCAGGTTTTGCCTCTGATGTGCAGAAAGTTGCAGAGGCAGGGGATGTGTTTGCTGAGTCAATTATTGTGAATGAAGCTCATAATTTTGCAAGAACAGTTTTTTCTCTTCTCAGCGAAATAGAAAAATGCAGCATACTTGCTCTTTACGGCGGAGTTTTTCAGCATAATATCATTTTCCGCGAAACCTTCAAAGAGGATATAAAAGAAATTTATCCCGATATAGAAATCAGATTACTTGATGTGCCTCCTGAAGAGGGCGCACTTAAGATAGCGAGGAATTTAAAGTGAAAAAATATAGTGAATACATTTCAAATGTAAAAGACATTATCGAAAAAATTGAAACAAAGGGTGCAGAAAATCTCGAGAAAGCTGCTGCTCTTTTCAGCGAAACACTTATGGGTGGCAAAAGGATTTATCTTTTCGGCACAGGTCACTCACATATGCTCTCAGAAGAGCTTTTTTACAGAGCAGGTGGACTTGTGAATATTCAGCCTGTGCTCGTTGAGCCTCTTATGCTTCACGTTTCGGCAGCAGACAGTACTCTTGCGGAAAGAGTTGAAGGATATGCCGAAAAGATTTTTGCAGAATACGGTATGAGCGAGGGTGACACCATAGTTATTATCTCGAATTCAGGCAGAAACGGTGTTGTTGTTGATATGGCACTTCTCTGCAAGGAAAAGGGACTTAATGTGATTTGCCTTACAAACCTTGAGCATACATACGCAGGTGCATCCCGTCACAAGAGCGGTAAAAGACTCTGCGAAATTGCTGACATTGTTCTTGATAACTTCGGCTGCATTGGTGATGCTTGTGTTGAGGTAGACGGGGTAGAAGGCAAAATCTGTCCCACATCAACTGTTGCAGGTGCACTCATTCTTAACGCTATCGTTTCAGAGGCTGTTGATATGTGTGCAAAGAAAGGTTTTTCACCTGAGCATTTTGCAAGTTCAAATGTTGACGGCGGTGACGAAATCAATAACAAATTGGTAGAAAAATATAAAAAGGAGATTAAACACCTTTGATTTATCCTATTCCACAGAAAAATGAGCTTAACGGCGCAAAGATAACTGTAAAAGATGTGAAATTTACAGGTGAGTTTACTGCTCTTGCCGAAAAGGTTTTTGCATCTTACAATCTGCCTGTATCCGATGAGGGATACTGCGCCGAAATAATAGTTTCAGACAGCAGAAAAACAACATACATTGAGTCTCTTTCAAAACTCAGCGATGAAAAATATTTTATCACTGCAGATAAGGACAAAGTCAGGCTCGAAGTTTCTTCAAAGCGCGGTGCTTTCAGGGCTGTCAATACTCTTGCAAAATTAATAGTAAAAGATGAACTGAGAGAAGGAATTCTTGAAGACTATCCTCTTTTCGCAAAGAGAGGATATATTGAGGGCTTTTACGGTGACACGTGGGAGCAGGGGAAACGCCTTTCGGTTATGTCGTTGATGGCAAAGTATAATATGAATACTTTCTATTATGCACCCAAAGATGACGAGTATCATCGCGATAAATGGAGAGAAGCTTATCCTGAAAAAGAGCTTTCAGACCTTAAAAGTCTTTACGATTTCGCTTCTGAAAATCAGATTGATTTCTGTTGGTGCATTGGTCCGGGACTTACATACAGATACACATCACCTGAGGATTTTGATTTGCTCATAAACAAAATCAAAAATGTATACTCAATCGGCGTGAGAAATTTCGGGCTTCTGCTTGATGACATTCCTGCAGACTTCCAATATAAGGAAGATGCTGAGGCTTTTGACAGCACTGTTGATGCGCATATCAGCCTTGTCAATAAGACATATAACGCGCTGAAAGAGTTTGATTCGTCAATTACTCTTACCGTTTGTCCTACCCAGTATTTCGGCGACGAAAAAGGCTATTATATTTCAAAATTCGGCTCAGGAATCCCTGCCGATGTGAGTCTTTTCTGGACGGGAGCAGAAATTTGTTCCCGTGTGCAGACAACGAGAGAAGCAGATGAATTCTTCCGTTCAACCCGTCACAGACCTCTCTATTGGGACAATTATCCCGTAAATGATGCGGAAATGTTTCAGGAGATGCATATCGGTGCCCTTATCGGACGCGACAAGGACCTTTATAAATCCTGCGAGGGAATAATTTCTAATGTTATGGAGTATGCGGAGTGCTCAAAGCTTCCTCTTTTGACGATTGCGGATTATTTATGGAATCCCGCTTCATATGACCCGGACAAATCCCTTGAAAACGCCCAGGAAGAGATGCTTGGAGACAAAAAGGACCTGTTCTTCTATTTTTCGGAACACCTTGGAGTTTCCTGCCTTAACAGACACGCATCTGCCTTTATGAGCGAAACTTTTGAAAAAATCAATTTCCAAAGAGCAATCGGAAACAAAGAGGAGTCTCTGCGTATTTTCAGAGAATATAATCAGAAATGCAGAGAATGTCTTACAATGCTCAGTGATACATCGGTACCTCTTTTTGAGGAAATGCAGAAATGGGTACGCAAGTTTTCAATGTGCTGTGATTTGCTTGATGCAATCTATGCTATGCAGGAAAATCCTGATGAGAATAAAAAAGCATATCTTGCGGAGTTGCTTGAAAAATATAACTCAGACGCAGTTGTTCTTACAGGTTTCTGTCTTCGCGAAAATGCAGAAAAAACTCTGAAATAATTATAAACAAAAAAATGCTCCCTTGTGCAAAGGGAGCTGGACAGGTTATAATATGAAGTGCAACACTGAATAAAAAATAGACAATATACAAACCAAAGTGTAAAATGTAAATAACCACAAATACAAGAACACGGAGGTAAGTATATTGTCCTACACACATTTTACACTATCTGAACGAAAATATCTACAACAACTTTTATCAGAAAACAAAAGTTTTCGAGAAATTGCAGCAATTTTAGAAAGAAGTCCGTCAACAATCAGCCGAGAGGTTAAAAGAAACAGGTCGAAATACAAACCTAAAGGGAAAATATATAATAAATATTGGTACAATCATTGGCGAGCCGAAAATTTATATATTCGTCGTCGTAGGGAACAACAACGCAGAGCTTTAAAACCAAATACAAAAGAATGGAATTATATAATAGAAAAACTTAATTTGTTTTGGACGCCTGAACAAATTGTTAATCGTTATGAGATTGAACACAAAAAGAAGATGGTATCTTTTTCTACAATTTACAGATACATAAACCACGGCGAACTCCCTTGCATAGCTAATAAAACTCACTTAAGACGCAGGGGAAAATTATTTATGCCAAGAAGTAGCTGCTACAACACTATTCAACCTGATAGAATAATACCTGAATGGACTAAAGAGATAAAAGATAGAACTCGTATCGGTGATTGGGAAGGTGACACTGTTTATGGAGGCGTCGGCAAGGGCCTGGTAGTAACACTGGTTGATAGAAAAGCAAAATATTTACTTGCAGGAAAACTTCAAAGCCGAAATGCATTATTAACAGAACAAGTAATTGTTGGTCTACTGAAAGGTAAACCAGTAAAAAGTCTTTCGTTAGATAACGGTTCTGAATTTGCAAATTTCAGAGAAATAGAAAAACAAATTCATGCACCAATATATTTTGCCGAACCACATAAACCCTGGCAACGAGGAACTAATGAAAACACCAATGACATTTTACGCTTTTTCTTTCCAAAAGGGACAAACTTTCATGAAGTTTCTGATGAGGAATTAGAAAGAGTTGTATATTTAATTAATACTCGCCCGAGAAAATGCCTTGATTGGAAATCTCCTTTTGAGGTGTTTTGGGGTGTTGCACTTGCTTGACAATCTGCCCTGTCTGCGTAAGCAGACTGAGGGATTGTGAAAAAAACAGATAAAATTTTTTGTGAAAAACCGCTTTTCTGAATCTTAGAAAAGCGGCATTTCTTTTTCTTTATATAACTCTGTATCTATCTCGTCTCTATCTCTGTCTCTGTCTCTGGTGAACAATGTTCGCCAATATCCGAACAATGTTCATTTACAATATTCAGAGAACCAATCAGGACAGTTATTTGAGAAAGGTGAAAA
This sequence comes from Acutalibacteraceae bacterium, assembly GCA_045542485.1. Classification (GTDB taxonomy): domain Bacteria; phylum Bacillota; class Clostridia; order Oscillospirales; family Acutalibacteraceae; genus SIG575. The sequence goes on from JAZQLC010000025.1 coordinate 117,320, forward strand.
TCAGTTCAGTTTTTCAAGCATTTTTTCAATGCTCGTGAAGTGTATAGGTGTGATTCCGAGGGCGGGGAGAGGCTCTAAATTTTTCAGGTTATCGTCAATCATATAGACCTTGTCAAATTTCTTGTCGAATGAATTTACGCAGTGCATATAAATCGCCGGGTCAGGTTTTGCAATTTTCAGGTTGCAGGAAATGAAAATTTTATCAAAAAGATACTCAAGATTATATTCTCTCATAATTTTTTCCACAAATCCGAGAGGAGCATTTGAAAGAAGAATTACGGTGTATTCCTCTCTCAGCTTTTCAATAGTCGGAATGATTTCTTTATTGAGAACTATCAGTTCGTTCCATTCTTTTACAAGCTTTTCTCTTTCTATGCCGATTTCCTCAGCCATTGAGTCAAAAATTTCATCCAGTGTTGTTTCACCAAGGTCGCCCGGTACAAAATATTTTTCCTTCAGCTCAGATGCTTTTTCTTTTGAAAAATATCTTTCAAAAATCACGGGCGCAATCTCACCGAAAATCACACCGAAGCAGTCGAAAATAATAAGTTCATTTTTCATTTTTATCACCATAAATAATTTACCATAAAGATATTCTTATTGCAACAGTTTTAATCACACAAATTTCAAAATAAAACAGCACTCGATATTGATTTAAATACTGTGATGTGATAAAATATAGTCATAAAAATTAAGGAGCGATACCTATGAGCGAAAAAATTATTAAAGTCGGTGTTGTAGGTCTTGGCAGAGGCACAGCAGTTGCAAGGTGTCTTGCAGGACTCAAGAACGCTAAGCTTGTTTCAGTCTGTGACCATAATCCTGCAATTCTCAAATCAGGCTATGAAGAACTTGCTGAGGCAGTAAAGGACCCTGATCTTATTCAGTTCAGCGATTATGATGAATTTCTTAAATCAGATATAGATGCAGTTATCGTTGCGACAGAGGCTGTTTACCACGTGCCGATTGTAATCAAGGCTTTTGAGGCAGGGAAACACGTTCTCTGCGAAATTCCCTCAGTGAACTCCATTGAAGAAGCAAGGGAACTCAAAAACGCTTGTCTTGCACATCCCGAGCTTACATATATGGCTGCGGAGAACTGCTGCTACTGGGCATTTATCCAGACTTGGAAAAAGATGCACGAAGACGGTCAGTTCGGCGAAATCGCATATGCAGAGGCAGAATATCTTCACGCACTCGACCCCAAGGAGTTTTCACCAACATATTATCCCGAGGGTCACTGGAGAACATATCAACCTGCAATCAGATATCTGACACACGAACTTGGTCCTCTTCTTTATGTGATGAATGACCGTTGCGTGAGTGTAACCTGTATGGAGGCTGACATCAACTATGACCCCTACACACCTGAAAGAAAAGAAACAGGTGTAGCACTCTTCAAAACAGCAAAGGGTGCAGTTATCAGACTTCTTGTGTCATTCGGCGCATATACAAGCTACGACCACAACTACCGTATCTGCGGTACAAAGGGAACAATCGAAACAGACAGAAGAGACATTGTTGACCGCTCACATTCACTGGCAAGTCTTTCAAGCATTCCCGGAACATTCTCAGCAAAAATCGATATCCCCGTAACAACTTGCTATGAGGGTGAAGATTCAAGCGGACACGGTGGTGCAGACGCAAAAATGGTGAAGGATTTCATTGATTGTCTTGTTGAAGGCAGAAAGCCCGAACTTGATGTTGATTTTGCTATTCAGATGTCACTTCCCGGTATTATTGCTCACGAATCAGCTGTTCAGGGCGGAGTACCCATGGAAATCCCCGAGTTTTAATCGGCGATAATTAATATTAAAGTTTACAACCGAGTGTCAGACACTCGGTTGTTTTTTGTGTGTAAAAAAGACAATATCACTGCACAAACAAAAAAACAAGCAACCCACAGAGGTGGATTACTTGTCTTTGGTGCACTTGAACAATCCAAATCGAATCAATAGTTTGGCTTGATACTTTCTTTAGGTTAAACAATATTTTTATTGTTGTTGTACTGTAATATATTTCCCATCTTCGGTTACTGTAACACAGAATTCTTCCACTAATGGATAACCTTTATATTTTAAATAAAAATGGCAATTATCCCATGAATTTTTCGAAACATAATCATATATTTCTTTAGTTAATTCTTGCTTAGAATCTTTTTTTACACAATCTGCAATCATAGTAACCTTTGCTTTATCTGTAATGTTACCATCGTCATAAGGATCCAAAGACATCCAAACTTCGTCAATTTCATTTTTGTGAATATCAGGAAATTGAAAATCTTTTTTTACAAGCAACAAGTTTAATGAGGAATCATCGGGCTGTTCAAATATAAAATCGTTACTTTCTCCGCAAAACGAAAAATAGGAATACGGTGGTAATAAATCATGTATTGAATTATCCGAAATATATATTTTTTCTCGTAACACTCCTTCAACGAGATGATAAGGATACATATCCGGATTTTCGATAGTTCCTGTTGCTAAGTAAGTATTGTCAGCATCAAGCCAATAAACATAAGTATCATTTCCATATAATATTCCGTCATGAAATCCTTCATCATCATATAAATAAGTTGCTTCATATACAGATGTACTCATTAAATATATTGCCGTAGTCAGCAATGATACTGATAAAGTGAAAACAATTGCAGTAACAACTAATAACCTTTTTACAAAATTTCTTTGAGAAATCACTTTTTCAGTTTCTTGTACGGAAGCTATCAAATTATCTTCTGACTTTTGAGTAAAAGTTTCTTCGGGGATTTTTTCTCCTGTAAGCAATTCATTTACTGTTATACCCAATATGTTGGCAAGTGGAACTAAAAGAGATGAGTCAGGCATTCCCTTACCTGTTTCCCAACGAGAAATAGCTTTATCTGTAACATTAAGTTTTTCTGCAAGCTGAGCTTGAGTCAATTCTTTTTCTTTTCTTAGAGTAGAAATAAATATACCTATCTTATTTTCATTCATTAAAATCGCCTCCTATGATAATGATTATACAGTATTTATTGTATTTTTGCACCCTATGAATCATAGAATTGGCATTATATAACGCAAAAAGCAAAAATTTACTACGAAAGGACGCTTTGCCGTCACGGCAACGATTATAATTGGCTTTGCCAATAGGCAGGTTCAAGTCCTGTCACTTCTTCACAAACAAAAAAACAAGCAACCCACAAAAGTGGATTACTTGTCTTTGGTGCGGATAACAGGACTTGAACCTGCACAGCCTTGCAACTATTAGAACCTGAATCTAACGCGTCTGCCAATTCCGCCATATCCGCATATTCGTTTCCATAAAATTTTACACGGAGTGGAAACTTCTCCGAGGTGGGGCACACAGCCTTATCCACAACATTCAATATTTTATCATAAGAAATTCCCATTGTCAAGGAAAACATAGGATAAATATATGATTTTTTAAAAACTTTCAAGCAAATCCGGGTTTGCAAACACCTGGTCAAGTCTCTTCATAAACGGTGCTGCATCGCCGAAATCAAGAGCTCTGTGGTCAAAGATAATCAGCATAGGCAGGAATGAACGGGGCATAATTTCGCCGTTTACAACGCCGGGTGCATCATATACGGCGCCGAGACCGATTGCGCAAAGCTGAGGGGGAATAACTTCTATAACTGAGGGTCTGCATACAGAGCCTCTGTAAATTGAGCCAAGGTTAGAAATGGTTATAGTGCCTTGCTCAATGTCTTGCTTGACAATTCTGTCCTTTTCGGGGATTTTCTTATACTCTTTCTTTGCTTTGCCACTGAGTGTTTTAACTCTGTGTTTACCAAGCTTTGCTCCTGCGAGTCTGCCGAAAACCGTGCCGAGTTTAAGCTTTTTCAGAGCGCTGATTGTGTTATCCATTGAAACAGAGAACATAGCTTCCGTAATGTTTGTGTTTTCAAGCTTTCTGCGGACATCGTCAATGTATTCCTGCATTTCTGCCATTGTGCGTGATTCAAAGTTATGCAGATTGATTGTCATCATACTTTCGTCAGGCATAATCATCGGCATTGAAATGTTGATGTCCTTGTAATACTCAATTTTGCCTTTGAGAAAAAGGCGGTTGAACTGAATGTGGCCGTTAAGGGCAGGGCATACCTTGAGACCTTCCACAATAACTCTGAGCATAAGCGTGTTTATGCTGATTCCCTCAAGCTTTCCCTGGCTTTTCAGCTCTTTGAAACGAGCCATAAACTCTGTCACATCAGGCTCATAAATCACACCTGCATGGGGGATAGTCTCCCAGGATTCTGATGTCATATTTGAAACGATTTTTCTCTGCAAATCAAAGTGAGTTGATCTGACAGCTTCGAAATATTTTTTACCTTTGTATTCTTTCTGCTCCATATTATCACCTGTAAAATATAGTGAAAACATTGTACACGATATATGGGAAAATTGCAAATTAAAAATTATTACATTGACATAAAAAGTATTAATATGATATTATATTTTCGAGGTGAGAAATATGAAAAAGAAGTGTAAGGCTTTGAAAATAATTCTTTCGGTTATCGCTCTTCTTTGTGTGATGGGTTTTGTGGCGAATGTTGCTTGTATGAAAACAATGCTCAGTAAAATCGAAACATTCCCCGGAAGCGGATGCGAAAAATTTGAATTCGAGAATTATGAAAACGGATGCTATAACATAACAACAGACGGAGAGTTTAAAGTTCTTCAGTTTACCGATGTTCATATCGGAGGCGGTTGGCTCTCTGTTGGTGAAGACACAAAAGCACTTAATGCAGTTGCGGCTATGATTAAAGCTGAAAAACCTGATTTTGTAATTTTTACGGGCGATCAGGCTTTCCCTGTGCCATATGCAGCAGGAACATTCAATAACAAAACGGGTACAACTGAACTTGCTGTGCTTATGGAAAAATTAGGTGTTTACTGGACTGTTGCTTTAGGCAACCACGATTCTGAAATTTACAGCTATTATAACCGCGAAAAAATCAGTAACATTTATTCTTCAGATGAATATCCGCACTGTCTTTTTCAGCCGGGTCCCGAAGATGTTGACGGCTACGGCAATCAGGTTTTCAACATAAAAAACAGCGACGGCGAAATAATCCGTTCCATTATCATATTTGATTCTCACGCATATACTGACGGTGATTATCTGGGAATAAGATGGCTTTATGACAACATCCACGACAATCAGGTTGAATGGTACAGAAATACAATTGATGAACTCAAAGATATGAACCGCGGTAAAGATGTACCCACAAGTGTTATGATGCATATTCCGCTTGTTGAATACAGAGATGCGTGGAATGAGTATCTTGAAAACGGTAAGAAGGACACGGAAAATGTGAAACTCGTACGAGGTGAAATAGGGGAGAAAGACCCTTATGTTTTCTGCGGTGTGGGCGAAGATGACCTTTTTGAAGCAATTCTTGAAAAGGGAAGCACTGACAGTATCTTCTTCGGTCACGACCACCTTAACAACACAATTCTCAATTACAAAGGTATTGACCTTGTTTACGGATACAGCATCGACTACCTTGCTTATTCCGGAATTGACAAGCAGGGCTCACAGCGTGGATGTGTTGTTCTTGATATATTTCCCGACGGCAAACAGACAATAACACACGAAAACTATTATCAGGACAAATATGTTTCACACTTCGAAAAAGAAGAAGTAACAATGTAATGTCAACAAAAAAGAAGTACACTACCTTTCGGAAGTGTACTTCTTTTTATATGCTTATTGATTATTTCTGATAAATCTTTATATAGTCGATAATAAATTCAGTTTTGTATGTTTCCTTGTCGAAGCTCTCAAACTTGTCATCACCGGGGATTTCAAGGGAAATGATAACCTCCTCGGGTACCTGAGAAACACCGTTGCCGAAGGATGTACGGGTTGTCTCGACGCCGTTGATGTAGAAAATGTATTCATCTTCTGTCCATTCAAGACCGTATGTGTTGAATTCCTCGTAGATGTTTTTTCCTTTGAATCTGCCAAGATTTGCAGACTGGTAGCCTTCCTGAACGCCGTCAACACCTGCACAGTGAACGGTGCTTATAATTGCATTGGGGAATGCGTCATCATAACACATTGATTCAAAGATGTCGATTTCGCATCCGCCGATACCGCCCTGAGAATATTCAGCGTTATAGGGATTTGAAGCCTGAATCCAGAAAGCACTCCAGAAAGCATTGTCCTTGTTGCAGATGCAACGGATTTCAAAATATCCGCGGGTGTATCTCTCTCTGAGTGAAACCATACCGGCATACCAGCCTTCGCCGTATTCACCGTCTTTGAGATATTCACCTGTAATTGTCATTTTGCCGTCTTCAATTCTGACCTGGCTTTCTGCATTATATCCGCTTCTTCTTGCACCCAGACCTCTGTGCTGCCAGATGTCGGTGTTGAGTGTGTCGCCCTCAAATTCGTCATACATAACCAGCTTGTATCCTTCAAGATTCAGTTCCTGACCTCTGGGAGTAGTGGGGAAACCGAAAAGAAGCATACCGAAAAGTTCAAGTACAGCCATAATTCCTGCGAAAAATCCTTTAATTGAAAAGGATGACCACATTTGCTTTGTCTGTTCAAAAATCTGAACAACTGCCCACGCTTCTCTGTAAGCGAGACCTGCTGTTTTATAGAGCCAATCAAACATAAATTAACCTTCTTTCTGATAAACTTTCACATAGTCAATGATATATTCCGTTTTATATGTTTCTCTGTCCATAGTTGCCTGTTTTTCGGCATTGGGTACGCAAAGAGAAATAAGAAGCGTTTCATCAACCTGAGAAACGCCGTTGCCGAAAGTTGAACGCGCAGTTTCTACGCCGTTTATGTAGAAGATATATTCATCGTCAGTCCATTTCAGACCGTAGGTGTTGTATTCTTCTGTAATATTCTTACCCTTGAAGAAGCCGAGTCTTGCTGACTGGAAGCCTTCCTGAACACCGTCAACACCTGCACAGTGGATTGTCTGTACAATGTGAGGGCCCCATATTTCGTCATATCCGCAGCTTTCAAAGATGTCTATTTCAGCACCGCCGACACCGCCTTTTGAATACTCTGCTTCATAAGGATGGTCAGCCTGAATCCAGAAAGCACTCCACATACCGTCATCTTTATTGGCGATACATCTGATTTCGAAATATCCCTGATTGAATTTCCGGTTTGCGCCTACTTCAGCACCGTACCAGCCTTCGCCGAACTTGCCGTCTTCCTTATATTCGCCTGTGATGATAAGGTTGCCGTCTCTGAAAGAAACCTGCTCGGAAGAATATACTCCGTCGCCTTTTCTGCCCTGACCTCTGTGAAACCACAGGTCGGTGTTGAGTGTGTCGCCCTCGAATTCGTCGTAAAGCACGAGAGAATAGCCGTCAAGATTCAGTTCTTCGCCTCGGGGAGTAACAGGGCAACCTGTGAGAAGCATTCCCAGAAGTTCAAAAATTGCCATAATTCCCGCGAAAAAACCTTTGAAAGAAAATGAAGTCCACATTTTCTCCGTGTGTTCGAAAATCTGAACAATCGACCAGGCTTCACGATAGGCAAGACCTACTGTTTTGTAGAGCCAATCGAACATAACAAAACCTCCTTCTCCTTGATTTTATAATATAATTTCTTTATTGTCAAATAATAATTAAATTATTTGAAAAAATTTGTAAACACTCTTTACTTATAAGGCAAAATTTAGTACAATAGTTGTGTATGAAAACACTCACAAAGAGTGAAGTGGAGGTAATCTTATGAAAACTGTTTACAAAAGAATACTTTTGAAAATCAGTGGCGAAGTTCTTGCAGGTGAAGCGGGTCACGGAATTGATTTTGATACTGCTCTCGGAATCTGCAAGGCGGTCAAGGAAATCAGCCGTGCAGGAGTTCAGGTAGGACTCGTTGTAGGTGGCGGTAACTTCTGGAGAGGCAGATCAAGCGGTAAAATGGACCGTTCACGCGCAGACCATATGGGTATGCTTGCAACTGTTATGAACGCTACTGCTCTTGAAGATACATTTGAACAGATTGGTGTAGATGCAGTTGCTATGTCTGCTCTTCCTATGGAACAGTTTGCAGAAACTTTCGTTTGCAGCAAAGCAAAAAAATATCTTGAAGAGGGTAAGGTAGTAATCTTCGGTTGCGGTACGGGTAACCCCTTCTTCACAACTGACTCAGGCGCTGCTCTCAAGGCAGCAGAAATTGAAGCAGACATCCTCTTCAAAGCAACAAATGTTGACGGTGTATACGATAAAGACCCCAACAAATTTGAAGATGCAGTCAAGTTTGATACACTCACTCAGGCAGAAATTCTCGAAAAAGACCTGAAAGTTATGGACAGCACTGCAGCGGCACTCTGCAAAGACAACAATATTCCGATTCTTGTGTTCAATCTCAACGACCCCAGAAACATTATCAGAGCCGTTGAAGGACAGAATATCGGTACAATAGTAAAATAATTAATTGAAATAATATAAATTCAGGAGGCAATATTATGCAGACAGTATTTAACACAACAACAGAAAAAATGGAAAAAACTCTCGGCTCACTTCAGTCAGAGTATGCTTCAATCAGAGCAGGTAGAGCAAGTGCAGCAGTTCTTGACAGAATCAGTGTTGATTATTACGGCACTCCCACACCTATTAACCAGCTTGCAACAGTTTCAGTGGCAGAAGCAAGAATTCTCAACATTCAGCCCTGGGACAAATCAGTTCTCACAGCAATTGAAAAGGCTATCCAGACTTCAGATATCGGCATCAACCCTACAAATGACGGCTCAATCATCCGTCTTGTTTTCCCGCCCCTCACAGAGGACAGAAGAAAGGAAATCGTAAAGGATATCAAGAAAAAGGCTGAAGATGCTAAGGTTGCAATCCGTTCAATCAGACGCGACAATATGGAGAAACTTAAGAAAATGCAGAAGAATTCTGAAATCACTGAAGACGACCTTAAGAACGGTGAAGATAAAATTCAGAAATTTACTGATGAATACATCAAAAAGATTGATGATAAGGCAAAAGATAAAGAAAAGGAAGTAATGGAAATCTGAGTTTCCGTTGCAAAATGTTTTATGAACAGTAATTTCCAGCTTGAGCATTTTGATGTTCTGCCGAAGCACGTTGGCGTCATTATGGACGGTAACGGTCGTTGGGCAAAGCAGAGAGGACTTGAACGCTCGGAGGGTCACAAGGAGGGTGCAAATGTTTTCAGAACAATTTGCGAATACGCTTGTGACCTGGGTATTCCCTGCATAACCTTCTATGCTTTTTCAACAGAAAACTGGGCAAGACCCGAAATGGAAATCAAAGGAATTATGGCCCTTTTGCGTTCATATCTTTTAGAGGCACTTGACAGAAAAAAAGAAAATGAAGAAAAGGGTATGAAAATCAGGTTTATAGGTGACGTGAGCCGTGTTGACAAGGATTTGCAGAAGATGATAAAAATCATCGAAAAGCAGTCAGCAAAAAAGACAAGAACAGTTGTCAATATTGCTGTCAACTATGGCGGTAAGCAGGAGCTTCTGCGTTCATTCAAAGAAATTGCAAAGCAAATCGAAAAGGGCAGTCTCGCTGCAGAAGATGTAACAGATGAACTTATAGAAAAACATCTCTATACGCCCGACTTTCCTGATTGCGACCTGATTATCCGACCCAGCGGTGAATACAGACTTTCAAACTTTCTTACATGGCAGTCCGCTTATTCCGAGTTCTGGTTCTCTGATATTCTCTGGCCCGATTTTACCGTTGAGAATTTCAACGATGCTCTCAGAGCGTATGAAAAAAGAAACCGTCGTTTCGGCGGAGTATAATATTATTTAGTGAATCCGGTGATTACGAAATGAAAACAAGAATAATTTCTGGTTTGGTTGCTGTTGTAATTGGCGTAGGTATTATGTTTGCGATTTTCACACCAGTTTTCCCTGTGTTTGTTGCAGTGCTCAGTGTTGTTGCAGCAGGGGAGATTATGAGAGTTGCAGGTGTAAAAAGTAATCTGATTTTTGTCCCTGCGTCAATTTTCTCTGCTCTTATACCATCCTATATCAGCATAAAAGACAAGTTGCCCTTCCAAATTCCCGTAGGCGCAGTTCTCAGTCTTTATGTAATACTTATGCTTTTGCTCATGCTTAAGTCAAATAAGCAGACAAAGTTTGAGCAAATGGCAATAACCCTCTATGCTTCTATATTTGTGCCTTATGCATTTTCGACTGCACTTGCAATCAGAGATGTTTATATTACATATCCGGATGTTTACACTAAGGCAGAGGCAGTTTATCTTGTTTTGTTTGCTCTTTTCTGTGCATTCTTTACGGATACTTTTGCTTACTTCGTAGGCAGAAAATTCGGTAAGCACAAAATGGCTCCCGTAATCAGCCCGAAGAAGAGTATCGAAGGGGCAGTAGGCGGACTTGTTTTGTCATCAGCAATCAACATCGCCGTTTTTGCAGGTGTGAGGCATTGGATTTTCGGTGGCGAAAGCGGAATCAGTTTTGTTTTCATCATCGTTATGTCAATTGTTCTTGCTTTCATAAGTATGATGGGTGACTTGTCTGCATCACTGCTTAAGAGAAACTTTGGCGTCAAGGATTATGGCAATTTTATGCCCGGTCACGGTGGAATAATGGACAGATTTGACAGCTGTCTGTTGGTTATTCCTGTCCTTGCTGCAGCAATAAAATTTGTAAATATGTAAGAATACAGAGGTAGAAGTATGAAAAGAATATCTATTCTCGGCTCTACCGGTTCTATCGGAAAACAATCTCTCGACGTTATACGTATGAGAGGTTTTTCCGTTAATGCCCTTACTGCAAACAGTAATGTGGAGATAATTGAGGAACAGGCAAGAGAGTTTAAACCGAAACTTGTTGCGATGTATGATGAAAAAGCTGCTTCCGATCTTAAGGTCAGACTGGCAGATACTGACATAAAAGTGCTTTCGGGAATCGAGGGCATATGCGAGTGTGCGTCTCTGCCTGAAACCGACACCGTTCTTAACAGTGTTGTGGGTATGGTTGGTCTCAGACCTACTGTTGCCGCAATAAAAGCAGGTAAGGAAATTGCACTTGCCAATAAAGAAACTCTCGTTGAAGCAGGTAAGCTTGTTACATCTCTTGCTAAAGAAAAGGGTGTAAGAATTCTTCCCGTCGACAGTGAACATTCTGCTATTTTTCAGTCTCTCGGCGGTTGTGTTTCCCACTCAATGATAAAAAGACTCATTCTTACTGCCTCGGGCGGTCCGTTTTTCGGCAAGAAGAAAGAAGAGCTTAAAAATGTTACGGTTAAAGATGCACTGAATCATCCCAATTGGTCTATGGGTGCAAAAATAACCATCGACTCTGCTACAATGATGAACAAAGGTCTTGAGCTTATCGAGGCTGCGTGGCTTTTCGATATGCCTGCCGATAAAATTGATATTGTTGTTCACAGACAGAGCATTATCCATTCTCTCGTGGAATATGTTGACAATTCTGTTATAGCGCAGCTTGGTTTGCCTGATATGCGTATTCCTATTCAGTACGCGCTCACATATCCCGAAAGATATGAAAGCCCGGTAAAACAGCTGAATCTTACTGATTTCGGTACACTTACTTTTGAAGATGCGGATGAAGAAACATTTTCCTGCATAAAATACTGTAAGGAAGCTTTTACCCGTGGCGGTACAGCCACCGCAATTGTCAACTCTGCCAACGAAGAGGCAAATAAGCTTTTCCGTGAAGGAAAAATCGGATTCCTTCAGATTGGCGAATTAGTGGGTGAGGCTCTTGAAAATATTCCCGTGAAGGATGACTATACTCTCGAGGATATTTTTGAAACCGACAGAGAAGCAAGAAGTTTTGTCAGTGAAAGAAGTGGTAGAAATTAACTTTTTAGCCTTGGATATATCGGCTTTGTGGTCGAAAGCGTGGCCAATAGCCGTTGCGATATTATTTTTCGGATTCATAATTTTCATACACGAATTAGGTCATTTTACCTTTGCGAAAATTTTCAAGGTAAAGGTAAACGAGTTCGCGATGGGTATGGGTCCCACTCTTCTGAAAAAGAAAATCGGTGAAACAACTTACGCTCTCAGACTCCTTCCTATCGGTGGATTTGTCAGTATGGAGGGCGAAGACGAGGAAAGCACCGATGAGAGAGCTTTTTCCAAAAAACCGTGTTGGCAGAGAATTATAATCGTGGTGGCAGGTGCGACTATGAATCTGCTTCTGGGTCTTGTCCTCTGCCTTGTTATCAATGCCTCTCAGGACCTGATAGCCACACCTGTTATTGCTGATTTCCGTGAGGATTCAGTCAGCGTTTCTTCGGGCCTTGAAAAAAATGACAGAATCGTAGAAATTGACGGTCACAGTGTTACGAGTTATATGGATTTGTCATTCCTTATGATGAGAGATAAAGACGGCGTTATGGACATTACCGTAAAGCGTGACAAAGAAAAAGTTCTCATTGATGATGTAAAATTTGAAATGCGTGAATATGAGGACGGAAGCAAGGGTCTCTATTTTGACTTTTTCGTCTATGGGGTGAAGCCCACATTTACAAATGTTATAAAATCAGGCGCAGGGGAGGCGCTTTCCATAGTGAAAGTGGTTTACCTCAGCTTGTTTGACCTTGTAACAGGTCAGTACGGTCTTAACGACCTTGCAGGTCCGATCGGCACGGTAACCCAGATTGCAGATGTAGCCACAGACGCAAGTGAAAGCCACGATTTTTCAACACTTTTCCTTGTTATGGCACTTATAACAATCAACATCGGTGTTTTCAATCTTCTTCCGTTACCTGCACTTGACGGCGGCAGACTCTTCTTTATGGTAATTGAGCTTGTGAGAAGAAAGCCCATAAAAGCAAAATATGAAGCATGGGTACACGCAGCAGGTCTTGCTCTGTTGATACTTCTGATGCTTGTCATATCGGCAAACGATATAATAAAACTGATAAAATAAAGGATGTTCAATATGGAGAGAAGAAAAACCAAGCAGATAAAAGTAGGAAATATTTTTTTAGGCTCATCATCTCCCGTATGCGTTCAGTCAATGCTGAATGTAGCGTCAACTGACATTGAAGGCAGTGTAAGACAGTCTGTGGAACTTCAGAAGGCAGGTTGCGAAATTATCCGTGCAGCAGTGCCTGATATGGAGGGTGTAAAGCTTATTTCTGCCATAAAAGAAAAGGTTGATGTGCCTCTTGTTGCAGACATTCATTTTGATTACAGACTTGCCCTTGAAAGTGCCGAAGCAGGTGTTGATAAAATCAGAATCAATCCCGGCAACATCGGCTCCGATGACAGAGTCAAGGCAGTAGCGAAAATATGTAACGAGAAAAATATCCCTATCAGAATCGGCGTCAATTCAGGCTCTCTTGAAAAGGAAATCCTTGCAAAATACGGCGGAGTAACTCCCGAAGCTATGTGCGAAAGCGCTATGTACCATGTAAGGCTTCTTAACAAATTTGACTTTGACGATATTGTTATTTCAATCAAATCCTCAGATGTGGAAAAGATGGTCAAAGCATACCGTCTTATGGCAGAAATGTGCGATTATCCCTTGCATCTGGGCGTTACTGAGGCAGGAACATATAAGATGAGCCTCATTAAATCCTGCGCAGGAATCGGCTCACTTCTTCTTGACGGCATCGGCGATACAATCAGAATCTCAATGACCGACGAGCCTGTGAAAGAGGTTGAAAGTGCTCTTGATTTGCTTTCGGCTCTCGGTATCAGACAGGACAGACCTCAGATTGTTGCCTGTCCCACATGCGGCAGAACGAGAATTGACCTTATTTCAACAGCAAAAGAAGTTGAAGAGGCACTGAAAAACTGCCGTAAAAATATAAAGGTTGCCGTTATGGGATGCGTTGTAAACGGTCCCGGTGAAGCCAAGGATGCGGATATCGGTATCGCAGGTGGCGATGGTTGTGCAGTCCTCTTCAGACACGGCGAAATTATAAGAAAAATCAGCGAAGAAAACATAGTAAAAGAATTACTTGAAGAAATAGATAAACTTTAAAGGAAAAAATCAAAATGAGTGACAGAAATTTTTTATCCGTATTCGGTGATTATATTGAGAGCGATGTTCTGAAATCGCAGATGAAAACTGCGAGAATTGAAAATATGTCTCTCTTTACGGAGAAAAGAAACCTTTCCGTTATATTTTTCTCTGAAACACTTATTACACCCGGTACGATTCTGAAAATAGAAAAACAGATTAAAAACATACTTTGTCTGTCTCATGTTGAACTTTTGCCGAAATTCCCGAGGGAAGCCTTTGATTCTTCATTCTACCCCTACATAGCAGAAAGAACTAAGCAGAATTTTGCTGCTGCAAACGGTTTCCTTGTAGACGCATCGGTGCATCTTGAAAACGGTGTGTTTACAATCAATCTCAAGCAGGGCGGAGCAGAGTTTCTTGTGAATGCAGGTGCTGACCGTTTCACTGCAAAACTTCTCAATGAAATTTTCGGCATTGAAGCAAAAGTTCAGTTTGTAGATGAAAAAATTGACAAGGATGAGTTTCAGAGGGTTATTGAAGAGGTGACTCTCCAGAAGCAGGAAGAAAACAATCAGATTGCAAACCCAAAGAAAAAGGAACCTGTTCAGGATTATGAGGATTTGCCGATCAGTTTTACAAATGCAGCCCCTCTTTATGGTAATGTTATTAAAACAAAGCCCACTCCGCTCGACAAGATAAGTCACGAGGATGGTATGGTAACTGTATGGGGTGAGGTTTTTGCTCTTGATGTTCGTGAAACACGCGACGGCAAAAATAAAATAATCAGTTTCAACATCACTGACCTTACTAACTCATATACTGTCAAGCTTTTTGAAGCTAACGAGAACACAAAATCTCTCCTCGGAAAGCTTAAAGACGGTATTTTCGTAGCAGTAAAAGGTACTGTTATCTTTGATAAATGGATGAAGGACTACTGCATTCAGGCAAGAGCCATTACCCAGATTGAAAAGATGCAGAAAAGCGATAATGCAGAAGAAAAACGAGTTGAACTTCATCTGCATACAAATATGTCATCAATGGACGGTCTCACTCCTGCTGGAAAACTTGTAGAGAGAGCAATCAAATGGGGGCATAAGGCAATCGCCATTACTGACCACGGTATTGTTCAGGCCTTCCCCGATGCTATGAATGCCGTAGGTAAAAGCGGTATCAAAATTATTTACGGTATGGAAGGCTATTTCGTTGACGATATGTGCCTTGATGACAGAAAACTTACAACCGACGAAATCAAAGCAGAAAAAACATACCATATAATTATTCTTGCGAAGAATACAGTAGGTCTTAAAAATCTTTATAAGCTTATAACAAAATCAAACCTTGAATATTTCCACAAGAGACCGAGAATTCCCAAGTCTGAACTGATTGCTCACAGAGAAGGTCTCATCGTTGGCAGTGCCTGTGAAGCAGGTGAGCTTTACCGTGCGATTCTTGATGGTGCTGACAGAGAAAAACAGCTTGAAATTGCGTCATTTTATGACTATCTGGAAATCCAGCCTAACGGAAACAATATGTTCCTTGTCCGTGACGGAAAGCTTAAGGATGTTTCCGATATTGAAAACATCAACCGTTCAATCGTAGCACTGGGTGACAGTCTCGGCAAACCTGTTGTCGCAACGGGTGACGTTCATTTTATTGACGAGTCCGACAGTGTTTACAGAGCAATTCTTATGGCAGGACAAGGCTTCAAGGACGCTGACCAACAAGCACCTCTCTATTTCAGAACAACGGAAGAGATGCTCGATGAATTCAGTTATCTCGGCGAAGAAACTGCATATGAGGTTGTTGTTAAAAACACCAACCTGATTGCAGACACGGTTGAATATATAAGACCTATTCCCAACGGCAACTATCCGCCCTATATCGAGGGCGCAGAGGAGGAACTCAAGAGAATCTGTTGGGAGAGAACAAAGAAAATGTTCGGTGACCCTGTCCCTGAATATGTTGCAACGAGACTTGATAAGGAACTGAAATCTATCATCAAAAACGGATTTGCCGTTCTTTATGTTATTGCACAGAAGCTTGTGTGGGACTCTGTTGAACACGGCTACCTTGTAGGTTCACGAGGCTCTGTCGGTTCGTCCTTTGTTGCCAACGCAGCAGGTATTTCAGAGGTTAATCCACTTGCACCGCACTATGTGTGTCCCGGATGTCAGTACAGTGAATTTTTCCTCAAGGGTGAATACGGCTCAGGCTATGACCTTCCGCCGAAAAACTGTCCCGAATGCGGTAAGCCTCTTATCCGTGACGGACACGACATTCCTTTCGAAACATTCCTTGGCTTCAAGGGTGACAAACAGCCTGATATCGACCTTAACTTCTCAGGTGAATATCAGTTCTGGGCGCACAGATATACCGAAACACTTTTCGGTAAAGACCATTGTTTCAAAGCTGGTACAATCGGCACTCTTGCTGACAAAACTGCATACGGCTTCGTTAAGAAATATCTTGATGAAAGGGGAAGGGTAGCTTCCCGTGCAGAAGAGGACAGACTGACACGCGGTTGTACGGGTGTCAAGAGAACAACCGGTCAGCATCCCGGCGGTATGGTTATTATCCCCAATGACTACGAGGCTGAGGATTTCACTCCGATTCAGCATCCCGCCGATAAGGTGGACAAGGATATCCTTACCACCCACTTCGACTTCCATTCTCTTCACGATACAATCCTGAAGCTTGATAACCTGGGTCATGATGTTCCCACAATCTACAAGCATCTTAAGGATGCGACGGGTATTGACTCAATGGAGGTTGATATATGCGACCCCAAAATTTATGAGATGATTAATTCTCCTGAACCCTTAGGTGTTGATGCGGCAGATATCGAGTGTGAAACGGGTACTCTCTCCATTCCCGAAATGGGCACACCTTTTGTCCGTCAGATGATTCTTGACGCTCAACCCAAAAACTTCACTGACCTTCTTCAGATTTCAGGTCTTTCACACGGTACAGACGTGTGGCTTGGCAACGCTCAGGACCTTATCAAAGACGGCACGTGTACTATCTCTGATGTTATCGGAACGCGAGACAGTATTATGGTTTATCTTATGCACAAGGGTCTCGAGCCTGATATGGCTTTCAAGATTATGGAAATTGTCCGTAAGGGTAAAGCAACAAAGCTTCTCACAGAAGACCATATCAATGCTATGAAGGAGCACAATGTTCCTCAGTGGTATATTGATTCCTGTATGAAAATCAAATATATGTTCCCTAAAGCCCACGCAGCAGCCTATGTCAGTGCTGCACTGAGGCTTGGTTGGTACAAGATTTATAAGCCTGTTGAATATTACGCGGTTTATATGACTGTACGAGGAGAAGATGTTGACACTGTTGCGATTATGCAGGGCAGGTCGGCAGTTAAAAAGAAAATGGCAATTATTGCCGAAAAGATGAAAGTCAAAGAGGCAACAGCAAAAGAAGAAGGCACATACACTGCTCTTCAGGTTATCAATGAAATGATGGCGAGGGGAGTTGAGCTTCTTCCTGTTGATATTTATAAATCCCACGCTACCGTTTATCAGATTGAAGACGGAAAAATCCGTCTTGCTTTCTCTGCTCTCAATGGTGTTGGTGAAAACGCTGCAAAACAGCTTCAGGCAGCCCGTGAGGACGGCAAGGGTGAATTTATTTCAGCAGAGGACCTGCAGCTTCGTTCAGGCGTTTCAACAAGCGTTATCACTGCACTGAGAGATGCAGGAGCGCTTGATGATCTTCCCGAATCAAATCAGATTAGCTTATTTTAACAAGAAAGGTTGATAAAAATGAAAGATTTCAAAGGTATTTATCCCGCACTTCTTACACCCTATGATGAGAATGACAAAATCAATGAAAAGTCACTTGAAAAACTCATTGAGATGAACATCGCAAAGGGTGTTACAGGCTTCTACGTTGGCGGCAGCACAGGCGAGGCATTTCTTCTTTCACACGAGGAGAGAAAGGAAGTTTACAGACTTGTTTCCGATATTGTAAAAGGCAGAGTTAACCTTATTGCACACGTGGGCTCTATCGGTACAAAGCTTACTCTTGACCTTGCTCAGTATGCGGAAAGTGTGGGCTTTGATGCAGTGTCATCTGTTGCACCTTTCTACTACGGCTTCAGCTATGATGAAATCAAAGATTTCTACTTTGATATTGCAAACAACACATCTGTTCCTATGCTCCTTTATTATGTCCCCGTGCTTGTAAATTCAAAGCTGGGTGTTGACGGCTTGTCAGAATTCCTTGAAAGTGACCGTTTTATGGGCGTTAAATATACATCAAACGATTTCTTCGGTCTTGAAAGACTCAAAGCCAAATACCCCGATAAGGTTGTATTCAACGGCTTTGATGAAATTCTTCTTTCAGGTCTTACAATGGGTGCTGACGGTGGTATCGGAAGCACATACAACTGCTTTGCAGAGAAATATGTTGAAATGTATAAATGCTTCAACGAGGGCAACCTTGCAAGATGTCAGGAACTTCAGAAGGAAGCAAATGACATTATTGATGCTCTTTGTAAAGTCGGCGTTTTCGCAGGTGAAAAAGAAATCCTCACAATGATGGGTATGGATTTCGGCACACCCAGAAAACCCTTCAAGGGTCTCAACGATGAACAGAAGGCATTCCTCAGAAGTAAAGTTGAATATCTTCTTTGATTGAGCTATATCTGCAATATAATACAAAACGAGGCAATACGGAGAAGTCGTATTGCCTCAGACTTTTTTATTTTGTAAGTATAAAGAAAAATCTCCGTAAACTGATGTTTACGGAGATTTATTTTCTGATTTTTAATCGCTTTTCAAGTACACTGAAGTGCCTTAAATCACACAGCGCGAGTTACCTTACCGGAGCGTAAGCAACGAGAGCATACATAGACTCTTTTAGGAGTACCGTTAACAACAGCCTTAACACGCATGATGTTGGGCTTCCATGTTCTGTTTGATCTTCTGTGTGAGTGGGAAACTTTGATACCGAAAGAAACACTCTTTCCGCAGTATTCACATTTTGCCATTTGTCGCACCTCCCTCTTAAATATCTGATTTACAACGATTAATATTATATATGTTATTTACAAAAAAAGCAAGTGTTTTTTGTGAAAAAATTAAATTTATCGAAAATAATCACATTTTGCCCTGTTAAACCACTATATTTTGTCCATTTAATTGACAAAAAACACATTCAGTGGTAGATTTAATATAGATTTTTAATAAAGAGATGGAAAAAATGAACAGTTTTATGTGGGTGCTTCTCGTTGCGGTTTACGGACTTTGCAAGGGAAGCCGTGAAATTTTCAAAAAAATAGCCTTGCGAAAAAGCACAGTTATGGAAGTTTTATTTATGTACGTGTGCCTTTCGTTTGTTATTGTCATACCATACGCAGGTCAGGCAATAAGGCTTGAGAATTTTAAATATCTTTATCCTATATTGCTGAAATCCTTTGTGATTTTTTTAGCGTGGATATGTTCTTTCAGAGCGATTTCCAAAATGCCTGTCAGTCTTTACGGTGTTCTTGATTTATCAAGGATACTTTTTTCCACTTTCTACGGAATTATCCTCCTGAGCGAAAGGATAGGACCTATGCATATTCTGGGTCTGCTTCTCGTTTCGGCAGGTCTTTTGCTTCTGAAATGGAGTCCCTTTGCGGGTAAGGAAAAATCTTCGGAAAAGATAGAATTCAAAACCGTGCTTGTAGCCTTTGCAGGATGTGCACTGACAGCCTTTTCGGGCGCTCTTGACAAAATGCTTATGAGAAAGGGTGACCTGACATCCTCACAGCTTCAGTTCTGGTATATGCTTTTCCTCGTAATTTTCTATGCGGTTTATATAATTCTGACACATACGAAAATTGATGTTAAAGCTACACTCAGAAATAAATGGGTATATCTTATGAGCATTACCCTTGTTATCGGAGATAAGGCACTTTTTGTCGCCAACAACAACCCCGATTGCACTGTTACGCTTATGACACTTATCAAACAAATCAGTTGTGTTGTTGTGATTCTTGGCGGTAAATTTGTGTTTAAAGAAAAGCGTATTCTTTACAAGCTTTTCTGCGCAGGTGTGATAATTTCGGGTATAATAATTGCTGTTATAAATTGAGTAATTCTCTTGAAAAAAAGCACAAAAAATGTTATTATATATTGTAATGCATTTTTTTTCCCATTCTGCTAAGAATAGACAGATGAGGAGAGATGAAAATGCTTGACAAATCATATAAAAATCAGGAAGAAAACGAAGAGAGAGAAGAAGGCTTTTTTGACAATGCCGTCAAACAAGTCTTTGAAACAGGCTCTGTTACCGTCACTAAAAACGGCAACAGAATTCACTGTATCACGGTAATCGGTCAGATTGAAGGTCACTATATTTCCTCTCAGGACGCGAAAACTACAAAATACGAGCATATTATTCCACAGCTTATTGCTGCCGAGGAAAGTAATGACATTAACGGACTTTTTCTTGTTCTCAACACAGTCGGGGGAGACATTGAAGCAGGTCTTGCAATTGCAGAGCTTATTTCGGGAATGAAAACCCCCAGTGTATCTCTTGTTCTCGGAGGAGGTCATTCAATCGGCGTTCCTCTTGCCGTTGCGGCGGACAAGTCTTTTATCGTTCCGTCAGCGACGATGACTATCCATCCCGTCAGAACAAACGGACTTGTAATAGGTGTGCCTCAGATGCTGGAATATTTTCTCGGTATGCAGGAAAGAATTGTAGACTTTGTATGCAAAAATTCCCGTATTGACGATAAACTTTTCAGACGGCTTATGCTTGAAACCGGTGAACTTGTAACAGATGTAGGAACGATTCTCGGAGGCAAAGACGCAGTGAAATACGGTCTGATTGATAAAATTGGCTCTCTTTCAGATGCACTTGATGAATTGGATAAACTTATTATTGACGAAAGAAGGAAAATGGGTAATGGCAAACGCAAAACCAAAACAGCAAAATGCCAAAAAAACACAGAGTAAAAAGCAGCCTGTGAAAAAAGCGCAGACGCAGAGTAAAAAAACACAGACGAAAACGGGAAATAATAACAACAATAACCATAGCGAAAGAAGAGGCTTGTCACCGCAGATTACTTCAGTTATTCTGTTTTGTGTTGCTCTGCTTCTTCTTGCGTTCTGCTTCATTCCTGGAGCATCAGCATGGGAGTTTGTAAGACAGCACGTACTGTTTGGAACATTCGGTATTTCTGCTTATCTTGTGCCGATTCTTCTGGGCTACATTTCAATACTCAAAGCAAGAGACTGTCTCTGTGAAAAAAGAACAATCGGCAGAATTATCGGATTATCTGTCTTTGTTCTGTTTTTCTCAAGCTTCGTACATATTGTTGCCCACAATTTTGATTATTTTTCAGCAAACACTGTGGGTGAGCAGATAAAAGATGTTTACACAATGGGACTTAAAATTTCCAACGGTGGCTTCTTCGGTGCGCTTATCGGAGGATTCATTGTTTATCTCTGCGGTGCAAAGGCACCTGCCGTTGTGTTCGTTTCAATCGCATCGTTCGGTACACTTATGGTGCTTACAGGTACAACTCTTGCTCAGCTTATGGGTACAATCGAAAAACCCGTGAGAAAAGCAGGGGATAAGATTGCTGAGCGTAAAGAGAAGAAAAAGCAGCAGCCTGAAGAGGAATTTGACCCTGACGAAGAGACTGAAGAAATTTTTGCTCACCAGGGTGTGGATTTCACACCTGATATTGAAGCGGATGATTCTGATTTTGACGATGTGCCTCACTCTGACGAGGTTTCTGAGGAAAACGGTTTCTATCATTTTGATCCCGGCGAAATTATTATGCCTGATCCCATCAGAAAAAAAAGCGGTGCTACGGGAACATCAAAAAATAATAACGGCAAAATCAAGGCTCTTGATATTGATATTGTAGGTGACGACAACAATTTCTATAACGACTTTGCTGATGAAGTGCCTGAAGAAGAGCCGGTCAGCTTTTATGAACCCGAAATCAGTGAGCCCGAGTTCGTCGAGCCTGAAAAGAAAGTTCAGGAAAAGCCCAAGAAACCTGCAGAATCATTTGAAATTTCTGAAACCGCATACGTTTCAACCCGCTCAGGAAAAACAAAGCCTTATAAATTTCCGCCACTTGCTTGTCTCGGAAAACCCGATAACCACGCTGTTGACTACTCAAAAGAGCTTGAGGCAAACGGACGTCGCCTTATCGATGTGCTTAAAAGCTTCGGCGTTGAAGCAAAAATCTGTGAAATCTGCAGAGGTCCCTCTGTTACACGATATGAGCTTCAACCTGCTCCCGGTGTAAAAATCAGCAGAATTACAAATCTTTCAACCGATATTGCTATGAATATGGCTGCATCCGATGTAAGAATCGAAGCGCCCATTCCTAATAAATCTGCAATCGGTATTGAAATTCCTAACAAAACATCTACAATGGTTTATCTCAGGGAAATCATTGACACACCCGAATACAGAAGTTCAGAATCTAAACTGAATGTTGCTCTGGGTAAGGATATTACGGGTAACATTATCTGCGCCGACCTTACAAAGATGCCTCATCTTCTTATTGCTGGTACAACCGGTTCAGGTAAATCCGTGTGCATCAACTCAATGATTGTCAGCATTCTTTACAATGCAACCCCTGATGAAGTCAAGCTTCTTATGATTGACCCCAAGCAGGTTGAATTCACGGTCTACAACGGTATTCCTCATCTGCTTGTTCCCGTTGTTTCCGACCCGAGAAAAGCAGCAGGTGCCCTTTCATGGGCAGTTACGGAAATGCTTAACAGATATAAGCTGTTTTCAGAGAGAAATGTGCGTAACATCAAGGGCTACAACAAATTCTGCGAAGAAAATCCCGATGTTCCGAAGCTTCCTCATATTGTTATCTTCATTGACGAGTTGTCTGACCTTATGATGGCAGCACCCAACGAGGTTGAAGAATCAATCTGCCGTCTCGCACAGATGGCACGTGCTGCAGGTATGCACCTTGTTATCGCAACACAGAGACCCTCAGTTAATGTTATCACAGGTGTTATCAAGGCGAATATCCCCAGCCGTATTTCTCTTTCTGTTTCATCACAGATTGACTCCCGTACAATTATTGACGCAGCCGGTGCTGAAAAACTTCTCGGTAACGGCGATATGCTCTTCAGTCCCGTAGGTATGTCCAAACCTCTTCGTGTTCAGGGCGCATTCCTTTCCGATGACGAAGTTGAAGATATCGTTGAGTTTATCAAGAATCAGAAGCAGGGCTCTTATGACGAGGATATAATTGAAGAAATCGAAAACCATGCAATCAACGAAAAGAAGAGAGCAGGTTACGATGTGAGCGATGACGGCAACGATGATGCTGATGAAATGCTTCCCGATGCTATCAGAATAGTTGTCGAGATGCAACAGGCTTCTACCACAATGCTTCAGAAAAAACTGAAACTTGGTTATGCCCGTGCATCAAGACTTATTGATGACCTTGAAGAGAGAGGAATTGTCGGACCATCAGAAGGCTCAAAGCCCAGAAAGGTTCTTCTCTCAAAACAACAGTATATGGAAATGTCAGCTCTTACATCAGACGGTAAAATCAATATGAACAAGCAGTCTGAAAGTATACCTTATGATGACGCGGACGAGGATGATTTTTAAAATATGAGTAATTTTTTACCTATTACAACTGAAGAAGCCGTAGCAAGAGGATGGGACAGCGTTGACTTCGTATATGTGACGGGCGACGCATATGTTGACCATCCCAGCTTCGGCGTGTCGATAATTTCCCGTGTCCTTGAAGCCAAAGGATACAGAGTCGGTATTATCAGTCAGCCTGATTGGAATAACAATCAGGCTTTCAAGATTTTTGGAAGACCGCGTCTCGGCTTCCTTGTCACATCGGGAAACATCGACAGTATGGTGGCTCACTATACTGCGGCGAACAAAAAAAGAAGTGACGATGCTTATACGGCAGGTGGCAGGGCAGGTAAAAGACCTGACAGAGCAGTTATAGTCTATTGCAGAAAGATAAGAGAAATTTATCCCGATTGCCCCATAATCATCGGTGGACTTGAAGCCTCACTCAGAAGATTTGCTCATTACGATTACTGGGCAGATGAGGTAAAGCCTTCGATTCTTGTGGAATCAGGTGCAGACCTTCTTTCCTTCGGTATGGGAGAAAACCAGACTATCGAAATCGCCGAAAGACTCAGAAACGGTGAAAGCATAAGCACAATGACGGATATCAGAGGCACCTGTTGTCTTGTGGATACAAAAGATACACCCTACACAGGCGTTGAATGTCCCTCTTACAAGAATGTGGTCAACTCAAAGAGGGAGTACGCAATTGCTTGCAGGATACAGCTTGATGAGCAGGACCATATCAGAGGAAAAATGATAAAACAGCGTCACGGCGACAAAATGCTTATACAGAATGAGCCTATGCCACCGCTGACAACAGAAGAGCTTGACTGGGTTTATTCTCTTCCTTACGAGAGAAATTATCATCCGTCTTATGAAAAAGACGGGGGTGTACCCGGTATTGCTGAAGTGAAGTTTTCAATTACTCATAACAGAGGATGCTTCGGCGCTTGTAACTTCTGCTCACTTGCCTTCCATCAGGGCAGATTCATTACAACCAGAAGCAAAGAATCTCTCCTTGAAGAAGCCAGAAAATTAACTGAACTGGATGACTTCAAAGGATATATCCACGATGTGGGCGGACCTACTGCGAACTTCCGCAGACCGGCCTGTGATAAGCAGCTTGAACACGGTCTTTGCAAAGGCAAAAAGTGCCTGGCACCGAAGCCTTGTTCACAGCTTATTTCAAACCACGAGGAATATCTTGATATTCTCAGAGAACTGCGAAAGCTTCCTAAAGTCAAAAAAGTATTTATCCGTTCAGGAATAAGATTTGATTATCTTCTTGAAGATAAGGATAAGACTTTTTTCAGAGAACTTGTGGAACATCACACAAGCGGTCAGCTTAAAGTAGCTCCCGAGCATTGTAGCGCAAGTGTCCTTGATTATATGGGCAAACCTCACATTGAAGCATACCTCAGATTCGCAAAGGAGTACTTTGCTATTAATAAAAAAATCGGCAAAGAGCAGTATCTCGTTCCTTATCTTATGTCTTCACATCCGGGCAGTACTCTGGATGATGCAATTGAACTTGCATTGTTCCTGAAAAAAGAACATATCAAGCCTGAACAGGTTCAGGATTTCTATCCTACTCCCGGAACTGTTTCAACCTGTATGTTCTACACGGGACTTGACCCATATACTCTCAAAGAGGTTTATGTGGCAAAAGACCCCCACGACAAAGCACTCCAGAGAGCACTTCTTCAGAGCTACAATCCGAAAAACAGAGCCCTTGTTGAAGAGGCTTTGAAGAAAGCGAGACGCTTTGACCTTATCGGTCAGGGAGATAAATGTCTGATAAAGGGCAAAAGCACTCAGCAATCATTTAACAGACCAAATCGTAAATCGGTTAAGAACAATGTTAAGAAAAAGAAGAAATAAAAGAATAGCACTGCTTTTGGCGGTGCTTCTGGTTGTTCTCTCTGCTTTGTGTTTCCGTTTCTTTGCAGGGGAAGAAAAGCTCAGCGAAAACTGGGCAGACAAAATATCGTATTCGGGAATTTTCTCTGTCAGAAACAGAGGTGAGGTCCGTGGGCTCAAGGTTGATTTTATCAATATCGGTCAGGGCGATTCGGCACTTATTATCTGCGGTGACAAAAGTATGCTTGTAGACACCGGTAACAGAGAATATTACAGCGTTGTGAAAAGACATATTGACAGTTATAAAATTACAAAGCTTGATTATGTAATTGCCACACATTCCCACGCTGACCACATCGGCTCTATGGATATGATAATCGAAAACTATGAAATCGGAACATTTATAATGACTGAGCCTGATGAAAATTTTATTCCTGACACTGAAACTTATGAGAAAATGACTGAAGCACTTGATGAAAAGAATGTCAATGTGAGATATGTGAAAACAGGTGACAGCTTTTCTCTGGGTGAAGCGGAAATTGACATTCTCGGTCCCTGCGGAAATTTTGAGAATCTGAATGATATGTCAATTGTCTTTATGCTCAGATACGGTAATAACAAATTCCTCTTTGCAGCTGATGTTGAAAAAGAGGGTGAAGAGGCAATTCTCTCTTCAGGAGCAGACCTGAAATGTAATCTCCTGAAAGTAGCTCACAACGGCAGTGATACCTCCACAAGCGAAGAGTTTCTTAAGGCAGCTGACCCTGATATTGCAGTAATCAGTGTAGGTGAAAACAATAGCTACGGACATCCGAAAAAGGAAATTATAAAAAGACTTCTTGAAAATGATGTTGCAGTTTACAGAACGGATTATGACGGCACTGTTTCTTTCAGTGTGTCGTCAGAAGAATCAGAAATAATCGGAGAATGATGTTTTATGTTGAACGAAAACAAGGTTATAGTTGCATTGAGTGGCGGAGTAGACAGCTCTGTTGCGGCATACCTTCTCAAAGAGAGAGGATATGACTGCCACGGCGTAACGCTGAAGCTTTATGATGAGAGTGACAGCGAAGCGGGGAATAAATCCTGCTGTACCGACAAGGATGTTGAGGATGCAAAAGCAATCTGCGCAGGACTTGGAATAGGTTTTGATGTTTATGATTTCAAGGATGATTTCAAAGGTCAGGTAATTGAAAGATTTGTAAAAGGCTATCTCAGAGGCGAAACGCCTAACCCTTGCATTGATTGCAACAGATATATAAAATTCAGGCATATATTGAATGCTGCCGATAAATTTGATGCAAAATTCATTTCAACGGGTCATTATGCCTGTGTGGAATTTGATAGCGGCAGTGGCAGATATCTTCTTAAAAAAGGCAGATATGATATGAAAGACCAGAGCTATGTGCTGTATAATCTCACTCAGGACAAGCTCTCAAGACTTCTTCTTCCCGTAGGAGAAATGAAAAAAGAAGAGGTCAGGGAAATTGCAGAAAACTGCGGCTTCGTAAACTTTGCAAAGCCCGACAGTCAGGATATATGCTTTGTTAAAAACGGAGACTATGTTTCTTTCATTGAAAACTATCTGGGCAGAACATTTCCGGAGGGTAACTTTGTTGAAAGAAACGGCAAGGTAATCGCAAGACATAAAGGCATAATCGGCTATACCGTCGGTCAGCGGAAAGGTCTCGGTATTGCTTCAACTGAGCCGTACTTTGTTCTTGAAAAGAATGTGGAGAGAAACGAAGTGATTATCGGCAGGGCAGAGGAGCAGTATAAAAAATCCATCGTCGCGGAGGATGTGAACTGGATTGCCTTTGAAAAGCTTACTTCTCCCATAAAAGTTATGGCAAAAATCAGGTATAAGCACAAGGAGGTCCCCGCAACCGTGTCGCAGCTTGATGAGGAAAAAATCCTTGTAGAATTCGATGAGCCTCAACGGGCTCCTGCGAAAGGTCAGGCAGTTGTTTTTTATGACGGCGACTATGTTATAGGCGGCGGTAAAATTCTTTAATATTTTATATATTGATTTAAAGAAAGCAATGATGTATAATGTTATCAGTGGAAATCTGTATCCGGGAGGATGAACTATGAGACGTTATACTAAATCGTTGCTTTCTTTCTTTTTGTCAGTGACGATATTACTTTCAATATGTGCACCGGGCATAACTGTTTCGGCAACTACAATGCCCAATCTGTCAATCCTGACGCTGGTTCCCGACGGTGAAGTGTCGGATAGCGGATATCTCAATCAGGTGTGGATTGATGAAGACGGTAATAAGGTTGACCTTGATTACACGCCATCTTCAGGCAGACCGGGGTCAAATAAAGTTACAAATATCCCATCATACTATTCTTCCAAGGATGCAGGATATTGCTCCGGGGTGAGAAATCAGGGCAGTTCATCTGTATGCTGGGCTTTTTCGGCAGTTGCAGCGGCTGAAATTTCTCTTATAAGACAAGGACTTATAACAAGCACAGACAGGGTGTCTGATTTGTCTGAAGCACATCTTGCGTGGTTTACACATAAGAGTCTGACAACAGATGTAAGTGACCCTACTTTCGGCGACGGTACAAATATTGCAAGTCCCTATTCATCAGGCGGTGACTGGCATCGTTCAACTTTCTCTATTGTAAGAGGTGCAGGTCTTGCTCTTGAAAAAGACTATCCCTTTTACCCTTACAGTCCTGCAAGTATGGGAAATTATGATGAAGAAGACCGCTACGACAGCAAAGCCACACTTGACAGCGTATGTGTTCTTCCTGCTGACGACAGGGATGAGATAAAAAAAGCAATTATGGAAAACGGCTCTGTCAGTTTTTCGGCTGCGGTTTATACGGAATATGTCAACGGAAACGCTTACTATCAGAATGTGACCAATGTCACCAACCATCAGATGGTTGCAGTAGGATGGGATGACAGCTTTTCTGTTAAGAACTTCAGGGAAGACTGCAGACCGTCTTCAGCCGGTGCGTGGCTTGTTAAAAACAGTTATGATACTACCTGGGGAGACAGCGGATACTTCTGGATTTCTTATGAAGACCCGTCTCTTTCAAGCTTCGTTGTTCAGAAGGCATCCCTTACTGACGAAAGCGAAAAAACATATCAGTATGACGGTTTTGGTTACGGCAGTATTATGGCACCAAAGGAAACAATAGGAAATGTAACCGTAAACATTTGTCAGGCCAGTATTGCCAATGTGTTCACAGCTGAAAAGAATGAGTCAATCAGCTCAGTTGCTTTCTATACAGAACAGCCTGATGTATCTTACGAAATTGCCATATATAAGAATGTAACTTACGGTGCCGATACGCCCATAAAGAACGGTGAAAAATTCCCCGTCACAACAGAGGGCTGTATAAAGTATAACGGATACCATAAAATTTCTCTTGATCAGTCCGTTCCCGTCAGTGAGGGCGAAAGCTTTGCCGTTGTAATAACAATGAGCGTCTCAGAAAGTGCAGGAAGTCCTATCAGAGTTCCGTTTGAAGGAAAAGATTCTTACTACGATGGCTATTATAACCGTTATTATTCCAGTGAAAAGGGACAAAGCTATTATACTTTCCCGGGTTATGCCTGGAGCGAAGCTTCAACAAGAGAAGATGATTACAGACTCAACAACTTCTGCATAAAAGCGTTTACTGTCCCTGACAATACACTTGAAATCACAACAGCAGAAGAGTTCAATGCTTTTGCAGAAAGAGTAGCAAACGGTGAAACATTCGAGGGTAAGAATATCAACCTGAAAGCCGATATTGATTTCGGCGGCGGAGAAATTATGCAGGTCGGTACAGAAGCAAATCCTTTCGGCGGTTATTTCCTCGGTAACGGATACATACTGAAAAACGGTGTTATTAATTCCTCATCGGATTATGTCGGTGTTTTCTCTTATCTTTCTCCGGGTGGTGAAATCAGAGAACTGGGACTTGAAAATGTTTCTGTCTCAGGAATTTACGGTGTAGGTGCACTGTGTGGTATCAATGAGGGACTTATTCATCTTTGCTATTCCACAGGCTCCGTGTCAGGTGAAGAAAGTGTCGGCGGACTTGTAGGAATAAACTGCGGTAAGGTTTCGGATTCTTATTCGATTGCTTCAGTTTCCGGTGATTATTCTGTGGGCTCATTTATCGGTGAAGATGATTCAGGCGAGGTTTCGGACTGCTATGTGCTTTCATCATCTTATGATAAAATAGGAAATGCTTATACGGAGAATATTACTGCTCTTAATGCAAAATATTTTTCAAACGGTCTTGTTGCATATCATCTTGATAAAGGCAATACTCCCAACAGAACATTTATATGGACAAAGCGTGACGGCGTGACCACATTCCTCAGGTCCGATGATGAAAAAATTTATAAGGTAGATCTTTTTGATAAAACAAATTTATCCAGTATCTATTTATATGTAAATTCAAAGGATAATCTGAAAGAATTGGCAGAGGCAGAAAAAGAAGGTTATACCGTGACAATTTATGCTGACTCCAAACTTCAGGTGCCCTATGAATCAACACCCACTTCAGATGTTATTCTTTATGTTGTGTGGGAAGGCGGTCACATATGCGGTGACAATCTTACCTTTGTAGAGGGTACACCTGCCGACTGTTATAACGACGGTATTTTATCTTACTATGAATGCATCTGCGGTAAATTCTATGCAGATGAAAACGCAGAAAATGAAATTGAATCTGTTGAAATTCCCGCTTTGTCTCATCCTGATGATAGCGTTGTGAAAACAGATGCCGTAATTGCAGACTGCACAACTGACGGTAATATTGAATATTATACCTGCACATGCTGCGGTGATGTCTTTATTGATGAAGAATGCACAATCCCTGCGGATGAAATAACAGTTTCTGCAACGGGACACAGTTACAGTGGTTGGGTAACCGAATCAGAATCCGATTGCGAAAATGACGGCTTGAAGGTTCAGACTTGTGCAAACTGCGGAGACAGAATCGAAGATGTTATCCCTGCAACTGGACACAGTTACAGTGATTGGGTAACCAAAACCGAATCCGATTGCGAAAATGACGGCTTGAAGGTTCAGACTTGTGCAAACTGCGGAGACAGAATCGAAGAGGTTATCCCTGCAACAGGACACAGTTACAGCAGTTGGGTAACCGAATCTGAATCTGATTGCGAGAGTGACGGCTTGAAAGTTCAGACTTGTGCAAACTGCGGAGACAGAATTGAAGAGGTTATTCCTGCAACGGGACACAGTTACGGTGATTGGGTAACCGAAACCGAATCCGATTGTGAAAATGACGGCTTGAAAGTTCAGACTTGTTCAAGCTGTGGAGACAGAATCGAAGAAGTAATCCCTGCGGCAGGTCACAGTTACAGCAGTTGGGTAACCGAAACTGAATCTGATTGTGAAAACGATGGCCTGAGAGCAAGAACTTGTTCAAACTGTGGAGACAGAATTGAAGAAATTATCCCTGCGGCAGGTCACAGCTATAAGACAGAATATATAGAGCCTACCGAAACAACAGAGGGTTATACTATATATGAATGTACTGTCTGTGGTGACAGCTACATTTCAGATTACATCGACCCCATAACGAATGTGAATTTCAGTTGTACAGTCACAAGTTATCTTTCTGATACAGATACAGTTCAGATTGAACTTATAAAGAGGGGAGAGACAGAGGCGTCTTATACTCTCACCGATACGGGCAAAAACTGTGAGTTTACATTTGAGAATATTTTGTCAGGTGCTTATACCGTGAGAATTTCAAAGTATGGTCACGCAGTCCGTGAGTATACTATTATAATAACGGACGATATGGAAGTTCAGCAATTTGAAATCTGGTTGCTTGGCGATGTGAACGGCGATGGCCAGATAAATGTTCAGGACTATGCAAAAACCCTGAAACACATCAAGAGAACGGATATGCTTTCCGATTACGCTGAAATTTGTGCCGATATAAACGGAAACGGCATCATTAATGTTCAGGATTATGCGAGAATTCTGAAACATGTAAAAAAAGTAGATAGTTTATGGTAATTTTTTAAAAACGAAAAGGTGGGTTTCCCCACCTTTTCGTTTTATATGTATAGTATTAATCAGATTATAATCAACGCAATATATTGTGTATTTTGGTTAAAAAATGAATATAAATTTGATAAATTTCAGCTTTTATTGTTGACATTAACTTTTTGTTGTGGTATAGTTTTAGTGGATTATTATATCTTAGTTTGATTACAAGTGGAGGTATCAACTATGAAAAAAAGCAAAAGAGTAATTAGTTTGCTTCTTTCAGTGTTAATGCTCGTGTCTGTTATAAACACAGGTTTTGTAGCATTTGCAGCTGATGCAACGGGCTATGTGCTTGGCGCAGATGAAGCGAAGATGTTACCTGATGCAGGAGCAGTTACAACCAGTACTCAGGTTGTAAGAGTTGCTTCAGGTCTTTATTCTTACCAGCCCGGTACAACAATCGTCCCGGCAACACCTTCAGGTATACCTGCTATGAATGGTGGATATGAAGCAAATTCATTGGCAAATGTGGGTAGCATCCAGGAAGAAGCATCTTACCCCATGGTCAAAATCACATTCAAGGATCTCCCCACGGATGTTCCTCAGATTACTTGCGTTAACTCAAAGTCAGCAGCAAATAACATTGTTATGAGTGTTGCTGGTTACAATGCGAATGAGAAGTCATACACATGGCTTATCGCAAGTGGTACTGCTAATGTGGGTGATACACTCAGATTCAAAATTACTTATACATACAACGGTAAGCAGTATGTAAGTAACGCTTACTCATATGTTGAAAGTATCGCGC
This sequence comes from Acutalibacteraceae bacterium, assembly GCA_045542485.1. GTDB lineage: Bacteria > Bacillota > Clostridia > Oscillospirales > Acutalibacteraceae > SIG575. The sequence goes on from JAZQLC010000025.1 coordinate 149,502, forward strand.
AACCCGCAGGTAGCCATGTAACAACCGAATCAAAGTACGAATCAGGTCTCTTCGGTTGGGGCTCAAACTACTATGCAGGTGTTTCTGCAGCTACACGAGTTCTCGGTATCAATACATACGGTAGTCTTGAATCATTCACCACATCAAGCACAGATACTCGCGGTTACTACAACGCAAGTTCTAACTCATTTGTTATGAGAACTTCAACTGACTATGCTACATACAGTGCTATGAGAAGTGGTAGCACAAGAGATGAAGGCGAAGTAATCCGTTATGCCATCAATGACAGACGCTCATATGCTGATGTATATGTAGATACCAGTGTTACTGACTCATTCTCTGACCTTAACCTGCGTTTTTCAGTTGCAATGGTAGAGAAAATCGGTGGTAATGAGACACAGCTTCTCAAAGATGTTGTTGCCGCACAGGGTAATGTAAAAGCCGAAGCAAGCCTTACAGGTACAGGTGACTATGAACTTGGTACAAAACCTCAGAAGGGTGCAATGTCAGTGGCCAGCCAGTATGTCACAGCATTTACAGGCTCTAACATTATTGATGGTGCAGAGTACACAATCATCGCAAACATTGAATCCTCATATCAGGGCGCAGATAATAACACAACTTTCCCTGTCGGACTCAGAATCCACACAGTTAACAAGGGTGCTCTGCGTAGCCTCATTAACGATATTCTCCACAATTATACACCCGAATCACCCCTTACAACAGCTCAGTACAAGGGCGTGAATCCCCAGTCATGGTATTATTCAGCAGGTTTCTCAGCTTATGAAACAGCTATGCTTAATGCCCAGACAGTTCTTCAGAATCCCAGATCGACTCAGGCAGAAATCGACGCTGCTATCACAAATCTTACAAATGCTTACAACGGTCTTGTTCTTGCAGAAGCTGATTACACAGCTGTAAACACAGCCCGTGACAAAGCTCTTACATATGAAGCTAACAAGAATCTTTATACAGATGAATCTTACTCAGCTCTTGAAGACGCTATTTCTGACGATAAAATCCAGACCGGTTACAGTATCATTTATCAGCCTCAGGTTGACCAGTGGACAGCAGACATCTATGACGCAATCGATGGTCTCGAATACAAACTTGCAGATTATACAAGACTTAACGAATTGTATGCTGAAGCAGTTGAAAAAGAAAAGAACATCGGCGACTTCCTTGATTTCTCAGGTGTTAAGGTTGCGATGAACAACATCGACTGGAATGTTAAAATCACTGAACAGGAAAAGGTTGACGAAATGGCTGATTCTCTTGAAGCAGCACTCGGAAATCTTAAATACAGACCAGCTGACTATACAGCAGTCAATGAAGCTGTGGCAAAAGCACAGACTTATGTAGCAACCAACTACACTGATGAATCTTATGCAGAACTCCGTGAACTTCTCAGAAATATTGACTATTCACTCGACCTCAGTCAGCAGGATGTAGTTGATAACTATGTTGTTCTCATTGAAGAAGCTATTTCAAAACTTGATGAGCTTCCTGCAGATTACTCAGAACTCGAAGCACTTCTTTCATTTGTTGACAATCTTGTAGAAGAATATTACAGCCCTGAAACATATCAGGCAGCAAAAGATGCAGCAGCAGCTTGTGCAGGTTATGATACAATCGGCATTACGCGTCAGGCAGAAGTTGACGCTATGAGAGATTCTCTCCAGGCAGCAGTTGATGCACTTGATATGCACGATGCTGACTATTCAAGAATCTACGAACTTATCGAAGAATACAACGCTATGGATCTCAGCCAGATCACAGCTGAAACAATCAAGCTTGTTGAAGATGCAATCGGCGCAGTTGTATATGATCTCAAAATTGACAAACAGGACGAAGTCAATAACTATGCTCTTGCAATTGAAAACGCAATCGGCTCTCTTGAATATGAACCTGCTGATTATACTCAGGTAACAATTGCAGTATCAAGAGCAGAAAATATTAACAGAGACTATTGGTCAAAAGAAACTCTCGCTATTCTTGACGAAGCACTTGAGGCAATTGAATACGGTCTCGGCGTTAACCGTCAGAATGAGGTTGATGATATGGCTGCTAACATCAATAGTGCACTTGACGGTCTCAAACCCGGTCCCGCAGATTACTCCCGTGTTAATGCGGCTATCGAAAGATTCAGAGCTCTCGACCCCGACCACTATACGCCCAGCTCAGTTAATGCTGTAAATAGTGTTATCGACAACATCAACTGGGATCTCACAAAGGAGCAGCAGGATATCGTTAATGGTTATGCGTTCGATATTACAACAGCTATGCTCGACCTTACCGAAGCAGAAGCTGACTATAAAGAGCTTCTTGAAATTATTGAGACAATTCCCGATAATCTTGAAAGCCAGTATACAGAAAAAACAATCACAGCACTTAATAATATTCGCAACAATATCAACTGGAACCTTAAGGCTAAAGACCAGAGCGTTGTTTTAGGTTATCAGAATTCACTTCTTGAAGCAATTGCTAACCTTCAGTATCTTACAGGTGACTATTCAGATGTTGATAAGGCAATTGAAGAAGGTCGTGCAATCATCGCAAAGAACGATCCTCCTATTGCTGAAGAGAGTATTGAAGCTTTTGAAGCACTCGTAGCATCAATCAACCGTACATACACAATCAAACAGGAGGCAGAAATCAAGGCTCTTGCAGTTCAGATCAGAGCAGCATACGCTCAGTTCTCATACTCAGAAGCTATCAATAAGGCTTCTGTTACAATCCTGGCTGACAGAACAATTTCATATCCCGGCGATATCGTTACAGTTTCTGTTGTTATTGGCACAGATTACTACGCAGCATCATCTTCAATCCCCGTACTTTACGATACAAACTTCTATCAGCTTGTAGGTACATCAGTGAAAGATGCTTACACCTTTGACGGTTCTTATGCAGCAGCTTCAACACAGGGCGGTAACATCAACAGCCCCGCTAAGGGTTATCCCTCAAGCTATACTGCTGACGATAAAGAACAGTGGAAATACGCTCTTATCACTCTTTCACCTGACTCAAACCTTAACGGTCAGGCACAGATTCTCAATCCTGCACAGACAGTTGTAACTTTCCAGCTTCTTGTAAAACAGAGTTACACGGTCGGTAATTACAAAGCAAGAATCTGGGTTGATGAAGCTTTCCTCAAGACAGAAGAAAACAAGACAGGTAAACTTTATATCGGTCGTTATGAAACAGAAACAGTTGACAACAATGTTGTAAGCGTAGGACAGACAATTGACCTTTCAAACGCTTCAGTTCAGCTTACTGTTATCGACCCCAATTCACCTGCAGTATTCACAGAACTCAAAGCAGCTCTTATTCTTAAACCCGAATATGATGAATCATTCTACACAACTGATTCATATAAGGCATATGCAGATGCAGTTGCAGTAGGTAACGAAGTAGTTACTCACGAAGGTGAGTACACAGTTAAAGAGCAGACAATCATTGATAATGCTACAAAAGCAATTAATGAAGCATATGCTGCACTTGAGCTTTTACCTGCAAACACTAAGCCTCTTGAAGATGCACTTGCTCTTGTTCCCGAATATCCCTCAAGCTATTATACAGCTGCAACTTATGATGCATATACAAGTGCAGTAGCACGAGGCCAGGAAATTCTTAATGAAGGCAACCTTACAATTGCTGACAATACAAGAATCAATGCAGCAGCAGAAGTTATCCGTAATACATTTGAGGCTCTTGAATTGAGACCTTTCTCATACAAGGTACAGATGGAAGCAGCTCTCTCTGCAACGCTTGATTATGATGCAAGTTTCTATACAGAAGATTCTTACGGCAAATATACAGAAGCTTACGATGCTCTTGTTGAGTTCCAGGCAAGTAATCCTACATTCCTTGATGACGCAGAAGGTATGGACCTCATCTTTGAACTCAATCAGGCCCGTAATGCACTTGTTCTTAAGGACGCAGATACTTCGCCCATTATTGATGCTATCGGTACAGAACTTGAATATGATTCAAGCTTCTATACAGATGAAACATATGCAGAGTATCAGAGCGCAGTAGACTCAGCTAATGCGATTCTTGAAGAAGACGATCTCACAATTGTTGATAACGAAAGAATCATCGAAGCTGCTGATGCTATCTACGCTGCTATTGAACTTCTTGAGTTTAAACCTTTCTCATATCAGGAACTGATTGACGAAGCACTCGGCACATGGTTCTATGAGGGTTCAGATGATGAGTATACACCTGAATCAATCGATAATTTCTGGAATGCTTACATTGAACTTGAAACTTTTGCATATTCAGGAGAAGAACTTGATATCAGAAATGACGAAGAAGCATTAAGACTTATCAATGCACTCAGAGATGCTCTTGATAATATGCAGTATGTTCCTGCAGACCTCACACTTCTTGAAGAAGCTCTTGCTCTTGAAACATATGATGAAGAGTATTATGAAGAAGAATCATACCAGGCTTATAAGGATGCACTTGCAGAGCTTGAAGCATACGGTGAAGATTATTACTGGGCAGTAAATGAACAGGAGATTGTTGATGGTCTTGCACAGGCAATTATCGATGCACATGCAGATCTCGTCCTCAAGCCTTTCACAAAGTTACCTGATCTTGAAAGCGCTATCGCAGTGACACCTGAATATGATTCAACATACTATGTTCCTGAAGTTTATACAGAGTATGAAGAAGCACTGGCTGTTATTGAAGAAATGATTGCAAATGCTGATGGATATACAATCCTCGATGATGCAGCAGCTCTCGAAGCAATCGATAATTATAATGCAGCTCTTGAAGCTCTCAAATCAGCTTTCATTGATGCTGATTACGGTGATGTAGAAGCAGCAATCGGTGAAGCAGAAGCTCTCAACAGAGATATCTACACAAACTTCGAAATCGTTGACGAAGCAATCGGTAATGTTGTTTACGGTCTCAATATTCTTGAACAGGAAACAGTTGACGGTTATGCAGCAGCAATCCGCGAAGCTATTAAGAAGCTTGAAAAGAAACCCGGTGACTATACACCTGTTGAGGACGCAAAGAAAGCAGCGGAAGACAAAATTGCTGAAATGGAAGCAACCGGTATTGCTATTAAGCAGTCAACAATCGATGCACTCAACGAAGTAATCAATGCAGTTGATTATACTCTTGATGTTACAAAGCAGGATGAAATTCAGGCTTTCGCTGATGCAATCATCGAAGCAACTGAAAACCTTGATTATGTTTCAACAATCGTTCTCAAGGATGATGCAACAGCATACATCACAGAAGAAGGTTACATCAAAGGCCTTACAGATATGTGGTCTGAAGATGAAATCACATCGCAGTTTGATGTATACGGCAGAGAAACATCAATCGTTGTAATTCCCACAGTAAACGGTTACGGTACAGGAACAATAGTTCAGCACTATGATGGTGAAGATCTTGTTGATGAATATGTTGTAATTGTTGACGGTGACGCAAACGGCGACGCATTTGTTGATGCTATTGATGTTACAATTGTTGTTAACCTCATTAATGAATTCGGAGAACCTGAAAACGAATACATTATGGAAGCAATTGACCTTGAAGCTGATGGTTGGCTCGATGCTATCGACCTCACAATCATCATCAATATGGCTAACGCAGCATTCTAAAAACTAAAAATCCACCACGACGGGAAGACTGTCGTGGTGGTAATTTTTTTATTGCAAAAAAACCTCCCCTTGCCAGTGCTGAGCGGCTGCTCGACAAACGCAAGGGGAGGTGATGCTCTTATTTGAAGTGTATTTTATTTCCAGTAGTCAACATCATAGGGAAGATTTATATTTTTCGCTTTGAATACAGGTGTTTTACCTTCTTTACGCTGCTTTTCATAGTCGTTCAAAGCACTGATAGCGTATTTGCCGAGGATAATAATGACGGGTATATTTATAATTGTCATAGCGCCCATTGTCACATCGGCGATTCCCCAGAGAAGGTCTGCGCTGAGTCCTGCACCAATGAAGATAACGAGTGAAGCTATTATGTGATAAACTCTCATAAATGCTTTGCTCGGCTGACGCTTGAGAAGGAAAATCAGGCAATTGTCAACATAATAGAGGTTGCCTATAAGTGTGGTGAAAGCAAAGAGAATCATAGCGATTGTTATGAATATAGGACCGAATGCGCCGAGGGCACTGCTCAGTGCTGCCTGAACATAAGGTGCACCGGAAAGCTCAGCTGAGGGCTCGATTCCTGAACACATACACATAAATGCTGTTGCACTGCAGACAAGAAGTGTGTCAATGAAGACTGAAAGCACCTGAACAAGTCCCTGTTTTACGGGGTGGTCAACCTGAGCTGCCGCTGATGCGTTAGGAGCAGAGCCGACACCCGCCTCATTACTGAATAATCCTCTCTTGATACCATACATTACACAGGAGCCACTGAAACCACCGAAAATTGCTTGTAAATCAAAGGCCTCAGTAAATATTCTTGTAAAAACAGTGGGGAGGGTCTTTGCATTGAGAACAACAATAGTAAGTGCGATAACGATGTATGCAATACCCATTACAGGAACAAGGAAGCTTGTTGCCTTGAGCATTCTTTTTCCGCCACCCATAAGGCAGTAAGCAACAAGTGCTGCAACGATAAGACCGATAATCCACGGGGACCATTTTGTGTCATAGAATCCGTATGTAGAAAAAGTGGACTGAAGATTGTACGATGCCAACATATTGAAGCCGAATGCATATGTTATGATAATAAGTACGGCGAAAATAATTGCGAGAGGGCGGCTTTTAATGCCTGTCTGTATGTAGTGAGCAGGACCTCCGTAGCATCCGTCTTCGCCTCTCTTTTTGAAAATCTGAGCGAGTGTACTTTCAATGAAAGCAGAAGCACCGCCGATTATAGCAATTATCCACATCCAGAAGACTGAGCCGAAACCGCCCATACACAGTGCCGTTGAAACACCGATAATGTTACCTGTTCCTACTCGTGAAGCGGTTGAAACCATAAGTGCCTGAAAGGAGGAGACGCCTTTTCCATCGGCAGGTTTTTCCATAACTGCTCGGAATTGTTCTTTAAGGAGTCTGAATTGCACGAACCGTGTTCTTATTGCAAAATACAAACCGCCAAGCAGCAGTAATATAATCAGTATATAACTGTACAAGGCATCATTGATGTAATTGATAATGTTTTGAAGCATTAATTTTCCTCCTGTCAATTAAATAAGGCGTCTCATTAAGAGGCGCCTTTTTTGGAGCTGGTGACGGGAATCGAACCTGCAACCTGCTCATTACGAATGAGCTGCTCTGCCATTGAGCCACACCAGCAATGTCCTGATTATTATACAGAAAAATTAATAGAATTGCAATACTTTTTTACAAAATTATTCGTATATCTGTATTATAATAGTTGCATAAGAGTAAGGTGCATCGTTTATTGTTTACAAGTAAATGATGTAAATAAAAACTTTCTCTTGATTTATTTTTGAATATAGTGTAATCTATATTAGTGAAAGGAATGATACATAAATGAATGTAAAGAAATTTATTGCAATTATGCTCTGTCTGGTGACGGTTCTTGCTGTTACGGCAGCTTGTAAAAAGGATGATATCGACGACATAACTGTTTATGCGACAGATATGTGGGGCGAAACTGTTACAAATGAAAAAGGTGAAAATGTCACTATCGCATTTGAGGGTGGCTCAATTGAATATGTAACAGACGAAGACGGCAACCAGATGCTTGATGAAAATGGTGAGAAGATTACAATTCTTCATTACTATGTGACAGACGTGGACGAAAACGGAAATGTTGTTACTGACGAAAACAATGAGGCTGTGACAAACACACACGCAGCTATGCCCTCAACAACAGCAGGTGCCGGTTCATTGGAAGATATCTTTAATGGTAATGTTGAGTCCTCAACAGTTGTTGTTGAAACAATGCCCGAGGGTACAACTGTTCAGACAAGTGAGCGTCTTTATGACAAATCTCTGAAAAAGATTCTTGCATCAGGAAAATTCTATATTGAAATGAAAACACAGTACAATATGGAAGGCGTAGGTGTCAGAGCAAACTATGCTCTTGCAGTAAAAGGCGACAAGACCTATATGAAAACAAATATGCAGGTTTCCATCCTCAATCTTACACTTGAATTCATTATGAAAGACAGTAAGATGTATATGATGAACAGTAAGGGTAAGGTCTATATGGAATCTGAAACCTCAGAAGATTTCGATGATGATATGCTCACAGGCGATCAGATTCAGGATGCTCTCGGCTCAACAACATCTGAGTATCAGAAGACAACAATTGTTACATCAAAAGGCAAGACATATGTCTGCGAAGAATATATTGACAACGGCACAACTTTCAAATATTACTTTGATAAGAACACAGAAGAAATCAAGCGCATTGAATATGATGCAGGTGACGGCACAACAATGGCTATGGATGTAGTCAGCCTTACAGGCAACCCTGCTGATTCATACTTCGAAGTTCCTGCAGGATACAAGAAGGTTGATGAGGATGCTTTCACAAAATCACTTCTCGGTCCTTACGCATCACTGCTCGGTGATATACAATAAATAGTATATGAATAAGTCAGTTGTAATTACAGGCTCTTCGGGTGGCATCGGCAGTGAGATTGCGCGTGTTTTTGCAGAAAACGGCTGGAATGTGGGAATTATGTATAATTCATCCCGTGAAGATGCCGAAAACCTGGAGAAAGAACTCAGACAAAAGGGGACAGTAACTTTCTGCGGCGAGTGCAACATAGCGTCGCAGGAGTCTGTCAGGGATTATTTCGCAGATGCAGAAAAAACTCTCGGCAGAATTTATGCTGTTGTCAATAATGCAGGGGTAGCTCTTCAGAAGCTTTTTACTGATGTTACCGACGAGGAAGCAGAAAGAATATTCGATGTGAATGTTAAAGGGACATTCAGTTGCACAAAAGCAGTCCTGCCGTCTATGATTAACTCAAAAGAGGGGAAAATTGTCAACATTTCCTCTATGTGGGGCATTTGCGGTGCTTCCTGTGAAGTACATTACTCTTCTGCAAAAGCCTCTGTAATAGGCTTTACCAAGGCTCTCGCAAAAGAATTGGGACCGAGCAATATAAATGTCAACTGTGTCTGTCCCGGTGTGATAGAAACAAAGATGAATTCACACCTTGATGAAGAAACAATGGAATGTCTTAGAGAGGAAATTCCTCTTATGCGAATCGGTACACCGCGTGATGTTGCAGAGGTGGTTTATTTCCTGTGTTCTGAGAAAGCTTCTTATATCACAGGACAGATAATTTCCGTTGATGGCGGTATGATAATCTGAATACTGAAACATTTTTACCATAAATATCAAAAAAGACTTGATTTTTTTGAATATTTATGGTAAATTTATAGAGATATATAATGTTCTCTGAACTGGAGGAATGAAAAATGGCAAATTGTCCGAATTGTGGTGTCCATCTTAAAAAAACATACTGGAAACCCAATTGTCCCAACTGTAATGTTAATATCTTCTATAACGGTATGCAGGAGCGTCTTGCACACGACGTTGAAACAGCGGAAATTTCGCTGAACAAGATGTATGCAATGCTCGACAGAGCGAAGGCTTCTTATATCGGCTCAAAACTTGCAATCGCAAGAATTATTCTCAGCCTTCTTCCAATAGGCGCACTTTTCCTGCCTCTTGCAAAGCTTGCAGTGAATGTACCTTTTGTATCTGAAGAATTTTCAATCAATGCCCTGACTGTTTACAATGCAGTTTCAACAATGGACTTTGGTGGGCTTTTAGGAATGCTCTCTTCACCGGCGCTCGGCACAGCAGTAATTCTGTTTGCACTTTCAATTATCTTTGTAGCTCTCGGTGCAGTAGGTTCACTTGTAGGATTTATCCTTATCTTCCTTTCTTGTTCACCTAAGGGTATTCCGCGTAACCTCGGTTTTGCAGGTGCATCACTCGGATGTTATGTACTCAGTGGCTTGTTCTTCCTTGTTTCAGGTTCACAGTTTGCAGCAGTTCTCGGTGAAGGCTACTCTGCATCACTTTCATTCGGTTATATTCTTCTCATCATCGCAGCTCTTGCTCCTCTTGTAATCAACATTATGATTAAGAAGAATCCCATCGTGGTTAAATCTTCTGCTGAAAAGAGAAAGCAGGAAATCGCTGAAAAAGCTGCTAAGATGGCTGCTGATATGGAAGAAGCTAAAAAGAAAGAAGAAGAACAGAGAATGATCGAAGAAGCTTACGCAGCAGAACAGGCAAAGAAAAAAGAAGAAAACAAATAATTAACATTGATAAAAAGCACCGAAGGATACAGCTTCGGTGCTTTTGTTATTCAATTCTTTCTAATGGTGATGGTGGCATATGTGCATTTCTGTCTGTTCGGTGCAGCAACTGGTGTCGAGACAGTGTTCATTCTCATCTTCAAGTTCAAGTGTGGCGTGGATAATTCCGTGCTCACTGAGTATTTTACGGACTATTTCTTTTATTTCTTTGTGCTCACCGTTTGTTACAATGTGCATTGTTGCGTACACGTGATATCCGTCCATACTGCGTATGTGTATGTGGTGGACATCAAGAATGTTATCTATACCGAAAAGATGCTCCCTGAGTTCACTGACGCTGATTCCTTCAGGTATCTTTTCAAGAAAAAGATTCAGAACTTCTTTAAAATTTCTTATTGCATTTACAAGAATGAACAGTGCAACACCGATTGACATAATAGGGTCGATCACTGTAAGTTCTGTAAATTTCATAAAAACAGCGCCTGTCAGTACCACAATCCACCCCAGCACATCCTCAAGCATATGAAGATTTACGGCTCTTTGGTTGATAGATTCACCTTTACGCGTTACAAGTGCGGCGGCAAGGTTGATGATTACCCCGAAAACTGCAAAAATTATCATTCCCTTGTAGTTGATTTCTTTCGGATTAATCAGCTTGTTCACTGCGTTAAAGATAACTGCGAGTGAGCCGAAGAGGAGAATGAGTGTGGTGAGCAGTCCGCCTATAACCGAATAGCGTGAATAGCCGTATGTGTATGTTTCGTCAGGTTGTTTGTGGCTTTTTCTTTCAAGAAAATATGTGACTCCGATACTTGCAGCGTCACCCATATCGTGTACCGCGTCTGACATAATCGCTGTGCTTCCCGTGAAGACACCGCCCACAAATTCTACAATTGAAAAAGAAAGATTGAGAATGAATGCTATTAATATGTTTTTCGATGTTTTCATAATGCCTCCAAGAGTTGACTTTTTTCTTTAAAATATGTACAATCAGTATGTTACTGAACACACTGTTCGATATTATGGTAACAGTTAGTTCTTCCAATTACAATATATGTTTTTTCCTTTTTGTTCGATACCGAACATTTGAGGAAATTTGTACGGAGGTAAATATGGACAGAAGACAGAGAAAAACAAAGGAATCGGTTTTCAGGGCATTTACGCAATTATTATCGGAAAAGAATGTAAATCAGATTACGGTAGGTGAAATAATAGACCGCGCAGACATCGGCAGAGCCACTTTCTATGCCCATTTTGAAACAAAGGACTTTCTTCTTAAGGAATTGTGCGAAGAGCTCTTTTGCCATATTTTTGATGTTTCAGAGGGGAATGGCTGTGAACACTGGCATATTTTTGACTGTCAGGCGCCCGATTCTGTGTTCCTTCATCTTTTTCAGCATCTGAAAAAGAATGATAACGGTCTTCTCTATTTGCTTTCCGGTCAGAATAATGAAATATTCCTTCGTTATTTCAGGGAAGGTCTTACAAGGCTGATAGAAAGTCATCTTGAGCTTTTCGGAGAACGGAATGCAGATAAATTACCCAGAGATTTCCGCGTCAATCATATTGCTTCAACCTTTACCGAAACGGTCAGATGGTGGATTGATAACCAAATGACTGAGTCACCTGAACAGATAACTGAATATTTTATGTTGGCGGTGTAAGAAAATTTATACATTCTTGAAATTTTTCGCAACACAATATATAGTGTCTTGTGTTGTTTTTGCCCATAAATATTCTTGTAACCACAATATCTTGTGTTTTGTCAAAATTTGTTACAAAATGGCTGAAAAGCTTGATGTTATTGGCTTTTCAGCCGTTTTATTTTAAAAAAGCACTGTGAATATTTATTCAAAAGCATACAATATTTAGAAAAAACCGTAAAAATAACCACAATATATTGTGAAAAACTATTGACAAGCACACTTTCTTGTGTTATTATAGTCCAGCAAACACAAGTGACTAAAATTTTTAACGGAGGTAGAAAAAATGTATCGTGTACAGAAAAGAGACGGCAATATAGTTGATTTCGACATCAGAAAAATTGCAACTGCCATCAAACAGGCTTTCGAATCTTGTGAAAAGGATTATAATGACAGTGTTATTGATTTCCTCGCACTCAAGGTTACTGCTGATTTTGAACCCAAAATTGAGGATTCTCTCATCACAGTTGAAAACATTCAGGACAGTGTTGAGTTTGTTCTTGTTCAGGCAGGTTACGCTGATGTTTCAAAGTCATACATCCTTTACAGAAAACAGCGTGAAAAACTTCGTAACATCAAGGGCACACTTCTTGACTACAAAGACCTTGTTGATAACTATGTTAATGTTAACGACTGGAGAGTTAAGGAAAACTCAACAGTAACATATTCAGTAGGCGGTCTTATTCTTTCAAACTCAGGTGCAATCACAGCTAACTACTGGCTCTCTGAGATTTATGACAAAGAAATTGCAGACGCTCACAGAAATGCTGACATCCATCTTCATGACCTTTCAATGCTCACAGGTTACTGTGCAGGTTGGTCACTTAAACAGCTTATTCAGGAAGGTCTCGGTGGCGTTACAGGTAAGATTACATCTGCTCCCGCAAAGCATCTTGCAACACTTTGTAATCAGATGGTTAACTTCCTCGGCATTATGCAGAATGAATGGGCAGGTGCTCAGGCTTTCTCATCATTTGACACATATCTTGCTCCCTTTGTAAAAGCAGACAACCTTTCATATGATCAGGTTAAGAAATGTATTGAATCATTCATCTACGGTGTAAATACTCCCTCTCGTTGGGGTACACAGGCTCCTTTCTCAAACATCACTCTTGACTGGACTGTTCCCAATGACCTTGCTGAGCTTAACGCTATCGTAGGCGGCAAAGAGCAGGATTTCAAATACAAAGACTGTAAGAAAGAAATGGATATGGTTAACCGTGCTTTCATCGAAATTATGATTGAAGGCGACGCTCACGGCAGAGGCTTCCAGTATCCCATTCCCACATACTCAATCACAAGCGATTTTGACTGGTCAGAGACAGAGAACAACAAACTTCTCTTCGAAATGACTTCAAAATCCGGTACACCTTACTTCTCAAACTATATCAATAGTGATATGGAACCCAGTGATGTAAGAAGTATGTGCTGCAGACTTCGTCTTGACCTGAGAGAACTTCGTAAGAAGTCAGGCGGTTTCTTCGGCAGTGGTGAAAGCACCGGTTCAATCGGCGTTGTAACAATCAATATGCCCAGAATCGCTTATCTTGCAACTGACGAGGCTGACTTCTACAAGCGTCTTGACAGAATGATGGACATCTCAGCCCGTTCACTCCACATCAAGAGAACAGTTATCACAAAGCTTCTTAACGAAGGTCTTTATCCCTATACAAAGCGTTATCTCGGCACATTTGAAAACCACTTCTCAACAATCGGTCTTGTTGGTATGAACGAAGTTGGTCTCAATGCAAAATGGCTCGGTAAGGATATGACTCATCCCGAAACACAGAAATTCTCTCAGGAAGTTCTTGACCATATGAGAGAAAAGCTTTCTGACTATCAGGAAATGTATCAGGATCTTTACAACCTTGAAGCAACACCTGCAGAGTCAACATCTTACAGACTTGCAAAGCACGACCTTAAGAGATATCCCGAAATCAAAACTGCTTCAGAGGCTGACGAAACACCTTATTACACAAACAGCTCACATCTTCCCGTTGGTTACACAGAAGATATCTTCGAAGCTCTTGATATTCAGGATGAGCTTCAGACAAGATACACATCAGGTACTGTTTTCCACGCTTATATCGGTGAAAAACTTCCTGACTGGAAAGCTGCAGCAACTCTCGTTCGCAAGATAGCTGAAAACTACAAACTTCCTTACTACTCAATTTCTCCCACATATTCAGTATGTAAGAGCCACGGATATATTGCAGGTGAACACTTCACTTGTCCCGAGTGTGGCAAACCTGCTGAGGTTTACAGCCGTATTACCGGATACTATCGTCCCGTTCAGAACTGGAATGACGGTAAAGTTCAGGAATACAAGCACCGTAAGCTTTACAACATCGCTACATCACGCCTTCCTGAAGAAAGAGAAGTATCCTGCGTATGTGACGATGCACCTGCAGCAGACCTTAATGTAGGCTCAAGAACAATCCTCTTCACAACAGCAACTTGCCCCAACTGCAAAATTGCAGCATCTCTTCTTGATAAGTCAGGCGTAGAATTCGAAAAAGTTCTCGCTGAAGAAAATGCTGAACTTGCAAAGGAACTGGGTCTCAAACAGGCTCCCACACTTGTTGTTATTGATGAAAACGGTGTTACAAAATATCAGGGTGTATCTGATATCAAAAAGTTTATTAAGGCTTAATTAAAGCTTTGATTTAAAAGGTAAAACCTTGCTAACAGGAATCGTCGACAGTTTCTATGAGTCTGTCGGCGATTTTCTGTTTGTAAATTGTCAATTGACAATATTGAAGCGATGTGATATGCTGAAATACAGAATAAATAACAGATAGGAGAAATGGATTATGGTTGACGCAATTATTGTCAGTATGGTTATAGTTGTAATATTGACAGTGCTGAGTCTGGTTCTAACTGTATTTCTTTCAATATGGGTATACAAGGATTCAAAGAAAAGAGGTATAGAACCCCTTATGTGGGTGCTGCTGACGGCACTTCTGCCTTATTGCATAGGTGCTATGGTCTATATGTCTGAAAGAGATAAGAAGAAGCTTTACCTTTGTCCCCGCTGCGGAAAAGAATTGAAGGAAGACAATGCGGTGTGTCCCTCTTGTCTGCTTCAGGTGAAAAAACAGTGTCCCACTTGCGGCAACGCTTGTGGTCCTCAGTGGAGAAACTGCAGCAGCTGCGGTAATGAAATGCCTCAGACGGACGAGTTTTATCCGCCGCTTATCCCAAAGAAAACTCATAAGCTAAGAAATATTTTGCTTCTGATATTTGCAAATATTATCCTTGCAACAGGCATTTACGCATCTGCCTTTACAATGACTCTGCTGACTGAAATCGAGGCAGGGGACTTTGAAATCGATTACGGCGAAGAATACGAAGAGGAAGAAGAAAACTACGGCGATATTTATTTTGGATAAAAGCTGGTGATATAATGCCGATTCAGATTATAAGACACGATATAACAAAGCTTTGTTGCGATGCCGTAGTCAATGCGGCTAAAAACAGTCTTCTGGGAGGCGGAGGCGTTGACGGAGCAATCCACAAGGCAGCAGGTGTAGGTCTGCTTGAAGAATGTAAAACCCTTGGCGGATGTGAAACCGGTCAGGCTAAAATCACGGGAGCATATAATCTTCCCTGTAAATTTGTGATTCATACAGTGGGTCCCGTATGGTATGGCGGAACAAAAGGGGAAGAGGACAAGCTTGTCAGCTGTTACAGAGAAAGCCTCAGACTTGCCAAGGAAAACAAATGTGAATCAGTGGCTTTTCCGCTGATTTCCTCCGGTGCTTATGGCTATCCTAAGGATAAAGCACTGAGAGTTGCTGTTGACACAATCAGCAGCTTTCTCGTTGAAAACGATATGCTTGTCTATATTGTTGTTTTTGACAAAACTGCATACAGCATCAGCGAAAAACTTTTCAGTGATATCAGGAGTTTTATTGATGACAGATATGTTGCTGAAAGATTTTTACAGAGAAACATACGCAGGGATATCAAGGAAGAAGCGTGTATGTCAGAGGCGTCAATGCCATATAATACTCAGTGCTGTATGCCGTACAGCCTTGACGACCTGCTTGATGAAATTGACGAGAGCTTTTCACAGATGCTTCTTCGCAAGATTGATGAAAAGGGGATGACTGATTCCCAGTGCTATAAGAAAGCTAATGTTGACAGAAAGCTTTTTTCTAAAATCAGGAACGATGTGAATTATAAGCCTAAGAAAACAACGGCTCTGGCGTTTGCGATTGCATTGGAGCTTTCATTTGATGAAACAGAGGAGATGCTTAAAAAGGCAGGGTATGCCCTTTCTCACAGTAATAAATTCGATATTATAATCGAATATTTTATAAGCAAGGGCAAATACAATATCTTTGAAATAAACGAAGCGTTGTTCGCCTTTGACCAAAGCCTACTTGGAGCGTGAAATTATGATTAAATTTATCTGTTACCCAAAATGTACTACTTGCCAGAGAGCAAAGAAGTGGTTGGATGATAATAAAATCGAATATGAACTTAGGGATATTAAACTCGATAAT
>JAZQLC010000026.1:0-8363 GCA_045542485.1 Acutalibacteraceae bacterium
AGACACGAGCCGATTATATCTGAAGAAGACTTTGAAAGGGTGCAATTAATTATGGCAAGTAAAACAGCTCAGATGAAAAATCTTAACACAGGCAGAAGAAGTACAACAGGCAAAAGACCGAGAACAACAGTATGGGGAAAGCTCCTTATCTGCGAGTGTGGTCACAGATTCAATACGAAGCTCTGGAGAAAAGAGGGAGATAAATCCATTATCGGTTATCAGTGCTATGACTCGGTGCGTACCGGGTCTTATGAAAGCCGAAAGAAAAAGGGACTGCCTCTTGAGGGCATCTGCCGTGTGCCTATGATTCCCGAGTGGAAGCTGCAGATGATGGCAAATTATATTTTCCGCAATTATCTTTCGGAAAAGGATAAGGTGCTGGCTCTTGCCAACTCAATGCTTGAAGCTCACATTGACGACAAAGAGGATGATGTGGATTATGAGGCTGTCATTGAGAAAAAGTGCAGAGAGGTTGAAAGGCACAGAACGAAGCTCAGCAATTTTATTGATATGAGGGCAGAGGGTGAAATCGATAAAGAATCTTATACAAAGAAAACTGCTGAGGTGAAAGAAGAGATTGCAAAGCTGTCTGATGAAATTGAAGAGCTTCAGCTGAAGCTCTTCAAAGAACCTGTAATTACAGATTACAAGGATAAGCTGACGGTGCTTCAATATGCACTCGAGCAGTACACAAATGCGGATGAAAAAGACATCCCCGAAAGTGTGATTGAGGCCTTTGTAGTGAAGATTGTAGTAAGGCAAGACGGCTTCGACTGGTATCTCCGCTTTGACGGCGATCCCAATGACCCTCTGCACATGAAAACCGAGGGTAAAAGAAGAAAAAACAGTTCTGTTTCTGTGGTTGGCGGTAAACTGCCAACCAAGCAGAACTGCGACACAGGCAGCTATCAAAGAAATGTAATTTCTCACGAAATCATTTCGTAGCATAATAAAATTTGGTCCCCTTGGAGCAATCCAAGGGGATTTTTGTGCCTGTTGCAAAATTTTTCTTGAAGTGTTATAATGTAATCAATTATGGTTAATACATTTTAAAAATTAAATACGGAGGTTGATTCTATGCAGTCTATTGTTAAGTTTTTTGTTACGGTTGTTACCGTGATATCTGTTTTTTTCTCAAATCTTATTTTCCCTGCCACGGTTAATCCCGAAAGCGAGAATTTCGATTTTACCTATCTTCAATATCCTGATGAGGCGATTATAACTCTTGAGGAAGCAGGGCTTACTGAGCAGGAGCTTGTGGGTCGTGCTTCGGCTGAGTTGCCGGAATATGTTCAGTCCGGCGGATATGAGGATATAAACGGAATTACAATTTCGCCTTATTATACTGCTGAAATCGGCGGTACAGAAATTCCGGTTTATGCCTCGGTTGTTTTTATCCGTGTTGATGATACGGGAACACTTCACTCTTTTTCTGAAATTTATGTTGATGCTGATACGGATTTTTCATTTAATATCGAATTGACAGGCGCTGATGTGACGCTGGAAAATGCAATTGTGCTTCCTGAATCGCACGGTGTCAAAGCTCGTTGTGAAAACAATACCGTCACCGCATCTATCAATAAAACCGGCGTTTACACCTTCTTGTTCAACGGTGCTAATCAGTATTACGGCTACACGCTGTTTGTTCGTGAAAAGATTGACGAGGATGCTGAAATTGCAGAGTATGTGGAAGAATACGGCCAGGAGAACGTGATTGTTCTTGATAAAGGCGTGTATGAATATGATTACGTCAATTTTGTTTCTATGAAAAATCAGGTGATTTATCTCAGGGAAGGTGCCTACGTGATGGCGAATCACCTTTACGATATCGATTGTGCAGAGGATGAAAACAAATATTTTGAGCCTGATGCTCCTTATCACAATGCGATAGGGCTCACAAGATATCCTTTCATTAATTTCTACAATTGTGAAAACATTATCTTTACGGGCAGAGGGGTAATAGATATGACTCGTCTGGACAGAAGAGAGCGTCGAGGCGTTGTTTTTACAAATTGTAATAATATCAAGCTGAGCGGTATAAAAATCATCAATTCCCCAGAATGGTCGTTCATTTCCTATTGCTGCACCGATGTCAGCATTGATCAGGTGGATATCATCGGCAATCGCGGCAACTGTGACGGCTTTGCAATCTGCAACAGCCACGATGTAACTGTACAGAACTGTTTTGCAAGAGTTGCGGATGATACCTTTGAAGTCAAAGCACTCGGTGGTGTTATGGACAGCAGAAATATCACATTCTCGAATTGTATCGCCTGGGGCGGTTATGCAAGATGCTTCGGCATTACGGGTGAAGTGAATAAAATGATTTCAGATGTCACATTCCGTGATTGTGCAGTGGTTTACCGCGACGGTATATGGAATAATGACAGAATAGGCTCTCTTGTTGTTGTGGCTGAGCAGACTGAGGGCAGCATTGACGGAGTGCTTTTTGAAAACATTGAAATTTTCCGTGATGAAGGCAGACCCATTCTCGTGAAGATTTATGACGAGGAAGCAGAGAATTTTGAAATCAAAAATATCGTTTTCAGAAACATTTCCTACACATCCTATATGCAACCCAAAATCGCAGGTAATGACAGTGATACAAACACCGTGCAGGTAACGCTTGACAATATTACTGCCTACGGTAAGCAGCAGAAGTTTCCGAAGTTGCTGTTCAAAATCGGCAAATACTGCGAAATCAATTGAAGACAGATATTGATTAATAGGAACAGAGTATGAATTTTGCAGCATACGAAAACAACTGCTTTACCGGTGATACAGAAGAATGGAAATCAGGGGACGACTCTGTGATTGGTCGCTTTCCTATATCCTCTCTCTGCTATACAGGCAGCGTCTGCTGCAAAAGCGTTTTGTAAATGTCACAATATAATTAAGAGGTGATACTTGTGACAAAAGACAGCGTCTGGAAAAAGGCTCAAACAGTAAAACTGCAGGTTTCTGATAATATCTTGCCTGAATTCGATATTTGCTTTGATAGAAGAATACCGAATGATGTTGAAAAAGAACTGCGTTCCTTTGTGAATTGGGTTGAGAGCAATTATCGTATCCCAATCACTTTGTGGGTTGATTTCGAGTATAATCATTATCTGATTAAACGGGATGGCAAACGAGTCGGATATATTTTTTATTGGGCAGATTTTTCTACTTATCCTATATTTGATAACAAGGATAATATTCCGCAAATACGCCTTCCGGTCCGAACAGAACATAGTACAATTGAGGAAATACTGACCTCTTTTATTGAGGCTATTGCCGATTATTATGCTTGGATTTGTAATGAGATATGTGAGGACTATATATCGGATGAAAACGATATAGAAGAAATTCTGCAAGAATATTTGCAATATCGAGCTTGATTTTTCGCTTTTGCTTGTGGTCACACAAGCACCTGTAAAAGAAATATATTCCGCGCGAATTAATTTCATAGTACAAAACTTTAAATCCCCTTGCTTATCCGAGTGTCCTTACGAACACTTGAATAAGTCAAGGGGATTTTTGCATCAATGATAAATTTTAACCGAAACTTTTTACCCAATTCACCAGAGACCCGTGGTGAGTATTTTCTCTGACAGTGCCCAGCATATAGTCGGTTACTGGGCCGTTTCTTCTCATCTTTTCGAGGATTGCTTCCTGAAGCTCTTCTACCGTCATTTCTTCATAGGGTTTGTTCAGGTTGATTACCTGCTCCGGTTTCTTTTCTTCACGGATTTCTTCCTGAACTTGTACGGTTTCTGTTTTTTTAGGTTCTTCTTTTAACTCTTCAGGCTGAAGAGTTCTCTTTATTTCCATCGTTTTTATGGGTGCAAAGCTTTTGTTCATATGCTCTGAAGGAATCCAGATTTCGCCACTGTTTGCAGAGACGCATACCTGCATATGTCCGTCTTTCACACTTGCTTTTTCACCTGACAGTGCGCCCACATATTCTTCGGAATTTTCGCAGACAAGGCTCATACATACATCGTTATCGCTGTTGTTGACCGTAACAATTACGGATTTGCCGTCAAACCTTCTCTCATAAGCAAAATGTGTGGTATGCAGCTCAAGTTCTTTGTATTCGCCGTAGCAAAGGGCAGGGGTGTTCTGACGGATTCTGCCCAGTGCGGTAATAAGTTTCGTGCAAGGATTCGTCTTTACTGCATCCTTGTAATCGTCAAAAATCAGTGCGGGTCTCAGTGAGTCATCAGACGAGCGTTCTTTTTTCCCTTAATGCCGAATTCAGATCCGTAATAGATTGACGGAATACCGGGCAGGGTGTAAAGCATTATGTGTACGGGTACAAAATGAGCTTTGTTCCTGAGCTTTGTATAAATACGCTCCACATCGTGGTTGTCAACGAAGGTGTAAAGGTTAAGACGGTTTCCGACCATATTGCTTACATACTTGATTGTGTGGGCAATTTCAAAATAGTTATGGTCGTTGTGCGCTGAGTACAATGCTTTATGCAGCATATAGTTTGTTACAGAATGAAGAGTTCCGTCGTTTGCCCATCGCGAGTAATTGCCGTGTATGACTTCACCCATAAGCCAGAAATCGGGTTTCACTTCGTTTGCAACCTGACGCAAAGCCTTCATATAGTCAAACTCCATAACATCCGCAGCATCAAGACGGATTCCGTCAATGTCAAATTCTTTCACCCAGAATCGGATTACATCGCAGATATAATCACGCACGGCAGGGTTATGCTGATTGAGTTTTGCCAACAAGTCATATCCGCCCCAGTTTGTGTAAGAAAAACCGTCGCCAAAGGAGTTGTTGCCCCAGAAGTTTACATTACAATACCAGTCTTTGTAGGGGGAGTTTTCTCTGTTTTGCTTAATGTCCCGAAAAGCAAAGAAGTCGCGGCCGGTGTGGTTGAAAACACCATCCAGAATCACGCGGATTCCCATTTTGTGACACTCTGATACAAAGTTTTTAAGGTCTTCGTTTGTGCCGAGTCTTGAGTCCAGTTTTTTGTAATCTGTTGTTTCGTAGCCGTGTCCGACAGATTCAAAAAGAGGTCCGATGTAAACGGCGTTACATCCGATCTCTTTGATGTGAGAAATCCATGGCAGCAGTGTATTGAGTCGATGTACAGGCTCACTGTAAGAATTAAGCTTCGGTGCACCCGTCATTCCTAACGGATAAATATGATAAAATACAGCTTCATCGTACCATGCCATATTTTTCCCTCCTGATTTAAATATAAGTGTAATGTGTCATAACTTGCTTTTTGGTGTGAATCTTACGCGAAAAATGCCCACCGTATACCTGAATGCCAGTTCTAAAAGTCCCCGGAAAACCCGGATAAAGCATTGAAATTATATCATTATCTATCGGTTAAGTCAAGAAATACACAAGCAGACAAATACATTCCTTATGTGCTGACACTATGATAAATCAATCTTCTTCAGAACCAACGGATAATAAAGCTCCTGCTACAAATGTTGTACTGCTATGGGGGATTTTTATTGACACATTTCGATTTTGTTGGTAAAATCTAAGTGTACAAGGAGGTGTCCGGTTGTGAAGATATTTATCAGTTATGGTCACAATGACCATGTGAAACTTGTAGATAAGCTTTTTGATGCATTGATTCAGGCAGGTCATGAGCCGTGGAAGGATGACAGATATGAGGGTGCAAGCGGAATTAATCCTGGTGACGATTTTACCGGGGTGATTTATAGCGCCATTGATGCAAGTGATTTTGTTATTGCTTTTGTCAGTCAGAGAACACTGGAAAGTGACTACTGTAAGGGTGAGCGCAACTATGCATATAACCGCAAAGGGAATCATTTTATTCAGATTCGACTTGATTATTCCGAAATAACTCTCGGCAACGAGCGCAGTTATGTGGAAATGTCCGATGTGGAAGAAACCACAGGTGAAATCAATGAAAAAATGTTTCAGGAGGCAGTGGGCAAACTTCTCGCAGCCTTCCGTGATCCTGTCAGCTTTGCAGAGGGCGGATTTACTCCTTGGGCAAAATTTGAAAAACACCTTAAGGTCCCCGGTGCACTTCAGTATGATGAATTTGTCGCTATGCCTGATGCGGATGATTTTGTGGGCAGAAAATGGCTTGCGGAAAAGTGTAAAAATTGGGCCACAGACCCGACAATTCCTTGCCGTCTTTTCGTGATTTACGGTGAAGCGGGTACAGGTAAAACTGCATTTGTGCGACACCTTGCCCGTGATAAGGAGTTTGTACGCGCTGTACACGTATGTATTTATGACAGACCGAGAACACGCACCGTAGAAGATACTATCAAAGACCTTGCATATGTTCTCGCCAAGAATAACGACACCTATTTTAATTTCCTTAAGAATAAGGATTTTTCAACTCTTGACGAAATCGGCGTTGACGGACTTTTTGAATTCCTTTTCCTTGAACCTCTTAAAACAGAGAGTGAAAAATTTCTGCTTGTTATCGACGGCCTTGATGAGCTTGATGAGAAAAAAGGTTTTGACCCTCTCATCAAACTTTTCCGTCAACACGCAAACAGAATAAATCCCAACATTTCTTTCCTTGTAACGGGCAGACCTGATAACAATATCGTCAGCAGACTTCAGACGGTAGGTTCAGGTAAGGCGGTAGAAAGTATTAATCTTGACATTGAAACCAATAACGGTGACCTGAAGGAATATATTGAGAAGAAACTCCGAAAGAAAGACGCTTACACGGAAGTACTTGCTGAAA
Source organism: Acutalibacteraceae bacterium (assembly GCA_045542485.1). GTDB lineage: Bacteria > Bacillota > Clostridia > Oscillospirales > Acutalibacteraceae > SIG575. The sequence goes on from JAZQLC010000026.1 coordinate 6,698, forward strand.
AAATTCTTGACGCTTGTGACGGCAATTTTGAGTATCTTGCACTTCTCTTCAGAGAAATTGATGAAGGTCTTGTTCTTTCTGAGCAGATGTCCTTGCCTGAGGGTCTTAATTCCCGATACCAGCAATATATTGAACGCCGTTTTGAAAATGCAGGTGTTGACCTGAAATTCAGCAAACTGCAGAGAAGAATTATGTCTGTGCTATGTGCCTCATATGAGCCTGTGCCACTGACACTTCTCGCTGATATTCTCGGCGAGGATGAATATGATATTGAGGATGAAATCTGCCTTTTTGGCTCGTTAATTCGTCAGAATCGTTCATCTGTCGGTGAAATTATGGTTTCGTTTTTCACAAAGGGCTTCCGTGATTATCTTCTGAGCAGAGTCTGTCGTGAATTTCAGGCAGATTACAAAAGAGGAAACAAGGAAATTGCAGAATATGTAATTGAGAATTTTAAAAGTGAAAAAGATTTTCTGAGTGTACAGTATATGAACAACAACGCGTTGGCACACATTTTTGTTTTTGCTTCTGAGAGCTATGACACGGCTGTGGATTATATGAAGAGTCTGTATGAAGATAACAAAGATGCAACCACTCTCCGACTTGGCGAAGCGCTGAAAAAATGTGAGAGTGAAGCTATCGGAAATTTTGCAACGATGTGTGAAACGCATAGTGAAATATACTATGATGTGTCAGCTCAACTTGTGCGGAATCGCGAAAGACTTGTGCTGAATCAGGTTGTATCTGAGCTGGAAAAAATTGGTTCAGAGCGAGAAACATTGAAAATCAGATATGATTTGCTGATGTATGATTCTTCTTCAGGAATCTATGCACAGGCAGAAGAAATTTGTCATAAACTTCTTGAAATTGATGAATTGAATTTTAAAGATAATCCTTGTTATGAAACCAGACGACACCTTTCGGGTACCTATGACTGCCTTGGCCGGGTTGCGAAAAAACAGAATACTGCTGATTCGTTATCGGTTGCTGAAAATTGGTTTTACAAGAAGCTTGAGCTTGACGAATGTAATTTAAAAGAAAATCCTTGTTACGAAAGCAGACGCAGTTTTGCTATTGCTTGTGACAGACTTGGCAGTATGGCTAAATCGAAAGGGACAACGGAAGGATATGCAGCAGCTGAGAAGTGGTTTTTGAATAACCTTAGGTTGTGTGAACAGAATTATGAAGAAAAACCCTGCTATCAGAGCAGACGCGATCTTTCTGTTACTTACAATAATCTCGGTGACATTTCAAAGGCTAAAAATACACCGGAAGGTTTATCGGAGGCAGAAAAGTGGTATCATAAGGAACTTGAACTGTGTGAGCAGAATTACAAAGAAAACCCGTGTTATCAGAGTCGACGCGACTATACTTTTCCAAATGACAGATTAGGTAATGTTGCGGTGGCTAAAAATACACCGGAAGGTTTATCGGAGGCAGAAAAATGGTATTCTGAGGAAATTGAACTCTGCAAACAGAATTACAGAGAAAATCCTTGTTATGAAAGCAGACGGGCGCTTTCCATAGCCTATAACAAACTCGGTGGCGTTTCAATGGCGAAAAATACACCTGAGGGTTTATCAGAGGCAGAAAAGTGGTATCGTAAGGGTGTTGAACTCTGTGAGCAGAATTACAGGGATAATCCATGTTACGAAAGCAGAGAGGA
>JAZQLC010000027.1:0-86198 GCA_045542485.1 Acutalibacteraceae bacterium
ATAGCAAAGGTGTGCTGGAATCCAAGAACCAGTGTTCTGCCTGTACCCAGTTCTTTGAAGGAGTCATAAATCGGCTTGTCGCCTACTGCTTTTTTGGGCTTTGACATAATTTGTACTTCCTTTCTTATTTTGTTGTGAAAATGCAAGTTACTTGCACTACTAGTTTACTATATGTGCATAACATTTGTCAATAATCAGTGAAATTTAAACTATAAATTTGATAAATTTATTGTAAAAAACGCTTTATTGTGATATCATTAAATAAATATGGATGTTAGGAGAAAAAACTATGATTAAAAATGACAGCCACGTTTTATGGTACAACAAACCTGCCCCCACCTGGACTTATGCACTGCCTATCGGTAACGGTCATCTGGGTGCTATGATATACGGCGGAGACAAGAAGGAAAAAATCGGACTCAATCACGATGAAAACTGGAGTGGTAAACCCCACTGCAACTATTTCAGCTGGGAAAATCAGCCTGAGGACCGAAGCGAATTTTTCTTCAAAGCAAGAGAACTGGCTCTTGAGGGCAAAAAATTCGAAGCTCAGGAGCTTCTTCAGGATAACTTCCATGGCCACTGGTCTCAGGCATATCTCCCCCTGGGTGAAATAAACATTGATTTTTCGGTAAAAGGAAAGGTATCCGATTTCAGACGCGAACTTGACCTGAGAAACGCAGTGTCTTCCGTTTCTTTCAAGGCAAACGAAATTGATGTTCGCAGAGAATATATTGCTTCATATCCTAAAAATGCAATCATTATGAATTTCAGAAACTCTTCCGAATGCGGTATTGATTTTGAAATCAGCTTTGCTTCATATCTCAGACACACCACCCGCTTCGAAAACTCATATTTCATCGTGGATTCTGAGTGTCCCATAAGAACAGACAATGACACAGACGGTACAATTGAACAGTTCTATCAGTATTCTGACACAGAAAAGGGCATCCTTTCCCGTTCAATCATCAAAATCATTGACGATAACGCAATTATTGAAGAAAGTGAAAACGGTATTGCTGTCAAAGGCTCAAAGAATACAACAATCATTTTCTCTTGCGAAACAAGCTTCAACGGATACGACAAGCACCCCGAAAGAGAAGGCAAGGAATACAAAAACGCTTGTCTTTCCTACATAAACGCTTGTGAAGGTATGTCATATGAGGAACTGAAAAAAGAGCATATCGAAGACCATCAGAAATATTATGACAGAGTTTCTCTTGATTTAAACGGCAAGGACACAACAGAACTCACAACAAAAGAGAGACTTGAATTGTTTGAAACAGATAAGAGCGACAAAAACCTCTACACTCTCCTTTTCAACTACGGCAGATATCTTACTATCGCTTCTTCAAGAAAAGGTACTCAGCCTACAAATCTTCAGGGTATCTGGAATGACAGAGCTTGTCCTCCCTGGAACTCTAACTACACGATCAACATCAATACAGAGATGAACTACTGGCCTACACTTATGTGTAACCTGGAGGAAATGCACGAGCCTATGATAAGTCTTGTTGAAGATTTGTCAGTGGCAGGTGTAAAAACCGCTCAGGACTTCTATCACGCAAGTGGCTTTACCTCTCATCACAATACAGACATCTGGAGAATGACTCATCCCGTACCCGGCAACTCACAGTGGTCCTTCTGGCCTCTGAGCTCAGGTTGGCTCTGCCGTCATCTCTATGACCATTACGAATATACAGGCGATAAAAAATTCCTTGAGGAAAAAGTTTATCCCATTATGAAATCTGCTGCAGAATTCTATCTTGACATTCTCGTAACAGATGACGAGGGCTACTTTATTATTGCTCCCTCAACTTCTCCTGAAAATGAATATCATCTGGGCACTCACAAATGCTCTGTAAGTGAAACAACAACGATGACAATGTCAATTGTGAAAGAGCTTTTCATCAATCTTATTGAGGCATCTGAAATTCTCGGAATTGATGAAGATTTTGCAAAGCTTCTCAAGGATAAGCTTGACAATATGCTTCCCTTCAGAATCGGCAGCCGCGGTCAGCTTCTCGAATGGTATCTTGAAGAAAAGGACTGCGACCCCCATCACAGACACACATCGCATCTTTATGCTCTTCATCCTGCAAACCTTATCACAAAAGAGAAAACTCCCGATTTGTTTGAGGCTTGTAAGAAGAGTCTTGAAATCCGCGGCGATGACGGTACAGGCTGGAGCCTTGGTTGGAAAATCAACTTCTGGGCAAGACTTCTCGACGGCGACCACGCTCTTATTCTCCTTAACAATCAGCTCAGATTCAAGGACGATACAAAAACAGTTTACAGAGGCGGCGGCACATACGCCAACCTCTTCGACGCTCATCCGCCTTTCCAGATTGACGGCAACTTCGGTGCTTCAAGCGGTATTGCAGAAATGCTCCTGAGAAGTGTCAAGAACGACATTTATCTTCTTCCTGCTCTTCCCTCTTCATGGGAAAACGGCTCTGTAAAGGGTCTTAAAGCAAAGGGTAATATAACTGTTGACATCGAATGGGAAAACGGCAGACTTAAAAATTACCATCTTGAAAACGCTAATGAAAACACCCGTGTTTTCTATGACGGAAAAGAGGTAAAATAAAATGATTTCCATTGAGGGCTTGACTAAAAAATACGGCAAATACAAGGCAAACGATGACATCGACTTCACTGTGGAAGACGGTCAGATTGCGATTCTCCTCGGTCCTAACGGTGCAGGTAAATCCACGCTCATCAAATGCATTACAGGTCTCCTCCGTTTTGAGGGAGTTATTGAAATTGACGGCTACGATAACAAATCAATTGAGGCTAAAAAGCTTCTTGGATATATCCCCGAAATGCCTGCGGTTTACGATATGCTGACTGTGGGTGAGCATATTGAATTCATCACCCGTGCATATAAATGCGATGATACGGAATATGCTGAAAGGCTCCTCGAAAGATTTGAAATGACCGACAAAAGAGATAAGCTGGGCAAAGAGCTTTCAAAGGGTATGCAGCAGAAGCTTTCAATCATCTGCGCCCTCGCTCACAAACCCAAATGCGTAATCTTTGACGAGCCTATGGTGGGACTTGACCCTCACGCCATCAAGGAGCTTAAAGAAATTTTCACAGAGCTTAAAAATGACGGTGCAAGTGTGCTCATCAGTACACATATGATTGACAGCGTTGAAGATTACTGGGATGTGGCAAACATTATGGTAAAAGGTAAATTTGCCGCAACAATGAAAAACGATTCCCTTGAAAGTTCAAAGAGTCTTGAAGAACTTTTCTTCGAAATAACGGAGGGTAAAACAGATGAATAACCCTTTGGTTTATCTTCTTCTGACAAGATTCAAAAATAAACTTCTGTCAATGGTCAAAAAACCGGGACAACTGATTTTTATTATTTTCTTTGCTTTAATGCTTGGAGTCTCCATCTTTTCGGGAAATCAGATGCCCGTAACAAGTTTTGTCCGTTCAACAGATGAACTTCTCTCAATATGCCTTATCCTTTTCGGAGTGTCATTCGTACTGACAGCATACAGCGGAATTTCAAAGGGTGCAAGTCTCTTTTCCATGAGCGACGTGAATTTTATCTTCTCGTCCCCCGTCAGACCAATTTCCGCCCTCATTTACGGTCTTGTCCAGCAGATGGGCACAAGCCTTCTTCTCGGATTCTTTATACTTTTCCAATATGCCAATATCCGTAACCATTACGGCAAAGGCTTTGATTTTCTTATAACGGTTTTTATTCTATATGCAATTGTAAGCTTCTGCGGACAGCTCACTGCTATGGTAATTTACATTCTCACAAGCAGTGATAATAAAAAACGCAATACTGTAAAATATACTTTTATCGGCATTGTTCTTCTGGCTGCAGCAGGAATTTTTGCATATTCGCTTACTCTCAATTCAGGCACTGCCTTTGAGAATGTTGTTTCTTCTGCATCAACCTTCCCGGTTATGCTCTTCCCCGTCATCGGCTGGGCAAAAATGATTTTAACGGGATTTTTCGCCGGAGAAAGTATAAACATTCTTTTTGTTACTCTCGGCATAGGTCTGATTCTCGCCTATGTAGCACTGATGGTTGTTCTCGTCAAAGTGAAACAAACTGACTACTACGAGGATGTTCTGAAGGCTACGGAGGTTTCTTTCAGTGCAATCACTGCGAAAAAAGAGGGAAAACTCACAGAAACCGTTCCCCAGAATGTGAAAGTCGGCAAAACAGGTATCGGCGCAGGTGAAGGCTCCGATGTTTTCTACCACAAGCACAGAACAGAATCAAGAAGAGCAAAGGCTTTTCTCTTCGATGTTCAGACACTTGTGTATATGGGTGTTATCTGTGTTTTCGCTTTCATTTTCAGAAACGAAGGCGTTCTGCCCATTATGATTCTTTCAATTTATCTTCAGATGTTCTCTGTTGCTCTGGGAAGATGGGTTAAAGAACTTCTGATGCCCTATATCTATCTTATCCCCGAAAAGCCTATGAAAAAGCTTATGAACTGTCTCAAAGAAAGCTTTGTGAAAATTTCCGCAGAGGCCGTCATACTTTTCATCATCGTGGGACTTATTATGAAGCTCCCTGCCCTCGAAATCATCGGTTGCATCTTAATCAGGATTTCCTGCGGCATTCTCTTCACAGGCACCAACCTTTTCTGTGAAAGATTTTTGGGTGGAATATCGATGAAAGCAATCACACTGATTCTTTATTTCTTTATTTCATCAATTTTCGCTATTCCTGCAGCATTCACTGCATTTGCTCTTTATCAGTTCACTTACACTGAAATCTGGATAATTTATCTCATAACAGCGGCAGTAAACACTGTTTCGGGATTATTTACACTTTTTCTCAGCAGAAATGTTCTGCAATATGCAGAGCTTAATAACAGATAAAATTCATTTATAAACGGAGGAATTGAAAATGCTTTCAGACATTGAAATCGCCCAGGGTGCGAAAATGCTCCCAATCACAAAAATTGCAGAAAAAATGGGTCTTGACGCTGACCTTATCGAGCCTTACGGAAAATATAAGGCAAAGCTTCCCAAAGAGCTTTTTGAAAAGGTTAAGGACAACGAAGACGGCAAACTTATTCTCGTCACTGCCATCAACCCCACTCCTGCAGGTGAAGGCAAAACCACAACAAGCATCGGTCTCGGTCAGGCCATGCACAAAATCGGCAAGAATGCTGTTCTCGCTCTGAGAGAGCCTTCTCTCGGACCCGTATTCGGTGTTAAAGGCGGTGCTGCAGGTGGCGGCTATGCTCAGGTTGTTCCTATGGAAGATATCAACCTTCATTTCACAGGCGATATGCACGCAATCACTGCTGCGAACAACCTTCTCTGCGCTGCTATTGACAACCATCTCCAGCAGGGCAACGAGCTTGGTATTGACCAGAGAAGAATCCTCTTCAAGAGATGTCTTGATATAAATGACAGAGCACTCAGATATGTGAATGTAGGTCTCGGCGGTAAAGTTAACGGCATTCCCCGTGAAGACGGATTCATCATCACTGTTGCAAGTGAAATTATGGCTATCCTCTGTCTTGCAGACGATATCTTCGACCTTAAATACAGACTCGGCAACATCCTTGTTGCTTACAAATACGATAACTCCCCCGTTTACGCAAGAGACATTGGTGTTCACGGCGCTATGGCTGTTCTTCTCAAGGACGCTATCAACCCCAACCTTGTTCAGACACTTGAAAACACTCCTGCAATTATCCACGGCGGTCCTTTCGCAAACATCGCACACGGCTGCAACTCTGTAAGAGCTACAAAATACGCACTCAAGCTTGGCGACTACTGTATCACAGAAGCAGGTTTCGGCTCTGACCTCGGCGCTGAAAAATTCCTTGACATCAAATGCCGTTTTGCAGGTCTCAAGCCTGACTGTATCGTGCTTGTTGCAACTGTAAGAGCTCTCAAATACAACGGCGGTGTTAAGAAAGAAAACCTGGCAGAGGAAAATGTTGACGCATTGAAAAAAGGCATCGTAAACCTTGAAAAACACATTGAAAATATGCTCTCCTACGGTGTGCCGCTTGTTGTGGCTATTAACCGTTTCCACACAGACAGCGAAGCAGAGCTCGGCATCATCGAAGAATGCTGCAAGTCACACGGCTGCGACTTTGCTCTCAGTGAAGTATTCGCTAAAGGTGGCGAGGGCGGTATCAATCTTGCTGAAAAGGTTATCGCTGCTTGTGAAAAAGAAAACAGTTTCAAATTCCTCTATGACGAAAAGAAGCCTCTCAAAGAGAAAATTGAAACTATCGCTAAAAACATCTACGGTGCTGACGGCGTTGTTTACACTGCAAACGCTGAAAAGAATCTTGCTGAAATCGCAAGACTCGGCTTTGAAGAAATCCCCGTCTGCGTTGCTAAAACTCCCCTTTCTCTCACAGACGACCCCACAAAGCTCGGCAGACCTGAAAACTTTGTAATCACTGTTAAAGAGGTTAAGCTTTCAGCAGGTGCAGGTTTTGCAGTTGTACTCACAGGTGACATTATGACCATGCCCGGTCTTCCCAAGAAACCTGCTGCACTCATTATCGACATCGACGAAAACGGTAACACAGTAGGCCTTTCATAAAAAATTATACTTCAAAAAATTTATCGCCCGAAGTCTTAAACTGACTTCGGGCGATGTTTTTATTTTCTTTTCGGACACACTTTCATACATATTCCGCAGACTGCACCTCTGCCGATATGCTTGAACTCCTTTTTCATAAATTCACTGCATTTCTCAGGATTTATGATTTCTTCTCTTTCTGTGCCCTCTGTGTAAATTTTTCCTGTGAGAGCTTTTGCAGGGCAGGAATCAACGCACAATCTGCATTCACCGCAGAGATTTTCTTTTATTTCCTCGCCAACCTCTTCAAAGGGATAATTTGTAAGAAGTGTACCGAGTCTGACAGCAGGTCCGAACTCCTTATGTATAAACATATTGCTTTTTCCGATAGTACCGAGGCCTGAAAGACACGCCACCATTCTTGATGAAATAAGCCCCTTATAATTCCAGCCGTCCTTGTTGATACTCTGTGAGGCACCCACGGGAATGTATCTGTAACCCTCATTCTGCAAAAACATTCCCGATTGCAGAATTATTCTGTCCAGAAAGGCATTAACGGTCCTGTAATGGTGAAAATATGTATGAGTGGGCTCCGTATCAATTTCGTCAACAACGGCCTCTGACAGCCTTACAACAAAGCTTACGGCATACTCCATACCGTTTACGGGCTCTTTGAGTTTCGCAAAGCCCACATCACTTGCACCTAAAGATAATATATAATTTTTAAATTTTTTTTGAAAATCCATTTTTACACCCTTTTAATTACTCTAATATCTTTCGTACTTTTTCTCAAAATATTTATGAGGTGAGAAAAATGAGCGAAGAAGAATATCTTAAAGCACGGATAAGCGAACTTGAAAAAAATGTAAGAAAAGTCTTTATATCCGAAAAACACCGAAGAAACCAGTTTATGGCTCTTCGGTATTATAAAAATCAACTCGAAAGACTTCAGAGTTATTCTGATTTATAATCGTCGCCCACAACAACCTGAATTTTTGCTCTCTGCGTTCCTACTCTCTTGAAGTGAAGGTCATCGCCCTCACCCACTGCTTTGAACGCAGATACATAAAGAGTCATATCGTTGTTGCCGTAGTCAAGATACTGCGAAAGGCGGACATTGCTCACATATCTGCCCGGAACAATACCCAGAGAACGGTAAACAATCACACCGTCACTGTTAACAAGTGAACAAAGGAGAATCACTTCACTTGTTGTGGGATTTGAAATAGCGATGGGCAGGAGCGAATCAGGTCGCTGAACAGATACTCCGGTATTTGCGTAGAATCTGAACTTTGTTGTGTTACCCTTTGCGTTTGTAGCCTTTATAAGATCTGCTTGTTGTGCGTCTGAAATTGCGATAAATGAAACTTCATTGTCCGCAAAGCTTCTGCCACTGTAAATTGACGGATAGTATGCTGAGTCGTTTGAAAGCTTTACAACCGACAGAACAGAAATCAACATCGCTACAATCACCAGTGCACAAACGCCGATGATGATATTCTTCTTTGTGAGAAGTGATTTTATGTTTTCTTTTGTAAAGAATGATTTTATTTTTTCTCTATCAAAATCAATCTTCGGCAAAGAAATTTTCTTTGTTTCTTTCTTTTCAGTTTTTACTTCTTTCTTTTCTTCGGCAGAATTTTCTTCTTCGGGCTCTTCTGATTCTTCAGGCTGGACCTCCGGCTCCTCTGTCTTTTCGGCCTCTTCCTCGTCCACAGAAACTTCTTCTATGATTATTCCCGTTTTATGCTCGGAAGCTTCTTCAGGCTGAATTTCTTCTGCGATTTCTTCATTGGTAGTTTCTTCCGGAAGTTCTTCTGTTTCTGCCTCTTCTTCTGTTTCTGCCTCTTCCTCTGTTTCTTCCGCCACTTCTTCAGTCGCGGTTTCAGGTGTGTCTTCAGCAGCTTCTTCCTCGGCTTCTTCAGCAATTTCAGCAACTTCCTCGACAGTCTCGGCAGTCTCTTCGCTAGTTTCTGCAATTTCCTCGGCAGTTTCAGCTACATCCTCGCGGATTTCTTCTGTCACAGGAGTTTCAGTTTCTTTAACCTCTTCGGGCGTTACTTCTTCTTTTGTTTCAGGTTTCTGAGGAATTTCTTTGGTTTTTTCTTTTTTTACTTTTTCTTCTGCCTTTTTAGAAGCTTTTTCCTCCTGCGCCTTGGCTTTCAGGCTCTCTTTTTCCTCTTTTTTACGGAGCTTTGCTTCTGCCTTTTCTTTCTTCGCAAGAAGCTTTGCCTCCTTTTTCTTCTGCTTTTCCTTGAGTTTCGCTTTCTTTTCAGTTTCTCTCTGATTCTTCTCAGATTTTTTAGGAACTTTCTTTTCGATTACCTGATTTTTATAGTTACTGTTTTTCTTGACTTTTTTCTTGTTATTTTTCTTTGACTTTGCCAAGTGAGTCACCTGCTTTCAATATTAGAAAATGGACCGAGTTTTCCTCTCGGTCCGTTAAGTTTTTATTTCCATGGAAGCTTATCCATACCCCAGATCTGAGGATATCTGTTGACCTGTACCATATCAGTTTCAACTGCAACTTTGATTACAATGCCGTCTGCCAGTGCACCTAAATTTATATTGTTGTCCGCCGTGATAAATTCAAGTGTTTTTAATGCATCGCCGTTTGCATCAAGTTCATTTTTATAATAATAACAATAGTCATTGCCTCTGTTATCATACCAATTACCTTCTTCTGCAATTGTATAAGGTACATTTGCAGGATGCTGATTTGACATACCGTTAATTGAATACTCGTGAACCATTCTGACTCTCAAGTAACCTGCACCGTCGCCCTTGTAATTTACTTTGACGCAGAATTTACCGATGTAATTCTGTGCTGACGGATTTGTACTGAGGACAATCAGCTTGCCGTCTGTCGCACCTTCAATCTCTGAAGGTAATACTTCATTCTCACCATTCATAAAGCAGCAATATGGCTCAGCATAAAAGTTTGCAACTGACATCTGCTGATTAGCATCGGTTGTTCTCATAATAAACCACGCAAACGAAAAGCCTGTTACGATAACCACGGTAATGAGAGACATTACTATCAGTCTGAATTTGCTGTTTTCCATAAATTTCTTCTTCATACTGACACCACACTCTCTTACTGATTTTCTGTATTTTCCGTAGTCTCTGCTACTGTTGTTTCTTCTTTAAACAATGTATCTACCGCTGCGTTTTCATCCTGCGATGCGATAATTTCTACATGGCAAAGATATTCGATATTTTCAAGGTTACCGGCATTCTGCCAATTCTTTTCGCCGTAACCCTCTTCGCCCTTGACATTATCAAGATATGATAAAACACTATCATATTCTGCCCAGAAAATAATTCTTACCTTTGCTTTCTCACCGGGAGCAAGAGTTTCCTTATCAGGAGGAGCAAGAGTAACATACTTTGATTTGAATTCTTCATTATAAGTATTGAGTCTTCCTTCAATCTCTTCGTGTGTAGATTCGGCGGTGATTTCAAAAAGTTCTTCGAGCTCTGTTTTTATTGAGCCTTTTTTTACTTCTTCAGAAGTTGTCGCTCCGTCGCTACCCTCTGTACCCTCTTCACCATCAGCTGCTGTTTCGGGTTCATTTTCAATTTTTTCAATGAATGCAACATAACGAAGTCCCTTTGCCACAGATTCTTCGTCAGGTGTGATATGAACAAGAATTCTTGCAGGTGCTTCACCTTTGTTTTCGAGTATTACTTCCTTTTCAATTGCAACCTCATCAAAGAGAAGTTCTTCTGTGTCGCAAAGCTTTGTTGCACCTTTGAATTTCATTACGCTATTGTTATCAAAAACTGTCTGTTCTTCATCTACATCAAAGGTTGCAAAAATAATTGTTGTTCCCTTTGTTTCAGTTTTATAAAAATATGCACTTGTAGGTGAAAGGAGACTGAAATAGGATACAATCAGAATCAGAACTGATACGAAAGCAACATATTTAATTGTTCTTTTCTTTGCAGTGCTCATTTTTATCACCTCTCGTCTTATTTTTATAAAATCTGCTCACAAACACGCCGACTGACATAATCACAAGAGCAATTATTGCGATTATCGCTACATAGTTTATATTGGTAAGAAGCAGTGACGGATAGCCTAAAAGAGGAAGTGAAAACCACACTTTGCCTCTGATTTGCTCTGAGTCAGCGCTTTCCGTATCCACAAGACCGGTTCTGTCACCTGCCGTCCGGATTTCTTTTTTATTGTAGTCAATTGAAACTATTCTGTGTGTGTATGTTGTGCCGTCACCAACTTTGAACTCGACAGTCACAATGTCACCTTTTTTAAGTTCTTCAAAGGGCACTTCTCTTACAAAAACCACGTCGCCTTTGTTGAGTTTCGGACTCATACTGTTTGATGCAACGCTGTAACCTTTTGCACCGCTGACTGTTACAAAAGCGATAAGCAGAAAAAGCCCTGCCACAAGAACACAGAAAGCATTTCTTAATATCCTGAAAACCTTATTCATTATTCTGCACACTGTCAAATTGTTCCCATGTTAAGAAGTCTGCCTGCTTCGCTTCAAGGATAAACTTGATTGTCATATCTTTACCCTGCAAATCAACAGGCACATCTTTGCTGATTATGATTGTACCTGCAAGAGGAATTTCATTATCAGCAGGGTTTTCAAAATCGATTACTGCACCACCGTCAGTTGTCGTTTCTGTCGTTTCTGTCGTTTCTGTTGTTTCTCCGCTCTCTGCTTCTGTTGTAGTTTCCGGAACAGTTGTTGTTTCTGTAACTTCAATTTCAGGAGCAGGAATTCTTCTGTCATCTCCGGCTACAGCTTTCGGAGTATAGTAAAGGAAACCATCTTCGCCGACTTCCCAGTTGCTGTCACCTGCATTTTTAAACTCGATCCAGATAAAGGGCTGGGATGTTACACCATTATCATCAACATATGTACATTCAACACGGACACGAAGCTCTGAATCGATTGTTGAAGTATTTGTAATTGAAATTGCTTCTTTGAGTGTAAGCTCTGCACCGGGAAGAATCAGGTCTTTTTCTTCATCCGCAAGAGCAAGGTTACCTGATGCCGTAAAATTAAGATTACCTGAACTTAATTGCATACTCTTGTTTTCACCACTGCTGAACCATGCTTCAGTTGCGTTAAAGCCTACAAGGCCGAATACTGCCACAAGGGAAAGTATTACACAAAGTATTCTCTTTTTCATCCTTGTCAACCTTCCTTCTTCCTTAATTTCTTCAAAGTGGCATTATCAATTTCAAATGCTATATAAAAAACATAAACTGCTGCTAAAACGATTTTTCCCCACAAGGTTGAGAGCATAAAGGGAAAATATCCTATAAACGGAAGTTTCTTTTCTACCCTTCCTATAACTGCACTGTATGGTGTATAACCCGGGTCTTCAACATTGTTGTGGTCACCTTTTGTTCTGAAGGATTTTTCCTCTGTGTTGATTTTTACAACACGGTGAGAAAACCATCTTTCGTTACCTTCCTTCTGAAAAGTAAGAACATCTCCAACTTCGATATCTTCAAAATTAACTTCTTTTGTAAAAACTAAATCACCTTTATTAATTGCCGGACTCATACTGTCTGAAATAACATAATATCCGTTGTAGCCTGACAATTTCGGAGCAAATGAAACGGTAATTAAAAAGAGAGATAAAAGAATTATAAAAGCTGTTAAAATTTTACTTACTGTCTTTTTCGCTTTCATCTTCGTCACCGCTACGAGCAATCAAAACTATGTCTTTCACTTCTGACGCCATAATAACCAGCATCGGAAGAATAACTACGAGGAAAAATGCGATTCTGTTTGTCTGAAGGAAGTTTACAGCCTTACCTACAGCAGGTATTTTAAACTGGACTTTACCGTAAATTCTGTCTTCAGTAACTAAATCCGAGTCAACAACTTTATTGGCATCGCCTTTAGTTTCAAACTTTACTACGCCATTTTCTTCAATAATATTGTTAATACGGTGAGTTACGGGACCTCCCTGCAACACGGGGTCAAGTGATGAAAATGTTATTACATCACCTTTTTTTAACTCACTTGTATCTGTTTCCTTAATTATTACAATGTCGCCTATTTTATATTCAGGGTCCATACTTGGTGAAATAACACTCATAACGCTATACCCTGCAATATTAACTACTTTTGTGCCGTTTGCACCTTTGGGAGTCATAAGAACAACTGCCAACAAAAGTAAACAGACTACAAAAATTACTGCCGAAATAATCGATACTAACTTTTTAATAATTTTCATTGTTTAATCACTTGATTCTTAATTATTTGGTTATGAATTACTTATTACTGCATCTACATTTTCAATATTCACAGACATATTTGCTGCGTCTTCAATTGTTTTAGTTTCATCTATTTTAAAAGAGAAATAAACTCTGTATGTGCCATCTAAGCGTACTGAATATTCAAAAGTTTCTTCTTTATTGAGAGTTATCTCATCTGCTGAATATCTATAACCCGGGTCCGTAGTTTCTTCTCCGTTTGCAGTTATCAGAGAAACTCTGCGGTTTAATATAACAGATGATGTAAGATTACCTGTTACATCTGCTATCTTGTCTAAATCGAGTGTGATTTTATATCCTGCTTTTGCATCTTTAAATTCTGCCATATATGTATATTCCGCACCGGGGAACATATTTTCAAGAATAATCTCCTTGTCTGAAATCTTTTCATATTTGACAATATCTTCTGTTCTTATTGCTATTTTATCGTTTTCATCTACGCCGAAATAAATATTAGCGAATGTTGATGATTCATTCTTAACATCAACTTTTTTAATCTGTTCTACCGAACTTCTGTCCATAATAGCAAACCAGCAAAGAGTAACCGCTACCAAAGCTATACCTGTGACTATAACCATCATCAGACTTTTGGCAGAGTTATTTTTTTCTTTCTTAGCCATATTCTTTACCTCTCTTTACTGATTCTTCTTTTCCTGCAGGGGAGAAATTTTACTCTCTCCCCTGCTTTAAGTTTTGCGTTTCTCTGATTACCAGAGAATGTTTTCGATGGAGTTTACACCCCAGGGTCTGTCTTTTTCGACAATTGTAAGTGTAAGAACAACATCTGTTGCTGTGTTACCCTCTGCATCTTTTACATCAGGAAGTTTAATAAATGTACCGTATACGGTTTCTTCCTTGACTATGTTTTCACTTGGGATTTCCTGACCGCCAAGAGTTGCGGTAATCTTATATTCATAGCCTTCAGGTAACATTCCGCCTACATAGAATCCGTCAAGTTCCTTTGCAATCGCAAGAGCATCAACTTCCTGCTTAACGCCGATTTCATTTGTGAAATCGTTAAGAACCTGAACGCCCTCTGCGCTTCCCTTTTCTGATACACTCTTAACAAGCACACCGAGAAGTTTATCTGTTACATCAAAGTTTGACGGGTTTTCAATGGTGTAAGAGATGTTGGCATTTCTTACAAGACCGGGATAAACTGTTCTTACTGCACCGTTTGCAAGACTGAAGCTGATTCCAGGATCCATATTTTCGTTAAACTTAGCAGTTTTGATTGTATAAACCTTTTCGCCGGGAACGATTGAGAAGTATCCGCCGTTTCCGTCTTCAGTTGCCGTAACAGCTGAACCTGAAGCAATATTAATGAACTGCATTGATGTGTAGTAACCAATCTGGCCATAGGTTGAACCTAAGTAGAAGTTCATTGTTGCTGCTGCAAGAGCTGCAGTTGAGCCGTAGCCTTCGTATGTGGTTGCTCCACCCATACCGATTGTATTAACGATTGTTACAGGTACAGGATAATAACCGCCGTCATTGGGGTCAACACTTGTGAATGTATCATCAAATGTAAGGTCTTCACATTCTTTTGTTGTCTTGCCTACACCGATTACCGTTCCCTCTTCGATGCCCTTATTGAGCTGTTTGTCGAAGTATGTTTCAGTAATTGCAGTTTCGTCAACATATGTTCCGACTACGGGTTTCTTGCTTTTTGCAACACCGCCGTAAAGTGCATTTGTAAGTGTTGTACTGACAAGCATTTCGCCTACGATACCTGCCACAGCTTCGCCCTCACCTACATTTGCAGTTGAAAGGATTTCACTGATTGTTGCTTCATGTGCTGAGCCGATTACACCACCGACCGCACCTGCCTGAGCAGTTACATTACCTGTTGTTACGATACCTCTGATTACAGCATTTTCAGAAACTCTACCAGCCACAATACCGGTTGCAGGATTTGCTACAATATTGCCGTTTTCATCTTCAACCGCTTCTGCTTCAGAAGTTACATTTGCTGAAACTACGCAGTTTGTAACTGTTGCATTTTTAATGATGTTTGCAAGAGCACCTGTGTACTGTTCTTCACCAGCGATTGTTGCTGTAAGTGCAACATTGTTAACTACTGCACCATCTTCAATTATACCGAAGAGGCCTCCGTGACCTGCTGTGATCGTGCCGTCTTCATTTACAGTACCTGAAGTGAAGTTTTCGATTGCGTACTGGTAAGTATCATCTTCACCGATTGATTCAGGGTCATTGAGATGAGCTGTGAAGTGATGAATCTGGAAATCTTTAACCTCACTCATATCAATGTCGTTACCGAGAACGAAGTAGAGTTCACTTTCTGTACCGTAGTAGTGGAGTGATGTAAGAGAATCAGCATTACTTATTATATAAGGATTCTCTTTTGTACCTACACCGCCCTCAAAGTTCGGGTTGATTGAATTAATCAGAGTTTCCGAATTAACCTTAACATCAATATAGAGTGTGGGGTCAATTTCCATGCCACGGGAAAGCTTAATCTTGTTTCTGTTGGTGACTTTAATTGTTTCATCACCATCAGTCTGGTTTGTTGATAAGATTCTCGTTGAGTTGTTGATACCGATTATATTCTTTTCGGATGCGGGGTTGAACTGAACACCATCAACTGAGCTTACCCTTGAGTTAAGTGACACTCCGTAAGTTGCTGCTGTACCTGACGAGTTAGGAACAAGTCTGTCTGCATACTGATTCTGACCTGTTTTGATTGTCATTGATGAAATCTGTGAGTAAGCTTTGATTACATCATAGTTTCTGATAACAACCTTTTCTTCAAGGTAAATTGCATACTGAAGCTTAAGGTTTTCAACGGGAACAATTATATTTCCGTTTTCATCAGTTACATTGTCACTTCCGTCTGCAAGGTAAACATTACCGTCTGAACATCTGTACTTTCTTACAGATATTGTTTCTGTCTCTTCACCCTCACCTACAACAACTGTTTCAGTGAAGATAGTGTAAGTAACGACTTCATCTGTTACAGAAGTATCAACATAGATAAGGTTACCTGATGCGTCAACAACCTGATGATTTTCAGCGTTTATGATTGCTGTAAGCTGAGGAAGTGTAAGCTTATCTGTATCACCTGCTACGAATATTCCGTCGGGATTATTTGTTGCGTCATACTTCATAGCATCAGGCATATACTTCATATCCATTATGCTTGAAAGCGATGCTGAATACTTATAGCTGTTTGCTGACTGCTCACCTGCAAGTGATTTATCAACATAAACGCTTGACAGTTTCGGCATATCGCCTACTGTACCGAAGAGGATTGAATCCTGTTCGGGGTTAAAGTAACCGAGAAGACCGGCTGCATAAGAATTTGTAATATGCTCTGCATCAGATATGTTCGTGACTTCGCCTACCAGTAAACCAACTGTAAGTGTATCATCTGCCGGTTGATTTGCGAACGAAACGGCTGACCTTGTATATACACTGTCAATTGTACCATTATCGTTGATGGAAACAAAACCTGAGACATAACTTACTGTTGCATTTTCAGCAGCAAGGACATTTACATCTGCCATTGAGAATGAATTCTTGATTGTTCCCTTGTTATTTACAACAAATGCAGCGATTTTCTGTACATCTGAGCCTTCAGATGTATCAAGTGTACCTGCAGTACCTGAGTTAATGATTGTACCCTCATTAGTAACAGCCATTACACCGACATTACCTGCTGCACGTTTGATTGTTGCATCAACCATACAACCGTCGATTGTACCCTTGTTTGTATTAACAAGACCTGCTGCATCAGAAATATCTGCAGTGCCATCGCCTATTGCTGCTTTAACATATACATCCTGAAGAGTACCTTTATTGACTTTGACAATTGCTGAATCAGAGTCATTGAATGTAAAGTTTTCAAAGATTATGTTACTGATTGTTGTATTTTCGTCAACATTAGTGAAGTAATAACCCTTATCTAAGTTTACATTCTTGATTGAGTAACCGTTACCCTTAAGCATAAAGCCCTGATAGTTAAAGGTTTTTTCTTCTGTTGTTGAGCTACCCTCTGCGTCTGAAACCAAAACTGAATATGTGTAGGAAGCAGGAGCATCGGGAATTACACGTACAGTTTCGTCAACTGCAATATTTGACATAAGCTGATAGTGAACTGTGCCTTCTATCTGCTCGTTACCGGCACCGAGAGGTGTTGCCCACTGGTCATAGAAACCTGAATAATTCTCTTTTGCTTCTGCAAGTTCATCTGCAGTCATATTCATATGGTCAAGGTCTGCTTCGTTACCGATAAGATAGGGCTGTTCGAATGTACCCTTCATATCTGCGCAGAGACGACTGTAAACACGTGTTGCGTACTGTTCATAATCCTTAACCTGTGCCACAACATCAACATATTCGCGTGTATTGCGTGTTCTCTTGATAGCAGCGAGGTTACCTTCAAGCGTTGCACCTGCCCAGTCAAGCTCGTATACATGTTCTTCAAAGTCTTCGTCTGTATACTTGAACTCTGACGGAACTGTAAGAGCCTGAGTGATACCTGCGCCTGTTTTTGCTGAAACGTCATCGTATGCAACATTTACGCAAACAACAGAAAGGATTGAGTTAGTCATAATATAGTTATCTGAAGTTTCCTTAAGAAGTGTCTTCAGATAGGGGTATGCGCTGGGTGTAAAGCCCCATACATCAGAGAATGTTGTGTTTGCAGGTTTCTTACCACTTGTCAGTTCAAGTGTTGTAAGACCTCTTGCTTCCTGGTTATTAGCCTGACCACCGATTGATGTAAGGGTTGGGTCTGTATTTGTCCAGCTATCGTAGTAACAGTATCTTACTGTTGCATCTGAATCCATCTTTGTGCCAACTGTACCACCTTTACCGAAGTAACAGTTGTCGGGATTCTCTGTTGAATCAATTGATGTGTAAGCGGGGGCAACTGAACCTGAAGAATAAACGTCTTCTACATTACCAAGTGCTACACCTGCAACACCGCCGATACCCACACCGTAAACTGCGCCTGAGTTTCTTGCGATGATATCACCGAAAGTTGTATTAACTGCAGCTGAAGAATATGCGTGAGCGATACCTTCACGGTTGATACCACTGAAACCACCAACACCAACGATTGCGGTTGTTGAGTAAGGTCTGATTGCTGAAGTATTGTTTTCAGTACCGAATTTAACGTTACCGCCACTGAAGCATTCTGTGATTACATCATCTGTTATATCATTCTGTGTAACGGGGTCTTTCATTTCCTTTACAACACCGACGAAGCCGCCGATGCCAAGGTCACCATTAATGAAGGCGTTGTTACCTGAATTAAACTTCTTAACTTCAACATTGCCTGATGCGAAAGACTCTTTTACAGTACCGTTTGACATAATACCGATAAGACCACCAACACCGAATACTCTTTCTGTATTTGTTGTGTTGTAAATATTGTCACAGATAACATTACCTGTTGCGTAACAAGACTGGACTGTCGCTGCTGAGTCACCGATAAGACCACCGACAGCATCCTTAGAGCCTGAAACGAGAACTGATGAACTACATCTCTCTATTACAGTTGTGGGATAGTCAACCTTACCGATAAGACCGCCTACATAAGAGCCGTTACCTGTTACTGTACCTTTGACTGTACCAGGAAGAATATTGCCCTTTTCGTCATACTCTGCATAGCCGATTGCATGACAGTTTTCGATAACAATATCTCCATCACCCATAACGTGACCAACAAGTGTACCTACATAGTTACCGCCTGTCTGCTGACCACCTGAGATTGTGCCTGTTGCAACAACTGTTGCGTTTTCAAGGGTAAGATCCTTAATAAGGGGATCATACGGGCTATTCCAGTTCTTTGAAACCCTCGCGAACATACCGACATTATCTTTACCGGTCTGTTCAATCTTGAGATTCTTAATTGTATGACCGCTGCCGTCAAACTGACCTGTGTAACCTGTCGAAACATCAAGACCGATAGGTGTGAACAATGTTTCATTATCACCGCAATCGATATCAGTGATGAGTTTGTAGTTATAAGTAGAGCCATAGTAATTAGAGAATTTAGCACCCTGCACAAGCTCATATTCAGCCTTACCGAGAGCATAGAGCTGACGCTGTGTTGCGATACAGTAAGTTGTACCGTAGCTGAGAGCAAGTTTGATGTCTCTCTGTACTTTGACACCATTAATCTCTGCAGTTGCAAAAATTATGGGAGTCTGTGCATTGTAATAAGCCTCACCGTTTGAGAATACACCGCCTGATGCAGCACCCGCATTGACGAAAGTATTCTTTGTAGGTTTATTTTCAAAGTTTCCTCTGTTTGCAATACCCTCTGTTGTATCGAAGATGTTTCTGTAAACTGTTGTTTTACCTGTTTCTGTATCATCTCCGAAGAGAAGGTCAACATTCTTGTTATAAACTATAACAGGATTGCCATCGTTATCAACAACAGGGTTGCCATCTTCGTCAAGTTTCTGCTCACCTGCACCGTTGTAGAGGCTTGTATCAAAACCTTCGGGATATGCTACTGTGTCAGTTGTATCAAAGATTGATGAAGAATAAGTTACCTTATTTCCGTCAACATTTGTAAGTAAAGTTACGGGATATACGAGACCCTGACCGTAAGCAGCCTTTTCAATGTTTGTTTCTTCTTCATCTTCACTTGTCTGAATGGGAACTGACAGGAATTTTGCATAAGCATCTGAGTACGGGTCAGTCTTTGTTTCAGTACCTGTTACTGCATAGTTTTCATCGTATGTTGTAACAGTAATCTGTGAAACTGCGGGAACAGGATAATGTCCTTCAATTGTTGTCCAACCCTCACCCATTGAAACACCGATAAGTTCTGATGTAGGTTTACCATTAATTTTTTCCAGAAGTTTACGACCTGCTTCGTCTACATCTGTGTTCACTTTAAGAAGTGCACTATCGTAGTAGAGGTTTGACATTGTGATTGTACCTGTACCAAGAGTTGTTGAAGAAGCAACTGCCGTAGGAATCTTCACAAATTTGTCATTTTCCATAGCAACATTCTGACCTGCGTCGATACAATCTGACATTGTCATAATGAACTTCAGGTAGTTATTGCCACCTACGATACCGTAACCGCTTGAGGTTGTACCTGTAAAGAGACAATTATCAATTACCAGGTCTGTTGAATTTTCAAGGTAGCTTACGATACCTGCTGCATTTGAGCGGTCAACATTTGCATCCTTGGAAGAAGCGTAGATACTGCCTGATGCGAAGCAACCTGAAATTGTTGATTCAAAGTTTACTGCATCGTGTACATAACCTACGATACCACCTGCATAGGGTGCAACTTCACTGCTGAATGCACTTACATCAGACTGAGTAAAGCAGTTGATAATTTTTGAACTTGTGAAGTGACCTGCAATACCACCAACATTCTGTTTACCTGTTACAGTACCGATTGTTACTGAACAGTTTTCAATAACTGCATTCGCAATCTTACCAGCGATACCACCGACATTTTCGCCACCGAGAATACCATTTGCCTTTTCGCCGGGAGCCATAAGCTCAACGTGAAGGTTTTTGATTGTGGGAACAAGTGTACCGTTCTGTTTTACAAAACCGAATACGCCGATGTTGTTTTCATTTCCGCGTTCAGATTTAACGCCTGTAATCTTATAGCCCTGACCGTCATACACACCGTCGAAGGGTGCTGACTCAGTACCGATAGGAGCATAGAATTTTCCGCCATTGTTGTGGATAAACTTGTCTGTATCTGTACCTGTGGAAGCATAAGAATTTGAAAGGTCAATATCGTTAATCTGTCTGAAGTAGTAGTTACCTACTGTAAGGTAAGCCACAACACGAAGCTGTGTAGGTGTACTGATAAGGAAGGGAGATGCTTCATTACCCTCACCTTCGATTTCAACAGAAATAATCTGTGCAGTTGTTTTAAGACCGCAAGTGTATTCTGCAACCAGCATTTCTGCACCGTAATCGGTAGGTTTGACTGTAAGTTCAAATTCACCGATATTTTCTGTCTGTGACGGGTCACCTATAAGGTCAATACAGCTTATGGGATTGCCCTCTGCGTCTTTTGCAGTTTCATTAAGAGTGAAACCACCTGCTGCAACTGCATTTCTCCTGTTTGCTTCACTACCGTATGGAAGTTCAGCAAATTTTTCGCTGAGTCTTGCATAAAGTGTTGTTTCAGAGCCGATAGACTTTGTGATAGCAACTTTGTTCCATCCTGACTTGAATTCGTCAGTGATTTCAAGGTTATTATCGTTGATATTGACAAATCCGTTTTCGACCTGTGCAAGTAACGAATCAAGAGGACCTTTATCCCCTGATTCTGTTGCGAAGAATGCGATATCATTGGGATATGTTGAATAGTAGTTATTACTAAACATTGTGGGGAAGTTTGCTTCAACAAACATTCCGTCAGCATATCCTGCAATAAACTTACCTATTCTGTGAACTGATTTGAGTGTTGAGTTGTTTGATGTACCATCAATGCACTCAAGTTCAGCACTGATAACGCCATTTTTGAAGATTTCGTGTGTAATTTCGTTAGAAGCGTAAGTATCTGTAAATCCGCCGATTACACCGCCGACAAATGTCGTCATCGCTTTACCTGTAATCTTACCGCCTGCAACGCAACCGTCAAATGTAAGTTTTTCGGGAGCATTGTTAATGTAAGCTACAAGTGAAGCTGCATGGACTGTACCGTCCACACCTGCTTCCTGTGAATTTACCGTTGCGTAAGATTCGGTATCAATAAGAGTAAGTGTTACAACGCTGTCATCAACGTTGGCAACTGCACCGGCACCGTATGAAACGCCACCGACTGATGCTACTGCTGAAAGACTCGTTGTGTTAGTTACATAACAGTTATCGAGCTTCACATTTGTAAGAGCTCTTGCCCAGCCTAAGAGACCTGCACCTGATGTAGCTCTTGTGCCGTCGACAGATTTTGCTGTTACTACTGCACCTGAAACTCTGATATCCTGAAGAGTAAGGCTTCTTGTTGTAGGTGTAGCATCTGCAATATTTGTCTTGTAAACTGCACCGACTGCACCACCTGCTACAAGAGCACGGACTGTTACATTTTCAACTGCATTTACATAAACGGGGTTACCGTCTGTTTCAGTTGATTCGGGACCTATGATTGTACCGTGAGCCTGAGCCACAATACCACCTGCGATATCATCCGTAGTACCACCGAGATAGTTACTCTCTGTGTCTACTTTACCTGAAGTTACCGTTGTGTTTTTTACAACGGGTGAAATCACCTTTGCCGAATCCTCAACAACAGTACCAATCGCACCGCCCGCGGAACCTTTTTCAGTAGAAACTGTTGTGCCTTCAACTGTAACGCCGTTAACAACTGAAGCACCGGTTACTGTACCGATTGCACCACCAACGTTGCCAAGTTTTGAAGTTGCAGAAGAAGAACTCTTCTCGCCGCTGACAACTTCGATATTCGATACTGTTGCACCGTTTGCAAGTTCACCGATTGCTATACCTGTACCTGCTGATGTTTCGCCTGAGTTCACTGAGCAATCAATGAATTTAAGATTCTGGACATTGGGAATTACATTACCCTCTGCATCTGTCTTCACGCCTGAAACTTTACTGAATATACCGACGGGAGATTCAGAAGATTCGATTGTTACATCGAAGCCTGTGATTGAATGACCCTGACCGTCATAAGTACCGGTAAAGTTGGGAATAAGCTGTGCAAGACTTGTTGCAGGATATTTAGACTTATCTGACAAGTCAATATCTGCAGTCTGGATAAATGAATATGAGGGAAGAACTTTTACGATGTGGTAGAAGATATCAGCGTTTTCAACCTGAATCGGGTTTTCTGCTGTACCCTCACCTTCAAAGTTAACACCACAGATTACGGGGATACCGATCTGGAGACCGTTAGTGTAAGTAAACACAAGGTCTGCAGTATTGAACTGCTTAACTTTGATTTTATAAGGATACTTCTCAAGGTTAACACCGAGATGTCCGTCGTCATTGGCAATAACTTCAAAAATATCCTTATTTGCAGACTGTATACCGTCTGTTTCTACAAGTGTAAAGTCTTTACCTGCAATTGAGAAACCAAAAGGTGTACCTGAGCCTTCATTTGCAGCGAGGAGTTCTTTGAATTCTGTTGAGAACTCGTAAACTGTATCACCAAACCACTGATAAGATGCTGACGGGTTTGTTGCTACGAAACCGTCTGTTACAACACTGACGGGAAGCTGTGTTACAGTTCCGTCTGACGGTGAAACAAAGTTGTACATTACTTTGTTTACATCATAGATTGTTTCAAAGAACACACTGTAAACGGGATCCTGATAATCCTTGACTGCTGCAAGACCATAGAGACCGTATGAACCTGCAGTATAAGATGAATAGAAAATCTTATCAAAGGGTCTTACACCATATTCTATTGTTTTACCGTTAGAATCCTGTTCGGGGAACGGCGCCTGAGCATTGAGTACCTGCTCATTGGGGTTATTTGAGTTGTACTGGTTACCTTCGATTGAGCCGAGGATAACACCGAAACGCTCTGTTGCTGCCTCGAGAGGAGTGATTCTTGCTGATACTATGCAATCGTAGATAATTGACTCTGTAATCTCGTTGAGTCTGCCCTGGAATACTGCAAATTCACCGATTACGCCACCTACGTTGAATGTACCTGAAATTTCACCACCTGCAGTTACATTCTTAATCTGAATCTGAGGAGCGAATGTTTCTTCATTCATTGCAAGTGCATTTGATGTGATAACACCGATTACTGAACCTGCACCTGTTTTACGCTTGACCGAGTCGCCAAGAGTAAGTGTATTTGTTGTTGGGGCAGTAAGCTGATTTACTTTAGCAAGAGTTGTACAATCAGAAATGATAAGACAAGTTTCTGTCTGAAGCTGACCTTTACCTCTGTTTGATGCACTACCTACGATACCACCTGCACAATGACCTGATGTAACAGTTGTATTTGCATCAACAGTACAATCTGTAATGTAGTAGTGGTAACTGTCTTTTGACTGACCGAGAATACCACCTGCAATACCATTGGGACTTGCACTAGTGTCATTTCTGATTGTATCAGTAACTTCTACATTAGTGTTTGTGACATCTATTTCTTCAAGTGTAAGGTCACAACCTCCTGTCGCAAGGTTGATGATGTTACCTGAGCCTACGGCACCGCCCACAACTGTACCGAGAACAGATACATTGTTGACTTTTACGCGTGACGCAGGATTGACAATGTTACCTTCGTCATCTTTAAGTTCCTCTGAACCTGTGATAACACCTGAATACTGACCTGCAATACCACCCGCGATAGAAACACCTGATATTGCAAGGTTAGTAACATCTACATTTTCAACAATTGGGTTAGTAATTGAACAGCCTGTTGTATCTGCTGATGATCCTACAATACCGCCGACACAATACTGACCTTTTACTGTAATGCGTGAGTCATTATCAGCGCCGATAACCGAAACATCTGACAAAACAACATTGTTACCTGCCTGACCGACAATACCGCCGATTGCACCTGCCCTGCCGCCGAATGTACCTTCGATTGCAACACTTGATGCACCTGAAACTTTGACATTCTGGATAAGAGTGTTGTTTGCAACACCAACCAGAGCACCTGATTTTATTCCAAGGAAGCCGTTTGTCGTGCCGGGTACTGAAAGAATATTTACATTTTCAAGTTCAAGATTATAGATTTCTGCGCCGTCTGTGTAACCAAAGAGGCCGAGTGCGTCAGAATATGTTACTGTCTTATTACCATCAGCATCTGTTACTGTATATGCATCATCATATGCATAATCGGAATTCTGCTTCGGGTTATTGATAAGCAGATTGCTGATTTTCATCTGCTCGTCATGGTAAGTTCTGATTTTTCCCTTGAAGGGAGCTTCTTCTGTACCGATAGGAGCAAAAGATTTGTTCTCTGTTGCCAACTCTTCTGTCATATCGATGTCGTTCATTATTTCATAATAAACGGGTACATGATTACCATCTTTATCTGAACCATAATAAAATTCAGGGTTATCCTTGAAATCATCCTTAGCAGAAGGATTATCGTGATGCTGTTTGATTGCAAGAAGGTCTTCTGCAGTGTAAATGAGGAACGGATCATACTCAGTACCTGTACCGTCAAAAGCGTGTTCGCCGTTTACAACAACCCTGAAACCAACATCAAATGAAACTGTTTCGCCGTTGATGATACCTGTATAGGTTGTTTTAACGGTTGCGTTACACTTCTTATCAAATGTCTGGATTGAAACGTCGGTAAGCTTGTTATATGTTGCATTTTCTGTTGGAGTCCCTGTAATATTACCCTGAGCATCTCTACCAGATGAACCATAACCAACAAGAATCTTTGATGAACTTGCAGTTGTTGTGAAAACAGGAACGCCTGATACTGTTCCACCCTTTGAAGGATCTGTAAATGCATTTCCGTCTGTACCTACAAGCACAGGCAGGTTACCTACCGAGAAACGCGGAACAGTTGTTGCCGCGAGACCTGCAACTCTTGTTGAACCCAAAGATACACCGCCGTATGCATACGAAACGGTTGTGTTTGCTTTTTCATATATTGTACTGCTTACAAACATATTTGTACGCAACTCAACAGTATTTGATTTTCCCATCATACCGTCTTCGTATCCCACAACAGCGTGTGCAAAGTGATTCAGGAATCTCTTACCGCCGGTTGAAGTGTTGGAGACACTGGTTGTAAAGTCAACTGTGATACCGCCCTTTGTCTGGTCAGCACCCTTGTTCATATCATAGCCACCTGAAGTTTCTTCAATATTACCGAAGAGTGCTTCACGGGTATTAAGCGATGAGAATACAACATTTTCTGCAAATGCAGATGAATTACTCTTTGTCTGATAACCTATATAACCGATTGCAAGACCTTTGACAACAGCAAGGTTTGAGCTTTCGAACTTGCAGGTTACATAACAATCTTTTATAAGTTTATTTTCACCGTTATGAGCGTTGGCATTGTTCATACCGATAATACCGCCAAGGTTTGAGTTACCTTTTACAGTACCTTGTGAAAGACAACCAGTAACAAGAATACCTGATGTCTGAAGACCTGATGAAAGTCTGCCGACGATACCACCTGCTGCGTCAGTAATTGAACCTTTTTTACCTGTTGTTTCGATTATACCGAGATTTGTACAGCCTGTAACTGTAAGGTTTTTGTTTGAGAACTGCTGTACATTACCTACGATACCACCGGAAACCAGGGCTTTGATGGTCGTATCCTTAGTATTAGTTGTTGTTGTACCTGTTTCTGTATCAGTTGTTGTAGTTGTATGTGCTGAAACTTTACAGTTCGTTACAACTTTATCACCCCAGCATGAGCTCGTTGCATAAGCACTTACCTGTGCGAGGATACCAGCTGCGATATCGGGAGCTTCGATAGTTGAGCCTTTTACTGTACATCCTGAAATTGTTGATGTAGTATTTGCTTCATTTATAAGTCGGCTTACTACACCTGATGCGCACTCACCTTTTACTGTACAATCAGTTACTGTACAATTTTCAAGTAATGAGCCGCCAAAGAGACCTGCAACTGCACCGAGAGATGCATAAGTAGGTCCGTTTGCAGCTTCACCGGAAGTGACTGTTGTGCCCGTAACTTCGCAAGCAGAAATTTTGTTTTTAATATCAGGAGCGTAACCTACTACACCACCAATACCGTATGCACTTGCTGAAAGAGTACAGTCAGTTACTTTACATCCTGAAATTTCAGCGTAACATCCTTCAGTACTGTTCATAGATGTACCACCGATAATACCACCGATGTACGCGTGTTCTTTCACTTTCTTTGTTGATGTAACAGTTGTATTTTCAACAGTACAGTTTATAATCTGTGTAGCCTGAGCCGTTGATTTTACGTTAATACCGCCAACGATACCACCAACATGGTTCTGACCGCTGATAACCGAATTTGTTACCTTACATCCTTCGATAACTGCATAGTCGTAAACTGTACCTACAATTGCACCTGTATATGATGCACCTACAATGCTTGCATTATCAATATTGAGCCTTCTAATAGTTGCACCCTGAATATAACCGAAGAGCGCCTGGTCAAGGTTACCGTGGCCAAAGTTCAGGTTGGAAATTGTATAACCTGCACCATCAAATTCGCCTTTGAAGAAAACAGACGATGAACCGATAGGCTCAATAGTATAACCTGACATATCAATATCAGCTGCGAGTCTGATTTTTGAGGAGGAGCTCATATACATATATTCTGTTGAGCCTGAAACCAGTTGTGTCTGATTTGTTGACAGATAGTAAAGGTCAACAGGAGTTTTGATAAGGTAGTAGCCATCACCATCAATTTCAAGGTCTGATGAGCTGAACACTGTCAGCTTTGCCACAAGACCTGTTGCATTGTGCTTAGCTGTAACATATGCACTTGCGTTCGTATCACCTGTGAATGTTGTTGAAAGACCTATTCTTCCGAACCATCTGAAGTTAGTAAAATCAAGAACGTTTTCATTGGATGAAACTGCTGTGAAGTGGTTATTAAGGTCAGTTGCTGCGTTTGAATAAGAAGCTATATCGAATCTGTCAATGTTGTTGATTCCTTCAAGGTAAAGAATATCACTTGCTGCAGAAACCTTAAGTGAAATATCACCCCAGAGCTGGGTTGAAGCATTCTGCATCTGGAATGACCAGACTTTACAGCTACCTGTATATGCACCGGATCTGATACCGGTTGTTAAATCGTTTTTACCGCCGGTGAGCGTATCTGTGTATGCGTGTGCCGGAGAATAATAGCAGTTATAGATATGAGTTTCACTGCTGTCTGACTGAATGTTACCGGCAAAAAGGTTACAGGTTGAAGCATTGAATGAGCTTCCTACAGCTGATCTTATGAGACCGCCTGCAGAATAACAGTTCTGAATATAACCACCCTTGAGTGATTTGATCTGGCCTGCAAATACTGCCATATTCTGCATACCTGATTTCATACCTTTGACATTAACGTCTGAACCACAGTTATCAATAATTGTTTTTTCAGCATCAATTACGCCAACAAAACCTGCGATACCGTCGTAATTAGCCTCAATATGGGTACCTGCACTACCATCTGCCGTTTCATAGTTACTGTCTACATAACAGCCGTACAGATATGAGTTACCGTAAATCGCTTTTGCGAAAAGACCGGTGTTGCCTTCTGTGAGTACAATAGTATTTCCAGCAAATGAAGTAATCACTGTATTCTTCATAGTCGCATTACAGATATTACCGAATACACTGGAAATATATCTGTCAGTGGTATTAGCTGACATTTTAACAGTAAGGTTTCTGATTACACCGTTTGTAAGGTTTGATGCTACATCAGCTTCATCAGAAGGATCTGACTTGTGAGTAGTAGCGTTGTTGTTCTGAAGAGAGTTGTCACGTGAGCCATAGATGCCCTTGAACAGATCTCTGTCTACCTCATATGTAATCACATTACCATTACCGTTGATTGTGCCCCAGAAAGTTGCAGCAGGAGCTGTGAAACTATCGTTAACATACGGAGCACCGTCAAGCACAAAATGTGCCGCAGGTGCGTAGTAAAGGAAATTCATTTCTGCTGTGGTAAGCTCAATAGGCTTATCCTTTGTACCTATAAATCCGTCAGATGTATAGTCAGATGAATTATGGATACCGTTTGAGTTAAGAATACCCAATTCCATAGGCTGATTTACAAGAGTTGTGCCCTCTTTATTTGCACCTATAGATGAAGGAATAGTGATATCAACATCATAGTAATAGACAGTTTTATCGTTTTTACCATCTGTGATAAGTTCGTAAGTAAGGTTGTTTGTACCAAGACCGGTTACTGTATAATAAGAAGAGTTTGTCGGACCTGAGAAATTTCCCTTTACAGTAAATGTAGCGTCGCCCCAGCCTGAGAAGTCAAAAGAGCTTGTTGATACCTGAGCTTTTGTCTTTGTAATGCCATAATCAAAACCATTTACTATCAGATGATTATAGCTTGACATTGCATAGGCTTTTGAGAACTGAAGGTCGCCTTCATTTGCACCCGCACCACCGAATGATACAGGAGAAGGTCTTGAAGAAATGATAGCTGAGTAGAATACATTTCTTATCTTGTTATTTTTATATGCTGTGTCGCCATTGAAACCAACGATTGCACCAAGAGGAGCTTTTGAATCAATGATTTTAACGAGAGCATAGCAGTTTTCTACGCCGAAGTTGTTACCTGTATCGCCATAACCTACGATGCCGCCGATGTAACGGGAAATTGTATTTCCGTCACCTACACCGTCAGTTGAGCCTGTTGCAATACAGTTTCTGATGCCATAGTTTGATTTACCTGCGATACCGCCGTATATTGCACCGTCTGTTGCATCTGCAAAGTAAACACCGACATTTTTTACAGTACAAAGCTGAACGTCACCTGTATTGTCGCCGACGATACCACCTGCTGCAGAAGCTCCTGTAACAAGGATATCATATTTTGTTGCTGATGCTTTTTCGTTTGTATTAAAGCTACCTGTCACATCAGCGCGCTGGATACGGCCTGTGTTGTGACCTACAAGGAAACCTATTTTGTCAGCACCCTTGACGCTACTGTTACGACCGTCCATCTGGATTTCACAGTAGTACATACCTGTTGCTGAGCTTGTTCTCTGTGTTGCGTTTGTACCGACAAGACCACCAACAAAGGTGCTCTTTGATGTATCACCTTCGATAGTAAGCTTAACACCACGGACTTTGTTGATTTTACCTCTGTTCTGTGCAACAAGGGCACTGGCATAAGGTCTTGATGTTTTAATCGTTACATTTTCTGCAGTATTAAGTTTAACATTTGTGTTATCAAAGTTTGTTTCACTGTCAATAACACCACCGTTATCAACTACGATAGCAGTACCTGAATATGTACGCAGTGTTGTATTGTCAGGATAGAAGGATTCTGCCTTTGTAGTTGAAGCCGTTGTATCAAGTACGATAATTGAAAATCTGCATTCGTCTATGCTACCATCGTTTTTCAGAACAATACCTGCAGCCTGTGCATCAGAATATCCGTTAGTGATTGACACATTATGAACGGCAAGATTTGTAATGGTTGATGCTGAGTTGACATAACCGAAAATACTGAGTGAAGTAAAACTGCTGAGACTCATCGTTACATTCTTAATCTGTTTTCCGTTACCGTCAAGGTGGAAGAAAACATTGGAGTTAGATGAAACATCAGGGTTAACTGAAACAAGTGCTCCGCCGATTCCGCCGTATTCAGCCTGATCGTCGAGATATGCCTGATCAATTGTAACATCTGCGAAATCGATGTCAGCAGTAAGCCTGAAATATTTGTTTGCGTTACCGGTATCATTGATTGCCTCGTTCATTCTGAGGAAGAAATCAACAGAACTGACAGCGTAGGGGTTAGACTCAGTACCCATATTTGCTGTTGTACCGTCAACGCCGACCCATTCACCGGCTTTATTGTTATCAACTTTTCCGTCTTCAATCTGAATATCGGGTTTCTTTTCAGTTGTTGTTTCAGTAGTTTCTGCAGGTTTGGTTGTTGCAGGTTTTTCAGCGCCGATAGTTGTTGATTCTGCTTCTGTTTCAGCCTCTGTTGTCTCTTTGTCAGTAGTCTCGGAGGTTGTTGACTCTGATGTCTGAGGAACAGTTGTTTCAGGAGCATTTGTTGTAGCTTCTTCAGAGTCCGTAAGTGCGGAGGTATATTCACTTGTAGTAGACTCTTCAGTTGCTGCGAGTGCAGTGTATACGCCGGTGGAGGAAATAAGTACCACCCCGGTAAGAACTAAGGATATTAACCTTTTCATCAATTTTTTGTCCATTCTAAAATACCTCCGAAATTTTAAAAGCTTCACCAAAGTTCTCTTTGTGCGTCACACACGCTATATACAAGATGTTGAAACTTTTAATTTTGCAGCAAAAACCAAGTAAAATCAAGGTTTTTACCGTTTTGTAAAGTTATCCACTTTACACTATATATTTAATTGTAAAGTTTTTATACTTTACAATTTAGTTGTCTGCACTTTCTGTTTCCTGTGCAGGTTTTTTAGCATTTTTGGCTTTTTCTTTCGCCTGAGCAGCCTTCATTTTTGCTTTTTCTTTCTCTTTAGCAACTCTGGCTTTCTCTTTGGCGATTGCATCAGCTTTGGCTTTAGCAAGTCTTTCTTTTTCTTTCTGCTTAGCCTTCTGCTCTGCTTCTTTAGCCTTCTGTTTTGCTTTTTCAGCTGCAGCTTTTGCTTTTTCTTTTTCTCTTGCAGCTCTATCTTTTGCTTCCTGCTCTGCTTTTACTTTAGCCTTGGCTATTCTTTCTTTTTCTTTTTCTTTCTCTTTAGCCAGTCTTTCTTTTTCAAGCTGAGCCTGTTTTGCTTTTGCTGCCTGTTCTTTTGCTTTAGCTCTTTCTTTAGCTATCTTTTCTTTCTCAAGCTGAGCCGCTTTTTCTTTGGCAGCCTTTTCTCTTGCTTTTAATCTTTCTATACGTTCCTTCTCAAGAGCTTCTGCCTTTTCCTTTGCGAGTCTTTCTTTTTCTTTCTGTTTCTGTTTTGCAGCAGCAGCTTTTTCTTTTGCTTCCTGTTCAGCCTTTTCTTTTGCAAGTCTTGCCTTTTCTTTAGCCTTTGCAGCTTTCTCTTTTGCTTCCTGCTCTGCTTTTTCCTTAGCTAACCTTGCCTTTTCTTTCTCTCTGGCTGCCTTTTCTCTTGCTTCCTGCTCCGCTTTCTCTCTGGCAAGTCTTTCCTTTTCTTTTGCTATTCTTGCCTTTTCTTTTTCTTTTGCCTTACGCTCGTTTTCAAGTGCGATAGCTTTTTCTTTTGCTATGCGCTTCTTTTCAAGCTCTTTTGCCTTGCGCTGTTTTTCAAGCTCAAGTGCTTTCTCTTTGGCAATTCGTTTTCTCTCAAGTTCCCTGGCTTTACGCTGCCTTTCCAGTTCGAGTGCTTTTTCTTTTGCAATACGTTCTCTTTCTTTCTGTTTTGCAATACGCTCTTTTTCCTTTGCAGCTGCAATTGCCTGTTCTTCCCTGAGCTTTGCAAGACGTTTCTTTTCTTTCTCTTTCTCTCGTCTTGCCTTTTCCAGAGCAATCTCTTTTTCTTTCTTTGCCTTGAGTCTTGCTCTTTCTCTTTCCTTGCGCTGTCTTTCCAGTTCTTTTTCGCGAGCGATTCTCGCTTTTTCTCTTTCGATTCTGCGGCGTTCGATTTCTTTCTTTCTTTCGATTTCTGCCTTGATTTTTTCCTCGATAAGACGTTTGCGCTCTTTTTCATGTGCTAATGCACGATCAATTGCTTCTCTGATTTTCTGTTCACCGGCAGTCTTTTTCTTTTGAGCCAGTTTCATTTCATCAATGAAGATCTTTCTGATTTCAACTTCATCCAGATCATAATTAAGAACAAGCTCTTCAGCAAGTCGCTTGATAAACTTCGGTTTGATTTTGCGTTTTTTGAGTTTACCTCTGAAGCTGCTTTCGGGTGCTGTATTCTTCTTAAGAAGCATATAGTTGTAAGCCAATACTCCGTAAAGGTCATCACGATAGTTATCGCTTACCATATCATCTGATTCTTTAACTGTTATTTCATAACCAACATCTTCATAGGAGTGAATAAACTGCCATAATGCAAGGCACTGACGGAAGTTGGGGTCCTTAAGAATAACGTTAGTTCTCATAATGGGAGGACGGACAGGAACGCACTTACGCATTTCTTTCATGAAATTCGAGTGGCTGAAGTCGTCCACTAGAGACTTAATTCTGTGGATTCTGTCCATAATTGACTTCTCTTTTTTTCCGTCCACATCTTCATCACTGTTATATTTAGTTGCAACTTCCATCTTAAAGGTTATAAGTTCGTTACCTTTTTTAACCGAACTTTCCATTTTAAGTGAAGTAAGGTTTTCATCATCAGACATATTTGCAAGAACATCGTATCTGACATTAATGAAATACTCAAGCTGTTTGATAAGAGTGAATAAGAAACGGTTTTCGTAAATTTCATAACTTTCTTCACGGAAAACGTTCAGGATTTTGCTGGGCATAACACTACCGTCATCTTCAACCTTAGCAATCATATTAGTATGCTGAGCAAGATGTCTTATTGATTCGGTAGTAATTTTCTTAGCACGTTCAATAATAACAACTTCTTCTTCCTGAACAATAAACTTACGGGGATTTCTGAGGATGTTATCGATGGGGATAATACAACTTTCAATAGCCTCAACCCAACGGACGTCTATTTTCTTTTCAAAGAATCTATTAAATTGAGAGAAATTGTTGTGTCCCGTGGAAATAGCCTCGTACATAAAGTCATAGTACGGGTTTCCCTCTGACATTTCAGCCATTTTGTCTTTGTAGACAGAATATAAATCGAGATATGATTCGCTCATCTGAGAACGTCCCCTTTTGTGTGAAGATTAATTGTGCTATAAAGCTTAAGCTATTACATAAGCTTCTGGAGTCTTTCAAGGTAATCCTTAGAATCCTTCATGTTACTCTTACCGAAGTTTTTGTTAAGGTAAGTAATAAGACCACCGATTTCGTTACGGATGTAAGAAACGTTAAGGCTTTCAAATTTACGGAGAATTTTGTGAGCAAGGATAAAGTCGATACCGTCGATTTCCTTACCGCCACAACCAACGTAAACAGGAACAAAGTCCTTAAGCTGTTTAAGAATACGGTTACCGAAAGCTATACGGAAATGCTCGATAACATAGTCGTCAAGTTCAGCAAACTTCTTAAGAGCTTCTTCTGAAACAGGATATTTCTCTTTTGCTTCATCAAAGAGTGATTCAAGATGTTTGTAGTTAAGGTAAAGAGGATCAGTAAGAGGAGCTTCAAAGTATTTACCTTTAGTATTGATATCAATGGGAATAGCACGGTCATAAACCTTATCTGTAACGGCGAAAGTAGAGTCGTCGTTGTTGATTGTGCCGACATACCACATATTGGGAGGAAGTTTGAATTTACCGTCGAAGAAAAGCTCGGGGTCAGTGGGCCATACTGTGGGAACGAGTGAAACAACCCATTCATCACGTGAAGGCATTTCAAGAATTGAGAGAAGCTCAGCGAAGTAGTATTCAACACGAGCGATGTTCATTTCGTCCAGGATGATAACTGAAACGTCTTCCATAAAACGAGCTTCATACATTTTTTTAAGTACTTCAGTTTCGTTGAAACGCTTTGTGAATTCGTTAAAGTAACCGAAAAGCTCTGTACGGTCACGCCATGAGGGCTGAACAGAAGCGATAGTTACGTCGTTCTGAATGAACTTACCGAAAGCATAGGGAAGTGAAGTTTTACCTGTACCGGAAATACCCTGAAGGATAATAAGTCTTGCTGCTGCAAAACCTGAAATGAAAAGACGCAGAGTGTCAATTTCATAGAAAAGGCCAAGTCTGCTACAAGCAAAGTTACGGAAACGCTCACAGAATTCGGGAAGAGTGATATCATTATTGAAATCATGCTGAACGTAGTCTTTCATAGCAAGGTCAACCTGAGTGAGCTTGTAGAAACGGCTATAATCTTCAGCAGTTTTGTCGACTTCTTCTTCCTGTTCTTCTTTCTTTTCTTCTATATCCTCATAAGGATCTTCATCGGGACGAAGACCTAACTGTGAAACTTTCATAGCAAGGATTTTCTGCTTTTCCATATTAAGTTTAATAACTTCGCGATTGAGATTGCCGACTTCGTTGAGAAGCTCTTCCTGATCAACGAGAGTCTTACGCACTCTCACATATTTCTTGATAAGGAGTGCAACAACAAATGCAATTGCAGCGAGAGCAGCAACGATAAGGATAATGCAGAGAATTGCAAGTGCCCATTCGCCTACTCCGAAGTTAGATGAATATTTTTTGAAGATTTCTATGTATTTCGGTATATTGAAAATGTTTGCGATACCGAGACCGATACCTTTAAGCACACCCCAAAAACCGCTTACAAAGAACTGTCCCAAAAAATCCTGAATGAAGTTCAACAGTACACTCATTTTTGTCACCTCGTGATATTTTTAAAAATTTGCTTTCTATTATTATATATATAAGAATCCTGTCAGGGATTTAGTTTTCACCGTTTTCTTCCGCGGGAGCTTCTTCTGCTGCTTTTTCAGCAGCTTTTTCCGCTTCCTGTTTTGCTATATATTCTTCAACGGCTTTCTTCTTTATTTCTTCTTCAGCCTGTTTTGCGAGATATTCTTCAATTGCTTTCTTCTTAATCTCTTCTGAAAGTTCAGTGTTATTTGAAACTTCTTCAATAAGCTTTTCTTTCTTTGATTCATTAAGAGCAACGATGAATTTGTAAATCTGGAAGAGGAAGATAAGAGCAAGAGGAAGAATTATGAAGATAAGGAATGAAAGATTGAGTCTTCTTTCTTCATCTGTGCCTTCGCCAATAGTCCATGACCATTTTTCACCTGTTTCGCCGGTACCTTTGACAAAGTCGATTGCTTTACCGAGTCCTTTTACTCTTTTACCGTTGTCAACGCCGTCTTTCTGTTCAGATTTATATGCGTAAACACCGACAATTTCGCTTTCAACTACGTCCGTCTGGTCGTTGGCGGGAGTGTTATCACCTCGTGTGGTATAAGTCTTGATACCGCTGACATCGTGACATTCTACAATTCTATGGGTATTGATAATGTACTGACCCTGCTCAATTGTTCTGAAAGAAATAATATCGCCGGGATTTAACTCTTCTCCTCTGTATTCTTTTATAAGAAGAAGGTCACCGGTGTAGAACACAGGCTCCATTGAGTCTGACTGAACAGAAAACAGTGAATAACCTGCAACATTAGGCAATCCGCTTTCTGATTTCAATGACATTAAAGTCAGAGAGGTAAACACAACCGAAAACACAAGGATTACAATAGTAACTATATCACCTATGGTTTCTATCACTTTATTTGATTTTTTTTCTTCCGCCATATTCCGGAACCCACCTTTATTTTTATATTTTTGCACTTGATTTTATTTTATATATTAAAAGATTTCTCTTTTATTTTCGTATTCAGAGGGATTTATATTAAAAATTATAATAAATTTTGCATTTCTTAATTTTAACGAGTCTTAATCATTTGAGATATTTTATATTTACAGAGAGGAAACACACACCGAGCGGAGCGGTTAAACCCCGCCCGGCTATGTTTTTAAGTTTTAAGCTGTTTCAAAAGCCGATATTTGAAACGATTTAACGAGCTATGTTTATAACTCTAAAGTTGAACAATCACTAAATAATAATTGATTCAATAAATTAGTCTACGATTTCGAGTGTCATAGCGAATGTAACGTCTTCACCTGCAACGTCGAATTTGAGCATTTCGCAGTCAGCGTCATTACCTTCAAGCCAAAGGAATGCAACATATTTCATAGGAGCACTTGTTGTTGTTCCTTCAGGAATTGTGAATGTGATACCGCCGTCAGCTGCTACTTCGTTGATTGTCTTACCACCGTCTGATACATAAGCACCAGATGTTGCTGCTGTACCAGCTGCTGAGATACCCATGAACTTGCTGTCAGCATTAGCTTCAGCTGCAACTGCGTCTGCATATGCGCCTGAAGCAACTGCGTCACCAGCTTCGTTAGCGGGAACGAGAGCAAACTTCATACATTTTGCTGCCTGTGAATCTGTACCGTCAAATTTAACAACTGCTTTAACGTTTGCACCTACAGGACCTGTTACCCAGAGGGGAACAGCTACGAGGTTTGTACCTACTACTGCAGCTGATGTATCGAGAAGACCTGTATCTTCGTTGTAAACAGCTGAAATCCATGTTTCACCGTCTGCTGTTGATACGGGATCAAAGACCATATCTTTCTGGTAGCCTGCGCCCCATGTGCCGTTAACAGAAACAGCATCAGCGAAGTCAACCTGTGTGCCCCATTCGCCACCCTTATCAACTGAGATAAGGAGACCTGTTGTTACTTTAACGCTTGCGTCGAGTTCTTCAACAGCAACTACTTTTGATGATGAGAACCATGCATAAGTAGCAGATGTAAGAAC
The DNA here is from genome assembly GCA_045542485.1 of Acutalibacteraceae bacterium. Taxonomy (GTDB): domain Bacteria; phylum Bacillota; class Clostridia; order Oscillospirales; family Acutalibacteraceae; genus SIG575. The sequence goes on from JAZQLC010000027.1 coordinate 36,754, forward strand.
GATAGCTGATACGATGAGCATTGCTACTGATGAAAGCAATGCACTTTTTCTCATTGTCTTTTTCATGAATAATTCCTCCATAAAAATTTTTTTGAAAGTTTTACTTTCATTTTTGAAAATTTATATCCAATATGTGTTGATGATTTTAAGGGGAGAAAAGTTACTTAAGGAACTTGCTTAATTTAAGAAAGTGTGTTGTTCACTTTTTTCCTAAACAAGCTCCTCGTTTTCGGCTTCTTTGTCTATAATATGGAACATCATAGACAGCTTAACCTCTCCTCCCATAATATTATCAACACATTCAGGATCCCATCCTTCAAGCCAGATAACAACTGTATATTTGTCAATCGCGCCTGATTTAAAATTGGTTATCTTTCTATCCATAACCTTATTCTCTTTAGTAAAGTACTTATCGATACCGAATTTTGCATATTTATCATTTTCGGTACCCTTGACAGGTTTTTTACCGTAAGTAATTGCTTCACCGTTTCTGTAAACCTTTACTCTGACTGCTTCGTCAGCACCGAGATCTACCGAAAGGACATCAATCGAAACATTATAGTCTGCATCTTCTCTACCTACATTTTTAAGGTAGAAGGTATATGCTATGTAGTCAATTTCACCGTCTTTGTTTGCGTCACCGTTGTGGCTTCCTGAGTGGTTTCCGCTGTCAATATCCTCGGGCAACCATTCCTCAGTGATATTATCCATATTTTCAACGGCTGTACCACGGATAAGAACGCCTGATTCGTAGTTACTGTCAGCGCTGGGTTTTCCGTCAGGTCCCACTCCGCCGTCTGCCCAGGCACCTAATCCGTAAGCCTGTTCATAGCTTTCACAAAGCGTGATACCGTATTTTTCAATTGCATCGGGGTCAAGGTTGACTGTAAATCGACCTGCCTGGTTTGCGTAAGTTACGCATCCGAAGAATATTGAAAGGAACAAGAGCAAAAGTGCAAGAATAATAACTACTATTCTCAAAAGCAACTTGTTCTTTCTGACTTTTTTTGCCGTAGTACGAACACCGTACTTTTCCATTTCAGGATTTTGTTCGTACATCGACATATAGTTTTTCGTTGCCAACTTGTACAACTCCTTTCTTAAGAGTTATCTGATTACATGCTAATGTCTTTTTCTTTCATAAAATCGCCGTAAAGAGGACCTGACATTCTGTCAGCACCCATAGATTTGAGAAGCTCGGCTTTCTCTATGGTTTCAACTCCGCCGATCATAACCTTAGTTCCGATCTTCTTTGCAAAGTCGATAATACCCTGGAGCATATTCTGCTGACGCTCATTGATTTCAATATCGCGGGTAAGAGAGGCGTCAATACCTATGTAGTCGACTTCGTACTGACCGAGATTTGAAAGAGAAGTATATTCAACTCCGAAATCGTCAATTGCGACGGAGAAGCCTTCTCTTCTCAACTCATTAATGTTCTTTGCGATGATTTCGCTGTCAGCCTGAAGAATGTGGTCTGTAATCTGGAAACAGAATCTGTCGTGTTCGATTTCTTTCTTGTCAACGATACTGATCATTGACTTGACAAAATTCTTTTTATTGAGATGCTTCAATGAAGTCCACAGGATTACGCTATGGATGTTAGCTCCGCGTTCCTCTGTTCTTATCATCGCTTCACAAGCCTCTTCAATTGTCCATTTTCCGATTTCAGCAATCTGACTTGATTTCTCAGCCACGGGAATATAAGTCTCGGGCTGGATGATGCCTACCTTGTAGTCAGTCAGCTGAACGCGGGTATAATAATCAACTGCCATATTGAGACCTACATCGAAAACGGGCTTATACAGAATTTCCATTGTTCTCGCTCTCGGAATTTTTATAGTCTCTTTTTTTTCTTCAGCAATATTTTCTTTTTTTTCTTCAGCCATAACAACACTCTCCATATTACAGGATTTCGGTCAGAATCTGCGTGTATTTTTCTCTAAAAGAAATTTGAAATGGGTATACTGCCACTGATTCTATTATATCCATTGTATTGTACCACTTTTTTGTCAAGATGTCAATAAAAATCGAGTTTCCTCTTCATAATTTTTAAACAAATTTTCCGTTTGGTTTTTGGAAGGTTTGCTAATGATTTTTGTAAATTTTTTCTGTTAAAAATTTCCGGAAAAATTCGGTAAAATCCGTGCGTTTTTCAGGACAGCCTTACCGCAATTTTTGCAAAAAAATTTACGGCTCACCTTACTCAGGAAAGCCGTAATTCTGACTCGTTTTATTATTTTTTTGACGCGTATTCTATGCCGTTCTGCCGTCTGATTTCTTTCATAATTCTGCTGACGGAAAGAGCCATTTCTCTGCATCTGAAATACTCGTTTCTGTTGCCCTCAAAGTCCGAAATGTATTTAAGAAAATCAGCCGCCTCATAGCTCATAACTTCTTCCTTTTCGGTGTCTCCCGCAAGGATTTCCTCAGTGCCGTCATTGGCTATAAGCTTAATGTTTACAAGCTTTGAAATCGACTCTATAACAAGAGTGCCTTCATCACCGTAAACCTCAGTAGCAGTGCGGCTTTGGCCTGTTTTTGAGTAGGTAAGAGTAAGCTGTTTGTCCGGGTAATTAAACACTGCCGTACCCGAAGAATCTGCACCCGCTTCAAGCATAAGAGCAGCAGATGTGACACTGTCCGGAATGCCGAAAAAGTACAGTGCAAAATACACGTTGTAAACACCCAGATCCATCAGCGCTCCCGTTGCCATTTCCGGGTTGAAAATGTTGGGTAATTCCCCTCTCTTAAGAGCAGGATATTTTGACGAAAGCTGAGAAAAATCTATCCTTGCCGTGGTGATTTTTCCGAGGCGTTTCAGTGCATTTTCTATGACGGTTTTACCCGGAAAATGCATCATCATAATTGCCTCAAGATAGATCAGTTTTTTTGACTCTGCAAGAGCAGAAAGTTCTTCAAATTCTTCAGGCTCAACCGTGATTGGTTTTTCGCAGATTACATGTTTTCCGTGCTCTAAAAACAGTTTACTCTGAGCATAATGAAAGGCATTGGGCGAGGCTATATACACCGCCTGAATTTCGTTGCAGGAAGCCATTTCTTCAAGGCTTGTGAACACCTTTTCAGCACCCACAAGTACAGCAAATTCTCTCCCCTTTTCTTCTGTTCTTGAGTAGACCGCATAAGGCGTGAAGCCACCTGCAATTGATGCTCCGTCAGCAAAAGCTTTTGCTATCCAGCCCGTGCCGATTATTGCGTAATTCATAGTGAAAACATCCTTTTTTATAAAAAATACCCTCTGTCAGCTCATCTGACTGCGTCTTCCGTAAAAGGGCAATCTCCCCTTGCGTTTTCCAAGGGGAGTATGAATCTGATTGATTTTAACTTTTAAAGAACTACCTCTTTGCCTGTTTCTGCTGATTTGTAGATAGCGCAAAGAATCTTAATCATATCAACACCTTGCTGAGGCTTGAAGCAAGGCTCTGCACCCTTTGTGAGAACATCAAGATAGTGAACGAGGTTGTTATGATGGCCTCTTCCGTTAAGTTTTCCTGCAGGTTTGATGTCGAGAAGCTGACCTGCTTCCTCCGTGAAGATTTCAACATCGTCGTTTTCCCATTTAAGACCTGATTTTGAACCGCGAAGCTCAACAAAGCGTCTTTCTTTTTTGATATTTGATGCCCAGCTGAATTCAATCTGAAGAACTGCACCGTTGTCAAATCTTATCATACCCATAGCAAGGTCTTCAACATCAAATGTACCCGCTGAATTCTTGTCACCGAAATCTGAGTTTACTGAGTCGCTTGTATCGTTATCAGCAAATTTGCAGAATGTATTTGCACTTACGGACACGGGAGTGGGGTTGCCCATAAGCCAGATTGCAAGGTCAATCATATGTACACCAAGGTCGATAAGGGGACCGCCGCCTGACTGTGCTTTTGTTGTGAACCAACCGCCTTTGCCGGGGATACCGCGTCTTCTCTGCCATCCGCAACGACCTGCGTAAACTTCGCCCATTTTTCCTGCATCGATATATTTTTTAGCGTACTGAGAAGCACCTACAAAACGGTTATTTCTCATAACCATAAGAACTTTACCTGCTTCATCTGCTGCTTTCTGCATTTTGAGAACTTCCGTAACATCAATAGCATCGGGCTTTTCGCAGAATACATGCTTACCTGCCTTGAATGCATCAACTGCAATAATTGAATGGAGATAGTTGGGTGTGCAGATGTCAACAGAGTCAATTGTTTCATCCTTGAGAAGCTCTCTGTAATCTGTATAAACCTTCGCTTCAGGGAAATATTCATCCTTAAGAAACTGCGCGCGTTCCTCGATAATGTCGCAGACACCTACGACTTCAACTCTGTCATCCTCAAGATATGTAGGAACGTGAGCACCTTTACAGATACCGCCGTTACCGATGATACCGATTCTGATTTTTTTCATTTCAATCAATCCTTTCAATTGTTTTCAAGTCTTTTCTTTTCAAGAGACGCATAATGCGGACACTCAAGCTTATCAACAACAACCTGAGGTGCTGCCCATCTTACTGCGTTTGTTATAATTTTCTGAACCTGCTCGTTGTGGTAGCTGGGATTTGTTTCGTGACCGGGCTGGAAATAGAACACTTTACCGAGGCCCTTATACCATGTACATCCTGAACGGAAAACCTCGCCTCCTGCAAACCATCCCAGGAACACAAGCTCATCAGGCTGAGGAATATCAAATCTTTCGCCGTACATTTCCTCACTCTCAAGCTCGATATATTCATCAACGCCCTTTGCAATAGGATGCTGAGGCAAAACGGTCCAGAGTCTTTCTCTGTCATTGTCACGCCATTTGAGAGTACAGCTTGTACCCATTGTAAGTCGGAAAGGTTTGGACATATGAGCAGAATGAAGGAAAATTATACCCATACCGCGGAGAACTCTTTCGTGAACTTTTTTTGCAAGTTCATCGGGAACATCATCGTGCTTTGCGTGTCCCCACCAGAGAAGAACATCTGTATCTTCAAGGAGTTCATCCGGAAGACCGCATTCAGGCTGATCAAGGGTAGCTGTTCTCACTTCAAACTCCTCGTCCTTGCTGAGGAAAGAAGCAATAACATTATGCATTCCGCCCGGATACATCGCCATTGTCGCTTCGTCTGTTCTGTCGTGGTAATTTTCGTGCCATACTGTAACTTTTATCATCGGATAACACTTCCTTATGAGCTTATTATTGTTGATTTTACCACACAGAAATATAAATTTCAATAAGTTTTGTAATATTTTGACAAAAATATTTAATTTTTGTTTTGCAGAAAAGTAATGACAATTTTTACTTTATATGTTATAATAAGTATAACTATGTCCACGGAGGAATAAGAATTGGATTTTATCAGCAGACTTGCACCGGAAGTCAAGGAAAACTTTACATATGAAATCACAGAAAAAACAACCGATCAGGATTTTTACGGCTACAAAGCAAAAGACGGTAAAATTCACCTTTTCGGAACAGATAAAGTATGCGTTGCCAAGGCTTTTGGCAAATATATTCAGATATGTCTGGACAAAAGCACATCACCTCTCTGCGCAGAAAAGCTGAAAATCACTGAAGCACCCCTTCCTGAGGAAGATTTTTCTGCATATATCGACCAGAAGTGGCGTGTTTTCGGCGACTATACCCTTTACTCAAACGATGCGTGGAAATGGAATTTTGATGAATGGGAATATTTTCTCGATATCCTTGCAATCAACGGCATCAATATGGCTGTAAACCTTGTTGGTAACGAAGGCGTTTGCTTCTACACTCTCATCAAAATGGATTTCCCCCAGGATTTTGCACTTGAATTCATTTCAGGACCTGCTTTCTACGCATGGCAGATGGCAAACCGATTTGACAACTATGTGCCCAGCAAATCCTTTGACCATATTGAAAGAAATCTTGATATGGGCAAGAAAATCGTCAGCAGAATGCACGAATTGGGTATAACTCCCGTACTTTCAACCTTCTCGGGACTTGTCCCCACTGTCACCACAAAGCTTTTCAGCGGCAAGGATGTTACCATAGACGACAAATGGTCAGGTTTTGCAAAAACATATAAATTCAGAATTGACAGCGTAAACTTCAGAAGATTCTTCCTGAAATACCTTGAGGTTCAGGAGGAACATATCGGTCACTCCGACTATTTTATCTGCAACCAACTCGCAGGGTCCTCTGTGGGTGTAAAGAAAAAGGATATAGCATACCTTGAAAATTCTGCCAGAGAGCTTGACAGAGCTATGGATTACTATAACGAAAACGCAACTCTCATCTTCACAAGTGAGGGTTACAGAGAAGAGTTTGTAAAAAGAATAAGCAGAAGCCGTGTGCTCGTTTTCGACATCGACTCTACTCTTCACGAAAAAACAAACAGTTTTGCAGGTCACGAATTCATTCTCGGCAACTCCCAACACAACAACTCACACAACAGTATGCAGGGAGACATCAAAGAAATCGCACTTAACCCCTATGAAAAATGCAGAGAAAAGCACCCCAACTGCATCGGTGCAGGACTTTTCCCCGAATCACTCAGACAGAATCCTATGTTCTTCTCTCTTTCTTTCGATATTCTTACTCATAAAGGTGAAATCGACCTGAAAGACTGGTATAAAAAATACGAAATCGCCAGATACGGCAGAACAGATGAAGAATCAGATGAGAGAATTTCCCTCTATCTTAAAACCTGTTACTCAAGTGAGCACAGTGCCGTGCCCGTAGGCTCTGCCTTATGCACAAGACCTCAGCTCAATCTCAGACACACAGGTCTTTATGACAGAGTTGAGCCCCTCTACGAAAACGCCGATTTACTTAAGCTTTACCGTTCACTTGAAAAGCTCGATTCAGATTCTGAGGGATTTGAATATGACCTTGTGAATATGGCAAAACAGCTTCTTGACAATGATGCATTTTTCCTCCACAAGGAAATCGCAGACCTTTACAGAGACAGAAATATGGAAGTTTACAGCGAAAAATATCAGAAATTCCTCGCAATTATAGACGATGTGAATGAAATGCTCGTCAGCAACAGATTTTTCAACGCCTCCTGCTACATTGATGAGCTTGAAAAAATCGCTAAAAATGACGATGAGCTGACATATTTCATCATAAACTACATCGCATCAATCGGTCTCTGGGGACCTATGATTGAGGACAACCACCGATATGACTACGGTTGGCAGATGCTTGGTAATTTCCTGCCCTGCTATCAGAAAATCAGATGGGAAAAATTCTTTGAACATCTGTCAGGTCAGTTCAGATTCCTCGGTTTCCAGGAAAAATCACGAAAGCAAAGTTCAGACAGAGATATCTTTGTTTCCAATCCTTTTTACAGCGATATGGCACGATTTGAACAAGGCGTAATTCTCACCTTTAATCCCCCGCCCTTCGAAGAAAAAGACACAAAGAAAATTTGCTCTGAGACAATAAACAAATATTATTCATAAAAATATAAGGAGTGTTAAAAATGACAAACGAGCAGTATCTCGACGAAATTCTCTCTTCATACGAATTCGAGGGAAGCTACACAGGTTACAGGCACATTACTGCAGGTCACATCAACACAACATTTGCTCTTCAGTTTGATGTGGACGGCAAAAACAAGCAGATTATTGCACAGAAAATCAACACCAACGTTTTCAGAACTCCCGTTGAGCTTATGGAAAATATGGTAAATGTAACACGCCATCTTACAAAGAAAATCGAAGAAGCCGGCGGCGACACAGAGCGCGAGACTCTCCACGCAATTTTCGCAAAGGACGGAAAGCCTTACCATATTATGGCTGACGGCACTTTCTGGAGATGTGTGAATTTCATTACAAACGCTTATTCCTGCGACACAATCGAAAACCCCAAAGTTTTCTACAACGCAGGTGCTGCTTTCGGCGACTTTATGAGTAAACTTGCAGACTTCCCCGGTGAAAGTCTCCACGAAACTATCCCCGATTTTCACAACACAAAACAGCGTTTTGCCAACTTCCTTATTGCGCTTGAAAGCAACAAATCAGGCAGAAAGGACAATGTAACGGAGGAAATTGAATTTGTCCTTGCGAGAAAAGAAGATTCTGAAAAGCTTGTAAACCTTATTGCTGAGGGTGTTCTTCCCATCAGAGTTACTCATAACGATACAAAAATCAACAACATTATGTTTGATAACCAGTCAAATCTCGGTGTTTGCATCCTCGACCTTGACACTGTTATGCCCGGTCTTTCTCTTTACGATTTCGGCGACGCAATCCGCTCAGGTGCAGGTACTGCGGCAGAGGATGAAAAGGACGCTTCAAAGATGAAACTGAATGTTGAGCTTTATAAGGCTTATACAGAGGGGTATCTCTCCGCAGCAGGAAAAAGCCTCACTGAAAAAGAAGCTGAAAACCTTGCTTTTTCTGCGAAGCTCCTTACTTTTGAGTGCGGTATGCGTTTCCTTACAGACTATCTTGACGGAGATGTTTACTTCCACACAGATTATCCCGAACACAACCTTGTACGTGCAAGAACACAGTTTGCTCTTGTAAAGGACATTGAAGAACATATGGACGAGCTTAATACACTTACTGCTGAACTTTACGGGAGGTACAGGGATTGAAGAAAAAGATAGAAAAAAAGCATCTTCTTTACGCTGTCACCGCCCTTGTGGTTATTGCAATAATAGCCTCTTTCACGGCGTTGATTGCAGTTCCGTCTGTCAGGAAAATGGCAATAAAATCAGCAAAAGAAGACCTTTTTGAAAACTACTATTCTTTCCCCGAAAGCGGTATGATAACAACCTCAAACGGCTTTGCAGGGAATGAAAAAAACTCCCTCCTCTATGTCAGGGCAGCCTTTCAGAATGACGCTGACGCAATAGAGGTTGATGTCTGCTTCGACAAGGACGGTGTGCCCTATGTTGCCTCATCTTCCGAAGAAATAGGCACAGGAACAATGCCTCTTGAATATCTTCTCAGCTTTATTTCAGAGGAAATCAATGGTAATTCTCAGCGTATGCACAGTATAAATCTTCATCTGACAGATGCGTCGGGAATCGAAAACCTCGACACAATTGTTGAAAGATACAAAATGTCTGACTACTGTTTCCTTACGGGAATCAACGTCAACCAGGCATCCTTCATCAGAGAAAACTGTTCTGTCCCCTTTTATCTTGACTACGAGATAGACAAATCAAAGGCAGATGATGCTGAATACGCCGCAAATGTTGTGAACATTGTTTCGCAGTCGGGTGCAATCGGAATCAACTGTGAAGCCGATGCTTTCAGCGAAATACTTTCAGCGATGTTCAAGGAAAACTGGCTTAAAATTTCCTTTTACGGCGTTAACAAGGAGCTTGATATAATTAAAGCTCTGATTTTCTCGCCGAACCAGATTATAACTGAACACCCACAGGATGTGCGTTCAGTCCTCACCGAATGGAACGCAAACGCTCCTTCAAGCGATATTATACCCTCCTGAAAGGCAGGAATTAATTATGCAATCATTAAGAGAACTCTACAAAATAGGCAAAGGGCCGTCAAGCTCACACACTATGGCTCCGTTCAAGGCTTCAAGACTTTTTAAAGAGGAAAATCCCGAAGCTGATTCTTTCAAGGCTATACTTTACGGCTCACTTGCAAAAACAGGCAAAGGACACCACACAGACGAAGCTATCCTTGAGGGCTTTGACGGTGTTAAAACAGAGCTTGTGTTCGATGTGACAACAGAGGACCTTCCCCACGAAAACACAGTTGATTTCTTCGCTTACAAAAACGGTGAAGAAATCGGCAAAATGCGTGTTATGAGTATCGGCGGCGGAGATTTCGCCGTAGAAGGCAGACCCCATATCACACCGAAAGAGGTTTATAAAGAAAACTCTTTCGCCGAAATTGCAAAATATTGCAAAAAACACAGAATCCGCATCAGCGACTATGTTTACCAGAACGAGGGCGAAGAAATCAAGGAATTCCTGGCAGATGTGTGGGCAGCGATGAAAGACTGCATCAACGAAGGTCTGCTTACTGACGGAATTCTTGACGGCGGTCTGAAGGTCGAGAGAAAAGCAAGATTTCTCCTTGACCAGCAGCACATCGACGAAAGTGAAATCACATATGAAAACAGAATGGTCTGCGCCTATGCTTTCGCAGTAGGTGAACAGAACGCAGGTGGCGGCATCGTGGTAACTGCACCGACCTGCGGTGCAAGTAGTGTTTTACCCGCCGTTCTCAAATATATGCAGGAAAAGAAACGCTTTTCAGACAGAAAAATCATTGATGCTCTTGCAGTTGCCGGTATTATCGGTATTCTGGTTAAAACCAACGCATCCGTCAGCGGTGCTGAGTGCGGATGTCAGGCTGAGATGGGCACCGCTTGTTCGATGGCTGCAGCGGCCCTTGCAGAGATTTTCGGAATGAGAATAGAACAAATCGAATATGCCGCAGAAGTGGCAATGGAGCACCATTTAGGGCTCACCTGCGACCCGATTGCAGGTCTTGTGCAGATTCCCTGCATTGAGCGTGGCGCAATCGCCGCTATGAGAGCTATAAATGCTCTGAATCTCGCAAACTTCCTCAGCTCAACAAGAAAGATTTCATTTGACCTTGTTGTTGAAACTATGTACGAAACAGGTAAGGATTTGAAATTCCATTACCGTGAAACATCAGAGGGCGGACTCGCAAAGCTCTATCTGAAAAGAAAGAAATAAAATATTCAAGCGAAAAATCCTCTCCGTCAAAATCAAAGATTTTGCCACCTCCCCTTGCATTTTCAAGGGGAGGTTTTATTTATTTACGGCAACAAAAAATGTCGACACCCGGCGAGTGTCGACATTTCATAATTAATTTCAGTTTTATAAAATCTTCATATAACATCTGAAATAAATTCTATAATCGGTTCAAAGATGTTATACACTCCAGCCACCAGTGACAAGGCTATGTCGGTAGCTTCTGTACCTGTCAGCCATGATGAGACAACATCAAAGTCCATTCCAAAAAGGGAAAATACAGCTTTAAAAAACAAATAGAAAACCATCAACGGTGCCATAAAAACGAGTAATACAGATGTACCCATAAACAAGCCTCCCTGAATTATCTTTTAAGTCCGTCAACTAATTCAAAATGTTCTGTAAAAAAGCTCTGAGTCGCATCTGTACTTGTGCCGAGGCCGATTACTGTGCCGTGGTGACCTCTTTTCACAGGTGCCACATACCAGATACCTTTATCGAATTTTTCGTCCTCTTCCGTTGGGAAATCCATAAACTCCTCACCCAGAGGATATTTTGCAGAAACCACATTCACAAGACCGTCATTTTCCTGCCAGGTCTCGTCAATGACGATTCCGCCGTCTGTTGTGCCCTTGTATGAGCCCATAGCAAGTGCTACGGGATAGAGAAGTGCGAACGTACCGCTTTCGGGTACCTGACCTTTAAGAAGTGAGCCTTCCTTTGTGGTCGAGTACGCATATGAGAAATAATATACATCCTCAACTGTTCTGATTGTTTTATTAAGTTCTGCTGCGCCGTCAGGTGACAGGTCATAAGCTGCGTGGTCCTTACCTGCTTTGGTAAAGGAAGAAATAACTGAGCTCACATCACTGATATCGCCGTCAACTGCACCGATTCCGAAATGGTCAAGCTTGAAATCGTAAATTCCGCTGACGGGGTCTGAGATACCTGCCACACCGAAAACAAGCTTTGCAAGGAAGTTTGTTGTGTCGCCGAAGCCGAGAATACTTCCTGCATCGTTGATAATTTCAGTAAGTGATGAGCCGTTATGAGGTGCACAAAGAGCAGTTACACTGAACACCCAATCACCTTTTCCGCCCTCAAACAGCGGCGATGTTTCGTCACCCGTTGCCTCCATTTCAGCTTCACTGCCATACTCAAGAAGAGATGTGAGAAGTCTCACTGTTGCACCACCGAAAGAGTGACCCACAAGGTTAATTTTGACTCTCTGACCACCATTTATTTTTTCGCCCCAGTTTTCAACAAGGGGTGTTTCAAATGTTTCGCCGAAACGCTCGTGACCGTGCTTTTCGGAATGCTCTTTACCGTAGTCAACCTGCGTTCCCGTAAGCTGTGCGTACAACTCACACGCTCTGTCCCAGGCACTGGAAACAGGTCCCACGCTGGGTGTGTGAACGGTGTAGCCCTGCTCAGTAAGATATGTTTTCAGGTCGCCTGTTGTAGCTCCCCAATATTTTGCACTGTCGTTGATTCCGTCGCCTTCGCCCCATCCGCCGAGACCGTGGACAAGAACGTAAGAATACTGAATTTTACCGCCGTTAAGCTCCCACCACGCTTCTCTGAAGCCACCAAAATGGACGGGTACTGCGATGCAGGTCACAACAAGTGCCAGTGCAAGAACTGCAGCAATTATTTTAAGTACGGGTTTTTTCTTTTTCACTTTTCTTTCAACCTCACTTTCAGATATAAAAGCTTCTCTTTCTTCTTCTTTTTCTTCAACAATCGGTGTCACTTCTTCCCTATCCTTGAGAAGGTAATCTGTTGAAACACCAAAAAGCTCACTCATTGAAAGAATCTTTTCCGTGTCGGGAATACTTGCGCCTGATTCCCATTTCGAAACAGACTGTCTTGATACACCTAATTTTTCTGCAAAGGCTTCCTGGGACAAGCCTTGCTCTTTTCTCATCTTTATAATCTTTTCAGAAATTGTCATCATATGCCCTCCTTGCGTCTAATATAGCCTAAATACGGCAATATTTCTACCAATTCAGGTTTACATTTTTAAATTTTCCTATGTAAAGTAGAGTTTACATCACTTCTGCACTCTTATAATAGCACTGCTCGTGCTTTCCGTCAACCGTTTTTATCTCTGTATTCTTCAGCAAAAGCAATCAGTTCATCGTCTATAAGAGCTTCTTTATTGAAGCTTTTTGTCCTGAGACAAAGAGTAGAAAAAAGCTGTTTATGTTTCAGGAAAAGCATTGAAACGGGAATGGGATTTGTATAGTTCTTAGTTGTGACAATCACTTTATAGATACCTATCAAGGGAAGTTTTTTCGCCTCTATGCGAACAATACTTTCATAACTTACAGTTACGGAAAAGTTTTTGAGGCTGCCGAATGTGTGAAATCTGAAATTGTTGAATTTCACATATTCACCTAAGGTTTCAACTTTTTTGCTCCAGCTGTCCATAATATAAATCATCGTAAACCCCGGAGGCGTCACTATAAGAAAAATATCAAGGTCATTTTTTCCCATACTCTTTTCTTTGACAAAATCAGGAAAGAAAAAGAAAACAGCAAAGCTGATAGCTGAAAAGAAAATAAATAGCATAATAAAAGCTACGGGGTTGTATCTGTGTTTCATTTCAGAATCCTTTCCGCAATAATTTCTGCTGTCATTTCAATCTGACGGACATTTGTTATTTCTGCTTTGCCATCCCCCTCCTGCTCGCCGTACATACCAAAATAGGCGTGACATCCGCCGTCAATGATAACTTCAGTGAAATTCTCAGGGAGATTGGATTTACTCTCTTCGTACTTTTCACGATTCATTACCTTGTCATTACTGCCGTAAACAGAAACCACATCCAGAGCTGAGGATGATAAATTTTCCGCTGAATAAGAGCCGAGAAGAATAAGCCCGTCAAATTTGTCTGAATTATCCCCCAGATAAGATGCTGCCATAGAGCCGCCGAGGGAGTGACCGCCTATGTACCATTTTTTAATTTCCGGATATTTCTCTCTGATTCCGTCTGCTGCATTTACATCAAACACTGCAAGATTGAACGGCATTTCAACAAGCACACAGAGGATTCCCCTCTCTGCACAAGCTTTCATAAGAGGCTCATAAGAGGCAGACTCCACCTTGCCTCCCGGATAAAAAACAAATCCCGCTTGGGCTTTTTCAGGTATATATGAAACATACCGCTCTGATTTTTCCTTGACGATGTCCGTTTTTGTTTTCACACCTGCAAAAGCAGCCGTATCGGCTCTGTAATAGTCACTTACGTATATGCCCATGCTTCCGACAAGAACACCGATAAAAACAAGCAAAGATATTACTGTAACAATAAATTTCTTTTTCACCAATAAACACCTCTCTTTAATGATAGCGAAAAAAATCTCTCTTATCAACCATAAACTGAAAAGAGAGATTTGTTTTCGCAAAGGCTTACAGAAATCTGAGTTATGCTATACTACCCTTTACCTGAGAAGGCGTAACGGATTTGATTGAAATTTTCTCATAACCCTCAGTCGATGTACACACATCTGTAAACATTTCCATATTGTTGCCCAACAGATCATTGACTTCAACCTCAATCTGTTTTGTCTTTGTCACTTCTCTGTCGGTACCCTCATAAAGGATGTAGGTTACCTGGAAAGTGATTACCACATCACGGAGTTTGTGAGAAGAGTTTTTCTTCGCCGCCGAAACATAAAACTGACCTTCAGTGATATACACTTTTTCTTCCGGCTTTTCATCAGTCTTTTCAACCACATCCACGCCGTAATCAATGTCAAAATAGTTTTCCAAATTTTCCGTTGTAAGGGTTGCGCCCGTTTCACCGCATGCCGTAAGAGCGAACACGAACGAAACGGCAATTAATGCACAGAGTATTTGTCTGAATAACTTCATAAAAAATTATCCTTTCTTCATAAGATGAGTTACACAGGACGCACCCTGCCGGCTGCTGAAATAATTTCAACCGATACAACTGAAAAATCGGGTGAGTCTTTTTCTTCATATCCTCCGACATCATCTATAAGCTCATGATCATCAGTAAAACTACCTATACCAACACCCAATGAACCAACGGTTATTGTTATGTCCTCCGTCTTTTCAAGTATACCGTATTCGTACTTATCAATCGCATAGTTAACGCGAACTGTAATCTGAACATTTTCAAATATCACGCCGCTGACATTACTTGATGTGTTTATTGAAAAGTACGCATCTGTTTTATGTCTGTTCAACACTGATGTCTGGTAATCATACTTATTCTGTGTCAGATCACACTCAACATTAATGTATCTTGAAGCGTTAGACGAATTGAGAACAATCCACGGCTCGGTAGGTGCTTCAGTGGTAGTCGGTGCCGCCGTAGTAGTTGGTGCTGCCGTTGTCTGAACGATTTCCTGTGTTGTTGTTTCTTCAGTTCCGCCACCTGAACACGCAACGAGAAGAAACATCATACAAAAAGCCATAATTAACGCTGTAAAATATTTGATTTTATTCATAGTAACATCTCCTATTTAATAACTGCATATCCGCATACGGGAAGTTTCAATTCACCGCTGATTTTTTCATTTTTAATCACATCTGTGTATTCTCTGTCAAGGATAACTGTCCTCTCTTCGTCTGAGAAATTCATTACGAAAACAAGGTCTCCCCTCTTTCTCAGATAAACGCCCGGTGAAAGCTTTATGTCCGCATCGGGGGCGATTTCAAACTGACTGAGGAAATCCTCTGCAAAGTCATCATCATTCCTGAATGCAACATAATAAGCCTTACCCTTGCCGTATGAATTCACCGTAACAGCAGGGAAACCTGCATAGAAATCTTCCTCGTATTTACCAAGTGTTTCCGCTTCGTTTGCGTGAATTATGTCACAAACGTGGACAACATCATATTTTTTGCCGTTGTAGACAACTGAGTTTTTCATCCCCTCGGGAAGCGCGTCCGTTTCTTCGTTCCAGATACCGAAAACCTTTTTGAGATTATTTGCCGGGAAACCGCCGAGGAAACACAAATCATCCTTATCCACAAGTCCGAAAAGGTATGTAGTGATGAATGTGCCGCCATTTTCTACATATTCTTCAATACGCTTATCGACACCGTCCTTGAGCATATACAGGAAAGGCGCCACAATCAGGTCGTACTTTGAGAAATCATCATCAACTGAAATCAGGTCAACGCAGACACCTTTTTCCATAAAGGGGCGATACCACTTTTTGCATTCTTCAAGATATTTTCTGTTGATGTTGTTGAAGCCGCAGAAGTGCTTCACTGCCCAGATATTTTCCCAATCATAAATCACGGCAACCTTTGCGGAAGAATATTTGCCCACAACTGAGCTGAGTTTTTCAAGTCTTTCGCCGAGCCTTGAAACATCTCTGCAAACTCTTGTGTTTTCGTGACCACAATGATCAACAACCGCACCGTGATATTTCTCGTGTCCGCCACGGCCTTTTCGCCACTGGAAATACTGCACACTGTCCGCACCGTGGGCAACCGCCTGAATTGATGCCAGTTCCTGCATACCCGGTTTCGGCAGTTTACATACATCGTGCCAGTTAACCTGCGACGGTGTGCTTTCCATCAGGAAGAATGGCTGACCGTTTTTCATTGAACGGAAAAGGTCGTGATAAAAAGCCGCCTCAAGTGCTTCTTCTGTATTTCTGCCCTTATCCCAATGAGGATAATTATCCCACGAAACCAGGTCCATTTTCTTTGCAAGTTCCTGATAATTTATTCCGTCACGCATTCTCATAAGGTTTGTTGTAACGGGGATATGAGGTGTTATTTCGCGAAGCGGTGCAATCTCATTTTCGAAGAAAGAAATGTGACTGTCGGAAACAAATCTTTCCCAACAAATCTGCATAGCGGAAATATGATTTTCACCTCTGTATTTGGGAGAATTAATCTGTGACCAGTCTGTTATTGTGTGACTCCAGAATCCGTTCCACCACTTGAAATTAAGCTCATCAAGGCTATTGTCATAATACTTTTTCAGCCACTCTCTGAAAGCCTCCTGACAAAGCTCACAACGACACGCTCCGCTGTATTCATTTGAAATGTGCCACATTTTCACAGCAGGATGGTTCTTATATCTTTCAGCAAGTCTGCGGTTGATATTTTTTACCTTTTCTCTGTACACGGGTGATGTCAGACAGTGGTTGTGCCTTACGCCGTATTCATTTCTGATACCGTTTTCTTCCACACGCAAAACCTCAGGATATTTCTGTGCAAGCCAGGCAGGTCTCGCTCCCGACGGAGTTGCAAGAATTGCATCAACGCCGTTTTCGTGAAGCTTATCGAGAATTTTGTCGAGCCACTCAAAGTTATAAACGCCCTCTTCAGGCTCAAGCGTCGCCCAGGAAAAAATGCCCACTGTCGCACTGTTGATATGTGCAAGATTCATCAGGCGCATATCCTCATCCCATATTTCGGGAGTTCTTATCCACTGATCAGGATTATAGTCCCCACCGTGGACAATATGTTCAAAAAATTTCTTTTCCATACACTTTTCTCCATATAGCATTCAGCGACCGGCAGAGCCGATCGCCGACTGATCATTTTTCTCTCTGTGCAGAATAAGCAACATCAATAGTCTTCTTGAAAAGGAGATAATCGTACTTGGGAAGCCAATCGTCACCTACTGTTGTTTTTGCTGTAAAATCGCCTGACGAAAGAGCCACATTGACTACTGAAACGCCCTTGAGTTCGCCGTCTTCTTTATAAACAGTGTCCCAGAAAGCGTGGTGACCGATGTGTGTCACACTCGCCGGAATGTAAACATATGTCAGCGCCTGATTGTAGCTGAATGCGTCAGAGCCAATGTATTCAAGACCCTCAGGAAGTGAAACATAAACTTCACCAAGTGCTTCTTCTGTTGTGAAATGAGTATCTGTGACATCATCTGCCTTATAAGAAGAAATATTGTAAAGTGAGGGTGTTGTGCTCCACTGGTCTACACGCTCGTGAAGTTTGAACACTGCAAGAGTTTCGATTGTCTTCAGCCCCTCAGGGAGATAGATTGCTCGGAGATTTGCATAATTGAAGCACATCTCATCAAGCTTTACAACTGAAGAAGGAACAACATATGTCTGGACATCTCTTTCGTATTCGGAGGTAACCTCATCTTTGTAAAGCTCCCTCTCATAGCCGTATTTCTGTCTTAAATATTCATCGTGGTCGCAGGGATAACAGAGAATTGCTGTTTTGTCCTTATTGTAAAGAACACCGTCAACATCGCAGTAGTTGGGGTTGTTTTCGTCAACCTCAATTGTCTGCAGAGCCCAGCAGGAATAAAATGCTTTTGTGTCAATAAACTCTACATTTGCACCGATTTTTATCGTCTTGATTTTATCGTCACAGTTAAGTGTGAATTTTCTCACTGACACGATGGGCTTTGATTCATCCTTGACAATTCTGAAGTTTGTTGCAGGGTCGTTGTTTCCCGCGATATATTCCACATCTGAAACATAGTCGATTTCCAGAGAATCGATGTAACCCGTGTTACTGAATTTTGAAAATTCATATCCGTTTTCAATTTCGGTATATTCGAAAGTATCATTCTGCAGTGCCAGAACACTGAAGTAAATTGAAAGGGACACAGATACAAGAATCACAAGCACAAAAATGATTTTTTTGAGTGTGTAATTCTTTATGGGTTTGCCTATATGAGGTTCTGCAAGACCGGGGACCTGAAAAGTCCATATCTCGTTTTCGGGAATGTCGAAATTAATAGGTTCTTCAGCCTGTAAGTTAGATTTTTTCTCTTTTTTACTCATATCAGCACCCCCTTAACCCTTGTAGCTGCCGGCAGTAGACTTGCCCTCTTCAGCTGCCTTTTGTTCGGTAACATCTGCACGGCGTTTGAGCACTTCCATAACCATATTCTGTTTCTTTGAATCATAGTCCCAGAAAAGATAGGGAATCGTCATAAGGAAGAAACCGATTGTATCAATAATAATGGGAACAACAACGATGTTTCTTCGTGAGCCGTCGAAGAAGAGAATTTCCCAGTTACTGTTCAAGCCGTATTTAAGCAGGAAAATCGGAATAATAAGACCGATAAATGATGTGATAGGACCGGTGAACCATCCGAAGATACCTGCAAAGCTTTCAAGTCTTTCACCTGAGAGATACATCTGATAGTCACCGATACGGATATTCATATCGTGACCCGCAGTTGTGGGAACAGTTTTTGTCATCTCCATAAAGAAGAGTACAACAACACAGATTGTACCGCAAAGGGCAAGGTTGTCACCTAATGTCCACATAGCAACGGCAATAATCGCATTACCGATTGCACGGCTGAGCTGATAGAATACCATAATCTGTTTGTATGAGAATCTCTTGAGGAAATAGGGTGAAAGCAAATCGGGCGGTGTACCCGCAAAGGAGATAAGCGCAACAAGCAGACTGTACGGAAGACCGCTCAGACGGAATGTATAGAAATACAGAATCGTCGCAAAGGGCAGCATACCGTTGCCGAGAGCATCTATAAGCCCTACCACGGTATTAATAAGCAGGTACTTATTTTTCAGCACACCGAACATACCGTCCCAGAATTTAATCTGTACCTTCTTCTCAATAGGCGGCTGTGGCATTCTCTCTTTGATTCGCCCTGCAAAATACATTGTGAATGCTGCTGAAGCACAGAAAGTAATTGGAATTACCCATCTGTAAAAATTGATATCTGCCCATTCGTGACGGAGTGAACCGACGATTGCAGGGAGAATAATTGCAAGAATTGAGTTGAAGATGTGTGAAATTTTAATGGGATAACTGCGCACAAGAATTCTTTCCTGAAGGTTAGGGCTGATAACCTTTGTGCACTGCTCAAGGTTATTTGCGAAACCGAATACGCCGTAAATTGCAAAAAGAAGGTTTGCAGCCCACACACGGGTGGGTGTGTCGGCAATACTGTAAATGGGGAGCCAACCCATAAGGATGACCATAATACATTTGGGAATAACATCTGAATAAAGTGAATACTTATATCTGCCGTATTTAGGAAGAAGCTTCTTACGCCAGAAGATGTTACGGGCACCGACCCATCCGGAATACAGGAAATGAGTACCGAACGTCTTGAAACACGCCTTGGCGTTCATTCCCTCAAAACTGTTGAGAATCGTTATAAACGACCCCGATTGGTCAAATAGCAGCGAATAGTCAAAAACAATGGTGGAAATACCGAAAAGCATCATACCGATATAGACACCGTAAAGTGTTCTCTCTGTCTTTTTCGGCAGGAAACCAAGGTTATCACATACATACCACCAGATAAGGGCTGTGATATAACCGAGAGGCATATTCAGAAGTCCGATAACGGAGAATGTAAGATAAGGTAATTTGTAATGGTGCATAATGAGGAAACAGCTTGACCAGAAGCCTATGTACTCAAGTGTTTTCGCACCTGTGTAGTTTGCACCTACACCAAGAACAACATCCTTGTACTCCTTGTAAGGAACATACTTACCCTCACCGGGAGTGTTCCAATGCGTTTTGATTTCGGTGGCAAAGTCTTTTACCTTGCCGATGAGTGCATCTGTTCTTTCACTCATATATATACCGACCTCCTTTTCATAATTAATTTTAATTATCCTTGTTATTTTAGCATATATCCATAAAAATAACAAGATTGTTTTTCGTTTTTGTGATGATTTTGTGAATTTTGTTGCATCTTTTTTCGTGTAACAAGCAAAAATGCTGATGCTGCATTAAAGAAAAAACCTTTCCGACGCATCTGAAATCGGAAAGGTTTTATTGTTTTATTCAAAATCAAGTGAGCCGACACGGACAATATATTCTATCAGCTTTTCCTTGCAATAGGCAAACGCCTTGTCATCTCTGATTTTGCTTCTCACAAGTCGGTGGAAGATATTGAGATATGCGAGAACTCTCGCTCTGTCATCTGCCCTTGAAATGAGAGCTTCTTCCTCGCCGTCAAAATATGTAAGAAGAAACTTTTCCCACACTCTTTTTGCTGTTTCGTAAGAAAATCCGAATTTTTTCATAGCGGCTTTTCTGTCAAATTCACCCGTAGCCACAAGGCTTTCATAGAGATTTGCAAGATCAAACACGGGATATCCCATATAGTTTGTTTCGTTTTCGGTGCAGTAAACTTCACCTTTATCGGCGAAAACTGAATTTGTATCGCAGAAAGCAAGGCGTGTACCCGTTGCCTGTGCACCGGTCACAAGACTTCTCAGCTTCTGCCATTTTTCAGCAGTGATATAATGCATTATATCATCTGTCATCTGCGTTTTTTCCGTTCTGATATCAACTGCATTTTCAGCCTTTTCAGAATGAATTTTCTTCATAAACGATACCAGCTTTTTGACGGTGCCGTCTATATTTTCGCTGTCATCCGCAATCAGCTTCGAAAAGCTCTCCGGCAAAACCTCTTCATCCGGAATGCAAAAATGCTTTGTATCGTTAATAGTATCAAAAACAATATCACCGAACCTGTTTGTGCCTTTTTTATAGAAAATTATGTGGGTGATACCTGTGTTGGTGATTTCAATATCATAAATCGGAGACTCTGTGTAACCCATAATGTGAAACATCATAACCGTTCCGAAAGCAGCGTGTCCCGTAACGAGCACCTTTTCACCCTTGTTATATCGTGAGCGAAGATATTCGGTAGCCTTTGCTGCTCTCTCGAAAATAGGTTTTTCATTTTCTCTGGGGTTATAGAAAAGAAGTCCGTCTTCTTCTCTGAAGCCTTCTGCCACGACGGCAGTTTCGCAGAATTCTCTGATTTCCTCAAGACTTCTACCTTTATAGACTTCCTCAACGGCAACCTCCGTCACAAGCGGAAGAACATTCAGCGTTTTCTTCTCTTTCTGAAAAGACATAATCTCGTTGGCAGTCATAACAGTTCTCACAAGGGCACTTGAATAACACGCGTCAAACTCAACGCCTGAAAGATATTTTCCTGCTTTTTTTGCCTGCATAATGCCAAGCTCTGTAAGTCGCGGGTCGTTGATTTCGGTAAACGAGACTTTCTCATCTCCGAATCCTACGTTGCCTTTGCTTTGACCGTGTCTGACAAGATAAAGTTCAAGCTCAATCACAGGCTTTACATTTCCCATAGTATCACCTCTGCGCAATAATTTATAAAAATTATATCATAAACAGAAAATTTGTCAAACAAAAATCACCCGTCACAAGCTGCAAACAGCTCGTCACGGGCGTTTTTATGTAACAATAAATTATACAGCCTGAACGTTAACTGCGCGTTTCTTTTCAGGATTTTTGGGGTCTGCTTCTGTTTCGAATGTTACTTTCTGACCCTCGTTGAGAGTTTTGAAGCCTTCTGCTACGATAGCTGAGAAATGTACAAAAACATCCTCACCTGTTGCGTCGTCAGAAATAAATCCATAGCCTTTTTCTGCGTTAAACCATTTCACTGTTCCGTTATTCATCACGGTACCTCCGAAAAAAATATTTGCACCAAAAGAGTATAAAAAAATGATTGCCTGTAAATCATCGAACTTACAGACAACCTTTTGATTTCTTTGCGTCTTCTGAATACAAGTCGATTATAACATAGTCATTCTTCTTTGTCAAGTTGTCATAATCAAGACGGACATCTCATATTATTAACTAAAAAAGATACGGAGGAACAAAATATGGACACTTCAAACAATATATACGACGACATCTGCAAACGCACGGGCGGAGATATCTACATCGGGGTTGTAGGCCCCGTAAGAACAGGCAAATCCACATTCATAAAAAAATTTATGGACACTCTCGTAATTCCCAACATCAAGGAAGAAAGTGTGCGTCAGAGAGCAAACGATGAACTTCCACAGAGCTCGGGCGGAAGAACAATCATGACCACAGAACCGAAATTCATCCCTGAAAATGCTGCCCAAATCACAATCGGCGACACAGCCCACCTGAAAGTGAGAATGATTGACTGCGTCGGCTACATAGTCCCCTCTTCTCTGGGATATATCGAAGACGATAAGCCGAGAATGGTCAAAACCCCTTGGTTTGAAAAGGAAATCCCATTCAATCTCGCCGCAGAAATCGGCACACAGAAGGTAATTTCCGAACACTCCACAATCGGTCTTGTCATCACAACAGACGGCTCTATCAGTGACATCCCCCGTGAAGAATATGAGGGCTGCGAAGAGAGAGTTATAAGTGAGCTTAAAGAAATTGAAAAGCCTTTCATTGTTCTTCTCAACTGCAAAAATCCCCAGAGCGATAAAGCAAAACGCCTTGCAGAAGATATGTCGCTGAAGCACGGAGTTGCCGTCATCCCCGTCAACTGTATGAAACTGAACGAAAGCGAAATCAGAGGGATTTTAGAACAGATTCTTTTCAGCTTCCCCCTTAAACAGATTTCATTCGATCTTCCTCAGTGGCTCACTTCGCTTTCAAAAGAGCATCCGGTCAGACGGTCAATCTATGACACGGTAAAAAATGCTGGAAGCGATATGAAATGCGTCAGGGATGTTTTCAGAATGAGTGAAAAACTCTGTCAGTGCGAACAGGTTGAAAACGCAAAAGTAGCTTCCGTTGATTTATCTGACGGCAGTGCCGTAATCAAGCCATATATCAGAGACGGTCTTTTCTATGATGTGCTCGGTGAAAAAACCGGTATAGACATCAGTGATGAAAGCGACCTGATGAAAAATCTTGTTGAACTGACAGAGATGAAGAAGAAATATATGACAATCAAAAACGCTCTCGATGAAGTTGAGGCAACCGGCTACGGCATTGTCACGCCTACTCTTGAAGAATTGAAACTTGAAGAGCCCGAAATTATGAAGCAAGGCGGAAGATACGGCGTAAGACTCCGTGCATCTGCACCCTCAATCCATATGATGAAGGCCAACATCAACACCGAGGTTGCACCTATCGTAGGCTCAGAAAGCCAGTCAGAAGAGCTTGTCAACTATCTTCTCAAAGAATTTGAAGAAAATCCTGCAAAAATCTGGGATTCAAATATTTTCGGCAAGTCACTCAATGAACTTGTAGGCGAAGGGTTACACAATAAGCTTTATCGTATGCCCACAGACGCGCGTATGAGAATTCAGGAAACTCTTGAAAAGGTCATAAACGAGGGTTGCAACGGACTTATCTGCATAATTCTCTGAGAATATCCGGTTGCAACAAACAATAATTTAAACAAAAATCTTTACAAATGAATGTCTTTTTTGTATAATTAAACCATAAAATAATCAAAGGAGTGTTTTTTATGGATTTTAATGCATTTTTCAGAGATTTATTTGCAGAGATAAGTTTCTTCCTCTACGACCTGACGGTTAAGCTTACCGAATTGTTCGGAAACATCGGAATAGGAGGCTGAGTGCTATGAAATTCAGAAAAACTATTTCCGTTTTCCTTGCAACAGTTATGGCTCTGAGCATTTTTACCATTGGTGCATCCGCATCAGAGCCTACAAAAACAAAGGTTTCTTTCACTCCGGAAAATGTTCAGGGTGAAAAGAACTATACAATTGAAAATCCCTATAAGGATGTAAAATGGGGTCAGTGGAGAGCGTACAAAGCTTCTCTCCACAGCCACACAAACGCCTCCGATGCGGTTCCCACAATTGCAGAGAGTGTTGAAAAACACTATGAACTAGGTTTTGACATTCTCGCAATTTCCGACCACGCAGTCATCGGTGTTCCCTGGAACGAAATCCCCACAACTGTTCCCCTTTACCGTCTTTTCAAATTCGGAAATACGAAAATGGGCGCCGTGGATGTTCTCACAGATGAAAGACGCAAGGAAATCACCTCGGGCGTAGGCAGAACAAATGAGGACGGTACTCCCCAACCTATGCTTGAAGTTACCGGCTCCGCGGAGCTCAATGGTGCAACACCTATTAACGACTGCCATATTAACTGTTTCTTTATGGATAGCGGCAAGGAATACGGTCAGGCAAGAATGGGTGTTTACGGTGATTACGAAACAGTGGCGGAAAAAGTTGGTGAAGCAGGAGGAGTCACCTTCCTTGACCACGTGGGCGAATATGTGGGCTCTGAGTTTGATATTACAAGAGCCTCACATCCCTATTATGCAAATAAGTTTGCAAACATCTTCCTGAACAATCCCTCCTGCCTGGGTATGGATGTTAACAGCGGTGTGAACAACCACACAATTTACGACTATATCCTCTGGGACAACATCCTCAAGATGACTCTCCCCTACGGCAAAAATGTTTTCGCTTTCACCTTCTCTGACGGACATAAGATTGACCAGTATAACAGAAATTATACATATATGCTTATGCCTGAGCTTACAACAGAAGCACTGAGAACAAGTATGGAAACGGGCGCATTTTTTGCTTGTTCACACTATGCAAGAGCAGACCTTGGCGAAGAGTTCAACGGTGAAGCGTTTGAAACTCCCTTTGTTTCTGTTCTCGATGTAAATCAGGGAACTGATACAATTTCTTTTGAGGCTGATAATTACAACTATGTGCGCTGGTATTCAGACGGTGAAATCATTGCCGAGGGTGAAAACCTCACACATCTTGACCTTAACAAATACGAGGATAAAATCGGATGTTATGTCCGTTTTACTCTCACAGGCGAAGGCGGTATCCTCTACTCTCAGGCATTCCCCGTAACTGCCGAGGGCGAGGAAACAGAACAGCCCCTCATCGTTCCCACATACGATGTTCCCCGATTTCTCAGATGTCTTGCGGACACAATGAATGTCCTTCTCGGTTGGACACCCGTTATGGCAGCTATCAGATATTTCCTTTGGGGCACATATTGGTGGTATTGATATACCTTATCAGACAACCTTAAAATCATAAGAACAAACAAAACGCAACAGAACTCTATCTGAGCTTCTGCTGCGTTTTTGTTTAAATTATAATTCAGCGGTGTTTATCGAACAAGATCTTTCCGTTAATATTTCCGTACTTTCAGAGGTTTGTGGAAAACGGGCTTTTTCTCACCTGCATTTACCATTTCTCTTGAAAGCAAAGTACGCATTTCGGATATAACCTCTGAATAATTTTTATTATTTACAAGATTATTTTTCTCGCAGGGGTCATTTTTCAGATCATACAGAAAATCATCAAAATAATGAACCGCACTGTGCTTGTGCCACCCCGAGCCTATGGCACGGGCAGAATATTTCCACTTTTTTGTTCTGACCGCTCTTCCTACCTGAGATTCGCTTATCTGAACAAAAACACTGTCTCTTTCCGGCGCAGATATGCCGTTTACGGGAAGCACGTTTCCTGAATAACTTTCAGGAACAGAAATCCCTGCAAGATGAAGTAGCGTAGGCGGCAAATCTATAAGACTGACAAGGCAGTCTTTTATCCCGCTTTCTGCAACCGCTCCGCCGCCGAAAACCAGAGGAGTATGTATGCTTGAATCGTGACAGCTGCGCTTATATTCCATATTGCGTGTTTTAAAATGACATCCGTGGTCACTTGTGTAGACAATAACAGTGTTTTCATAAATGCCCTTTTCTTTAAGGACACCTACAAGCTTACCGACATTTTCATCAAGACGATTTATAGATGATATATAATCAGGATATTCCGCTTCATAATCGCCACTCAGAAAAGTCAGGTCATCAGGTATGGGATAATCACGAAAATTATCCACTATATCAGACGGACCCTCAAAGTGTCCGCTGTCATTCTGATGGTGAGGCTCAAGCTGAGAAACAAACATAAAGAAAGGTTTTTCGCTGCTATGATTTCTGATATATTCCAATGCAAAATCGTTTATACAATCAGCTCTGTAACCTTTGAAATCTATCTTGTTACCCGCTTCGTCAAAAACAAATCCGTCATAACCGTGGGATGTAAATTCAAGCACATCGGCTCCGCGGAAATATTTGTATCCGCCTTGCCTTTCTACGGGAACGGCTGTTTTTTCACAGTGAAGTCCTATACCCGGATATTGGTCAGAGGCGAGATGCCACTTGCCGATATATGCCGTGTCGTAGCCATTTTCGTTAAAGTGGTCTGCAAGTGTTTTTGTATCCTCTGCCAATGCAATACCATTCCAATAACACTTGTTCTGCGTTGCATACTGACCTGTCTGCAGACACGCTCTTGCAGGTCCGCAAACCGGCTGACACGTGTAGGATTCCTCAAAAAGAACTCCCTCTTGACCTAATTGCCAGACATTGGGCATAAGAAAACTGTTGAGTGTGTCCCACCTTTGCTGGTCCGAAAAATAAAAAATAATATTTGGTTTCATAAAATCCCTTTAGTTTATTTAGCAATCAAATTTCCCAAAACACCGAAAATCTTATAAAACACTTCATAAATTACAAAGTATTCACCCATAAGAGGCTCGAGTATCGCTCCGAGATATCCCATTGTCATAGGTTTTTCATCAAAATCAAAGTCCGTTTTTGTAATTGTGAAAGTGTCGATTGTTTCGCCTGTAATTGTGTCAACGGTTATAATCTCCATCACGCCGTCTTTTGTGATTTCGATTGTTGAATAACAGTCGTTACCTGTAATAACTGTTTTACCCAGCCAGTAGTAATCATACACTTCGCCTTCATCGGGAGTTCTTGTATTGCCCGAAGCTGCTGTCTGAGTAAAATAAATAACGCCTTCAGGATCTGTTACCTTACCCTCATCATATCCTGCATTTTCTACAATTTTATGACCTTTCATAAAATATGAGCGGCCGAAAATATGGTCGTGACCTGTAAGCACAACATCAAAATCATAGCTATCGAAAACAGGTGCAAGGGTTCTTTGGGCTGCCACGGCATCATCCTGAGTTGCATGGTGACCTGTACCGTAAACATCGTGATGCATTACTGCAACGCGCCATTTAACATCGGGATTTTCTTCAACAGCTTTCTTGATAAGAAGATAGTTATCATAGAAATTGATTTTATTTGAGTTGATGAACACAAAAAGCACATCGCCATATGTGAAATAATATCCGTTACCGTAGAATGTAGGAGCAATACCTAAAAATACATTGGGGTTATTGAAATAATACTTGTATGTTGTACCCTTTCTGTCGTGGTTACCCTGTGTTGCTGCCATAGGATATGAGCGAAGATATTCAGGTGCAAGAAAGCCTACCCATTCCTCCGTATACTGACCACAATGTGTTACATCACCTGCGTTTACGATAAAGCTGATGTCATCGTGTGCAGCAAACGCTGACTCAAGTGTTCTGTTCCAGTTGAATGAATCGTTTGCTATGATGTGGTCGTGCTTTGGCTGTGCATCACTGATAAACAAAAACTTGTAGCTGTCAAAAGCGTTTGTCCTAAAAGTTTCAACCTCGCTCTGGCTGTTCTTTGTACCATATGTGTAATAATATGTTATGTTTTCTTCAAGACCTGTTACCGTTACATTGTTCACCCTTTGCTCAACAATTTCAGAAAATGTGCTGTAACCTTCAAAAACCTTACTGTCAGACATATCTGCGTTTTTACTGAAATAAACAACAGGCTTATCCATACCTTCACGGATAGAATGCCATGTAAAATTCAGCTCTGTTTCATTTTTGCCGGGAGTCATCATAACTTTCATATTATCGCAGGTTGCGTAATATTCTTCCCATTCTTCATATGTGATTTTTTCTGCACTTGCAACAACTGAAACTGCTGAAAACACAAGAAGTGCTGAAAGAACTACACATAAAATTTTTTTCACTTTCTTTCACCTCATGCGAATAATTTTGCAAAGAAGCTGTAAATGCTGCCCTCTTTATAGAGAGTGTGTGTACTCGATCCCACTTTGTGGTTTTCAACGAGGATAGTGTCAAACTCGCCTATACCACCTGACCTTTCAGTTATGAGCACATGGTTATTATCCCTTGTATCATACCTGAAGCCACAGCGGAGATTATCTACAACTGAATTGAATTTATCCGCTTTAAATGCAACCTCTCTGTGACCTGCTTCAGAATACCAGTAACAGAAGCAGTTATCATAGATGGAAGAAACATCGCCTTTTGTCACAAAAGCATTACCGAATTGGTCGCTGTAACAGAAATTATAGATATTGTTTCCGCCCTCGTCAACGAATCCTGCACTGTTTTCGTAATCAGTGTAGTCTGAATAATAAAGAGGGTGAATATTTGTAAGGCAGTTTGCCGATGTTTTAAGATAAAAGCCGATGAAAACATTACCAATACGCATATTTGTAAATGTATTGTCCCAACCTTCAACAACAACACCGATGGAATTTGTACCGCCCGTACCGATAATATTCACATCGTTGATATCTGCGTCAGAAGAGCCGCTGTTTGCACCGTATTTGACGTGGATACCTACAATAGTGTGCTTGATAGAAACCTGTCTTACAGCGGTTTCTCGACCTCCTGCGATAACGACACCGTTTGTTTTTCCGCTTCCGTCAAGAATACCTCCCTCAAGGGCATAGTTACTGCCTACTGTGTGAGTATCATTCTTAGCATCTTTACCGCCGAGAATCACAAGTGCCTCTCCCTCGAAATCTGCCGAAGCTCTGATAAGTGCGTAGTTTGAAAGCTGCAGATCAACGCTCTTGGCAGGGTCTGCGGGAGTGTAGATGGGATGGCTGATAAGGTAAACACCATCAGGAAAATAAATCGTTCTGTTGGGGTTTGCGTCAATCAGTGCCTGAATAGCATCGGCAACATCTGTTTTGCCGTCTGCAGGGATTGTGTCGGTAACAACCACATATCCGAAAGCATTACCTTTGTTGTCATTGACAGGGTTTTCAGCAGACTTTTCCGCCGCATCTTCGGCTGTCTGAACGTCTGTCTCAAGAGCTTCAATCGCTTCTTCACTGTTGCCCGAATATGCAGGAGTTATCTCAATCTCCTGTGTTTTTTTTCCTGTAAAAAAGCCTATTGAAAGCACAATCACTGCCGAAAGAATAACTGAAAGAGCTTTTTTCATAATCAGAAACCTCTCATTTTCTTAAGATCGCGATAGTTTATGAGCTTTATGCCGAGAGATTCAATATGCTGTTTTGTCTTGGGATCTTTGAAAAGCTCGTATTCCCATACTCTTCTTTCCCATAAGCCTGTTGTACCCTTAAGGTCATCTGTGGGAAGAGAGGGATGAATATAAGTCTCGGTAACGCCCGGCTCAAAGGTACGATAAAATTCATAGATATATTCTCTGTAATTTTCAAAACTCTCATTCTGAGGACCTTCCCAATGGCTTGGAAGAAGGTAGTCAGGCATAGCAACTTTAAGACTCTGACCGAGTTGTGTCATACCTCCGATAAACTGTTCAATCAATTCCTTGGGAACATGGATTGCGAGCATATCGTTTGTAAACTGTGCATCAGTAAACTGCATAGGAAAGCGGAACGGAAGTCCGTACTGACCTGCAAGTTCAATTGTCATCTGAACAATTTCAAATCTGCCCGTTTCGATGCCGTAGAGTGAGCCCATGTGGTTATCAACGTGTGAGGGATTTTCAAGACCTAATTTTTTCAGTCTTTCAATCTGAGCAATAAGCTCCCCTCTTACCTGCTGAACATCACAGTTTTTCTCAAACTCGTCGCTTTCGTGATAGAAGAAGCCATCTTCGTCGCGAAGAGAATCTGTATCTGATGAATTAACAGGTGCCCATCTGTATTTGCTCCACTCACTTGTTGTTGTCCAGTGTACACCGATACCAAGCTCAGGATTCTTTTTAGCAAACGCCGCCGCTTCAGGCGCCCATGCGCAAGGAGCCATAATTGTAGAAGATGTGATTTTCCCTTCCTTGAGCAGCTCCATAACTGCA
Organism: Acutalibacteraceae bacterium; assembly: GCA_045542485.1. Lineage (GTDB taxonomy): Bacteria > Bacillota > Clostridia > Oscillospirales > Acutalibacteraceae > SIG575. The sequence goes on from JAZQLC010000027.1 coordinate 67,103, forward strand.
AGGTTTGAACCTCTGCACATACCAAAGTCGTCTGCGTTGATGATCAGATATTTATCCATTTCAATTCCTCCTTAAGGAAATTTTATTACATTTTTATTATAAAACCAAATAAAGTCAATGTCAATAAAATACGGCAAAGACACAATTGGTTTTAAATAAATCTTTTACTCGGGTGTTGAAAAACACAACATATTATGATATAATTGTCCCGATAATTAATTTGGGGGTAAGAATTATGGCAAAATGGATTGACGGCAAAACAGTAATTCTCACAGGCGCATCAAGCGGTATCGGTAAAATGCTTGCTGAAAGACTTATGAAAGAGCATGGCTGTAAAGTTATCGGTGTTGCAAGAAGCGAAAAGAAAATGGTAGCTTTCGTTGAAGAGTTGGGCGATTATGCAAAGCTTTTCTCATACAAACTCTTTGATGTTTCAAGCTATGACAACTGGCAGAATTTCCACGATTGGCTTGTTGAAGAAAACATCCGACCCGATGTTCTCATTAACAACGCAGGTGTTCTTCCCCGTTTTGACAGATTGATGAACTATTCAAAGGAAGAAATCGACGAATCAATCAACATCGACTTCTATTCAGCAGCATATTCATCAAAAATTATGCTTCCTCTCCTTCTCAAGAGCGAAACTCCCGCTATCGTTAACGTTGCTTCTTCAGCAGCTCTTATGGCTCTCGGCGGCACTTCAATGTACTCAGCAAGTAAGGCAGCAGTAAAAGGTCTTACAGAAGCTATGAGAGAAGAACTCAGAGGCGAAGCTTACATCGGTCTTGTCTGCCCCGGCTTTACAAAGACTGATATTTTCAGAAACCAGGGTGCAACAGACGGTATGGACCTTATCAATATGGTTTCAACTCCCTGCCACAAGGCTGTAAACAGAATCCTCAAAGGCATCCTCCGCAAGAAATCTTACATAGTTGTAGGCTTTGACGGTAACGCTATGGGCAGATTCAACAGACTTATGCCTGTTCAGGGTTCAAGACTTTTCAGTTCTGTAATCAAAGCATTCAAAATTGACCTCTTTGCATCAACTTTCGGCTACGAAAAGAAGTCAGACAAAGAAAAAGCAAAAAAATAAATCAAAAAAATCTCAAAAATTTGCATTTTACTATTGATTTTTTTGATTTCTTGTGGTAATATATATGAGCGTTGAAAAACGCCATTTGCGCTGCTAGCTCAGTCGGATAGAGTGTTTGGCTACGAACCAAAAGGTCAGGAGTTCGAATCTCTTGCAGCGCGCCATACCGCAATCCTTGATTTACCAAGGGTTGCGGCTTTTTTATGCCCTTAAATTATTTTTCTTTTAAGAAATAATAACGGCATTTTTCTAACAAAATTCTAACAACTCAAAACCTTTTGGTAAAAGCAGTCTTAAACTGCCATATTCCCAGTAGAATCAGGGAGAAAGCTTCTAACATTCACTGAATTCTGAATAGATTCTTCAACTTTGTTCTTTCTTTTTGTATCCAGATGACCGTAAATATCGATTGTAATTTGTATGCCGGAATGACCAAGCCATTCCTTTACATCGTAATCATTTTTAAGAGACATAAGTTTCTCATGCAGTTTGTCACCCTGACCTTGTATCCTGTCTCTTGTCTCGGTAAGAGAGGCAAGAACATCAGGGTCGGTAGCCTCTGCAATAAGCTGATTGTATCTTTCAACTCTTTCATCAGCACCAACTGTATCCATATCGAGAATACTGAGAGCTTCTGCTACAACCTTTTTCATGTTGTCCATAACATGCTTGTCCTTTGTGCCATGGAGAAGATACTGATTGAGTTCATTCACAACTCTCTTAATCTTATTTCGCATAGCGGTTTTGTTACGGCTTTCAACAGCTTTTTTGCGAGATGCCTGATATCTTTCTGTGATTTCTTTTTCCTTCTGCAATGCCTTCTCTTTCTGTGCCTTCAAGCGTTCAGCATCTTTTTCCTTCTGCCTCTTGATTGCCTTCTGCTTTTCACGCTCAAGGACATTTTTGAGGAAGGATGTGCTTTCAAGGTTGAGAAGCTTTTTGTCATAGAAAGTAACAGAGTTTGATAATTTGATTGCTTTTTCCTGAAGCTTTTTGATTTTCGCTGTGTCTTTTTTACCTGGTGCGAAAGAAAGCTCTTTGATTTCCTTGCGAACCTCGTACAACTCCTGCTCATTCGCATACAGTTTCTCGATGTTTGCTTTGTACTCTGCAAGCTTCTTCTTTTCAACCTCATGTACTGCTGATTCTTCAAGAGCGTTTGCAAGAAGGTTTCGGGGAGTCAAGGCATCAGGGTCTCGGTCGGAATACTTTTCGTCTATGTTTGCATACATACCTTGTGTAGGGTCTATCCAGGCAACATCATCAATCTTAACTGTTTTCTCATATACCTTTCCATTACCAGAATAGCTTTCAGCTTCCATATATGATGGTGATACAAATGTACCTTGTTTAATCTGATAAGAGCTGTAAATAGTGATTTCACCTTTTTCTATAGCTTCCTCAAGCATTCCTCTTGTCAGGTCAGGATTGAATTCATCATAATCAGACCATTCGCTGTCCTCAAGTGTTTCTGAAAGAGTTTTTATATCTTCAACCTTTCTTATCCAAGTCAGATAACTATTCGGTGCAGGATTAACCTTTTCGATTATTTCAAATTGTTTTTGCTTGACATTTTCGGAAGGATTGGATATACTGTTATTGTAAACAGATTCACTCACGGTATCTACGCTTAATTGCGGTGCCGTTATGATGGGTGAATCTGTTTTTATTATTACGGTCTCGTGAAGATAAAATTTAGCATTACTGTTTTTTTGCGTAGGATACGCTTTTATAATTAAGCCAAGGAACGCAGGATAATTGTCAATATGACCCATTCCAGCTATAAAATACCTGTCTACCTGTGTATTATTATAATTTTTTTCGACTTTAATAATACTACCTTTTTCAACAACATCCTTTATTGCTCGTGCTGCCGCTAACTTTTCATATCCGAAGCCATGCATAACCGTGGATTTCGCACCTGATTTTACAAGTTCGACATTGCCTAAAACGGAATTGTATGCCATATTACCTTGTTCTTTAAAAATAGAAAGTATATAATCAGACTTCGACATTTCAGATGGAATTTTCTCACCTACAACAGAAAAAATTGGTTGTTTCTTTATTAAGTCAATATTATCATTGATTGTGTTGATTATTTCTTTCTTTTCAGATTTATCATCGTAAGCAAATGAAATAATATTGTCATTACTGAAAATCACATCCGTCCTGTCAATATCAGGGCGTTTTTCTTTTCTTGCCTCATCTGTTCTCCAACTTCGTGTGGCAGAATCTCTTGCTTCAATTTCACCTGCAGTTCTTTCATAATAACTGTAAGCGTCTTCCTTTGATACTCCTGCGACCTGCCAGGAATCAGGACTTGAACCGCTTGCAAAGCCTTCGATATCTTGTATTGCATGTTGGATTTCATGAATAAGAGTTTTTTCAAGTTTACTTTTGTCAAGCTTTAACTTTGATTGTAAAACAAGAATTTTTGAAATCGGGTCATAAATACCTCGTTCTTCAATATCGGCAAAGTGGACAGATATTTCTTTTAGCTGAGGATAGGCTGCAAAAAGCTTATCGTGTTTTATCAGTTCTCCAAGGGTTCGCGGTTCAAAGCTCACGCCTTTGAGGTTTTCATCAAGGCTACGAAGTTCTGTTGTTTCTTCTTCAGAAGCATCCATACTGACAAAGACCTTCTCAAACAGTTCCATATATCTCCTTACATCAGGGTTAGTATGGAATTTTCCTGTCGTGTCAATCTCAATATCTCTGTCACTTATTTCAAATCGCCACTTGCCGTCCATACCACGGAACCAGCCTGTCTGCTGTCTTATCTCTTCTGATGTTGCTTTTCCTACATCTTCAAGACGGATTGCTGCTTCAAGTGTCTTTATGTCGGAAGTTTTTGCTTCTCTGCCGGCAAAGGAATACTTCACACCTTTTTCGGATATACTGGTATTGACATCTGTACCGTTTTGTGGTACTCTGTTATTAGAATCCAAGTTGAAACTGTGTAACGGCAATTGTAGCCTATTAACATTCAGCCAGCTTTGGATTCTTTTTTTATCTACATACCTAACAATTACAGGTTTCCCATCTTTTTGTCTGAACAAACTTTCGATATGACCTCGGCCTTGTGCTGAGGATATTTTTATAAGGTCAAGTTGATTTCCTTTTTTGCTTGTAGGATTCAATTTCAAAACTGCAGTTACAATTTTTCCATTATCATCATGCAATTCTCCCATAATGATTTTAGACTGTAAATCATTTTTTGAATCAATAACCACAACAGGATTTTCTAAAAGATTTGGCACTTGCTTTATTACTTCAAGAGACATTCCGTTGTGTTTTTCAATGGTGGTTTTTATTTTTGATGCATCCCAACGAATCTGTTGATTAGGAATACCAGCTTTTACTAAAGCTTCTGAGGTAGTTCCCACCACAAAAGAAAAACCAATAGTTTTTCTATCCCAAGAGTCTATCTGATTAGCGAAATTTTCATTCAAGGAATATTTAACCTTGTTACCCTGTGATGTATTTCCAACAGTCTCCATCACTTCAGCATTCTTAAAATTCTCACTCGCACCGGCAAGAGCTTTCACAAACATCTGCTGAATTGTTTCATATTCGTCAAGCATACTTGCAACGATTTGACCTTCCAAAGTTTCAGGTTTTACGTTCTTGTATGCTTTTTTGATTTTAGCAATGAGTTCAGCAATCGCTTTTTTGATTTTTTCAAAAAGAGACGGGTCTTTAGCCTGAAGCATCTGGAGCTTTTCAATAGCCTTACCGTCAGTAAGCATAGTTTCCATTGAGTCAGCAATAACTTCCTCATGTGCTTCTGCATAACTGATTATTCTTTTCGATGCTTTGGCTTTTTCCATCTGCCTTCTTACAAGAACATCAACGGAAACGCCTTTCTTTCCGTACTGCTCCATAAGGAAATCAGCAAGCACCTTGTATTCCTCTGCATTGTGTTCTCTGATGTGATGAACGAGTTCATGAGCCAAAGTATGGAGCATTATACCCTGACCGTCAGCACCTGCGAAAAGGTCTATTTCTATTTCGCCTGTGCTGGGTTTATATGAACCGTTATGTCCGACACGTTTTCCGTCAACTATATCGGATTCAAGCACTTTTAATGTTTTTCAAAAGGAACAAATCACAAAATATCCCCTCTAACGGCGGAATAAGTGCAGCCGAACCATTTATGAACAGAAATGGATATTTTTACTCCGTTGGTTGGTGAGTCTCAAAAGAATAAACGTTATGCCCTCGGATGTTGAGTCCGAGGGCATTGATTATTTTACAACTTCGTATAAACTTTCCTTAATTTTGGGGAGCCACCAGAGTTTGTAGCCGGCTTTTGTGGGGTGGATATGGTCGACGAGGTAGAGATTTCTTTCTTCATCTGTGATGTTATTGATTTCTTCATTGTTCCAGAAATCGATAATGTGAATATCCCACTTCTTCTGAATTTCAAGAAGAAGTGACACCATTTCACCGTAATATTCACTATCGTATTTTGCCTGAGTGTAGAAAATCACAGGACAATTCCATGTGTCTTTCGCATAGGCGATTATGTATTCAATTGCACCTGCAACCGTCTGTGTGTCAAAGGAGTTTATATCAAAACCGTCTGACACTTTGCCGAGAGGCTTTTCCTTTGTGGCATCGTTGGTTGAAAGCTGACAGACAAAGGCATCTGCTTTTATATTTGTATCAATAGTCTTAAGTCTAGATACATAGGAATTTGACTTTTCATCAACAAGAGTTGTGCCTGATACTGCTTCTTTGATAGAAATTATTCCGTCTGATTTTTCAAGAAAATCTGCAAAGCTCACACCGAGAGAGCCGTAACCGTAAGTGACGGAACTGCCGAGGAAAATTATTGTCTTGTCTCTGATAGGACTGTTTTCTGTGGCGACTGTGTTTTCAAGACCGTACTCGCCGTAGTTACCTTTTGCAAAAACTCCGAACATATTTCCCACATATCCTCCTGCGATAATGAAAACTAAAACAATAGATAAAATGATGATTTTCTTTTTCATCGAATCACTCACCTCTTTTATTTAAGATTATCATATTTTTGATTCTGTGGCAATAGTTTTATTATCCGTCTGATGTAATGTGATTACATTTTAACCTTTTGGCCTTTTGGTAGTCGTTCAAAAATCAACCCGGAGCTTAGTGAATAGTGAAAAAGTAAAATCGACGAACTTCTTGTGGAAATCCGTCGATTTTTGAAATTACATCTCATTTTTGAACCATTGATATATACCAAATCTACCTGAGCAATTTAAACTTTTATCTCCAGATAATCGCTTGTGTTTCCCCAGACATCTTCAGCACATACCTTTACGGTAAAGTTTTTAGTGAGTGTTATAAAACCGTCAAAAGTTATACTTTCGGGCATATCTGAGAAGAAATACTCAGAAAACGCCCAATCTTCATAGATAGTTTTCCCCTTTTCATTGAGCACGGAAATTCTGTAAAGGAACACCTCATTATCCTCGCTTACCTTTGCCTGAGGTACGGTTATGTAATGCTTAAGTCCGTTCTTCTCGTAATGAAGAGCTGCACCTTCAGGGAAAACAGGAGCAGAGGATTTTTCTTTTCTCGTCTCAAAAGAGTATTTCACCTTGTTTTCTTCGGTGATATTATCTATGAGGAACTCTCTCATAATCTTGCCCGCATCCACATCGAGTACTTTCACGAGAACTCTGTTATCAGCGTCAACCTCTATAATGAGTGCCTGACTCATTCTGTCTTTATCCTGGGGGAACTGTCCGTTTTTACCGTCTACGGCGAGTTCAAAATAAGCAAGACCGCCGTCATTTATGGCTGTGAAGCTACCCTGCCATACAGCTCTGGGATCATTTGCAGGGAAATGAGAATGTCCCGAAATGTGTACCACCTGAGGATACTTTGATAGCACATCCGTAAAAACATCTAAACCCCAGCCGTCAGTTTCACTGCTTCCGTAAACCGTATCCTTTACATGCTCGTGCTGGAACACAAACACAGGCTTTTCAGGATCATCTTTAACTGCAGCAGCAATATTTTCGTCAAGCCATTTCACCTGCTTATCAGTGTAATGCTTAAGTGTTGCAGAACGGGAAACACCGATGAAATGGAAACCGCCGATTACTTTGTGAAAATCAGGCTCCTGACCAGTTATTCCCTCAAAAACCTTAAGACTGTTGTTTAAATGGGTATAACTGTCGTGGGATTTGGCTACTACTGCCAGGCGCTCAGTCCCCTCGCGGATTTCAAAATCGGTTATGGCGGCGAAAGAAAAAAACGAGCCCAAAAAGCCATTGTCGGTAATATCGCCCGAAATCACCACTGCATCTAAATTTTTATAATCCTCATCCGCTTCACTTATGGCATAAGCGGTTTTTATCATAGAAGAAAGTCTTTTACTGCCCGTGTCACCGAGTTTTTCTATGTGGGTATCACTGGAAGATACAAAGCGCATAACAGGAACGAAGTCGTCCTGCTTCATTTCAGGAACGGGTGCTACAAAGGACGGGGTTGTAAGTGAGGCAAAAAAAGTGAATATACTAAGAATGATACCGGTTAAAAATGATGCTATGCTCATATATTATTCTCCTTTACTGATAAGTTACAACCTTGCAAGTCCATAATATCACTTAAGGAAATCGTTGTCAATATTTCAATCGGGTACAGGTGTATCGTTCACATTTATTCACTCTTACTTCCTGAAAAATCCTGGATGCAATTTTAGTGAAGAGTGAAGAGGTAATATGTAAGAAGTAAAAATCCTGAACGCTGTCGCATTCAGGATTTTTTGATTAATTTGAAAGAATTGAATTAGTTGTAATTGATTCCGGCGTCTCCTGTGTATTTCCGATAAGAGAATTACGCCTTTCAATCATAGCCGCCGACTCAACGGGGATTCCCGCATGAAGTTCTCCCGGTTCTGCAAAAACGAGGCCGCCCTCGTAATCCGCCGGGAAATAGCCTTCCTTGGCAAGCTTTTCTCTTTGTTTGAGAACCTCCATAACATATTCGTGCTGCGGATTGTTGAAATCCCAGAACAGGTACGGGATAATCATAAGAACGAAGCCGGCAAGGTCAAACGCCAACGGAACTGCAAGAATGTGGAATCTTGCGGAATCGATAAAAAGAACATCCCAGTTTGAATTAAATCCGTTTTTGAGAATGAGTACAGGTATTATCAGGCTGACAAATGTGGTAACAGGAGAAATAATCCAGTTGAACACACCGCTGAAATTCTCGAGACGTTCACCGGAAAGATACATCTGATAGTCATTCTTTCTGATAGTCATATCGGAATCAGCAACATCGGGAATTGAGTTTGCAAAACCTTTGATAAATTCACACGTAAAAATAACAATACCGCACAGATTCTGCTTTGTGGGAAAAGCCATAATAGTCAGCATTTCTGCAATGGAATTTACCGCGCAAACAACAAGCTTGGTGACTTTTAGGGTTCTGTATGAAAACCTCTTTACAAAGTAAGGGGCAATAAAGCTGAGCGGTGTGGACCTGAAGCTGTACAAGGTTTTCATCAAACCGTAAATTGCGCATTGGGTGTACATACGGAACGAGAAGAAATACATAACATTTGTAAGGTTTATCATTCCGTTTCCGAAAGAATCAAGAAGCGTAGAAATGGTATTGAGCCAGTTATACTTATTTTTCATGACCTGAGAAATTCCGTACCAGAAAGATATCTTCTGTTTCTTTTCAAGAGGAGGCTGAGGAATTCTCTCTGTAATGTTTCTGACACTTATCAGTGTCAATGCGCCCATTGGAATGAATACTGCGGGAACAACAAACTTGTAAAATCTTATATCATCAAAAGCAATTCCGAAAAGCGGAACTACAACATCAAATACGTTTCTGACAAAATGCGACAATTTTACAGGCCATGTTCTTACAAGCATTCTTTCGTGCGGATTGGGAGAAATGTTCTGAGTGCACTGTTCAATAACATTATTGAACGGGAACATATCATAGATCATAAACAGAAGATATGCCATCCACATTCTGTCTTCAACTAATTTTACATTATAAATCGGAAGCCAGCCGATAAGGATTATCATCACGGATTTCTGGAAAAAGTTTGCAAACAACACATATTTATATCTTCCGAATTTCGGAACGAGCTTCTTTCTCCAGATAATATTACGCAATCCGCCATAGGCATTCACAAACAGCTGGACGCCTAATATTTTAAGAAAGCTTCTTGCACTTACACCATTTATTCCGTTGAGCAGTTCGGCTAATGACGACGGAAGAAATGTAGATGCGTCAAACAGTATCATACAAAGTCCGACGAGCGAAACCGTACTGTAAAAAGAGAGGAATTTTCTTTCGGTTTTCTTTTCAAGAAGGCCCAGATTATCATCCACAAACCAGCTCAGAACATTCCACAGATATGTCAGAGGAAGTCCGATAAGGGTGATTACCGAAAAAGCAAGATACGGCAGATTGTAATGATACATTATAAGGAAGCATGACGCACTGAAACCCAGATAACTGAGAGGAGTGCTGACGCTGTAATTCATTCCCACGCCAAAAAATACTGTCAGATACTCTTTGAACGGAACATAGTTTCCTTTTTCTCTGTCCGGTTCATTCCAATGATTTTTTACGTTCTGAAAAACTGATTTTATGTTACCCTTAGCCATCAGTTAACCCTCCTTTTCTGCCCGTAAACAGCCTCTGCGTCCTTAAGGGATCTGGGGTTCTTTTTCGGAAGCCAGTTTTCACCGGTTTCAACTGAGTCTTCATTTTCGGCGCCGAGATATATTTTTTCACATCCCAGGTCACCGTAAAAAGCGTGATGTCCGATAAATTCTACGCTTTCAGGCACATAAATATATGTGACCTTTTCGCAATATGAAAATCCGTCGGAACCGATTGATTTGACACCGTCAGGTATTGTAATTGTCTCAAAGCCCTTGCACTTAAAGAATGCAAGATTTCCGATTTCCTTCACGGATGAAGGAATGGTAACATATGTCAGTTTTTCGCAGTAGCTGAAGCATGAATCTTCAATTCTTGTAACCGAATCGGGTATTACATAAAAGGCCTGCTTTGAAAACTGATTTTCGTATTCTTCTGCATCAGCTGTTGTTTCATCGCCGTATTTTTTTGAAAACTCATTAAGGAAGGCTTCGGCAGTCGCGTCATCTGAAGGCTCGGCAATTCCTGCTGCGAGTGCTGTTCTGTATTGATGGTTTCTCATAGGATGAAGGATAATTTCCTTCATATCCTTTGAATACAGCACACCGTCAACAGAGGTGTAGCTCTGATTCTCAGGGTCAACGATTACCGCCATAAGGTTTTTTGTATAATAAAAGCAATGCTTCTCAAGCTCTGCAACATCTTTTCCGATAAAAATAAAACGCACATATTCATTGCAGCTCATGGAAAATTCACGCACTCCGGTAACCGGTTTTGTCGTGTCGGCAGTGCCTGCATCGTCTCTGACATAATCAACATGCAGTATTATATTATCTTCCTTGCCCACAAACTGGTCCAGGGTATATCCTGTATCGTTTTCCTTGTATGTATATTCGTCGGAGCTGATTGAATTGAAGCTGAAATACAGAGAAAGACCTACAAAAATTGTTATTACAATTATAAACACGGCCTTAAAAACTGTATTCTTTTTGCCTTTCATCTTCAGATCAGGCTTTTTGTCAAAGAGCGGGTCATAGAGCAATTCCGTTTTGCTGATTGTAACATTGTCATCCATTTAACATTTCCCTCCCTTTTTAATGAGTACTTAACCACCATTCGGTGTAGGCATCGGGATAATTGGTTTTGAATCCTGCTACGCCCATATCGCAAATCTGTTGCCACCACTCGGGATAATCGCCGAGATTCGAAAATACTTTGATGCCCATTGACTCAAACATATCCACATCCTCTTTGGTGAACGCTTCGTTGTTGAGCCCGACTTCCCAGAGGTCAGAGCGTTTAACAAAATCCATTGTTTTTTCATTGATAAAACGGATATTGGCACCGAAACGCAGTCCCTCGGGCTTACCGTTTTTACGGTAATGCTCCTGCATCTCTTCAAGCACTTCCCAGTCGCCCGAGAAGAATATGTATCTTGAAACATTGGATGATTTTGCAAGAATTTCATCCATACGCGGACACATACCTTTGCACTTGAATTCAACCTCAACGGTGAGGTCATAATCAACGGTTGACAGCCATGCATCGAATTCGGGGAAGGTTATCAGATGAGTTACTCTGTCTTCAATATAATCCGGCGGCGTGATCATACGTCTGCCTCCGTAATGCTCTGTCCAGGGATATGGAGGATATTTAAGCTTGAGTGCATTACGATATGGTATATCGAATTTTTTTACTTGCTCAGCTGTCATATCTCTGATAGAATCCCTATGTTTTTCGAATGTCATATAACCCATAGTACTGTTATGAGTTACAATGATTTCTCCGTCTCCGCATATCTGAATATCAAGCTCAATGCCCTCTAAACCGAGTTCAGCAGTTTTTTTGAATGCTTCCAACGAATTTTCGGGAGCAAACTGCGTAACTCCCGTGTGTGCGATTCTCATCGGCATTCCGCCATACTCTTTTTTCATTATTTTTTCCTCCGTTCATTACTAATTTATTCAACAAAAACAGCAACGGCTTGACTGGCCGCTAAATTGAGTAATATTTTCAGTTCAATACTGTTTTTTATGATTGAAAGATCGTTTCCGCAAGTTTCAACACAGTCAGAGAAAGTCACAACATAACCCTCTTCACTATCGCCTGTGTAGCCGTGTTCAGATATGTTTTTTTGCCTAGCTTCCCAATTAATACCTATATTGTAACACAACAAAATACACAAATCAATGCTGATATGTGGATTATTTTTGTGATATTCAACTATTGATATGAGAAACAAGCTTTCCGAAGATGAAATCATAGAATCACTTCTTGAAAAATATTGTGATTCTGACAACTCAAAAATCCGCAAAAACCTTGCATATTTTTTTGTTGATAAAAAGCATCATATATTTTCTTGTATTTGTTATGCGAACACAGACAGCAAACACCGCTCCGACCTAAATCTGAGCGGCGTTTTTCTTATATACTCATATTGCTCTGGTCACACAGTTTAAAACTTTGAACTCACAAAATCCGAAACCATTAACGGAAATCTTGTATTGAATTACAAAAGAAAAAGATAACTTGGGTAAGACGGCCGAAACGCCTTGAAATATAGGAATTTCGGTCTTTTTTATAAGTTAATAGAATGACAAAACCGCCGAGGATTTTTCGTCCCCGGCGGTAAATTGTTACACATTAAATTTTATCCAAAAAACGGTGCATCGTAGTGAGAAGCTCCGCAAGCGCAATACTGCTGAATCTTGAAAAGTCTCAAGAAGAAGTTTGCAAAGCCCCAGATAAACTTAAGAAAAGCGTTATCGCTGTGGCAGATGTGGTCGCAGATGTCATCTACGGGCGTTTCAAATTCATGTCCGCAGCCGTGGTCACAGATACCGTTGCCGTCTGCATCTACATGGGTTTTCTTTTCAGCAACCTTATGTTCGGAAATACCGCAAACTTCACAATTTCTCACATCTACACCCTGTTGAGTGCACGTTGCCTCTGTGAGAGCAGTCCATTCATTGTAAGAATGGCCGTTAGCAGCAGCACCGTCTTCGGTAAAGCTATCACCGCAACCGACACATACATAATTAATATAACCATCTTGTGTGCAGGTAGCTTTAGTAATCACAGACAAATAAGCGTGAATATGTTCTGTTTTCAATGATTCGTTACCGTTATCACACAATCCGTCACCATCTTCATCAATATGCTTTTTCATCGCGTTTACACGGTATTCGGAAATGCCGCAAACTTCACAAATTCTCACATCTACACCTTGTTGAGTGCATGTTGCCTCTGTGAGAGCAGTCCATTCATTGTAAGAATGACCGTTAGCAGCAGCACCGTCTTCGGTAAAACTATCACCGCAATTGACACAAGAATAACTTGTATAGCCTTTCTGTGTACATGTGGGATTAAATGTCACTGATGTATATTTGTGTTCACCTGTTGCACGAATAATCATACCTGACTTAATAATTCCACAATCGTTACAGAGATAAGCATCCGCATAGCCGTCTTTTGTGCATGTTGCTTCGATTTTATCTATGTATGCACACGCATGGTACATTTCGCCGTACATATTAAGAGCGTTCATACTTTCCTCAGAACCCACATAGTGTACTGTAAGTCCGGGTGTTTCATTGAAAACTGAACTTCCGAAGCTGACTATACTGTTTGGAATCAACACAAAACTGAGAGAGCTGCAATCGGAAAAAGCACCACTACCAATTGTTTTTACACCGTCAGACAATATTACTGAAGTCAGAAGTTGACAATTATTAAAAGCGAAAACACCGATGTTTCTTAAATCGTCAGGAAAAACAAAGCTTGAAAAGCTACAACTTTCAAAAGCAGATTCTCCGATACTCACAACACTGTCGGGAACGCTGACTTTTTCAAGTTTTTCGCACAGTGCAAAAGTATGATCTTCAATTGATAAAACACCATAAGGAATTGTAATTTCTGTAAGGCCGCTACATCCGTAAAAAGTCGAAGCACCGATTGTTTTCAATGATTTCGGGAACTCTGCAACATACAACGAACTGCAGTTTTCAAAGGCTGATTTTCCTATTTCCTCCAAATCATCAGAGAAATATACAGACTCAAGAGAAACATTATCTTTAAAAGCACTGTCAGAAATAATTCTACAACCTGATTCAAAGTTCAGATTTCTGAGAGAACCACAGCCTTCAAAAGCCGATTCACCGATACACTCAACTGATTTGTTAAAATACAAGTTTATGAGATTTGAACAGTCTCTGAAAGCATTGTCGCCGATATGCTCAACCGGTCCGTTAAAATGCACTTCATTCAGATTTGAACAACCGCTGAAAGCATTATTATCCACATATATTGAACTTCCGTCCATTGATACAGCATTTACATTTATACATCCGTCAAATGCCCTTTCACCGACGAGAAGTGACTCATTACCATTCAAATATACACCCGAAAGAGAGCTGCAATCACGGAACGCTTCGTTACCGATATGCTCAACGGTATCATAAAAATTCAGGTATATAAGATTTGAACAACCGCTGAAAGCACCTTCGTCAACATAACCAACCGGTTCATGAAAATGCACTTCACTCAGACTTGAACAACCGCTGAATGCATTAACACCGATATGCTCGACCTTTCCGTGAAAGCTCATAACCGTAAGACCTGAACAACCATCAAAAGCTTCAATTCCGATATAACCAACCGATTCGTGAAAATTCAATTCATACAGACTCGAACAGCCGTCGAAAGCACCATCTTCGATATAACCAACGGGTCCGTTAAAATACAATTCATACAGATTTAAGCAATCGCCGAAAGCACTGACTCCGATATACTCGACTGCCTCGTTAAAATAAAGAATTGTAAGATTTGAACAATCACTGAAGGCATTGTTTCCGATATGCTCAACCTGTCCGTTAAAATGTACTTCATTCAGATTTGAACAACTGCGGAAAGCATTATTCTCCACATATATTGAACTTCCGTCCATTGATGCAGCATTTAAATTTGTACATTCGTCAAATGCCCTTTCACCTACAAAAAGTGACTCATTACTATTTAAATATATACCCGAAAGCGAACTACAACCTCTGAAAGCATTCTCGCTGACATAACTGATTGAATCTAAAAATACTTCGGTAAGTTCTTCACAAGAATAAAATGCACATACGCCTATACTGTCAAGCTCACCGAGACACGATACGGTTTTAAGAGAAGAACAGATTCGGAAGGCATTGTCACCGATAACCCTTACATTTCTTCCTATTGTTACCGTTGTGATTTCACTACGGCCGAAAAAAGCTCCCTCGCCAATAGCTGTTACCGGACAACCGTCAATTTCATCCGGTATAAAAATTTCTCCGCTAATTGAAGAAGAACTGCCGGTAACAGTCGCCTCATCATCTAAAATAGTGTATTCAACACCATCTTCTGTAATAACATCTTTTGCACTTACGGTTAAGATTGTAACCGATAAAAACATCAATACCAACATAACTGCCAATAAGGTTTTCTTTAAGGTTTTGCTCATCTCTATTTCTCCTTTCGGGGACTATTTATCAGTTTTTATTGCAAGTTCATCGAATACACTTTGAACGGCATTTTTTGCTATGGCTTCAAAGTCAATTTTACTGATAAACTCAATTGCTTCGTTAATTTTTTCTTCTTCCGCTTTATAAATTCGCAGAAGCATAGTGACAAGCTTTTTGGCTTTTGCCTCTATGGGAAAATACATATCGCAGGGAATAGTCATATATGCTCTCATAATTCCCATTGAAGCGATTTCGATTTCGTAAAAGTCCTTTAATTCCTGTTCGGGAAAACTGAAGCTGAAATGCTCGTACATCAT
Source organism: Acutalibacteraceae bacterium (assembly GCA_045542485.1). Classification (GTDB taxonomy): domain Bacteria; phylum Bacillota; class Clostridia; order Oscillospirales; family Acutalibacteraceae; genus SIG575. Next base: position 82,627 of record JAZQLC010000027.1, read on the forward strand.
TTCGGCTCTTCGTCTGAGCACCGCCTCGCTTGTTTTGGGCATTGAGTAACCCGCAAGGTAAAGGTTTCGCATATCCTCGTTCATTTCTGCCATATAGATCTGTAAAACCTCGTTGGCTATTAATATGAGCACCTTATCGTCTGTCAGTTTTTTTGAAACTGCATCAGAGGCTACGGTTACACCGTCAAGGAATTTCGTCACAAGCAAGACTAAAATTTCCTCTTTACTGCTGAACTCATAAAGAACTTTACTTTTGAGAACACCGGAAAGCTTGGCTATGTCAGTAAAAGTGGTACGTTCAAAGCCTTTCTGCATAAACAGTGCCGTTGCGGCAGTAAGGATTTTTCTGTGTAATTCGGCGGTTGCCTCTTTACTTCTTATGTTTGCCAAATCATCAACTCCTATCTGAATTAACAACTCAAAACAGAATGCGGTTTGTTTTCAATTATAATATTATCATTTTCTCATCATTATGTCAATACAAAATATTAAAAAAGCTGAATACTGCAATCAAAAAAATGCCGAAAACAGCCGTTGTTCTTCCCCATTTTGAATGCTATGGCAAGCTTCGCCCAATAAGATACAGAGAAGAGGGATACGCGATATCCGATAACCTTTGTTGCCGTGGTTGTGGAGGGAAAGTAGGTCATTATCACCCAACAACCTGCAACAGTACAAAAAACTGTTGCGTTTTTCTTGGTACGGGTGGTATAATTATCCCGAAAAATAAGAATTTGTCGAACAGTTGAAGTGTGCAGTTGTAGGGCTCGGCATCCTTGACGAGCCGTTAATTTTTTGTGATTTTCACGGACGGTCGAGGACGCCCGTCCCTACGATGTAATGCGTTGAACATACAATCAAATTCCAATTTATAGCGCGAGGAATTAAGGAGAAATCAAATGAAATATGTAAAAACAGAAAAATACGATATTGATATAATCAATCAAAAAATTATGGGGCCTAACCCACTCAAATTAGAAGAAGAACTGATGAAAGACAACCAAATCAAAACAGGTGCCATTGTTATGGATTTGGGCAGCGGACAAGGAATCACATCTGTATTTTTAGCAAAAGAGTACGGCTTTAAGGTTTATGCAACCGACCTTTGGAGTGAGCAGGAAGAAAATCAGAAATTCTTTGCTGAAATGGGATTAACGGAGGAAGAAATTGTTGCTGTAAAAGCTGACGCTACGGATTTGAAATATGAAAAAGATTTTTTCGATGCAGTTGTCAGTACAGATTCCTACAATTATTTCGGAAGAGATGCTCACTATCTGGATGAAAAGCTTCTGCCCTTTGTAAAGAAAGGCGGCTATATTTATATAGTTGTTCCCGGAATGAAAAAGGACTGCCATAATAATATTCCAAAAGAACTGTTGTTATCCTGGACCCCTGAACAATTAGACTATATCCACGATATAGAATATTGGAAAAATATTGTTTCAAAATCTGAAAACAGTGAAATTGTTTCCATTTATCAGATGGAAAGTAATGAAGAGTGCTGGAACGATTGGATACAATGCGACAACGAATATGCCGTAAATGACAGAAAGGCTATTGAGGCAGGAGCTTGTAAATATCTGAACTTTATTGCTATTGTTTTAAAGAAAAAAGAGTTCTGATAACCAAGACATTACCGTAAAAGCAGAAAAGTTGTAATATATATAACGGGCAGTGCATCGAAATGCACTGCCCGTGTTTTTGATTTCTATACCCTTTCAGGTTACATTTTATCCTATTTCAAAATCAAACAATCTGAAATCTTCTGCGCCGTGTGTGGATACGGGAACAAAGCGGATCTGTTTAACGCACCAATTCACAGAGTGTTTTACGAATCTCCGGTGATTATCGGTAATATGAATTTCTTTTATCTCACCGTTTTCGGTAATTCCCTGAATCTTGTACTCCTTAATCAAAGTTTCGGGCAGTCTGAATTTTGTCTGCACCAGAGGATAATTGCAGGGCATATTATGATAATCACGGTTAAGGTCACTGTCAAAAACAAGTCTGATTTTGCTTATTTTTGTATCCGTATCAAAATGATATTCGATAAAATCGTTTTCTTTGCCTGTCCAGAGATTTTCTTCGCCTCTGTCAACTCCGTTGCGGATGATTTCGGCGGAACATTCTGCTTTTTCGGTAAGCTCGGGCAACTTTCTTTCGTGCCAAGGAATTAAGCAGTCATCATCCATTAAAGTCTGCTGTAATTTGCCGATATCAACTTTTTCAGGTGTCACACCGTCTTTTATTGCCTGTGCTACCGCAGTTCCCAGAGCCTGGCCTAAAACGGCACAGGTTGCCATTACTCTGGACGAGCTGAGTGCCGCGTGGGTAACACTGATATTTCTTCCTGCAAAGCAAAGATTTTCGATATTTTTTGAAAGCATACATCTCAGCGGCAGACCCCAAGGTGTGGGTGCAGGATGAAAGATTGTAGGATATCCTTTTTGGTAATAGAAGCCTTCGGGGAAATGGTCATCCATACTCCAACCGGCATAGGCTACAATGTCCGTGAATCTGCCTTCTGATTCAACATCATTCTGAGTTACTATGTGTTTTCCCACATACCTTCTGCTTTCCCTTTTACCGGGCAGAAAGCCTACCCACTCAAGCTCCCAGTTTTCTACACCGTGTTCACCGTAATTCTTCATATGGTCCCACACACCATAGCAAATCTTCAAAAGCTCCTCACGGCATCTGTCAGAATCGTGAACACAGTCCCACTCGCCGCCGATTTCAATCCACCAGAAGTTATTGTTTTTATCGTGGTCTTTAAAGGGCAAGTCCTCATCCGAGGTATATTTATATGCCCATTCGGGCGGTGTGAAAGGTACAGGGTGGTCGGTTTCCTTTATCTGAAAAAGACAACTCATTCCCATAGTCTTTTTGTCACGAATTTCGGGCGGAATAGTTTCACCGAAATCACTTTTAGCTTCTCTGCCATACATAAATTCTGCTCCCGTCAGGGTGGAAAGAACAGAATCTCCCGAGCAATCAGCAAAATATTCGGCTTTCACGATATGAAAGGTTTCAGCATTGGATTGCCACGCCTTGACACTTTCAATTTTATTTCCGTCCATTACGCAATCAAGACAACTTGAATTAAGGAGAAGTGTAAGATTTTCTTCCGCCAGTGCCTTCTGATAAAGCACACTGTCCCACAGAGAGTATTTTAGCGACGGATTCTGGTAGAAATTTTCAAGCATAATTTCCTCAATTATACCACCCTCGCGGTTATCTTTGCCGTGGCAACCACCTATCCACATACGGATTTCACTCGAAGCATTACCGCCAAGAACAGAGCGGTCTTGAATCAGAACAACTTTAATGCCGTGACGCGCCGCAGCAATTCCACAGCAAAGCCCCGCCATACCTCCGCCGATAATACACAGGTCTGTTTTATATTCAAGAGTTCTCATCACAATTCCCCTTTGCAATATATTTCTTAAATCAATTTTATTATACAACAAATATTATCGCCATGCAACGCTGAGCACTTTTTATAAATCGGATTTTTCTTCGCAAAACCTCATAGTAGAAAATTTCTACTATCAGAAGAATTATTTTCAATG
>JAZQLC010000028.1:0-73150 GCA_045542485.1 Acutalibacteraceae bacterium
AACGAAAGCTATAACCATTCAAACGAGCCCTGCCACAACATCACCCACTATTTCGACATTATCGGAAAACCTGACAGATGCCAGTACTGGACACGAAGAGTTCAGAAGGAAGCTTATCGTCTCGGTGCTTTCGGCTTTTGCGGAAATGAGGATGTAGGACAGCTTTCAGCGTGGTATGTTCTTTCTTCTTTCGGCTTTGCTCAGGTATGTCCCGGTGACGGCAGATATTATATAAATACGCCTCTTTTTGAGAAAATTCAGATTGCACTTGATAAAAAATATCACTCGTGCAGTGTCAGCGATACTCTCAGAATTCTTTGCGATAAAGACCCTGACAAATTCCCGTATATCAGGAAAGCTGTATTCAACGGTGAAAAGGTTACTGAAACTTATCTTACCTTTGAGCAGATTACATCGGGCGGTGTTCTGGAGTTTGAACTGACCGACGAGCCCTGCGGAAATTTTTCTGAATAATCTGCGAAAAAATCAAGACAGCCTCTGTTTACCCTGGAAAGTATTGTTTTGTAAGAAAGGAAAAATCTATGATTTATGTAACATCGGACCTTCATGGTTACAGTCTTGAAAATTTCAAAGCATTTCTGGACAAAGTGGGTTTTACAAAGGACGACTTTCTTTATGTTCTCGGTGATGTCATTGACAGAGGTAAGGACGGCATAAAAATTCTGAAATGGTTGATGTCGATGCCTAACGCAGAGCTGATTCTCGGTAACCACGAAAGTATGCTTCTTGCCTGTGACTTCCTTTTTGATGAGATAACTGAGGAGTCAATTGATCGTCTGACGGGCACGAAGCTGAACATCTATTCCACCTGGGTTGCAAACAGCGGTCAGGTGACACTGGATGTGTTATCGGGTATGCGAAACAGTGAAATAAAATATATCCTTGAATATCTCCGTGAAGCACCGCTTTATGAGGCGCTGACGGTAGGGGACAGAGATTTTCTCCTTGTACACGGCGGTCTCGGCGGTTTCAGACCTGACAAGAAACTCTCGGAATATACACCCACAGACTTACTGTGGGCAAGACCCCATCTTTCTCAGCGGTATTTTGACGATATAAAGGTGGTTTTCGGCCATACTCCCACAGTGGTTTACGGCGAACAGTACCGTGGCAGAGCAGCCAGAACGGAAACCTGGATAAATATCGACGCGGGTGCAGGAATCGGACTTAACCCAATGCTTCTGCGCCTTGACGATATGAAGGAATTCTATATGGAGGAATGACTCGTGGAAAAGGATAATAATTATAAAGCGCCGGTTATGATTCTGAAACTGGGAGGCACAGGTATTTCTTTTAAGAAACTGTATGATTCTGCTGTGACGGATATATTAGAAAGGGAAAGGCTTAAGTCTATGCTGCCGGCAGACAAACACAGATTGTTAATAGACATAGAACCAAAATCAGGAGGAAAAGAAAATGAGTAACATTTTTGACGAGATTGAAAACCTTGAAGAAATTCTGGCATCTCTCAGCGAAGAGGAGTTGCAGGAAGCTATAAGACAAGTCGATGCGAGATTGGAAGAGTTTGAGAAAAAGTCAGCAGAAGCAGACGAAGAAGCAGATGCCGATGAAGACCTTGAAGAAGATTTGCTTGACAACAAAATCATTCTCAACGATGAAGATGGTAACGAGGCTGAGTTTGAATTTCTTGACCTTATTGAGTATGAGGGCGAAGATTATGTTGTACTTCTTCCCTGCGAGGATGATGACCAAATGGTTGTTATTCTCAGGATTGAGGGAGAGGATGACGGCTTTGAGACATATGAAAGCGTTGATGATGACGATACTCTTCAGGCAGTATTTGAAATCTTCAAGGAAAGAGCAAAAGATTTATTTGATTTTGAGGATTAAGCTGAAATGATTTATTTAACGGGTGACACTCACGGTGAACTTGAACACCTTTCTGACGAATTCTTTATGAAAAAAATCGGCAAAGTTCCTGCTGAGGATGACTTTGTTATTGTGGCAGGAGATTTCGGCTTTGTCTGGTACGGTGACGAAGAAGATGAGAGAAAGCTTGATGTTCTTGAAAGCTGCGGCTTTACAATTCTTTTCGTTGACGGAAATCACGAGAATTACGACGAACTGAAAAAATATCCCATAGAGGAGTGGAATGGCGGAAAGGTGCAGAAAATCCGCAAGAATATTATTCACCTTCTCCGTGGCCAGGTGTTCACTCTGGAGGGCAGAAAATTCTTCACTTTCGGTGGTGCTTACAGCCACGACAGATACAGACGCCGACAGGGAGTTGACTATTGGCGTGAAGAAATTCCCTGCAACGAGGAATATATCGAAGCGGGAAAAAATCTGCAGAAACACGGCAAAGAAGTAGATTTCATTGTCACTCACACTTGCCCCGACAGAGTGCTGAGACAGCTTGGCTTTTATCCCGACAGACACGATGCGGAGCTGACAGGCTTTTTCGATTGGATGATTGATGAGTACAAATTCAACAAATGGTATTTCGGCCATTTCCACGAAGACAGAATAATTGACGAACGCTTCAGGGCATTTATGTGGGATGTAGCAGAGGTATAAAAAAAGAAACCTTAAGTTTTTACTTAAGGTTTCTTTTTTTATCTTACTTTTTGTACTGGTCAAGGTTGAATTTTTCGCCGCAACCGTAGTTTTCGTAAACATAGTCGATATCCTTGTCGCCTCTGCCTGAAAGACAAACGAGAATTGAGCCGGTCTTATGTTCTTTTGCGTACTTGATTGCGTATGCAACAGCGTGTGAGCTTTCGATTGCGGGAATGATTCCCTCATATCTTGAAAGCAGGAAGAATGCTTCCATAGCCTCTTCGTCGGTAACTGCATCGTAGTGAACTCTGTTTGCATCCTTGAGGTATGCGTGTTCAGGGCCGACACCGGGATAGTCAAGGCCACTTGCGATTGAATAGACGGGGAGGGGCTCACCGTTTTCATCCTGAAGAAGATAACTTTCAAAGCCGTGAAGCTTACCCTTTGTGCCGAACTTCATTGTTGCTGCGTGGTCGCCGATGTTTCCGCCCTTGCCCAGAGGCTCAACGCCGTAGATTTCAACGGGGTCTGCAAGGAAGGGTGTAAACATACCCAGTGAGTTTGAACCGCCGCCCACACAAGCGCATACAGCGTCAGGCATATTGCCTGTCATTTCCTTGAACTGCTCTCTTGCTTCAATGCCGATAACTGACTGGAAATCTCTTACCATCATTGGGAAGGGATGGGGGCCAAGGCATGAGCCGATGCAGTAAATTGCATCTTTATATTCACGGATGTATGCGTCAAATGCTGCGTCAACTGCTTCCTTGAGAGTTTTAAGACCGTGTGTTACGGGGATAACGTTTGCACCGAGCATTTTCATTCTGATAACATTGGGGTGCTGCTTTGCGATGTCAACCTCGCCCATATAGATGTCACATTCAAGGCCGAAATATGCTGCTGCAGTTGCAAGTGCAACGCCGTGCTGACCTGCGCCTGTTTCTGCAATAACCTTTTTCTTGCCCATATATTTAGCAAGAAGTCCTTCGCCCATACAGTGGTTGAGCTTGTGAGCACCTGTGTGGTTAAGGTCTTCTCTTTTAAGATAAATCTGGCAGTTGCCGAAAAGACCTGAAAGTCTTTCGCAGTGATATACGGGTGTGGGTCTGCCCTGAAATTCTTTTCTGATTCTGCGAAGCTCGTTGATGAACTGTGCAGAATGGCAGATTGCCTGGTATGAGCTTGTGATTTCCTTGAAAGCGGGAACTAATTCGTCTGAAAGGAAAGCACCGCCGTATTCACCGAAATAACCGTTTTCATCGGGGAATTCCTTTAAATAGTTGTCGTAATCTCTGTATTTGTTCATATTGAAAATCTCCTTATAATTTTATAGTTATTATGTTCCGGTAAGTTTTTTCAGACACGCCATCGTTTTGACATAATAAACATAAAAATCTCTCCTTGAAAAATAAAAAATCCCGTCCCACAGGGACAGAATCTGAAAACTCTGCTATGCCACCCTTAAAGGTAATTCTGCGTACTATCATACGCTCCCGTGGTAACGGTCGGTTGCCGTCAACGCCTACTCTCGTAGATTTCGGGTTGCCCTCAAAAGTCCATTCGCTGTCTGTTCATTATGGTTTCGCACCAAGCAACCACTCTCTTGAAAATCCCGGACAGTTACTACTCTTTCTCAAAGGTTTTACTTTTAATTGATTTTATCACATAAAAATGCAGTTGTCAACAGAATATTTCCTGATTTATCATCTTTCGTGCCTGTAAATTGTTGACCTTTTTATTCATTTATTGTAAAATGTTGTCAGTATGTTTTATGAGGTGAAAAAAATGAGCGAAAAGAAAAAATGCAACGGGGGCAACAAGCATATAAAAGAAAAGTTTCCGATAATTCTCGAAGAAATGTTCGGCTCCGATAAGGTGTGCTTTGATACACTGGTAGAGGCGACAAAACAGGATATAACGCCACTTATCATATCAAATTGCAGAAGTACGCCGTGTCTTAGCCGCGATTGTGCAGAAGATGATATAATTCAGGAAGTGTTGATTCAGGTGTTCACGACAAGTGTTTCGCAGTTTTTTTGCAGACCTGAAAAAGCCGAAATGAACACTTCTCCCGATGAATATTGGTTCTGGGTTAAGAGCATCTGTAAAACAAAAACTATAAACGCTTTCAAGAAAATTGCGAAAAATGAGAACAGAAAATGTTTTATATGGCGTGACGAGGATGGAGAAGAAGAGGAAATCGACATTTTTGATACGATTCCCGATAAGCCGGAAATTCCCGCGCACAGTGAGCCTTATGGCAGTGTTGCACAGGATAACGCGGAGGATATGCTGGTTGACTGCTTCAATGCTGTTATGACCACAGGCGGTAATGTTTATAAACCTCTTACGTGGCTCATTCAGGCAGTCTTCGTATTAAAACATAATATGACAAGGATTGAGGCAAATGATTTAATGGAAAAAACTCTCGGCGACAAAACTCTTTCTGAGATTTTTGATATTATCCTTTCTATGTCAGGTACAATCAGCTGGATGTATCTTGAACCTGAAAGTATTGATATGATTTATAAGGGGCTTGAGAAAAAGGATAAATCAGGAAGACGAGTAGGCGATATTAAATACAGCGAATGTTATATGGCGGCAGGACCCAAGAAAAGTTACAGTGACTGGGTAAACCGTGAAGACGGTCAGATTAATAAAAAATTTGACGAGACTGAAGATGAGGATAAAGCCGACAAGAAAAAATCAAAAAAATCTGATGACGAGGAGAGTGAGAAATAATGAATCATTTAGATATTGAAACAATTATCGACTATGTTATGATAAGTGAAATAAACGATGAAACAAAAGCTCTGGCAGGTGAGGTCTGTGGGCATATAATCAGGTGTAAGGATTGTATGGAAAAGGTTAATGCATTCCAGACTGTCTACGAGGCTCTTTCAAGAGATTTGGAAAAAGAGCAGATTTATGAGTGCCTGATGCAGATGGCTGAAAATACAATTCAACAGGAAGTTGATTTTACTATATAAAACCTGTATAGGTCGGTTATTGGTGGTGATGAAGTGCTTCAGGAAGAACAGCTTGAATATTATAATGAAACAAAAGGCGCAATAGATAATCTTATGCGTTTTGAAAAATATACTGATGCATTTCATATAGCAGAGGCGTGTTTTGAAATTTTTATAGACGGAGATATTCTCAGTGAATCTGAAAAAGTATATATTTGTGAAGTTTTAGTAAAAGCATATCTTGCGCGTAGGTCAGTTTTTCAGGAGAAGTCTCACCATATCGCTTTTCAGGCAGCACTTTATCTGGTGAAAAAGAATCCCGATGAACAAAACTTTTTAAATCTGGGAATTGTTGCAAAAATATTTTATAATTCTTTAAGGTCCAAAAGATCTTATACTAAACAATTGGAAATTCTGCTTAACGAAATCGTCTTTGCTGTTTTCAGTCATAGAGCAATCAAAGGCTATGATGTTGGTACTGCTCTTTCGTATGTGCTTATTGCGAATGTGACAATTGATAGGCTGTACAGAAGAACAAGAAATAAAGATGCAGTAATGCGTCAGAAGATATCCAACATTCAGTTTCTGATAGATTACAATATGGAAAAAAGCAGGAGAAGTATAGCAAAAGGGTCAGTGGAGATTGCGGAATATTTCGCGAATAAAAAGTGTAATGAGTTTGCGACTGCTTATTATTTACTGGCAATAGAAATGCTGTCGGAAATCTATCATGACAGTGAGGATGTACTGATTGAGTTTGAAAAAGTCTGCGAAAAAACAGCAAAATATTTTTATTCAGTGGGAGAATACGAGAAGTCTCTTGAATTGTCTACACTTCTGGCAAAGCTTATTGAAGCGGGTCTGGAAGAAGGTCTGGAAAACGAATGGTTTCTTGCGATGACATATGATTTTATGAAGATTTTGTGCAGAACAATGGAGAGACACGACGAAAGCAAAATCTGGCACGAAAAAGCTGTTGAAGCAGCTCAGAAATACAGCGACCCGAATGATGAATATAACCATGTTTATCTTCTGGTTTCTTTAGCATAAGAAATAGATTTATAGTGTTTGAAGCAGGTGTATTATGAAAATTCTGGCATTCGGAGAAATTCTTTTTGATGTTGATACGGCAAAGGGTGAGAGCGTTTTAGGCGGTGCTCCTATGAATTTCTGTTCGCATCTTACAAAATTGGGTGCAGAGGGGTATATGCTCAGCGCAGTGGGCGACGATGAGCTGGGAAAAACCGCACTCTCAATGGCTGATGCTTTTGGCGTTAAAAAGGACTTTGTTTCAATCAGCGAAAAGCCCACGGGCAAATGTATGATAACTTACCGTAACGGTGAGCCGTCCTATGACCTGAGTATGATGTCGGCATATGACTACATTGAACTGACTGATGAAACTGTACAGAAGGTTGCAGATGAAAATTTTGATGTTTTTTATCTGGGTACACTTGCGCAGAGAAATGAAGAGTCTTTTGCTTCACTGATGAAGCTTCTTTCTCAGGTGAAATTTCCCACCGTTTTCTACGATATGAATCTCAGGCAGAATTACTATACAAGGCAGATTATCGAAAAAAGTCTTCTCGCCTGTAATATGCTGAAAATCAACAGAGAAGAATATGACTTTCTTGTCACTGAGGGCTTTGCAGCGGATGATAAGGAATTGGCAGAGAAATACGATATTGACATAATTCTTCTTACACTTGACAAAGACGGTGCAAGGCTTTCAGGCAAAAAAGTAAAGGAAGAAATTGCAGTTTCGGGCATAGATTCCCAAGTTGTTTCAACTGTGGGTGCAGGTGACAGTATGTGTGCCGCATTCCTTTATAATTATTTAAGAACAGGGGATATGAAAGCAAGTCTTGAAAAGGCTAATATACTGGCATCTTTTGTGGTTTCACATAAGGAGGCAATCCCTGAATATACAGAAGAACTAACACAGAAAATCAAATAATATTTTTCTGAAGAAGTTCACAAAAAAGATGAAAAAAACTATTGACATACGAGTTATGATATTGTATAATAGTGAGGCTGTAAAGTTTGAAACCTTTACAGCCTCGTCTTGTAAAATAAAAAGAGAGATGAAAGGAGTTGTTTTCGATGGCAAAGAATCTGCAGATTGCAGTGCTTCTTGACTATTACGGTGAACTTCTTACCGAGAAACAGCGTGACTTCATTTCGCTTTATTATGATGAGGATTTGTCCCTTGCGGAAATTGCCGAAAATGAGGGCATTACAAGGCAGGGCGTAAGAGATTCCATCAAAAGAGCAGAGGCACTTCTTTTTGAAATGGAAGAAAAGCTCAGGTTTGCAGAGCGTTCTGAGAAGATAAACGAAAATGCAAAGAAAATAAGCGAGTACGCCTCTGAAATCAGCAGAATAAATATGCAGACATCGCTTTCAAGAGAAATCAGTGACCTTACGGTTAAAATCAGAGCTCTTGCAGGAGAAATAGAGTAAAGGAGAAAAGACATGGCTTTTGAAGGACTTGCCGATAAACTTGAAGAAGCGTTTAAAAAGTTAAAAAGTAAAGGAAGTCTTACCGAGTCCGATGTTAAAGAGGCTATGCGTGAAGTCCGTCTTGCTTTGCTTGAAGCAGACGTAAGCTACAAGGTTGCCAAGGATTTCACCAAAACCGTAACTGAACGCGCAATCGGTGCACAGGTTATGGAAAGTCTGACTCCGGGACAGATGGTTATCAAAATCGTCAATGAAGAGCTTACAGCTCTTATGGGTGGTACAAAGTCCCGTCTTGCAATTGCAAATCATCCCCCGACGATTGTTATGATGTGCGGTCTTCAGGGCTCAGGTAAAACTACTCACAGTGCAAAAATCGCAATGATGCTTAAAAATCAGGGCCATCGCCCCTTGCTCGTTGCGTGTGATATTTACAGACCTGCTGCTATCAAGCAGTTGCAGGTTGTAGGCGAACAGGCAGGAGTTCCCGTGTTTGAAATGGGCACTGAAAATCCTGTCAAAATCGCCGAAAATGCGATTAAACTCGCAAAAGACCAGGGTTATGACTATGTGTTCCTTGACACTGCAGGTCGACTTCATATTGACGAAGAGCTTATGCAGGAGCTCAAGAGCATCAAGAGCTCAGTTCATCCCCACGAAATTCTTCTTGTCGTTGACGCTATGACAGGTCAGGACGCAGTCAATGTTGCCACATCCTTCAATGAGGCTCTTGGTATTGACGGTCTTGTTCTTACAAAGCTTGACGGTGACACAAGAGGCGGTGCGGCTCTTTCAGCAAGAGCAGTAACAGGCAAACCCATTAAGTTTGTGGGTGTTGGTGAAAAACTTGCAGACCTTGATGTTTTCCACCCTGACAGAATGGCTTCCCGTATTCTCGGTATGGGCGACGTGCTTTCACTTATCGAAAAGGCTGAACAGTCAATCGACGAAAAGAAAGCGGCAGAGCTTGAAGCGAGACTGCGTGAAAACAAATTCGACCTTAACGACCTTATTGAGCAGATTGAGAATGTCAGAAAGATGGGCTCAATTAAAGATACACTCAAGATGATTCCCGGTCTCGGCAAAAAGGTTGACGATATCGATGTTGACGAGAGAAAGTTTGACAGACTCCGTGCACTCGTCGAGTCAATGACACCTGCTGAAAGAGAAAAGCCCGAAATCATAAACCCCTCAAGAAAACGCCGAATCGCAGCAGGTAGCGGTCAGACAGTTGAAGATGTGAACAGACTTCTTACTCAGTTCAAGCAGATGCAGAAGATGTTCAAACAGCTTGGCGGTAAATCAGGCTCCAAGAAGAGAAGAAGACGCTTCAATATGTCACAGCTCGGCAATATGAACGGTTTCAACATCTGAGGCATTTAATTCAGTTTATAAAAAATATTTTATATAATCAAATGGAGGAAACAAAAATGGCAGTAAAAATCAGATTGCGCCGTATGGGCGCTAAGAAAGCACCTTTCTATCGTGTAGTAGTTGCGGATTCAAGATATCCCCGTGACGGCAGATTCATCGAAGAAATCGGTTATTTCAACCCCATGACAGAACCCGCAGAGGTTAAAATCGACGCTGAAAAAGCAAAGAAATGGATCTCTAACGGTGCACAGCCCACAGATACAGTTAAGGCTATCCTTAAGAAAGAAAACATTATCTAATTTTTCTGTGGTGAATAATTCCGCATATGATGGAAATACTTTGATTATGACGGAAAGAAAGGATGGAATCGACAATGGAAGAATTGTTGGTATCAATCGTTAAGGGTCTCGTAGAGTCACCAGACGAAGTGAAGGTTACATCATCAACAACCGAAGAAGACGGACTTACAGTTTTCCATGTTAGCGTAGCTGCTGACGATATGGGCAGAGTTATCGGCAAACAGGGAAGAATTGCAAAGGCAATCCGCACAGTTATGCGTGCTGCTGCAATCCGTAAGGATGTTAAGGTTAAGGTAGAAATTGATTGATTCACCCTGAGTAAGCCGGCATTTACTGCCGGCTTTTGACTTTTTGAAAAGAGGAGATTTAATATGAAATCCTTTTTGAACAATATCAGAAAAAACAGCTTGTTAGCGCTCGGAGGCTTTGTGCTTCTTGGTATACTTCTTATAATTTTCCCTGATAAAGTATCAGCGGTTGCAGGGTACATAGCAGGTGCTCTGGCAGTGGGCTTCGGTGCCACTAAAATTATCACTTATTTTTCAAAAAATCCCGAAAAGAAAGTAACAGTTTTCGGTCTTACATTCGGAATATTATCAGCCCTTGCAGGTGTTTATATAATTACCCGTCCTCATATAGTTTCAAACTTCATCGTCAGTGTTTTCGGCGTGATAGTAATGGTAGACGGAATTTTAAAAATGAAAAATGCACTTTCACTGAAAAAATCAGGAATGCAGAAATATATTGCGATTCTTATTATTTCAATAATCGAGCTTCTTGCAGGAATTGCATTTGTAGCTCTTCCCGGCTTCAGCCTTAACACGATGCTCAGAATTGTGGGTGTTGTTTTTGTCTTGTCAGGCGTTTCAAATCTCCATACATTTATCGGAGTTACAAAGGAATACAAGACAATCATAAACAAAAACGGTGAAGTTGAAATAGACGGTACAGTGGTTTCTTCAGAGGAGGAGAAATAATGAAAAAAGAATTTCTTGAAGTTGGCGAAATCGTAGGCACTCACGGTGTGCGCGGAGAGATGAGAGTCAATCCCTGGTGCGACTCACCTGCATTTCTTAAAAAATTCAAAAAACTCTATCTTGACGAAAAAGGCGAAAAAAGCCTTGATGTGAAAAGCGCAAGAGAGCACGGTAATGTGGCACTTCTTGTTGTTGACGGTATCGACACTGTGGAGAAAGCACAGGCTATGCGCTCAAAGGTGCTTTACATAAAGAGAGATGATGCCCGTCTGCAAAAGGGAAATTATTTTATCGCAGAGCTGATTGACTGTACTGTTTATGACGCAGAGGATGAGAGCATAATCTACGGCGTAATTTCAGATGTCAGTGAAACGGGAGCAAACGACGTGTGGCACATCGAAAAAGACGGCAGAGAGTACCTTATTCCTGCAATTAAAGATGTAGTTGTGTCTGTTGATGTGGAGGAAGGAAAAATCCTTATACGCCCCCTGAAAGGAATATTTGACGATGAGAATTGACATAATGACGCTTTTTCCCGAAATGTGCGAGAGTGTACTTGCTTCCAGCATTGTGGGAAGAGCAAGAGAAAACGGATATGTAGAAATCAACTGTCATAACATAAGAGATTACACTCTCGATAAGCATAATCGCGTTGACGATTCACCCTACGGTGGCGGAATGGGAATGATAATGCAGACTCAGCCCATAGCATCCTGCTTTGAACATATCTGCGGGGAGACAGGGGATAAACCCTATCTTATATATATGTCACCTCAGGGGAATGTACTGACCCAGAGTAAGGTGAGAGATTTGTCACAGATGAAGAACATCGTTCTTCTCTGCGGTCATTATGAGGGCGTTGACGAGCGCGTTATTGAAGAGCTTGTTGACGAAGAAATTTCAATCGGTGACTATGTGCTGACAGGGGGAGAGCTTCCTGCACTTGTCCTTGCAGACAGTGTGGCAAGAATGATTCCAGGTGTGCTTTCAGACAATGAGTGCTTTGAAGACGAAAGCCACTATTCGGGACTTCTTGAATACCCCCAGTATACAAGACCTTTTGAGTGGAGAGGCAGAACGGTGCCTGAAATTCTTCTCTCAGGCCACCACGCAAACATAGAAAAATGGCGCCACGAAAAAGCTTTGGAAAGAACTTATCATAAGCGCCCTGATATGATTGAAAAAGCAACTCTGTCAAAAAAAGATCTGGAATATATCGAAAAACTGAAGAGTGAATGAAAGAATCCCTGCTGAGTTATCAGAAATCTCAGCAGGGATTTTAAGTTATGTTACTTTTCTTATTTATTTTATTCCCAATTAATCGGTCTCTGAATGAAGTTTACATCTTCTTTGTTTGTGGGCAGTGTTGAGAAGGATGAAACCTTTGTGATTCCGTGAGAGATAAGGTTGTCATAAAGCTCTTCCTGTTCCTGCATTCTGAAGGGGTTGAGGAAGAAATATTCGCCAAGGAACTGATTAGCTTTAAAGAATTCCCATGAAAGGCTGTCTTTCTCAATTCTGAATCTCTGCTCGTCTGTCACATCTGCTTCAAGAGCTTTCTTCCACAAGCTGTCAAGCTTGTTGATTTTTGAAATGGGATAATAGCCTGACTGATAATGCCAGTCAAAGTCGAATGCGTGTGCAGTTGCTTTAATCTGACCTGCCTGAATGTCGAGGATTTCCTTGATATAGGGGGCAGCAGCCTCGCCGTAATAGAAATTCATAAAGTCCATCATCATATATTCCACATCAGCATTTACATTCCACTGAAGTCTGGGAAGAAGATAGTTTCTCAGGTCATTGAAAGCAGCGTAGTGACCGTCACCACAGTTGTAGACATAACCGGTGATACCGATTTCATTCATATATGCCATAGTTGACTGCATTGTCTCGAAGTTTGAGAAGAACTGTGCAGGGTAGAGGAAGTTGATTGTGTAGTCGTAGATGTATGTTCTGTCTGCAATAACTGTCCAGTCCTTATGGTCCTGAGCGATGAAGTCTTTATTATCGCCGTAAAGGTTAAGGAATTCGTTGGGATGAGTGTTGTCGTCAATCGCACCGCAGGTGCCGAGAGGGTGGCTTCTGCATGCGTGATGAAGTTCACAAAGAACGGGAACAACATTATCATTACATTTAAGACTTAAATCCTTTGGAGGTCTTTCTGTTTCACCATAAGCGTAGAAGGTGAAAGTGAAATCCGGGAATTCCTCGTCGAGTGCGTCTGCGAAATTGTTTGTGAAAATGATTGTGGGAGCAGAAACGCTGCCGTATTTTTCATAAAGTGCAGTACAGCTTTCGCAGTGGCAGTAGTTTGAGTTATCCTTCTGACCGATGTGCATATGGTCTGATGTTTCTCTGGGACAGTCGCGCATAAATTGTCTTGCGTTTTCCACTGCGATGGGGAGAACATCGGGGTGTGTGAGACACACGTGGTCAGTTGTTCTTGTGCCGTCAGGATTCATAGCAAAGTATTCGGGATGCTCGGCGAAAAGCGAATCGGGCACAAGTCTGTCAAGTGTTACGTCCCACATTACATATGTCAGTGCACCGCCGTATTCTTCTGCTTCATTCCAGAAAGACACATTGGTTTTTGTTCTTGCTCTGTATTTGTCGTCTGCGTGAGCAGGACTGTTTCTGCGTATTGCAAAAGAGGGCTCAACGAGAGTGTCTGTGTTTGCATCAACAATAATGTCTTCTTTTTCGGGAACATTTTCAAGAAGCGGAGTATACCAGCGCACACCCACATATTCTTCAAGGAATGTGTAAACGCCATAGAGAGTGCCGCGGCTGTCTTCGCCGAAAATCATAAAGTGTGTGCCGTCAGCAAAGAAACGGAATCCGTCTTCTTTGATTTCTGAGGCGGTCATAGCTTTGACCTGTCTGCCGATTTCAGTGTCACCTAAAAGAATTGCTTTATCATCTTCAGTGATTTCGTCTTCTGTTACAACGGGAAGGTCTGCGCCTGTTGACAGTCTGATATAATTTTTAAGTTCCTCGGAAGCAGTGATGATGCATTCGTCAGGGTCTTTTTCAGTTGCGATAACGAATTCGCTTTCACCGTCTTTGACGATGAACATTTCCGTTTTAATTACGGGAGGGGCATATGTGTCGCCGCCGTAATCGATTTCTGTACTTGCAGGGAAAATGCCGATACTGAAAAGAAGAACTTCAAAAAGAGAAATAATAGCTTTGATATAAGTCATCATAATCAGCTTTCAGAGCTCATTGTGAAAACGAGCTCTCCTCCTTCCATTAACTGTTCGTGTGTAATGTAGTTGCCTGTAAGTTCTGTGCCGTTGAGAGTAACTTTTTCAACATAGATGTTTTTGTCACTCTGACCGACTGCTGTGATTTTAAGAGTTTTTCCGTTGTCAAGAGCAATTTCAGCGCTATCGAGATTGGGTGAGCCAATCCAGTATTTGTCTGTACCTGCAAGGGGATAGAAGCCCATAGCTGAGAAGACATACCATGCACCGAGAGTACCGCCGTCATCGTTGCCGTCAAGGCCGTTTATGTCTGAGCTGAAACGGTTTTTCAGTGTCCAGCGGACCCATTTCTGAGTAAGGTCGCTTCTTCCTGCGTCAGAGAAAAGGTACGGTGTATGAATATCGTGCTGGTTTCCGATCCAGTAGCCGTGTCCCGGGTCAAGGAATGCTCTTGTGGGAGCTGCGTCTTCCATAAAATCGTTAAGCTCAGATACGAAATATTCCTTTGAGCCGAAGAGACTTATCATACCGGGAATATCCTGAATTGCACTGAAACGCCACTGTCTTGCACTGCCTTCACAGTAGCAGTCAGCATATTTTTTGACCATAATCGCATCGTAGAAGGATGTGATGTAAGGATTGAAATGGCTTTCAAAAGAGCCGTCAGCATTTCTTGCCTGGAAATATTTTGTTTCGGGATTCCAGGTGTTTTTGTAGTACATAGATTTTGCAGTATATTTTTCTGCATCCTCAGTGTAGCCGAGAGCCGTTGCAAGAGTAGCAATTGCGCCGTCTTCCCAGGAATATTCAAGTGTACGGCTTACAGAGTCTCTGCCCACTGCAATATCGTTGGGAACATAGCCGTATTGGTTGTATTCGTCAACAAACTCTCTGCCGACCTTGTTAACCTTTGAATCAGAGGAAAGCTTCATATAGTTGTAAGCTGTCTGCACATCGAAATCTGTGAAGCCTTTGATATAGCTTTCTGCAATAACAAGGTTAGCCGGGTCACCGATCATTGAACCTGCGTATCCTGCGCCCATAGGCCAACGGGGGAGAGCGCCACCGGTAACAGCCATTTCAACAAGGCTGTTGAGACAGTCATTCTGAACCTCGTGCTCAATCAGAGTGTAGAGTGAATGAGTGTTACGGCAGGTATCCCACAGAGACATATCACTTCTGTATGTATAGCCGTCAGCAGTATGTACCTGCTTGTCAAAGCCTAAATATTCACCGTTTACATCTGTGAAATTAGTAGGCATTATCATTGTGTGATAGAGAGAGGTGTAGAATATAGTTTTGATATCTTCATCTGTGCTTGTGACTTTAATCTTTGAAAGATGTTCTTCCCAGCTGTCCACGGTTTTCTGTCTTACGCCATCGAAGTCAAGGTCTTTTGTTTCAGTTTCAAGATTGAGAAGAGCATTTTCTGCGCTGACAAAACTGATACCTACTTTGATTTCGATGCTTTCATCTTTCATATCACCGAAGTTGATGTCGACCTTAAGGTCATTTTCGTCACCGACGATTTTACATTCTTTGATTTCCTTATCTGCTTTCAGAGCGAAGTAGCAGGGCAGACCGTCATATCTGTCGGAGAATGCAGCGTGAAGTTCAGCTCCACCGGTGATGATGCCCGTTTCTTCATCATATTCAGCAAAGCCCTTTTCGGAATGTCTGTTGTTCATAGCGCTTGTAACATCGAGAGAGAGCCTTGCGTCTTTTGAGTGGTTAAAGGTGTAACGGTGAACGCCCGTGTGCTGGTCAGCAGTCATTTCTGCAAGACAGCCGAGAGATTGGAGATAAACTGCATAATAACCTGCAGAAGCAACCTCGTTTGAATGAGAATAGGGGATAATACCTGCTTTTTTATCGCCCACAGTGGGAGTAATTCTGAAAATGCAGTAGTCCTCAGCCCCTGTGCCGGAAAGTCTTGAGTGGCTGAAGCCCATAATGTGACCCTGCTCGTAGTAGTAACCTGAGGTGTTGGTTTTTACTATGTAAGCACCGCCGATGAAAGATGTGTCGGCACCGAGTCTTACAGAGCCGAAAGGAGCAGATGCCGCAGGACTGAGCATACCGCATGTCCAGGGTGTTCCGCCGGTTCCGATAAAGGGGTCAACATACTTTGTAAGTTCTCCCGTTACGGGCTCAGGCATAGTGATGTCTTTAGGTGCAACACCGTTTGCAATACCTGCAAAAAGTGTTTCCACAGCCACAAAAGCTGCAACAAAGATTCTGATAATCTGCCACATAAAAATACCTCCCTGAAGTATTATAATTTATAAGATTACTATATATCACAAAAGGAAAAAAGTCAACGAAAAAAGAAAAATAACGGCCTCTGTTTTTGCGAAAAAACCTTTCTCTCAGAAGTTTGTAAAAGAAAAAGGAGTGTAGTTGGTATATGGAAAAATTTGTTACAGAGAAAGGTACAGTTATCAGTTACGATGAGCACGGATGCTTTGTAAGACTCGACGAAACAGGCGAAGTAGTTTATTATTTTGGTAACGGAATGAAAGGCGACAGAGTTTATGTGTCGGCAAAGCACGGCAGTAAAAGGCACAGAACAGTTGTGTGCACACTTGAATCTGTGATAGGATACGGTGCTTTTGACATAGCAGCGTAAAAAGGAAGAAAAACACCGATAACGCTATTGCGTGTCGGTGCTTTTTCGTAAGGTCACAATGAAACTGCAAATATTAATTTTTCAAATTATCATAAAAAATTGCGAAAATACCCTTTGAAGTGAGTTTATAAATGTATTCAGAAAAAATAAAGGAGTAATTAAAATGAAAGAAGCAAAAAAAGACAGAGTACCACTCTTTACTATGCTGTGCCTTGCGGTGATATTGTTGATTCAGGTTGCCGCTTTTGAAGCAGCCTCGGTTCTTGGCTCCCATCTGGAATCATACAGAACAGTAGTTATAACCATTATGGGACTTATTATGTTTGCATTTTGTCAGTTTTTCAGAGAAAAAGAGTATTACAGAGCAGCACCGTATCTTTATGCCATTTGTGTGGCACTGCTGGGATTTCAGCTTATTACCGGCGACCCGTACTATCCGTACGATATGCGTGTGCTTAAGTTTGATTATTACTATATTTATTCATCAGCCTTTCTTTCGCTGACATATCTGTTTGTTGCCTGGTACATAGGCAGACAGAAACAATTCACTTTCAGAGAATTTCTGATACTGTCCCTTATGATGGGTGTTCCTGCACTTCTGATAACTCTGCAAGGCTTTCCGTCGTTCGGTGCAGTTGCACTTATAGTTTATACTGTGACTATGTGTTATCTGAAAAAAGAAAAAAGGCTGAAAGTGTACAGTGTGTTTATTTTTCTGCCTGTTGTTCTGACACTTATATTAGCAATAATCTTTTTTGCCTCAACAGAGTATGGCAGAAACCTTTTTCAGCTGTTTATCACGAGAGGTCGCAGTGACGTTTTCGGAGAGGGTTGGGAGCGTCTTGTTGCAGACCGTATTCTGGAAGAAAGCAGAGCTTTCGGATATACACGCTTTTCAGGATTTTATGAGCTTATAACAGATTGGGACTATTACTGGAGCGGCTCCAACCTTGCTATGATACTTGCGATATTAGGTTATGTTCCCGTTCTTGCTTTGCTGGGATTCTTTACACTGCTTTTTATCCTTATTTTCAGAATGACAAGCAGAATAAACCAGAGCAGGTTTGCAAAATCCGTTGCATTGATGCTGTCCGTATATCTTCTTGCAAAAGCATTGATTTCTGTTTTCGGTTTGCTCTTCCTTACAAGGGCGCCTTTTGACCTGCCCTTTATGGGAAGAAATACATCTTTTATGATAACAGACTATATCGCTCTTTCGTTCATTATATCTCTTTACAGAAGAAGAGATGATAAATCTGCAACAGCAGAAATCGAAGCGAAAAGAACAGACGACGAGCACGTTTCGGTGGTCTCCGTAGTACGCGATTATGTAAATGATGACGAACAGGATATTGACGGATACTTTTGTCATAAGGATAAACCGCTTGAAAGAATAAAGAGAATACTTCTCGGCGAAGAGGAAGACTTTCTTTCTGAAGAAGAGTTTTACAGAGAGATTGAAGAAATGTTTGAAAAGCAGAAGAAAGAAGCCACCAAAGCCGATTGCAATAAAAGTATTCCGGATGAAGACGAAACATACATACAGGACTCCGACTTCATCACAACGGATCCGGAAGAAGAGAATTGAAATTTTTCCGGAAAAGTGGTATAATCATAACGAATCAGAAAGGTGGTTTTGTTATGAAGAAGATTTTATCTTTGGTACTTGTTTTATTGACTGTGCTTTCACTTTTCACTGTTTCGGTATCTGCCTCAGGTGAGAAGGCTGAAACTGTCAGAATCAACATAACTGTTGAGGGGGCAGGTAAGGCGACGAAATCACTGACTGCCGGGAAAGGGGACAAGGTAAGTCTTTCCGTCAAGGCAGATGAACTTGCGGAATTTATCGGCTGGTATGAAGAGGGTGAGCTTGTCAGCGACAAAGAGGTCTACACCTTTACGGCGAAAAATGACCGTGAGCTTGTTGCAAAATTCACAACAATGCAATCAGCGGATAATATTCACATCTTTATGACCTACAAGCGCAGGACCTTCAATATCAACGAACACCTGAATCTTCCTGAAAAAGGCAATTATACTGTTGTGTATGAGTCGTCGGATGAAGAGGTTGCAGTGATTGACGAAGAGGGTAATGTGAAAACAACGGGTGTAGGCGAAGCCGTTATCACATACACCGTAAAACTTGAAAACGGCAAGGAAATAACCCAGTCAATGGGAATCAAGGTTGTCTTTACAATAAGACAGTGGTTTATCTACATCTTCCTTTTCGGTTGGTTGTGGTATTAATTGAATAAAAGTCAAAGCACCGGGTGTTTCATCCGGTGCTTTCAGTTTTATTTTGTCTGTGGGAAATATTTTTCAATTTCATCAAGCTTTGCGTAACTTTCTGCCTGTGCAATAATTCTTTTTGAATCAAGATACGGCTTTACTGCACGGCAATAGACAGTGTACTGATGTTCTTTGACCTTGATTTTCTGTCTTATAACAGATTTTGCCTTTTTGAATGAAGACAATTCATTTTTTAGTTCAGCGAGTATTTCATTGTTTTTATCTTCCTTGGCTTTCTTGATTTTTGCAGATATTTCAAGGAGATTTGCCTGAGCATCGTTTTCAGCATCGTAAAGTTCGTCAAGAGATTTTTTGTCAAACTCTTCAATGCCGTCAGGATAATACCTGGCAAGAGCCTTTTTGGCGTCTTTTATACTCTGAAGTCTGATAAGCAGATTTCTTCTGCGGTTGATTTGAGTTTCAGTATTACGGGGTAATTTCTTCGCCTCTTGTTTATCAGGCAACTGAGCATTGAGGAAACTTTCAGGGCCGCCTGAAAAGAGCATATATGATTCTCTCAGCTCTGCCTTACCTTCCTCTGTGGTGTATTTTCTCATTTCGTCCATTACGAACAGAGCAATTTCTTTTTCTTCTTTCGCTTTTTTGCTCTCATCCGGTGATGCGTTTTCACAGATTTTTCTTGCTTCGCGTATGATTTCCACTGCTTCAGCGTAGTCGTCGCTTATCCGGCCGTTTTCAGCGAAATCTTCAAACATCGCTCTGATTTTCAGGACTTTGATAATTGCTTTCTGCTTTGTTTCCGTGAAATCGTAGAAGAAATAGGGGATAACATTGAGCGCAGCGCCGATTGCAGAGGCGATTATGAGTACGGAGCAGATGCTGATGAAATATGAACGGTCATTGAGAACATCGTAAACAATTGAGCCGTCATATCCCAAGGATATTGCGGTCTGCTTGTTAAGACCTGTTCTTTCGTAAATTGCGGGAAGTGCAAGGCCTGTAACCATTGTGATGCCGTTGCCGATAAGTCCCACTGCCGAGAACATACCGTCGATTCTTTCGCCTGTTATGTAGTGCTGATAGTCACGGATATCTGCGTTGACGCTGGGACCAAGCAGATGACCGAGAGAGGTTATAAACTGATTGATGAAAGTGAATATGAGCAGAATCCATATTGCACCGGGCTTTCCTGCCTGTCTGATAACGGGGAGCATCATCAGGATGAATACGACGCTCAGTGCGTTTGTAATGATAAGTATTTTCTTTTTGCCGTATTTACGGATAAACAGAGGACCTACAAGATTAGGCCAGAATGAGGCGTTACTTGCGATTGCCGTAATCACCGAATACTCTGCTGCCGAACACGCATCCTGATAGTTATACATCCACTGCATAATGTTCTGGAAGCCTATTTCAAGGAAACCAACCCAACCTGCCAGTGAAATAATCCAGAAATATTTGTTTCTTGCAACAGCCTTGAAAGCGTCAATGAAGCTTATCTGGATACGGTGAGTTTTAGCCTGAACAATCTTTTCTGATGTGTTCACATAGATAATCATTGATACAAGGAAACCTGCAACGAGCATAGGGGGATAGAGATAACGGTAAATCCTGATATCGTAGAGTGTATCGTCACCTGTAATGAGTTTCGCCAGAAGCGGGAAGATGATACCGACTATTGATGGGGAAAGGTTTTCCACAACATATCTTATTGACAGAACATCTGAGCGTTCAATACTGTTGGGAGAGAGAACATTGATAAGGCTTTCGTAAGAATCGTTGAAGAAGTTGTAAAAAAACTGAAAGGCTATGTTGAATCCGAGCACTACGGCACATTTTGCAAAAAGCGTCATATTCTCATAGGGCATCCAGAGGAAAAGTGAGC
The DNA here is from genome assembly GCA_045542485.1 of Acutalibacteraceae bacterium. Taxonomy (GTDB): domain Bacteria; phylum Bacillota; class Clostridia; order Oscillospirales; family Acutalibacteraceae; genus SIG575. The sequence goes on from JAZQLC010000028.1 coordinate 20,591, forward strand.
CGAGAATGGCAGTGGGCAGCCCCATAGTTATGAGATAAGGACGGTATTTGCCTTTCATACTTCGGGTATTGTCAATCATCTGTGCACGGATTGCAGTGAGAGGCACTGCCGTCAGCAGACTGATAATGTAAATCGCCTGTAAAGCCATAGGTGAAATACCGATGGTGTTGCCGAGGAGTGTGTTGCCTGTTGAAATTATCATCTGACCGAAGCAGTATGTAATAATTCTCACACCGATACCGCCACCTGCAAGGGAGGCGATTTCTTTGTAAGTCATATATCTGTCCTTCGGCGGAGTTTTCCAGTATTTACGGGCAGATGATATGAAAAAACTGATTTTTTCCTTAATCTTCTTTATCATAAAAGTATCCTCTTAAAAAACAAAAGTGGTAACGGACTCAGGTGAGATTGTGAAAGCCTCACCCTTATCTGCGTTTCTTTCGGTGAGATTGTTTTCTTTGTCGGTAACTGCCGTAAGACAATCAGAGGGGAGCTTGTACGCTTTTTCTTCCTTTGAGTAGTTTGCAACGATAAGGACAGTCTTTCCGTCTTTTTCAAAGGCGATAAGCTTTATTTCTTCGTCGTCGCAGAGAGCCTCAATGCGCTTTGCACCAACGGGAATATATTTAGAAAAATTACCTGTCACATATAGTCTTTTCGTGGTTTCATAAGTTTTCTTCTCAAGGTCAAGATAGAGTAAGCCGTCGTGGTAGTCATAGTGTGAACAGGCAATCCAGTGTTGCCAGGAAGTGACACCGAGGATAGTGAAATCTTCAATCATAACCTTTACATTTTCAAGGGCAGAGTCCATATCAGGGTTTTTACCGCCCACCATATGTGTCCATTCACTCATTTTTACGGGCAAATGGGGGTACTTCTTATCCATCCACTTGCGGTATCTTGTGAGAAATTTTATTCTGTCGTTGAAGAATGGGATAGGCTGATAGAGAAAATACGAGTGAAGATCAACTGCGTCAATACGCTCTTTAACTTCAGGGTATTTCATAAGATTTCTTGTGTACGATTTGTTGAACCAGCGTATGTCTCCGTTTTCAAGACCTGAAAGCTTCACATTGTCAAGGCTTTTTCTCTTGGCCATTTCTCTTGCGAAACAGCGCATAACCTTTCCTGCCTGACGGGGAGAGTAGTGACATCCCTCCTGACCGCCTGTCCATATCCAGTAAGGCTCGTTTATAGGAGAAAGATATTTTACGGGTACACCTTCCCTGACAAAATGCTCAGTAACATCAAGACAGTATTCAGCAAAAGGGAGATAGTTTTTTCTGCTGAGATTTGTTCTGAAAGGCTGATTCTTTTTCAGATGTGCCAGGCCGTTTTTAGTCAGGCGTTCAATGGGGGAATTGACAAAAAGAATAACTTCGTCTGCACCGTCTGAAACAGCTCTTTTCATCATATAGACAGCGTTCTTGTCACGGGTAAAATCATATTTACCCTGACCGTCATCAAAGCTTTCCGTTCTTCTTGCAAAGTCAGAATATTCACCGTTTCCGCTGTGGGCAGAGCCTCCGCCGATGTTATAACGGTAAATGCTCATACCGATGCCGTCGGTTTTACTGTACAGAATACGGGAGATAGCGTTACGCATTTCTTCTCCGTTTTCATCTTTGTTGTCCCAGGCGCCCACAAGCTGTGCCCACCAGGCACCGCTGGCACCTATGCCCTCAAAGGTCTGGTAAGTTTTTTCTTTGTCAAGTCGGATTTCCATAGTCTGCCTCCTTCAACTGCTTTTCAATCCACGCCATCAAGAGATTTACGATTTTTTCTTGCTGTATTCCGGTCAGAGGCGTACCTTTCGGTACTCTGTACCATTTTTCAAGACATTTTCTGCAACAACAGGCACAGGCGTGTTGCGCGATGAAAACAGGATGCCCCTTCATAGGTGTCTGTTTTCCGTCATTTGGAATATATGCAGGTGCAAGGCGGGAAGAAATGAAGTCTTCTGCGTGTTTTCTGATTTCACAGAGACCTTTTTCTCTTACATATTCCTTGTCTTTTTCGCTGAGTCTGAATTTTCTGCGAAAGTCTGATTTGCTGAGTTTTGTGAGTGCGTCTTCAATCGTTGCCATAATTCAGTTTTCCACCATATTTCTGACTTTTCCGGGGTTGTAGCCGTCTCTGTCCTTGATGAGAACTTTCCAAGGTCTTTATAACCAAAGCTGTTACCTGAATATTATACCATAGTAAGCAGATGATTTCAATCTTAATAATACTGTCTTGTACACGGTGGATTCAAGGAAAACAAGGCATAATGCAGTGAAGATATTTCCATATACTGAGACATTACAATTTCTGCTTTTATTTTTTTGCTTTTTTTCTTTTTCGATATTGACGGGCGCCGAAAAAAGTGGTATATTTTAATATGTATAATTTTGTGCAAACAAGGTTGGCTGTTTGCTGAACAGACAGGTCAAAACGCAAGTAGGTCAGATTGCGTCCGCGATTCGGCAAAAAAACCGACCTCATTCAGAATTCTGTCGGGAGATTCCCGAAATATTTTAAGGAGATGATTTTGTGAAAAAACGAGTAAACAAAGTTTTGGCGATTTTTCTTGCGGTAATGATGGTAATTACTGCAGTTCCCTTTGCTTCCTTTATTTCATCAATTGAAACAAAGGCAGCATCATCAGCAACATATTATGAAGAATATTATTATCCTGCAGGGACTGAGTTCGTTACGGATCTTGCTGTTTCTGTAAGAGATTATTCACGCTGGTCAGGCGGAAGACAAAATGACTGTAAGGGATATCTTACAGATAATGGCTGGACATTACTTGGTATAAACTGTAACGAAGGTAAAAGTGCTGACTATATTCATATCGGATATAAAAAGTCCACGGACGAGAGTAATGCTATCAGGGCAATTGCTTTCTTAAACGGAGATAGCCCGGATTCGTTTGATTATGTAATCAATGGGCATACATGTACTTTCTATCCTGTTCTCAACTCATATATAAACAGTAACTCACTTTCAAGTTCTATTGTTGATATGAACAGAGATGCAGGCGGCGACTATATTTATATGTATTACACCAGAGACCCCAATGCAGGTCCGCCCATAACATCTCTTGATTACGATGAAAACGCAACAAACAACAGCGATAGTCCTGCTCAGATTCCAGCGGTGTGGTTAAACACAGGCGGTGAAAAAGGTCAGGCAGGTCAGGCTGCTGACCTTAACGCAGATGCAGGCGGCGATTATATCTATGTGTTCTATGGCCAGACAGGTACAGCTGTTGAGACAAGCTATCTTCATTCTGTAATCAACACAGGTGACAGTTATCTTGCAAACTCAGGCAGATATGTATCTGTATCAGCTCTTCAGACTGCGGTAGATAACGCAAAGGCAATTGTTGCTGACTACAATTCCGACGGTCTTTCAGGCACTTATGACCAGACGGCAATTGATAACGCAAAAAATGCAATTTCAAATGAATTGGATGCTCTTCAGACAAAAGTTACACTTAATGCAAACGGTGGCACAATCAATGGTGCATCATCAACATCCTACAATGTAACCATCGGTTTGGCTTCAAGTGTGAATACTAATGTTTCATCATATGTTCCCGTAAGAACAGGCTATACATTTAAGGGATGGTCAACTTCTTCAACTGCTGCAAGCGGTACAACAGGTGAGATAGAAGTCGGCTTCAACACAACATTGTATGCAGTATGGGAAGCTAATACCTACAAAGTGGTATTTGATAACCTTGTTGATTTTGGTGCGTGGGATACATCAAACGCCACTAACGGTGAAATCAGTAACGTTACTGCTGACGGATTTACACTTACATCAGACGCAGATGCAGGTGAAGCTACATCAGGCTCACCCTTCTTCCCTGTAACTCCCGGTAGACAGTATAAGATTGAAATGGACTTTATCGGTAATGAATGGGACGTTTATATCTTCTTCTGTGATGCAAACGGAACATGGATTGATTTCGCAGACGGTGCATCAAACAGATATTCATCAAACGGCTCAACAGGTGTTGATCCCGATAACGCAGTGTTTACAGCTCCCGATAAATCAGAAGTTGTAAAAGCACAGATCCGTGTTGACGCAAACGGCTCAAACAGTTCAGTTACATTCAAGAACATCAGAGTTTACGAAGTTGGTACAGTTGAAGACGGCGTTTCTTACATAAATTCTCAGACTGCAACATACGACAGCACATACGGTACTCTGCCTACACCTACAAAAGAGGGACATACATTCCTCGGTTGGTATATGTCTGACGGAACAAAGCTTAACGCAGGTGATGCCGTAGCAGCAAACGATGTTTATGTAACATCAAAATGGGAAATTAACAAATACACAATCACATGGATAAGAGAAAGTGGCAGAACAACAACAGACACTTACGAATACGGTGCAAAAATCAACGCTCTCGCACCAACTGCTTCGGGCAAAAATGAAACAGAACACTATTCGTATGCATGGGATTCTGAGATTGATGAATTTGCTACAAGAGATGTAACATACACAGAAATAAAAACATCAAATGAACACGAATGGGTTGAAACATTATATAATGCACCCACTTGTACAACAGATGGTCTTAAAGTCAGAACATGTACAGTTTGTGACTATCCCGAACAGACAGTAATTCCTAAAACAGGACATACATACGAAGCAACAGTAACAGATCCCACATGTACAGATAAAGGCTTCACAACATATGTATGTTCAGTATGTGGCGACACATATGTATCAGATTATGTAGATGCAACAGGACATACAGAGCTTCCTGCAGTAAAAGAAAACGAAGTAGAACCCGATTGTGAAAACACAGGTTCATACGATGCAGTAGTTTAGTGTGAAGTTTGTAATGTAGAAGTTTCAAGAACAAAAGTTACAGTAGACGCACTCGGTCACACAGAAGTAATTGACGATGCAGTAGCACCTGATTGCACAAACACAGGTCTTACAGAAGGTAAGCACTGCTCAGTTTGCGGTGAAGTTCTCGTAGCACAGGAAGTAGTTCCTGCACTCGGACATAAAGAGGCTGAAGCAGTAGAAGAAAACAGAACAGAAGCAGACTGCGTAAACGCAGGTAAATATGATTCAGTAGTTTACTGTTCAGTTTGCGGTGAAGAGCTTTCAAGAACAGAAGTTATCATTCCTGCAAAGGGTCACACAGACGGCGAAGTTGTAATCGAAAACAACATTGATCCTGATTGTGATACAGAAGGCTCATACGACAATGTAGTTTATTGTACAGTATGTGGCGAAGAAATCAGCCGTGAAACAGTCACAGTTGACGCACTCGGTCACTCAATGGGCGATTGGGAAGTTACAACATATCCCACATTCGACGCAGCAGGTCTTAAGACAAAAACTTGTGCAAACTGTGACTATACAGAAACAGAAGAACTCAAACCCGTTAAGCTCAGAACAACACGTATTATCAGTTCTGAAATTGATGGCAACACAATCACAATCACAGGTTACACAAACGCAGATTCAATCGGTTTCTACAGAACAACAGCAGCAGGTGAAGATATCATATTTGATATGTACTATGATGAAGAAGACCTTGCAAACGAGCCTACACCCATTAAGTACGGCGATAATTCACCCAGATGGATTATATATAATTCAAGATGGGCACAGTATGCTGTAGACGGCAAGTATACAGATAAGGTGACAATCGCAGGCGTAGAATATAACTTTGAAGTTATAATGAACAGCAGAGAACTTGAAGCGAACGACGTTGTTCTCACAGAAAAATATACAAATATTAATGTGGATAACGAAAACAAGGTAATTACTCTTATTCCTCCCAAGGGTACAGAGTCAATCACAATGAAGCAGACTTCAAGACAGTACGATGAGTTTACTTACACAATTGATGCAGATAATTACGATAATGTAACTCTCAATGCTGTATCAGGTGCATACAGAGGCTCATACACAATTTCAGCAAACGGCGAGTTTGAAACTGAAATCACAGTAACTGTCAATAAGGGCAAGTATTGTCAGGAAGACTATACTCTTAAAGTAATCTTCATTGACTTCGACCTTGTAAGTGAGCTTAAACCTCTCCGTGGTACAGTTTCACTGGAAACATACGAAGACGGCGGAGAATACATCAAGGTTACAATGGCAGACGGCCAGACATCAACAGGTATCTATAAGACAGGTAAGGGCACAGCAATTACAGATGTTAAAGTAGAATTCGCTGATGGCAAAATGACAGAAAAAGATAATCTCTATGTAGGTTATGTGACATCAAACAATGCTAATCCCACAGGTGAAGTAACAATTTCACTTTCAAACGGCAGTGTTCTCACATACGATATCGTATTCGATATGGGAATCACAGAAACTGAGGTTGATCCTCTTAGTGAGCTCAGACTTATCCGTTCAACTGCAGCTTTTGATGCAGACGGAAATCTCAGAATCACAAGAAATTCAGGTCTCGCTGAGTCAGCCGGTGCAGGTCTGTACGCTACAACAACAGCAGGTGAAGCAGTAACATTCACAACTGCGCAGGGTACAGTTTACACAGGCAGAACAGATGCATTTATTGCATACCTTACACAGAACACATCAAATGTCAAGGGTAAGGTCAGCTACACATTGTCAGATGGCACAGCGGTTGAATACAACGCAGTAATCGACCTTGGTCTCGGCGATGAATATGTAGAGCCTGAAGAACCCGTATACAGTCTTGAAACAGACCTCAGAGCAATCCGCGGTACAGTAAGCGTAGCTGATAACACAGTTACAATTAAAGTAGCAGAAGGAAAGACAATGACAGGTGTCTATGCTGAAACAGTAAGCGGTGCAACAGTTGAAATCGTTACAGAAAACGGTGTATTTGCTGAAAGAGATGACGCTTTCGTTGCTTACAAAGCTTACAACTCAGCAAATGTTGAAGGCACAATGACAGTAACATTTGCTGACGGCACAACAGCAGAGTACACAGTAATCTTTGATCTTGGTTTTGATGCTTGATGCACTGAAATTCAATACAGATTCCTGAAAAGGAAAAGGGCAGATACTGAAAAGTATCTGCCCTATATTTTTTTGTTTTACCATAAATCAGACCAGTCGGGACTATCGCCTGATGCGTAGTTTTTGTTACGATAGTCAAGAAGAAGTGCTGTGCATTCCGTGTTGTTGTTTTCGGTTGAAAAATCCACTAAAAAGTTTATTTCGTCCGGAGGAAGTTTGCTGAAAAAATCAAGGCACAACGCAAGTTTCTTTCCGTCACCGAGCTCTGTTATCTTCAAAAGAATCGGCACTTTTCGGCTTTCTGCCTCTATGGTCAATATGTTATCGGCCTTTGATTTCAGTTCAGTAAACTGTGTGATTACTGCTGTAAGCAGCGTATCTTTGTGCTCGTTTCTGAGAAAATGTGAAACGATGGGCTCATATGAATCGCTTTCAAGAAAGTTGTCGGGTAATATGAAAGTCGTCAGTCGGGGAGCACCTTCAAAAGCACCGGAATCAATTTTTTTCAGCTTGTTATGAAAGCGTACAGAAACAAGCTCTGAGCAGCTCATAAATGCTGTTGATTCTATGTGCGTCACATTATCGGGGATTTCTACTGAACGCAGTTCAAAACAATGGCTGAATAACCCGTAGGGGATGGTTGAGATGCCTTTTCCGATTTTCACTTCTCTGATATTGGTGCACCAGCTGAAAGCGCATTCGCCGATGCTTTTTACACTGTCGGGAATATGCAGCTGTGACAGAGAAGAGCAGTAATTTAAAGCCGTTGCGCCGATATATGTTACATTGTTTCCGATTCTGATGTTTTTCAGACTGCTGCAGCCTTCGAAAGCATCGTCCTCTATTGTCTCCACGCTGTCAGGTAGGTATACATCTGTCAGCTTTGTGCACCACGTAAATGCGTTCTGACCGATTCGTCTGATACTGTTTCCCAGACTGACAGAAGTAAGATTTTTGCAGGAATAGAACATATAATCATCAATATATTTCAGGCCGTTTCCCAATGTAGCTTTTTTCAGGCCTGTGCAGTTGTTGAAAGTGAAAGCACCTGCAGCTGTTACACTGTCGGGTATTGTAACAGATTCAAGTATATGGCAGTTATCAAAAGCATTGTCGCAGATTGTTACAACGCTGTCGGGAACAGTGAAATTTTCCGTTTTATTTCTTACGGGAACCTTGATAAGTTCAGTCTGGTCTTTGTTGTACAACACTCCGTTGATGCTACTGAAATAACTACTGCTTTCAGGGGCGACTATTTCGGTAAGTGCAGTGCAACCGTCGAATACTTCTTCTCCCAGATAGGAGAGTTTTTCAGGCAGTGAAACTGATTTTAATTTCTCGCAATAGGAGAAAGCTCCGTCGTGAATGCTTGTTATACTGTGGGAACATACAAAGGATGAATCACGGCTTTTCGGCGGACAGAGAATAAGTTCTGTTTTCTTTTTGTTATATAAAATTCCGTCTGTGTCAGAGAAGTATCCGTTATCTTCTGCCACATAAACCGACTCCAGATTTTTGCACCTGCGGAAAGCCTTTTCACCGATTCCGTTTACGCCTTTGCCGATGAAAACTTTTGTGATTCTGCCACAACCTGCAAATGCTTTCTCACCGATATATTCAACACTGTCGGGGACAGATATGGTTTTGATGCTTACGCAGTCACAGAATGCTTTTTTTCCGATTGATTCAACATTATTGCCTATTGTGACATCTTTGAGACTGTTGCATCCGAAAAAAGCCTCGTCGTCAATGCATATAACACTGTCGGGGATAGTCAGCATTCTCAGATGAGTACAATTTGAAAAAGCTCTTTCGCTGATTCTTTCGAGTCCTTCTGCAAAGGTGACAGTTGTAAGATTAGTGCAATCGGAAAAAGCGTTTTCAGCAATAAATCTGACACTTTTTCCAACAAACACAGAGAAAATCTTCCGGTCTCCCGAAAAAACAGATGTATTGATGACGCTGACATTTTCGGGAATGACGATATCCATATTATCTCCCGTGTAACTTATTAATACGCCGTCTTCAATTATGAAATCATTATTTGTACTCATTCTTATCCTTCTATAATTCTGTCAAGGTCTTCTGTATCAAAACCTGCGTTTTTCAATGCGTCTCTTTTCTTTATAAGACTATTCATTCGTGATTGGTGATATTTTTCTGCGTCAGCGGATTTATCGTGCTGAATAAGTCCCTTATAGTAGAAAGCCTCGTTCTTGTCATTTGATTTGTTTCTGAATTCTGCAACTATAATAATATAATTATGCTTTCCGTCTGTACAGGCTTTTTCTTTCAGAATTTCAAAACCGTTTTCACAGAGATATTTTCGCACATCCTCTGCGTGAGACATGGGCTGAAGAATAAGTCTTTTGCTTTCGTCTTTAACCCAGGGTGCTGCAGTGAGAATTTCAGAAATGAGAATTCCTCCCATACCTGCAATTATGATGTCGTCTGCCTCGTCGGGAGCAATTTCTTTAAGGCCGTCAGAAAGACGAAGCTCAATTTTTTCCCTGAGAACGGGGGAGGAAGATACAACCTTTCTTGCGTTTTCCAGAGGACCTTCACCTATATCGGCAGCGATTGCGTAAGGAGAAATTCCGTTTTCGATGAGATAGGCAGGAAGATATGCGTGGTCGGTGCCGATGTCGGCAATTTTTTTGCCGTTTCTTACTTCTTCGGCAGCCATTTTAAGTCTTGAGTCAAGTCTGGTCAATTTTATCACTTCTTGTTTTTTAGTTTTTTCTGAACATTCTGAACAGAGGCAGACAAGCCTCGAAAAAGCCTTTGTAAGCCTCACAATAATTTCTGTCTTCACGGTTTCTCTTGCATCCTCCTGCACGGCAGAGAGGGTAATAAGGACATTTTTTACATTCCTCAGGTGTCACAAGACTTTCCTTGATGAATTCCATAGCCTTTTCGGATTTCACCATAGAGCCAAGGCTTTTTTCATTTATGTTTCCGAGATACCATTCGTCGGTACAGTAAAAATCGCAGGGATAAATGTTTCCGTTGCCCTCGCAGACAACCTGATGCGTACAGTGACCGCACATACCGCACTGCTCCGGTCTGTCGCCAAGATACATCCGTACATAGTTGTCGAACTGTCTGATGCTCACATAATCGTTTCTCACAAAATCTTTTACATATGAATTGAATGTGTGGATGAGGAAATGCTTGTAGTCCTCGTTTGTCATATACAGCTCAGATTGTTCGCTGCTTCCGAACGGTCTCAGACAAGGGATGAACTGAAGATATCTGAAACCCTTCTGTTTTAAATAAGAATAGATTTTGTCCGCTCTTTTTGCACTTGCACCTGTTACAACAGAGAGGATGTTGAATTCTGTTTTTTTACTTTCAAGAATACGGGCAGCCGTCAGCGTCTGATAAAATCTGCTTTGTCCTGAAGCGTCAACACGGAATCTGTTGGCTTCCTTGTCGCCGTCAAGGCTGAGCCCTACAAGAAACTTGTTTTCAGTGAAAAACTCTGCCCATTCTTCGTCCACCAGCAGACCGTTTGTCTGGATTGAATAGAAAATCTCAGAATTTTGTTTATTATATCTGTTCACAAGAGAAACAAAGTTTTCGAAATATTTTTTACCTGCAATAAGCGGTTCGCCACCCTGAAAAGCAAATGCAACACTGCATCCCTCTGCAAAGGAAAGTGCAGAGGAGACAAGCTTTTCAGCAGTTTCATGCGTCATAATTCCCAGATTCTGCTCTTTTCTGCCTTCCGCAACATCGTGGTAGAAACAGTATCTGCAGTTAAGGTTGCAGAGGCTTGAGGCAGGTTTTATCATTATTGAAAGAGGCGGCATTATTTTATACCTCTTCTGTTTTCTCTGAATGCGGTCATAATTTCGTCCATTCTCTCGTTCATTTCCTCTGCAACAGACGGGTAGACATTTGCTCTGTTATAGTTTTCACCTGAGTCGTCAGTGAGAATATGGAGCCAGTTTTTGCGGAATTTGTCAAAGAATGCAGAGTTGTCATTCTGAATATTCCGGAAATATTTGAACTGAACATATTCGTTGCTTGTCAGCACATCGTAGTCATAATCGGGATATTCTCCGAGAATGTCAGAGGTGGGGACAGCATACTGAATTGATTTGAGCTTCTCGCGTTTCATGTGGAGAATGGGGTTGTCAATTGTGTGGATCGGGGTCTGGCTTTGGAAAATGGGAAGCATTGATGTGCCGTCGATTTCACGGTCTGTGGGCATATATCCTGCTTTGCCGTTTCCCGTAATACCGCACATTTCAACAAGTGTGGGGAAGAGGTCAACAACAGTTGCGCTTTCATCAAAGCTTGAGCCTTTACTGAAGAGGTTGCCGTTATCCCAGCGGATAAGGAACGGTACCTTCTGTCCGCCTTCATAAGCCAGATATTTTCCGCCTCTGAGTTCATTTGTTGAGCCCTGAAGCGCAGGGCCGTTATCGCTTGTGAAAATGATAATCGTGTCGTCAAGCTCACCTAATTCTTCGAGAGTGGAGAACAATTGACCGAGATAGTAGTCAAATTCTGTTACGCAGTCAGCGTAAGTACCCATACCTGTTGTGCCGTCAAACTCATCACCCACATAAATGGGAGCGTGAGGCCAGGGAGATGCGTAGTACGCAAAGAACGGCTCATCTGAGTTTGTCACAGTGTCGGTAATCCACTGAGTAATTTCTTCGTGAATGAATTTTGTTGCATCTTTCTGGTCTTTGAGCTCGTCTGTGCCGTGAACGATTTCCCACTGACCGTCAGTTTCTGTCACGTGATAGAACGGTGTCATATCATTTACGTGGTGACTGCCGTAGAAATAGTCAAAGCCTTGATTCGTGGGGAGATATTCGCCATAGTCACCCAGGTGCCATTTGCCGAAAGCACCTGTGCTGTATCCTGCTGCCTTGAATGTTTCAGCGATTGTGATTTCGTCGCCGAGCATACCGTCAACATTTGCCCCCATTTCAATTGAGTTGAAAAGTCTTGTGGCAGCAAAGGGAGAAATTGTGTTTACTGTGGGATAAATAACATTATCCGCGTGACCTCTGTAAGGATATCTTCCCGTAAGAGCCGCGAAACGGGCAGGTGAGCATACAGAATAGCTTGAATAGAAGTTTGTAAGCTCTGCACCTTCTTCGCCGATTGAGTCAATGTTGGGTGTTTCATAAATTGCGCCGTTGAGTGAGATGTCGCCATAGCCTAAGTCGTCCATAAGGATGAACAGAACATTGGGCGAGTTTTCTTTTGTCTTATTCTTGTCCACGCCCTTGAGGTAATCGTCGTGACCCTGCCACATTCTTTTGGTGTTGGGTACTGAACGGAGATTCATTGTAAGAAGAAATACAACAGAGAAAATTACAAGAAGAAAAGAAGAAATGCCCGAAAGAACTTTCTTGCTGTTTTTTGCAAAAAGGAAAAGAAGAACAGCAAGGAGGATAACCGGCAGAGCGAGAAGAAGGTTGCCGCCAAGTCTTGTGAAGAAGTTGCCGCTTCCCGTGAGAAGGGTATGTGCTTCTGAGGAGAACCCGGCAAGACCTGATGTGAAAGCGCCGAAACCTGCGTCAGCACCCCATACAGTGAAATATGTAATAATACCGAGAAGTGAAATGCCGTAGCCTGTCAGCATAGGTGCATAAACCTTCTTTTTGAAGATAACACCCAGCAGAATAATCAGTGCTGCAATCATCAGATATGCTGCATTGACTATGGCCGCAAGATTCAGCCTTAAAACGAGCAGTCCTACGGCGAGAACAAAGCCCGTGATGCCGATGAACATGGGGAACTTTTTCATACTTTTGTCGAGTTCGATTTTCATAACTTCATCTCCTTGAGGAATTTTTTGTCTTCATCAGAAATTCTGTAACTTTCAACGCATTTCTGTATTGTTTTGTTGTGGGTCCATTTGTCAAGCCTTTTCTCTGTTAGAAAGGGGAGAGTGCGATTTCGCTGTTTCGCCATAGCCGTTGCGAAAAACCAGGCTCTCACCATATTGACATAGTATTCTTCGCTTTTTATTCTGCAGACGAGAGTCAGCACCTCTTGTGTGAAATTTTCTTCGAGAAAAAACTTCATAAGCATATTCACGCCGAAGCGTATTGTGTAGGTGTCGCCTGAATTCAGCCACACTTTGATTCTGCCGTAAAGAGTCGGAAGATTCTTTTTGAAAATTTTCGGACTTATGGTGTCACAGGTTGCCCAGTTGTCTATGTATGGTAGAAATTTTTCCGTAAGCTCAAGAGCTTTGTCAAAATCATTTATTGTTTCCAGGAGATAACCGTGAAGATTATTTTCTTCGAAATATCTGTGCGGCAGATCTGCAAGAAAATCTTCTGCCTCCCGCGTACCTTTCAGTTCCTTTGCAAGTTGTCTGATGCGGGGAATTCTTACACCGATCTGATTATCAGTGCTTACCGTGGGAATTAGTCCGGAATTGAATTTTTTGTATTCTTCGTCACAAAGTGACATAAGCTTTTTCTGAATATCAGTCATTATTAAAAAACCTCAAAAAATTATAAAAAACACTTGATATTTTACATACTCTCTGTTATAATACCTTTAACGGTACAACGCTTTAAAGGTTTAAAGCGAACAAGTGCTCGGCGTTTTCGTGGAAAATCCTCTGACGGTTGCTTTCGGAGACAGGAAGATTTCTCAGAGTTTTAACAAAACTTTCCTGGTCACCCCAGGGAGAATCACTTGCGAAGAGGATTTTGTCATAGCCGTGCTTTTCAAACATCTTTATGAGAAGATCGGGTTCGATTTTATTCAGTACATAGCTTGTGTCAAGGTAAATATCCTTACCGCAGAGTTTTTCAAAGCTTTCAGCTGCACCCTTGTGGCCGCCGAGATGAGCAAGAATGATTCTGTTTTCTTTTTTTGCACCGACCTTTTCAAGCATATCAAGAGCTTTTTCGGGTGTGCAGTGAATATTGTCGGGAGAGAGAACATCATATCCTGCGTGTATAAGTGTAATAAGACCGATTTTTTCAGCGTGACGGATAATTCTTACATATTTTTCGTCATTGATATAAGTTCCCTGATAATCGGGATGAAGCTTGATTCCTTTAAGACCGAGGCTTCTGATGTAATCAAGCTTTTCTTCCGGGTCTTCGTTATCGGGATGGATTCCGCCGAAAGCGATGATTCCGTCCTTGCCGTCTGTTTCGGCAGAAAAACGGTTGATGCTTTCAAACTGTTTCGGATTTGTCACAACGGGCAGAATAACGCTTTTGTCCACACCTGCTTTTTTCATTGATTCTTTAAGAGAAAGCAGTGTCCCGCCAGTGTATGCGGCACATTCTTCACCTGCATCGCAGAGATAGCTTTTAAGCTTCTCAACGGTAGCCTTTGCTATTTTGTCAGGGAAGATATGGGTGTGAAAATCTATAATCATATACAGCATCCTTTGTATGGTATTTACAATGTATAATTTTACATTGTTTTACATAATAAGTCAACAAAAATTGGAGATGAACAAAATGTTGGTAAAAATTTCATTACTTGTCGTCTTTGTTGCAATTATGGTAAGCGTCGGACTTTACTGTAACCGCAAGGTAAAAGATGTCAGTGGTTTCGTTCTCGGTGGCAGAAATGCAGGTCCGTGGATTACTGCATTCAGTTACGGAACATCATATTTTTCTGCAGTTATCTTTATCGGATACGCAGGACAGTTCGGATGGAAATACGGTCTTGCCGCTACATGGATTGGTATCGGCAACGCACTGATAGGCTCCCTCTTTGCGTGGAGTGCACTGGGCAGAAGAACAAGAGTAATGACACAGCATCTGCAGAGCAAAACAATGCCTGAATTTTTCGGCATCCGTTTTGAAAGTAAAGCTCTGAAGATTTTCGCATCAGTTCTTGTGTTCGTTTTCCTTATTCCTTACACAGCATCACTTTTCAACGGCCTTTCAAGACTTTTCGGTATGGCATTCAACATTGATTATACCTACTGCGTTATTGCTATGGCTGTGCTTACAGGCATTTATGTTGTGGCAGGAGGATATATGGCAGCTGCAATCAACGACCTGATTCAGGGTATCATAATGCTTTTCGGCATTGTTGCAGTAATTGTGGCAGTTTTAAAAACACAGGGCGGTTTCACAAGTGCAGTTGAGGCTCTCTCAATGATTCCTGCAGAAAATTCATCACAGCAGGGAGTATTCACTTCGTTCTTCGGACCCGATTTGTTTAATCTGGTAGGTGTTGTCCTGCTGACTTCTCTCGGAACATTGGGTCTTCCTCAGATGATCGGCAAATTCTATGCAATCAAGGATGAAAAATCAATCAAAACAGGTACTATCGTTTCCACTGTTTTCGCACTTGTCGTAGCAGGTGGCTGTTATTTCCTCGGTGGATTCGGAAGACTCTTCGGGGACAGAGCCGAATACGCTGCAGACGGCTCGGTAATTTATGACAGTATTGTTCCCGAAATGCTCCGTGATCTGCCTGATATTCTGATGGGAATTGTTGTGATTCTCGTGCTTTCGGCATCAATGTCAACACTCTCTTCACTTGTTCTCACATCAAGTTCAACAATTACTCTTGATTTTATTTCATCACTTCGCAAAAAAGACTTGAAAGAAAAGTCAAAATTGTCTATAATGAGAGTGTTTGTTGCAGTGTTTATTATTATATCTGCAGTAATTGCCATTATTCAGGCAAAATCATCCGTAACATTCATCGCACAGCTTATGGGCATTTCCTGGGGTGCACTTGCAGGAGCTTTCCTTGCACCGTTCTTCCTGGGACTTTATTGGAAAAAAGTTACCAAAGCTGCAGTGTGCGCAAACTTTATTGTAGGTGCCGGTATTATGGTGCTCAATATGACAGCGAAAAGTATTTTTCCCGCATTTTTACAATCACCTCTTAACGCAGGTGTGTTTGCGATGCTTCTCGGCTTTGTTGTAGTGCCTGTTGTAAGCCTTCTTACACAGAAATCGCTGAGCAAAGAAAAAGTTGACGGAATGTTTGCTTGTTATGATAAGGATGTAAAAGTAAAAACCAAGCATATGCTTGAACAAAAATAAAGGAAAACAGATAATGGAAACAAACTTTTTTCAGAAAGACATCGAAACGATGTCAAGAAAACAAATCGATGAGCTTCAGCTCGAAAGATTGAAGTGGATAGTTGATTACAGTATCAGAAATGTACCTTTCTATGCTGAAAGACTCGGTAAAGCAGGTGTGACTGCAGAAAAAATCAAGAGCCTTTCTGACATACAGTACATACCTTTCACAACAAAGGATGATATAAGAGACAACTACCCCTATGGACTTTTCGGCGCAAAGATGAAGGATATCGTAAGAATCCACGCATCAAGCGGCACAACGGGAAAACCCACTGTTGTTGGCTATACGAAAAACGATATCAACAACTGGAGCGACTGTGTTGCCCGTCTTTCGGCAGCAGTAGGCGTCACAGACGAGGATGTAGCGCAGATTTCTTTCGGCTACGGTCTTTTCACGGGTGCTCTCGGTCTTCATTACGGTCTTGAAAAATTAGGCTGTGCAGTTATCCCCGTATCAAGCGGTAACACAGAGAAACAGGCTATGCTTCTCAAGGATTTTGGCACAACAGTTTTAATCAGTACACCGTCATACGCTATGTATATGAGCGAGGTGGCTCATGATATGGGCATCACCAACGATGAGCTTAAGCTGAGAATCGGTCTCTTCGGCTCAGAGGGATGCACAATGGAGCTTCGTGATAAAATCGAAAAAGGCTTCGGACTTTTCTCAACAGATAACTACGGTATGAGTGAGCTTATGGGTCCCGGCGTATCAGGTGAATGCGTTGAAAGAGACGGACTTCACTTTGCCGAAGACCACTTCCTCCCCGAAATCATCAACAGTAAGACAGGTGAGAAATTGGGCGCAGGTGAAGAGGGTGAGCTTGTTGTAACAACGCTCACAAAGGAAGGTATCCCTATGCTTCGTTACAGAACAAAGGATATCTCAAAGCTCAACTACGATACCTGTAAGTGCGGAAGAACTCACTGCAGAATGGAGAAGGTGGGCGGCAGAGCAGACGATATGCTTAAAATCAGAGGCGTTAATGTGTTCCCCTCACAGATTGAAAGTGTTCTCGCTAAGATTGACGGTATTTCACCTCACTATGAGCTTGTTCTTACAAGAAAGAATTATACAGACTATCTTGAAGTTAAGATTGAAATTAACGATATCTCTCTTCTTGAAAATTACGGAAAACTTGAAGAGCTTAGAAATCACGCAGTTGCAAAGCTTAAGACAGTGCTGGGAATCAGTGCAAAGGTTTCACTTGTTGCACCCCGTTCACTGAAGAGATATGAAGGTAAAGCAAGAAGAATCGTGGATAAAAGAAATGAGGAACAGTAATTGAAAGAGATAATGATAGGCAACGCTGCAGTTGCCAGAGGACTTTATGAAGCGGGTGTTGGTGTAGTTTCAAGTTATCCCGGTACACCCAGTACTGAAATCACTGAATTCGCAAGTGAATATAACGAAATTTATTGTGAATGGGCACCTAATGAGAAAGTTGCTATGGAGGTTGCTTTCGGTGCATCTCTCGGCGGAAAGAGAAGTGCTTGTGCTATGAAGCACGTAGGTCTCAATGTTGCTGCAGACCCTCTTTTCACAATGTCATACACAGGTGTTAACGGCGGTCTTGTAATCTGCGTTGCAGACGACCCCGGTATGCACTCATCACAGAATGAGCAGGATTCACGCCACTATGCGATTGCATCAAAGGTGCCTATGCTTGAACCTGCTGATTCAAAGGAAAGTCTCGAATTCACTAAGAGAGCATTTGAGCTTTCCGAAAAATATGACACTCCCGTAATCCTCCGTATGTGTACAAGAATTGCTCATTCTCAGAGCATTGTTGAAACATCAGAGAGAACAGAAGTTCCTCAGAAGGAATACGAAAAGAATATCGGCAAATATGTTATGATGCCCGGAAATGCAAAGAAGCGTCATCCCTTTGTTGAAGAGAGAACAGAACTTCTCCGCACAGAAGTTTCTGAAAGCGACGAATTCAACAGAATCGAAATGGGCGGCACAGACCTTGGTATTATCACATCAGGCGCATCATATCAGTATGTAAAAGAAATCTTCGGCGAAGAAGTCAGCGTTCTCAAAATCGGTATGGTACATCCCTTACCCATTGAGAAAATCAAGGAATTTGCATCAAAGGTAAAGAGACTTGTAGTTATCGAAGAGCTTGACGGCATCATCGAAACACACTGCAAGAATAACGGTATTCAGGTTGAGGGTAAAGAACTTTTCACAAATATCGGTGAGTATTCGCAGAAAACAATTTCTGCAGTTCTCGGCCTTGAAAAGAAAGAAAGTATCACAACAGATACTGCTCTTCCCATCCGTCCTCCCGTAATGTGTGCAGGTTGTCCCCACAGAGGTATGTTCTACACTCTTTCACAGAACAAAGTCACTGTAAGCGGTGACATCGGCTGTTACACTCTCGGTGCACAGCTTCCTCTGGGTGCTATTGACACAACACTCTGTATGGGTGCATCAATCTCAGGTCTCCACGGCTTCAATAAGGCTATGGGTGAAAAGGGTGAGAAGAAGTCAGTTGCAGTTATCGGCGACTCAACCTTTATGCATTCAGGTATGACAGGTCTTGTAAATATTGCTTACAATGCATCAAACTCAACAGTTATCATTCTTGATAACTCAATCACAGGTATGACAGGTCATCAGCAGAATCCCACAACAGGCTACAACATCAAGGGAGACCCTGCATCAAAAATCAATCTTGAAGATTTCTGTCGTGCAATCGGCATTAAGAGAGTAAGAGTTGTTGACCCCTACAATCTTCTCGAGTGCGACAAGGTTCTCAAGGAAGAGCTTGAAGCTGAAGAGCCTTCAGTTATTATTTCAAGAAGACCTTGTGTGCTTCTTAAATATGTCAAACCCAAGAAACCCGTAGTGGTTAATACAGATAAATGTAAGGGCTGTAAGAAGTGTATGAAGCTTGGCTGCCCTGCAATCAGTATGGATAACAAAAAAGCTCGTATCGACGCAACACTCTGCGTAGGATGCGGCGTTTGTGAACAGCTTTGCGCATTTGACGCAATAGAAGGGGAGGAGTGATTCAGATGGAAACAAAAAGCATTATGATTGTCGGCGTGGGCGGACAGGGTTCACTTCTCGCAAGTAAACTTCTCGGCAGAGTTCTTATGAACGAGGGATACGATGTTAAGGTGTCTGAGGTTCACGGTATGAGTCAGCGTGGCGGCTCTGTTGTGACTTATGTCAGATTCGGCGAAAAGGTTTACTCACCCATCATCGAAGAGGGTGAAGCTGATTTCGTAATTTCCTTTGAAAAGCTTGAAGGTGCAAGATGGGCTCACTGTCTCAAAAAAGGCGGAAAGCTTATTGTAAACACTCAGCAGATTGACCCTATGCCCGTTATTATCGGTGCAGCAGAATATCCCGAAAACATTCTTGAAGAGCTTACAGCGAAAGGTCTTGATATCGATGCTCTCGATGCTCTTTCTCTCGCAGAAGAAGCAGGTTCATCAAAGGCAGTTAATGTTGTGCTTATGGGCAGACTTGCAAAATATTTCCACATTGACTACTCAAAGTGGGAAAAAGCACTTGAAGAAACAGTAAAACCCAAGTTCATTGAGCTTAACAAAAAGGCACTGAGCCTTGGTTATAGCTATTAATTTTTAATCAAAAGAAAAGAGATGACAGGCAAATGAAGTATTGGCAGGAAGAAATTGAAACTGCCTCCCGTGAGCAAATCACAGAATGGCAGAGCGAACGCCTTGTAAACACAGTAAAAAGAGTTTACGAAAAAGTTCCCTATTACAGAGCAAAAATGGAAGAAGCAGGAGTAACACCTGAAGACATCAAATCTATTGACGATTTGAGAAAGCTTCCCTTTACCTGCAAACAGGATCTGAGAGATACATATCCCTACGGCCTTTTTGCATGTGATATGGATGAGGTTGTAAGAGTTCATGCATCAAGCGGCACAACAGGTAAGCAGATTGTTGTAGGTTATACAAAGAAAGACCTTGAAATCTGGGATGATGTGTGTGCTCGTCAGCTTGTAGCAGTAGGTGCAGATAAATCATCAAAAATCCATGTATCATACGGCTACGGACTTTTTACAGGCGGTTTCGGATTCCACGGCGGTGCTACAAGACTCGGAGCTATGGCAATCCCTGTTTCAAGCGGTAACACAGCAAGACAGATTACAATTCTTCAGGACTTCGGCTCAGATGTTCTTTGCTGTACACCTTCATATGCAATGTACATCGCAGAAACAATGGAAAAAATGGGCGTTGATACATCATCGCTTCCTCTTAAGGCAGGTATCTTCGGCGCAGAGCCCTGGACACAGGAAATGAGACTCCAGCTTGAAGAAAAGCTTGGCATCAAGGCTTATGACGTTTACGGTCTTACAGAAATTATGGGACCCGGTGTTGCTTACGAATGTTCTGAGCAGACCGGTATGCATGTAAACGAAGACCATTTCATCATCGAGGCACTTGACCCCGACACAGGACTTCCCGTACCTGACGGTGAACCCGGTGAAATCGTATTCTCATGCATCACAAAGGAAGCATTCCCCATTCTCCGTTACAGAACAAGAGACATCGCAGTGCTTTCACATGAAAAATGTTCATGTGGCAGAACTTTTGTTAAAATGTCAAAACCCATGGGCAGAACAGACGATATGCTTATTATCAGAGGTGTTAACGTATTCCCCTCACAGATTGAAACAGTTCTTCTCAATATGGGTTATGCACCTAACTATCAGATTGTTGTTGAAAGACACAATAACCTTGATACAATAGAGGTTCAGGTAGAAATGTCAGACAAGATGTTCTCTGACACAATTACAGAAATTTCAAAAGCAGAACACGCAATTGAAGAGGGTCTCAAATCACTTCTCGGTGTTGCTGCTGATGTTAAGCTTGTCGCTCCTAACACAATTGCCCGTTCAGAAGGAAAGGCAAAGCGTGTTATCGATAACAGAAAGAAATAAGGAGGAAAGACTCATGACTATTAATCAGTTGTCAATTTTCGTTGAAAACAAAGCAGGTGCCCTCGGCGAAATCACTCACATTCTGGCTCAGGAAAACATCGACATCCGCGCTATGTCTATTGCAGACACAAAGGATTTCGGTATTCTCCGCCTTATCGTAAGTGATGAAGAGAAAGCAAAGAAAGCTCTCAAAGAAAACGATTGCATCGTGTCAATCACAGAGGTTGTGGGTGTCGCAATTACTGACGAGCCGGGAAGCCTTTCAAGAGTTATGGAGCTTCTCTATACAAACGGAATCAATGTTGAGTATATGTATGCTTTCATCACTATTTCAAAGCAGTATGCTTATGTTGTTGTGCGTGTTGAGGACAATAACAAGGCAATGAAAATCCTTGAAACAAACGGCGTTAAGCTTGTCAGCAAGGACGACATAAAGAATCTTTAATTTCATCAGAAACCTTCGGCATACCCTTGTCGGAGGTTTTGTCACAATTTATCGGCCTGAGGAGGATTGTTTATGAAAAAGATAATTTCCGTATTACTGGCACTTTTAATTGCCTTTACGCTTTCAGCGTCTGTTTACGGCACATCTGCCAAGGATGCGAGAATACCCACAATTGTTGTTTCGGGTATGAATTTTACGGGTCTTGTAATTGACCAGGGAGAAGAGACAGAACGGAATATTTTAGGTGAAATCAAAGTGGGAGAGATTGTTTTTACTCTTCTCGGCGGAGTTCTTAAAACGGCTCTCACAATGAATGTAAATGCACTGACCTCGTCAATTTTTGATTATGCATC
The DNA here is from genome assembly GCA_045542485.1 of Acutalibacteraceae bacterium. Classification (GTDB taxonomy): domain Bacteria; phylum Bacillota; class Clostridia; order Oscillospirales; family Acutalibacteraceae; genus SIG575. The sequence continues at coordinate 42,354 of JAZQLC010000028.1, forward strand.
AGGAATTCTCCAGGGTTACTCCTGCGATGAAAACGGTGATTCTGTCTATGATGTTTCACCTGACAAGGTTTATCCTCTTGCAGTTGAAAACTACTCAAACCTTGCTTTTGCAGATGATGATTCATCTGCTGAAAAGGGCGTTATAAAAAGCTGTATTGAGGCTTTTGGCGCAGACAGAACTTACTTTTATTATTATGACTGGCGTCTTGATCCCTTTGATAACGCAGACGGTCTGAACGAACTTGCAGAAAAGGCTATGGCTGACGCAAATTCAGACAAAATCAACATTATCTGTTGCAGTATGGGTGGCGTTGAAACTCTTGCGTATATGACAGAATACGGCACAGACCGGATAAATTCCTGCGTATTCCTCTGTTCAACAGTAAACGGTGCATATGTTGTCAGCGATATTCTCAACGGAAAAATCAAGCTGACGGCAAATTCTGCGCTCAACTTCCTTACAGACCTTGCAGGAGAGGACCTTGAAACTCTTATGCTTGTTCTTCGATATTCGGGAATCGGTTACCTTGTGGGCGGTCTGGCAGGACTTCTCGTTGACAGCCTTAAAGACGGCGCCTTTGAAGAAGTTCTCAAACCCAATTTTGCATCAATGCCTGTTCTGTGGGCACTTGTTCTTCCCGATGAATACGAAAGCGCAAAGAATTTCTGTTTTGAGGGTGAAGAGGGCAAATATGCAAAGCTTCTTGAAAAAGCAGAAAAGCTTCAGGAAATGATGAGAAACCGTGACGCGATGCTTGATAACGCAGTCAAAAACGGTATGAAGATAGCATATGTTTCAAACTATAACTCACCCTGCGTACCCGTTTACGAAAGGTCAGAGACACAGGGCGACGGCGTTCTTGAAACGGCACTTATGGCAGGCGGCGCAACAGTTTCCGATATTGGCAAAACGCTTGATGTAGAGCCCGGAAAATACATTTCACCTGACAAAATCATTGACGCATCAACCTGCACATACCCTGATTACACCTGGTTTGTAAAGGATGCGCCCCATATTGCCTGTCGATATGATTCAACATACAGTGATTTTATAATTTTCCTTTTAACCAGCGAAAAGCAGCCGACGATTGCAGATAATCCGCTTTATCCTCAGTTTATGTATGCGGACGAGGTGCAGAATGTCTATGCATTTGAATAATTGGATGAAAGATGTGGGAGATGAAACGTCTCTCAAGGATATCAACATCCCCGGCACACACGACAGCGCCACACAGTTTTGTCAGTTTTCTCTTTTTTCTTCTTGTCAGAAAAAGAGTATAAAGGATTTGCTGACAGTGGGCGTGAGAGCATTGGATATCCGTGTTGATGAAAGCCTGAATCTTGTCCACGCTTTCTGTAAAAGCAGAGAAAGTCTTTTTGGCAGAACGCTTACACTCCGTAAGGTTATCGGCGATATTCTTGGTTTTCTTTCGGAAAATCCTACGGAAACAGTTATAATGCTTTTCAAAATGGATAACGGAAGCGACAGCAGAAAATGTTTCAGACTTTTCTATGAAAACTTCATTCTTCCGAATCCTGAAAAGTGGTGTCTTAAAGAAAGTTTCCCCACAATGGGAGAGGCGAGAGGTAAGATTATTCTTATAAGAAGAACTTCTTCCGATTATGAAAAGTCAGGCATCGACTTCACATCAATGCCCGACCACGGAAACAAAAAAGAGTTTGATTCTTCTGCTTTTTCTCCTGACGGTAAAACCGTATGCAGAGTTCAGGACAGATATAATCTCCGAAGAAAAATCAAATGGGAAAAGTCTGTAAATCCCCTTCTCGAAGAGAGCGAAAAGCACAGAGACAGTTTTATTGTAAATTATCTGTCTACCGCAGGTTTCCCGTTTATACCGCGGTTCAATTCAGCGTACATAAACAGAAAATTCCTTTCGTTTCCGCTTGAAAAGGGCAATCACTACGGACTTCTGATGTTGGATTTTGCAGATAAAAAAATCACGGAAAAGGTAATTTTCTCAAACAATTTGTGATGAATAAAAATTATGCAGGGTAGCACTGAGCGCTACCCTGCATTTTTTGTGGAATGGATTTTAATGAAAATAAGCCGGAAATCAATCAACTATCTGAGCTACTGTTGTTACACCCTCATATGCAGTATAAGGTTCTGAGACGCTGTCACCGCCGACGGCAAGCTTTGTTCTCAGTTCAGGTGTCAGTTTGCTGTCGGGAACAAATACCGTTGCGTGTACGGGGAGACTCTCATCAGGTGTGAATCTTACGAAGTATCCTGTTTCTGTTGTCAGGTAGTAGGGGTGAGCGTTTTCACGCAGGAAGTTGATTTCATCTTCTGTCAGACCCACTGCAAAATGTGAACCAACAAGGTTTACAAACTGGTTGTTAAAGTACATTGATGAATATGTATCATAGTCACGATATGATTTAGCAGTGAACAACAGATTGAAGTTGTGGTTGTCTGAGATAGAAAGCTTGATTAAGGATGAGTTGTTGTGTGCTACTTCTACTGTTGCAATTTTAACTTCCTTATCAACCTTGAAATATTTGTAGATGCCCACTTCTTTTGCCCATTTGATTGTGTTGACCATATTTTCGTTGATTACGATAAAGCCCTCACCCTCGTACTGGTCTGTGTTTGCAGGGTTGTAGGTTCCGTATTCAATCTCACTTGCGTTGCCGAGGATTTCTTCCTCTTCAGTTTCTTCGTCATATTCGCCTCTGACAATGTATTCTGATCTGAATGCAATAGCACCGACGGCCTTTTTAGTGGGCTTGAGAATTTCATTTACAGAGAGGTTTTCAATATCCGTAGTGTACGCAGTGAAAAGAGAACTAAGCTGCTCTTCTTTCAGTTCAACATTCTTTGCTGAAATGAAGTCTTTGGAGAAAACAGTGTAAATTCTTTCGCTTTCAAGGGATTCATCGTATCCGTAAATGTCTTCGTTATTGCTGCTGAAAAGCATATAATTCAGTTTTTGAATGAGGTTTTGCTTGATACATTCGGAAACACCTTTTCCGTTTACAAATGTATCAATAAGCTGAGGTGTGATTCTGTAATAAGATCTGCTGATTGTTTTTCCGTTTTTCAAAGTGTAAACCACATTGATTTTGCAGCCGATTTTTGTTTCTTTATATTTTTGTGAAATCTTCGCACTGTCAGCGGCAATCAGACCCTTGTGAAGCTCACGGATACTTTCAATGTCAGCCTTTGATGTGAATATGTGAACATCTCCTGAGCCGAATGTTCCCATCAGAATGGGGTCAGCCTCGCCATAGTATTCACCGTAAAGTTCACCGTTCTGAGCGTAGTCATCATAAATTGAAGAACTAAAGCCGTTGATGGTGACAGATTCAACTTTCTCAGCAACAGGGATTCTGTTCTGATAACCGAAGAAGCCTGTGGAGAAAACTGCAGCAAAAGCGATAACTGCAGCAGCATAAATTCCGAAAACCTTAAACTCTTTCTTGAATTTCATTCTTGAAAGTCTGGTAAGGATAAAGACTACGATTGCAGCCAAAACAAGGCACACTGCAAGGAAAATAAGGATATAGAGCCAAGTGAGACCTTTTGTGATTGTTCTGCCTGATGAACATCCGAGAGATGTGAAGCCTACGATAAGTGTTCCTATAAAAATTCTGTAAAGGATGGGGTTTGATGCAAAGAAACCGATGTTTTCAGTTTTCTTCTTGTTGAACGCGTATGTGGCAAGGAAAACAAGTCCTATAAGGATAACTGACCATACAAGAAGGGGAACGAATTTCGGCGTTGTCCAGTTTTCGCTTGAAAGAAATCCGCCGAACAGTTCTGTGTCTGCAGTTAAAAGACAACAGTTGAGTCTGCCGACTTCCTCCACGCTGTGAGAAAGGGCATTGAGGAAAGAAATTCTGCCTAAAAATGCACCTTCAAAGCTGTTTTCAAATGATGAGTAATAATAATCGTTTGCTGAAACAAATCCGCCGCCTGTGAGGAGTCCGTCACTGAACATACAGGCTGCAAAAGTGAAGATGGGAGTAGTTGCGTTGAGGAAGAATGCAAAGAATGCACCTTCAACAACCATTCCCGAAAGAGTCATAGCGATTGATGAAATTGTGTAAGCAATCAGCGAAACATTGGCAAGGCAGGAGAGAACAAAGATAGTTGCCGTGACAAGCTCTTTTGAAATACCGAATGAGAAGCAGTTGATTATAAATGAAAGCAGGAAGGGGATAAGCACCATTCCGAGAACGGAAAGTGCACCTGCAAGATAAGTTGAAGCGAAAAGCTTTGTTCTTGAAAAGCCGAGAGAATAATAAACATTTGCAGTTTTCTTGTTTGATAAATCCTTGAAAACCACAATCGCTGTCAGTATTGAAGCTACAATTGCGATGAAATACATTAATACGGAACTATATTCGTCGCCGAGTGGGATAGCGTCTCCGAAGAGTATGTAATTCATATTGTCAAGTGTTACTCCGTCAGCAATTCCGTAATAGTACGCACCATCGCTATTGAGCGCAACAACTGTACTGAAAGGCTGAGCCACAGCAAAAATTCCTATCAGGAAAAATCCCACAATAGGGAAGAATACTGCACTTTTGAGTTTGTTTATCAGCATAGAAAGGAAAGATTTATCAGAAAATTTTTGTAATGTCATAGTCTTTATCCTCCATTTCATTCAGGAATATCTCTTCAAGAGTCAACGGATATTTTTCAAGGAGCAGGGGAGCCATATCGCCAAGACGCTTTTCCACCTCGTCATAGTCACCTGCGATAACCATAGTGATGATTTTTCCGTCGCGTTTGAAATCTTTGATGTCAAAGTCAGCGAAATCTTCTTTGTCACGCTTGTCATTGAAGATAACTCTGAACTTGCATACACTCGCGCTCATATCGTCAACGGAAGAGTTGATAACAAGCTTCTTGCCGTTGATAAGTCCCACGTGGTCACACATATTTTCAAGCTCGTGCAGATTGTGAGAGGAGATGATAACACTTGCACCGGTTTCACTTGCGTATTCAATGATAAGCTCACGCATCAATGCTCTCTTTGCAGGGTCAAGACCGTCAAAGGATTCGTCAAGGAGAAGCACTTCAGGTCTTGTTGACATAGCAAGTACCATTTCAGCCTGTCTCTGCATACCCTTTGAAAATCCGTTAAGCCTTTTCTTGGGATTGAGACCGAAAACCTCTGTAAGCTTTGCGTATGTGTCGTAGTTGAATTTGGGATAAAAACCTGCATAGAATTTTGCCATCTTGTCCATTGTAGAGTTGGCGACGAAATAAATATCGTCAGGCACATAGAAGATTTTTTCTTTCTCTGTCTTTGAGTCAGCAATAACCTTTCCGTCAAGGGTAATTTCACCGCCGTCAGCTCTGTAAACATCTGCGATAGTCTTGAGAAGTGTTGTCTTACCTGCGCCGTTGTAGCCAACGAGACCATATATAGAGCCGTTTTCAACGCAGAATGACATATCTTTAACGGCAACGAAATCGCCGAAACATTTTGTCACATTTTTGATTTCAATCATACCTTATTTACCTCCGTGAAAATTTTTTCAATAATTTCTGTCAGATCCTCTCTGGTAACACCTTTGGGGATGGAAGAAACAATTGCGTGGCTTATCTCATCGAGAGCCTTTTCTTTGATTCGGGAATTTGCAAAGGCGTTTTCGCTGACGAAGCTTCCCTTGCCGGGCACAGAATAGATAATTCCCATTTCCTCAAGGTCCTGAACGGCGCGTTTGACAGTATTAACGTTAACACCTGTCTGCGATGAAAGAGCTCGTATCGAGGGGAGTTGCTGGTCTGTTTTCAGAACTCCTAACTGAATGAGCGTCATAATCTGGTTTTTAATCTGCTCATAAACCGGAAGTCTGCTTTTGTGGTCAATACTTATCAATTACTGTTCGCCTCCTTTTCTTAGAATTAAGAATATAAAAAACAATGTGTGCTAACTGTGATATCTGTGCTATCACAGTTATATTATACACCCTGTAACGCAAATGTCAATAGTTTTTCACAAAAAAGTATAGGGCAGACTTGCCACAATTTTTACGCCGTGCTATAATTTTTCTGTAAACAGGACAATGCGAAAAGATGTTTCTTGTTTTGTTTGTGAAGAAGAGGTGATTTTATGTATAATCTTGAAAGATTTATCAATGCACAGAAAAGTGTGCATTCATCAGTTGTGAGAGAGTTGAAAAACGGACAGAAGGAAAGCCATTGGATGTGGTATATCTTTCCACAGTATGTGGGTCTTGGACATTCGCCGACGTCTTATGAATATGCCATAAAGTCCCGTGATGAAGCCGTAGCATATCTTGAAAACGACTATCTGCGAGAGAATTTGTATGAGCTTTGCGGAATTCTTCTGACACTGGACAAAAGTGCTTACGATATTTTCGGTGACCCCGACTGCTACAAACTGAAATCAAGTATGACGCTTTTTGACCTGGTGAAACCCAATGATATTTTCGCGGAAGTTCTTGAAAAATTCTACGGGGGACAGGGTTGTCAGAGAACTCTGAAACTTATGAATTCAAAATGAAAACGATTGCATTTTGTATGAGTTGGTACTATAATAGTCGTATGAAAAGATGTGGGGAATGAGGCGATAGTATGAAAGTATCGGAGAAAGAACAAAGACAACTGTCGAAATTGAAAAAATCACAGATGAGAAGCTCGTCGGGAATGTATTTCCTTGTCCTGCTTGTGCTTATTGCTTTTGTGAATATCATCGATGAGGTCACAAGCAACCTGACAGTTACGGTGCAGTCCTCCTTTGTGACAGAGTTTTTTGTAAATAATCCCTTTATGGGTAAATATTATACCTTTGAAGAGGGGCTTTCGTTCCATTCGGGAATCAGCATTTTTACATATGTTCTCGGTGTTATCACTCCGTTTTATAAGGCTCTTGCAGACAAATGGGGCAGAAAGCCTCTTTTTGCTCTTTCAACCTTAGGTATGGCTGCAGGTCTGCTTGTTATCCACTTTTCAACAAGCTATATAATGTTCCTTATAGGCTTCGGAATTATCAGCTTCTTTATGGGACACGACATTCAGATTATCTATGTCCTCGAGGAAGCTCCCCATAAGCACAGAGCGAAGATTTACAGTATCCTGAAAAGTCTCGGCATTCTCGGGGTGGTTTTTGTGCCCGTGCTGAGAGATTTCCTTATGGGAAACGATGCTTCAGCGTGGAGAGAAATTTTCCTTGCACCTGCCCTTGCAGGAATGGTTGCAGTGCTTCTCGTTGTAGCCTTTGCAAAGGACACAAAGGTTTTCGTTTCACAGAGAATTGAATATCTTTCACGCTCACCTGAAGAGCGTCAGGCTGAAAAACTTCTCAGACAGAAGGAGAAAAAGGCAGAGCGTAACAAATCAGGTGTTTTTTGCGGAATCAAATACATTTTTTCAGGTAAGGACACAAAGAATCTTATCATTTCCCACATTGTCTTTGACGCGGCGATTGCGGCAATTGCTCTTTATTTTGAGTCGGCTATGCATATTGCAGGTATGAGCACAAGCGATATTACAAAGGCGCTCTTTATGATTCCCATTATTTACGCATCAATCACTTTCCTCTCAGGCTTTATCGCCGACAAGCTGGGAAGAAAAAAGACAGTTACCGGTTTCTCTGTTCTTTGTATCGTAGGATTTATTCTTTTTGCGGCAGGTATTAACAATCTCTGGAATCCTTATCTTATAGGTGCTTTTGCAGGTCTTTATCAGGGCTCTTACTGGATAGGCAGAGATTATATGAATGTTATGATGACAGAAAAAGTCCCCACAGAAATCAGGGCATCCGTTGTTGGTGCAGAGGGTCTGCTTGTAACGGTGGGAATGGCAGTCGGATATATTCTTATGACGGTCGGAATTCTTTTCCTTCCCGTATGGCTGACTTGCCTTCTTGTCAGTGTGCCCACGGTAGGTACTGCGGCAGTGATTTTTGCTCTGAAAGTCAAAGAGACAAAAGGCGTGAAACTTGAAGAAATCGATTAAGGAGAGAAATTTTGGGTAAAGAAAAACTGACTAAAAAAGATGTTTTTATTTTTATTCTGATGGGCGTTACGGCAGTGTTCATCACCTTTGCAGGAATTTACTTCCACCAGAGCTTCTTTAAAATTCTGCCACTGTACATTTCAATTGTAATCGGTATGCTTCAGTCAAAGGTCAACAGATACAGTAGTCTTCTGGGATGTATGAATTCAATACTTTACGGCGTGGTATATTTCTACTATAACCTTTACGCCTCTGCCTTGTCGGCAGTGTTCTTTTCCTGCCCCATACAGCTTCTGACATTTATCCGATGGAATAAAAACAAGAGGGGAAACTCAACTAAACTGAATAAGCTTTCTCTTAAACAGAAGCTGCTGATGGCAGTAATTTATGTTGTCCTTCTCGGAGTAATGTGGTTTGTGCTTCCGCGCATAGGTGCAGAGTATGTTTTCCTTGACAGCGCATCAAATCTTCTCGGAATATTTATTTATTTCCTTACAATGTTCGCGTTTATTGAGTATACATTCTGTATGCTCATCAACGGTGTGCTGACGATAATCCTCTACATCACAATGCTTCCCCAGTCGCCTGATATCACAACCCACCTGATTTTCTCGGTTTATTCGTTTATCTGTATTGTTTTCGCATTTTTTCAGTCGAGAAGGCTTTACAGAAACCAGCAGGATGCAGAGCACTGAGCCTTATAAAAATAATCCCCACCGTGTCATTCCTGAGCGAAACGAGGAATCACGGTGGGGGCTTGTTTTTCTGTTGAATATTTTTATATAAATCTGAAAAAACATTGAATAAGCACTTGAAAAATATTGACTTTTCTGTCATAATGTAATGTAACTATAATTATAACTATAACTGGGGAGAGATTACCTTTGGATAATATCAGACTTGCAGAACTTCTCTTCGGCAACATCACAAAAACACCTGAAGAGTATGAGGAAATGTACAAGGACAGAGGACTTAAGGAGGGCGCTCGTGTTACACGATTTGCACCCAGTCCCACAGGCTTCCTGCACATCGGCGGACTTTTTGCCGCTATGTGTTCAAAGCTCACTGCCACAACAACAGGCGGTGTGTTCTACCTGAGAATCGAGGACACAGACAAAAAGCGTGAAATCGAAGACGGTGTTTCGGAAATTATAAAAGGTCTTTCGGCCTTCGGTATGACACCTGAAGAGGGCGTTACGGGCTTTGAAACAGAAAGCGGTAACTACGGACCTTATCAGCAAAGCAAGAGAAAGGATATTTATCAATGCTTTGCAAAAGAGCTTGTAAAGAACGGTCTTGCATATCCCTGCTTCTGCAGTGAGGATGACCTTAATAATCTCCGTGCAAAACAGGAGGAACTGAATCTTGACGACAAAGGCTACTACGGTGAATACGCTTCCTGCAGAAACCTTTCGCTTGAAGAGATTGAAGAAAATATCAAAGAGGGCAAAAGCTATGTTCTTCGTCTTCGTTCACCCGGTGAAAAAGACAGAAGAATCACCTTTGAAGATGTAATCAAGGGTAAAATCGAAATGCCCGAGAATATTCAGGATGTTGTTCTTCTCAAAACAGACGGTATTCCTACATACCACTTTGCTCACGCAGTGGATGACCACCTTATGAGAAGCACACATATTGTCCGTGGTGACGAATGGATTTCATCTGTACCGCTCCACATTCAGCTTTTCAAATGCTGTGGCTTCAAGGTGCCCAAATACGCTCACATTTCTCCCATTATGAAGGAAGAAAACGGCGGAAAGAGAAAGCTCTCAAAGCGTAAGGACCCGGAAGCAGCAGTTACATTCTATTTCGATGAAGGCTATCCCAAGGAGAGCGTTATCGAATACCTGCTTACAATTGCAAACTCAAACTTTGAGGACTGGAGAAGAGCAAATCCTGCAGCTGACACAACAGATTTCCCGTTCAATCTCAAGAAGATGAGCGCAAGCGGTGCACTCTTTGACCTGACAAAGCTTATTGATGTCAGCAAAAATGTAATTTCAGTTATGACAGCAGGGGAAGTTCTTGAGAAAGCACTTGTCTGGGCAGAAGAGCACGATGAGGTTCTTTACAGACTCTTCTCTGAAAATAAAGAATACGCAGAGGGAATTCTCTCAATCGACAGGGGAGGCAACAAGCCCCGTAAGGATATTTCAAAGTGGAGTGACATCAAACCCTACATTGAATATTTCTACGATGAAATTTACACTCCTGACTACACAATGCCTGAAAATATTTCTTCAGAAGATGCAAAAAATATTCTTATGACATACAAAGAAACATACAATGCATCTGATGACAAGGATATGTGGTTCGGCCGTATCAAGGATATGTGTGAAGGTCTCGGATTTACTCCCAATGTTAAGGAATACAAGAAAAATCCCGATGCTTTCAAGGGTCATGTAGGCGATGTTTCAACAGTTATCAGAATCGCTATGACATCAAGAAGAAATACACCTGACCTTTACTCAATTATGCAGCTTCTCGGTGAAGAAAAGGTAATGGAAAGAATTGATAATTGTATCAACAGCCTCTGATGAAAGGATTTGAAAATAATGGCAGAAATTATTGAAGAAAACAAAACAGAAAAAGTATCAAACTTTATCCACGATTTTATAGACAAAGACCTTGAAGACGGTGTCTATTCCCGTGTGCAGACCCGTTTCCCTCCCGAGCCTAACGGCTATCTTCACATCGGTCACGCAAAGGCTATCTGCATCAACTTCACTACTGCAAAAAAATACGGCGGTCTTTGCAATCTTCGTCTTGATGACACAAACCCCAGCAAGGAAGATATGGAATATGTTGACGCTATCAAGGAAGATATTGAATGGCTTGGTTTCAAATGGAACGAGTGCTACTATGCATCAAGCTACTTTGATTTCATCTACGATTGTGCAATAAAGCTCATCGAAATGGGCAAGGCTTTCGTGTGCGACCTTACAGCTGACGAAATGCGCGAATACAGAGGCACTCTCACAGAGCCCGGTAAGGAAAGCCCTTACAGAAACCGTTCAGTTGAGGAAAATCTCGATTTGTTCAAGAGAATGACAGACGGCGAATTCCCTGACGGTGCAAGAGTTCTCCGTGCTAAAATTGATATGGCATCGCCCAATATCAATATGCGTGACCCTGTAATTTACAGAATCGCTCACATTTCACACCACCAGACAGGTGATAAATGGTGCGTATATCCTATGTATGACTTTGCTCATCCTCTTTCAGACGCAGCAGAAAATGTAACTCACTCTCTCTGCTCTCTTGAATTTGAAAATCACAGACCTCTTTATGACTGGTTCCTTAAGGAGCTTGGTCTCGAGGAGCCTCCCAGACAGATTGAGTTTGCAAGACTTAACCTTAACTATTCTCTCACAAGTAAGAGAAAGTGTCTTGCACTTGTAAATGACGGTATTGTAAGCGGATGGGATGATCCCCGTATGGCAACTCTCAGCGGTATGAGAAGACGCGGTTATCCTGCTGCAGCTATCCGTGAATTCTGTAATAAAATCGGTGTTTCAAAGGCTTACAGTGTTGTTGACTACGGTCTGCTTGAGGCTTGTGTAAGAGACGACCTTAATCAGAATGCACCCAGAGCGATGGCAGTTCTTCGTCCTCTCAAGGTTGTTATTGATAACTATCCCGAGGGACAGACAGAGGAAATTGAGGTTGAAAACAATCCCGATAAGCCTGAACTCGGCAAGAGAAAGGTTACTTTCTCAAGAAACCTTTATGTTGAGCAGGATGACTTTATGGCAGAGCCCGTGAAGAAATATTTCAGACTTTTCCCCGGCAACGAAGTGCGTCTCAAGAGCGCATACTATATCACTTGTAACAGCTATGAGACAGACGAAGAGGGAAATGTTACTTGTCTTCACTGCACATATGACCCTGAAAGCCGCGGTGGTGAAACACCTGACGGCAGAAAGGTCAAGGGTACACTTCATTGGGTCAGCGCAGACGATTGCGTGAAAGCGGAAGTTCGTCTTTATGACAGACTCTTCAATGTTGAAAATCCCTCAGACGAATCAAAGGGAAGCTTCAAGGAAAACCTCAATCCCGAATCACTTGTTGTTCTCAAGGACAGTGTTCTTGAAGGTGGTCTCAGAGACATCAAGGTTGGCGATATGTTCCAGTTTATGCGTCAGGGATATTTCTGCGTTGACAAAGACAGCACAGAAGGCAGCCTTGTAATCAACAGAACAGTAGGTCTTAATTCTTCCTGGAAACCTGCGAAATAAGACCTGCAAAAACATATCTAAGAAAGTAGGAAAAGCTATGAAAATAGTTGACAGAATTGTTTCTGCCTTTTTGTCACTGGCAGTAATTCCCGTGGCAATTTTCACTCCTCTTATTCATTGGATTTATCAGATATTAGGATACGATATTATAAACGGACTTCTGAACGGTCAGCTTTCTGATGCTGCTGATACAGGTATGACTGAGGATAATCTTAGTCTTTATTCAATCTATAATATGCTCAGAAGCTTTGGTGTGGATTTCAAAGAGATGTTTTCAGGAAATACGGAAATGAATTCTGCATTAGAGCCGATGCTTCCGTATATTATTGCAACAGGAATTTTCTTTGTGGTCACTCTTCTTATTGCCCTTGTAGCAGGTATTGTATGTGCTTCTACAAATGCAAGGAAGACACGAATGATTTTAGGCGGCTGCGGTATCGCATCGCTTATCGGTATGATGATTTCTTTCAATAAGGCTGTGTTGCCCCTGACAACGGGTCAGATTACTCCCGGCTCACTTTTCAATATTCCTGCAATCAGCTTTATTATAAAAATACATACCATCAATCTTTCATCTGCGTGGGTGTTTATGCTGATGCTTTTCGCAGGTCTGATATTGTGGACTCTTTCTTACATCCTTACATCAGATAAGAATGAAACAAATAAAAAGCAGGGTAAAAAATAATGAGATATATAAACGAAAAATGTACCCATTGTGGCAGAGCTTTCACTGAAAACGATGAGGTTGTGGTTTGCCCCGAGTGTGCAACACCTCATCACAGAGAATGCTACAATGAGATGGGCAGATGCGTAAACGAGCATCTCCACAGCGAGGGTTTTGTCTGGAAGAAGTCAGATCCTGAGAAAAAAACAGAGGATAAGGCTCCGGAAAAACCTGAAAGCGAAGCGGCGGCAGAAGAGAAAGATGTTTCCGTCTGTCCCGATTGCGGTGCTGAAAATAAAAAAAGAGCCATTGTCTGTACAAATTGCGGTGCAGTGCTTATTCCCGATTTAGAGGAAGAGGTTACGGTAAAAACAGAAAGAAACACCATCTTCATCGAGGGATTGCCCGTAAACGACAATGATTATATTGATGCGGAAAGTACTGTTACAGTCAAAGAAGCAGCATGTTTCATTCAGCGTAAAAAAGAAAGCTATATAAAAACATTCCTTGATGCAAAAGTTAATAACAGAAAGCCCAAATTCAATTTTGCGGCATTCGTTTTCGGACCCTATTGGTTTTTCTTCAGAAAAATGTATAAGGCAGGTCTGGCTTTTGCAGGGGTTATCTTTGCAATCAACTGTTTTATTATGTCTTTCTTTATGTCAGTTTGTGGCGAGGCACTCAGATTTGTTGCGGCAAACGCTGAGGCATTTATGCAGCAGACAATTGATGAGGCACTTATGGCGCAGTATATTGAATTGGTTACAAAGGGTATGGAAACTCACAGCACTGAAATATTGCTGATGTTTGCCTTTGAAGTACTGATTCTTCTTGTGAATGTTGTGGCAGGAATTTTTGCAAACAAAATCTATCTCGGTCACATCAGAAAAACAATCAGCAAAATCAAAGAGGTAGTGCCAAAACCCTCGGCTCATTTCACATATATCTACGCAAAGGGCGGCACAACAGTTTTAAACGCATTCCTTATCGGAATGGCAATTTATTATCTGACAGAGTTTATTTTTTCACAGGCGTTATTATAATATGAGTTTAAGGAGGTGCTGATATGGCTTCACCACTTGCAGATATGATAAGACCGCAGAAAATTGAAGATATGGTAGGTCAGCACCACTTACTTGATACCGGAAAGGCACTGAGGAATATTCTCGATAGCGGGAATATTCCCAACCTTATTTTTTACGGACCTTCCGGTGTAGGCAAGACCACTCTTGCAGAGATTATTGCCAAAAACACAAACCGCCGATTTTGTAAACTCAACGGCACCAACGCGTCAATTTCCGATATTAAGGAGATTGTTGCAAGTCTTGATACTTTCCAGAGTCCTAACGGCGTTGTGCTTTATCTTGATGAGATTCAGTATTTCAACAAGAAACAGCAGCAATCACTTCTTGAGTATATTGAAAACGGCTCAATAACCCTGATTGCATCCACAACGGAAAATCCGTATTTTTATGTATATAACGCAATTCTCAGCCGTTCAACTGTTTTTGAGTTCAAATCTGTTGAAGCAAACGATATCCGTATTGCAGTAGAAAGAGCTTACAAGATTTACGAAGAGCATCTTGGTGAGAAAATTGAGGCTTCTGAAGACGCGATAAAATGGATTTCGTCAGGTTGCGGCGGTGATGTGAGAAAGGCAATCAACACTGTTGAGCTGAGCGTTCTTTCAACAAGACTCAAGGACGGAAAAAGAGAAATCACCCTTGAAAAGGTAAAAGAGCTGACGCAGAAAAGTGCTATGAAATATGACAGAGAGGGCGATGAGCACTATGATATTCTCTCTGCGTTTCAGAAATCAATGCGAGGCTCTGATCCTGATGCGGCACTGCACTATTTAGCAAGACTTCTCGAAGCAGGGGATTTGCCCTCAGCCTGCAGAAGACTTCTTGTGTGCGCCTGTGAGGATGTGGGACTGGCTTACCCAATGATAATCCCCATAGTGAAGGCTGCGGTGGATTCAGCGCTTATGGTAGGACTTCCCGAAGCGAGAATTCCTCTTGCAGACGCAGTTGTTCTTGTCTGTAACAGTCCCAAATCAAACTCAGCGTATCTTGCTTATGATATGGCTGCAAGTGACCTGAGAAACGGAAATTCCGGACCTATTCCGAGAAATCTCCAGAATAAGCATTTCGATGGTGAAGATAATAATAACAAGGGTCAGTTTTATGTGTACCCTCACGATTATCCGAATCACTGGACACCTCAGCAGTATCTTCCCGATGTGCTGAAAAACAAAACATACTATGTCCCCGGCGAAAACAAAAACGAACAGGCAGCCAAAGAATACTGGGATAAAATAAAAGGTAAGAAATAATAACCGACAAGGGATAACTTGTCGGTTATATTTTTTTATCGTATGATAATTTACAAATTACCATTCCCTACGATATAAAATTTCAACCCGTGGTTGAAAAACATAACTTAATATGTTATTGTTTATTTACAGTAGTTATGTTATATTTCAGTTAACTTCAATATGGCGGTGAAAAAATGAATATAGGAAACAAAATTAAAGAATTAAGGAAGAAAAGAGGTATTACTCAGGAGCAGTTGGCAAGTGCAATAGGAATATCTTTTCAGGCTGTCAGCAAATGGGAAAACAATATTGCGTTACCTGACATAACTCTTGTGCCTATCCTTGCAAACTATTTTGGCGTTTCACTGGATGAACTTTTTGATTTCAGTCTGATTAAAATGGAAAATGAAATAAAAACGATAGTTGATGATGCTTATGAATACAGAGAAAGCGACCCTGAAAAAAGTCGTGGAATTCTTGAAGAGGGACTTAAGAAATATCCTGAAAATGATATTCTTCTCAATAATCTTCTCTATGTTATAACCGAACCTGATGAAACAATCCGTATTGCATCAGAGCTTGTGGAAAAAACCTGTGACAGTGAGGTGAAATATGATGCGTTCAGGTTTCTTGCTTATGCGTATAAAAAGAAAGGTGACCTGAAAAGTGCAGAAAATGCAATACAACAGATTCCTGAAATATATTTCACAAAGCTTACAGAAATTGCATATCTTTTAGAGGGTGAACCAAAATTCAAAGCAGCTGAAAAACAGAAATGGATTTCTTTTGAAAATCTGATTCAGATGATGTGGAAACTTGCAGAGTGCTATGAGGCAGAGGGCGAGACAGATAAAGCAATAGAAGAAACTGAAAAAGCACTTGAATTAATTCCGATTCTTGACCATCCTAATTTTAATATTTATACTGATTTTTTCGAGAAACAAATAAAAAGGTTAAAAAAGAGCAGAGTTGAGTGAAATCAACTCTGCTTTTTGTTGTATTGATTTGCTTATGCTTTTATTGTTCCGTCAGGATTGAAGAGGGGAAGCTTTTCAAGAAAGATGATGTCGTCTCTCTCTGCTGCTGAGCCTTCTGCGAGGACAGCCATTCTTCCTACGATTTCGCCACCTGCTTTGTTTACGAGCTTTTCAATTGCCCAGAGTGATTCGCCGGTTGAAATAACATCGTCAACGATAAGGACTCTTTTGCCTTTCATTTTTTCTGCCTCTGCAGTGTCAAGGTAAAGGTGCTGAATTTTGTCTGTTGTGATTGATTTTACTTCAACATCGAAAATACCGCTCATATAGAGTTTGGGATATTTTCTTGCAACAAAGTATGTTTCGTCATCGTTCTGTCTTGCTATTTCGTGAGCAAGGGGAATGCCTTTTGCCTCGGCAGTGATAACGTAGTCATATTCGGGAGCTTTTTTGAGAAGTTCTCTTGCACAGGCCTCTGTAAGCTGAGGAGCACCGAAGAGAATAAAAGCACCGATGTACAAATCCTCTGTAACCTCACAAAGAGGGAGAGACCAGTCAATTCCTGCTATGTTCATTTTATGTTCCATAATAAAACCTCATTCTTTGAAAAAGTGGAGTCGGAAGACCGACCCCACTTTTTTATTTTGTTATTTATTTTGCACAGGGATATGAGCCTTTTTCTGCACCGATAACAAGACCGAGCTGAGCAGAAACGTGTCTGTTTTTGTAAGCAGCGCCGTTAACGAAACCTGCATCTGATTTGTTGATAAGGAGAGGAACATTAACGTTTGTGTGGCTGCCTGAAGTCCAGTAGTATTCGCCTTTTTCTGCGTCATACTTAAGACCGCCTGTTTCGTGGTCAGCAGTGATAACAACAAGTGTTTCGCCATCTTCTTCTGCAAAAGCGAGTGCTGCACCTACTGCCTTGTCGAATTCATATGTGCTGAGTATTGCATTGTCAAGGTCGTTTGAGTGTGAGTGTTTGTCGATACAAGCACCTTCAACCATAAGGAAGAAACCGTCTTCATCCTGTGAAAGAATGTCGATTGCCTTTGTTGTCATAACTTCGATTGTGGGAGTATCGTGGTTGTTTGTAACATACTTCATATCGTCGAAATCGAACTGACCGAATGACTTTGTTGCACCGTCGAAGGAAGCAAGGTCAGTTGCGCTGCCGATATATGTACGACCTGCAGCAGAAACAACATCTGCAGTTGCAAGACCGTTGTATGCACCCCAGATAAGGTCGATGTCAGAAGAGAGCTGCTGCTCTGTGATGTCAACATCGTTGTCTCTTGAATATGTGTGAGCACTGAAAGATGAGGGAGTTGCGCCTGATGTGTAGTCAGTTGTTACAACGCCTGTTGCTTTGCCCTGTTCGATAGCAACCTCTGTGATGCTCTTGGGAGTTGCGAAAACTCTGAGGGGATCGAGAGCATATGTGCTTACCATACCGTTGATTGTTCTGATGCCTGATGAAAGAGCTGTGCCGCCTGCTGCTGAGTCAGTTGTTGCCCAGAAGAGTGAGTTTGTCTTGGATTCACCTGCAACTACTACATTTTCCATATTGAGTTCATCAATACCGTATTTGTCTTTTGTAGCCTCAAGGTGGTTGAAGCCCATACCGTCACCGATCATAACGATAACGTTTTTGTAGGTGTTGTAGTCTTCTGTTTTTGTTTCCAGACCGAAATAGCCTGTTACATTTGCAAGTGTTGTAAGTGCAGCGATGACTACTGCTGCGATTTTCTGGAAAATTGCCATAATTTTTCCTCCTTTGATTTAATTTATCGTCAATATTTTACCACATATATCAATCAATTGCAAGAGCTTTGCTTTTGATTTTCTCAATAAGTGAAAAAAGGATAAACGCAATAAGATTAACGGTTACCACACAAGCACCTGTCTGCCAACCGAGAATACAGGCAGCGAAAAAGCCGATGATAAAGCAGACGAGAGAAACGGAAACCGAAGCAATCAGCACACCTTTAAAGGTTTTGCAGAGCCTCATAGCGGTCATTGACGGGAAAACGATAAGTGCCGAAATCATAAGAGAGCCCATCATATTCATACCGAGAACAACTGTTACCGCGGTGAAAATTGCAAGGAGCATATTATATGTGTTTGTCTTGATTCCCGTTGCCTTTGAAAAGCTTTCATCAAAGGTCACGGCGAAAATTTTTGTGTAGAAGAAAACAAAAAGAATAATGATTGCAAAGCTTAAAACGATGCTGAGGATAAGGTCTGCGTTTCCTATTGTGAAGAGGGAAGCCGAGCCGAAAAGACTGTTGCAGATGTCGGTGCTTCTCTGACCTGACATATTGAAAAGGAGACTGCCCAGAGCAACTGCACCGGTGGAAACTATCGCAAGAGCACTGTCACCCTTGACTTTTCCTTTGTTTCCCAGTCTCAAAAGGAAAACAGCAGTCAGAATTACAATGGGGATTGAAAAAATCAGTTTCATTCCGCTCATATTGAGTGCGGCGGCAAGTGCAACAGCACCGAAGCCCACGTGGGAAAGCCCGTCGCCGATCATAGAGAATCTTTTAAGAACAAGGCTGACGCCTAAAAGCGAAGAACAGAGGGAAACGAGAAAGCCTACCGTCAGTGCCCTCAGCACAAGTTCAATCATAAAACTGCTTGAGAAAAGTTCGCTGATAGTCATTTATCTGCCACCTCCCACAAATTCATCGGAAAAGTCGCTGAGAAGATATTCATCTGTCGTGCCGAAAAAGAATGTGCCGTGTTTAAGGTGGAGAATGTGACTTGCATATTTCACGGCAGCGGGGATATCGTGGGAAATCATAATTACCGTAATTTTTTTGTCATTCAGTTCCTTTATGATTCTGTACATATCGTTTGTCACCACGGGGTCGAGACCTGCAACGGGCTCATCAAGAAGAAGCAGAGATGTGGTTGCACACATAGCCCGTGCAAGAAGAACGCGTTGTTGCTGACCGCCCGACAAATCCTGATAAGACCTTTTTTTCAGGTCATAAATTCCCAGTAATTTCATATTTTTTTCTGCAAGTTCTTTGTCCCTTTTTGTGTAAAAGGGGATAAGACCTTTTTTGCCGAGCACACCGGAGATTACAACCTCCCACACAGACGCAGGGAAATCCTTCTGTATTTCCGTCTGCTGAGGAAGATATCCGATTTCACTGTGCTTTGCGCAACAGAAGCTGATTCCTCCCGAAACAGGTTTTATCAGACCGAGAAGAGCCTTCATCAGTGTGCTTTTACCGCTTCCGTTTTCGCCTACAATGCAAAGATAGTCCCCGCGGCTTATCTGAAATGATAAATCGCTGAGGACAGTTTTGTTGTCATAGGCAAGTTCAAGATTTTT
Organism: Acutalibacteraceae bacterium; assembly: GCA_045542485.1. Taxonomy (GTDB): domain Bacteria; phylum Bacillota; class Clostridia; order Oscillospirales; family Acutalibacteraceae; genus SIG575. Next base: position 61,856 of record JAZQLC010000028.1, read on the forward strand.
ACAAGTTATCAATGACATTTTTATTCACCTGAGGCTGTTTTAAGATTTTCAAGATTCTGAGTCATAAGAGAAAGATAAGTTTCTCCGTTTTCAAATTCCTCCTCTGTCACATTGTGGCAGGAGTGGAAGAGAAGAATTTCAGCACCGGTTTCATCGCTGATTTTTTCGGCAACAACGCCGTCGGAGAATTCGATGATGAAAATTGCAGGTATGTTTTCTTCTTTTACCTTTTCCACAAGGAAGTTGATTGTCTTTATTCCGGCTTCCGTTTCTGTTGAGCATCCCTCAAAAGCGGAATAATATTTCACGCCGTAATCCTTTGCGAAATTGAGAAAGGGGAAACGCTCGGCAAAAACAAGGCTTTTACTTTTATTTACAGCCTTTTCAAATGCCGCGTCGAGTTTCTTTAATTCTTCCACATACTTCTGGGCGTTCAGTCTGTATGCTTCGCTGTTTTCTTCATCTATTGAGCAAAGGGACGATGTAATTTCACCCACGATTTTTATTGCATTTTTCGGTGAAGTCCACAAGTGGTCATCTTCGTAATCTGTAATAATATCATTAAGGGCAAGACGGGTGTTGCCGCTGTCGGGGATATCTTCAATCCATTTGTCGTCCTCAGTGCCCACATACACAAGCAAATCACATTCGCTGACTTTAGCTACATCTGAAAGTGTGCTTTCAAAGCCGTGGACCTCCTTGCCGGGGGATACGAGCATTTCCACTTCGGCGTCAGTGCCTTTCGTGATTTCTCTCAGGAAATCATACTGCGGGAAAATGGTAGCGACAATTTTAAGGTTATCTTCGCCTGTTCCGACATCTTTTTCGATTATTACACACCCTGAAAAAGTCAGGAGAATTATAAGTAATAAAGGGATTATTTTCTTCATTTTACGCCAACTCCAATTTGAATTTGAAATTCAAATTCATTATATAATTCCGTGACGATTATGTCAAGAAAAAAGTAAACAGAAATTTTAATATTTATTTAAAAAGTATAGACAAATTTTATAAATTATGTTAATATTTTTTTATAAAATTATAGGGAGGCTTGTTTTATGAACAAAGTTTTCAAAAGAGTAATTGCTCTTATGCTCGTTCTTGTAATGAGCATCGGTGTAGTGTCACAGGTTATGGCTGCAGACAGTCAGAATCCCGTGCAGGTAGTATCTGATGTTGATGACGCTAAAAGCGAACTTACAACAGGCAAACAGGTACCCGTTATTATCATCCACGGTATTTCCCAGATTGAAACAACCATTATGGATGAAAACGGCAATCCCCTTAAAAATGACGAAGGTGACGTAATCACAGGTTGGCCTCTGACGGTTGATGTAAAAGAGCTTGTTCTTACTGTTCTTTTCCCCGTGCTTCTCACTCTTCTGACTCAGAAGGATTTTGCTTCAGAAGCAGGTTATAAAGCAGCTTGTAACGCTCTCAAATACAACGCTTGTGACCTTAACGGTGACCCCGTTTATCCTACATATGTTGACAGACAGTACTGTTCAGTAGGCGATATGGATCAGGAGCATAAGGATATCGTTTATGACGCAGTTCCGTTCCAGGATGTGGCTAAAGAAATCGGTGAAGAAAACCTCTATTTCTTCGCATACAATTCATCAGGCGATGTAACACAGATTGCCGAAGACCTGAACGATTACATCGAAATGGTTAAAGAGCAGACAGAATCAGAACAAGTCAGCCTTGCTCCCATCAGTATGGGCGGTACAATTGTAACAGCCTGGCTTGAAATGTTTTCAGGCAGATATGACCTTTTCTACGATAACTACAAGAGCGTTCACAAAATCGTTTTCGTTATCGCAGCTCTCGACGGCTCACAGATTCTCGGCGACCTTTTTGTTGACGACACACTTCTCAAGAATGACGAATTCCTTTATACAAGAATTCTCCCCGAGCTTCTTGAAGAGGAATGGTACGCATATCTTCTCAACATCGTATTGAGAATTCTTCCCAACGATGTTCTCGATTCAGTTCTTGATTCAATCCTTGCAGGTGCAAAGGATACCCTCGTAGGTAACTGCACTATCTTCTGGGCGCTTCTTCCCAAGGCAAACTTTGACGAGGCTTACGAAATCTATTTCAAGGATAAGGGTCCTGAATACGATACAATCAGAACAAAGGTTAAGCTCTATAACACAGCTCAGAAAAATCTCCAGTCCAACCTTAATGATTTTATGAGTGAAGAAAACGGTGGTATTGCACACGCAATCTGCTCATACGGTCTGGCTCTTTATCCCATCGGTTCAAGCGCACTTTATATCAATTCCGATACAATCATTCACTCAGCATCAACAAGCCTTTTTGCAACATTCGCAAATCTCGGTGAAACACTTCCCGTGGACTATGTTGCAAAGAATCCCGTATGTACTGACCCCACTCACAACCACATTTCTCCCGACAGAGTAGTTGACGCTTCAACATCATATCTTCCCGAGACAACATGGTATGTTCAGGGTCTTAACCACGAAAGAACAGGCAGAAGTGACTCTGTTATCAACTTTGCAGGTGTTCTTCTCAAGGATGATACAATCAAAGATGTTCACTCTGACCCCGAAAACTATCCTCAGTTCAACGGCTCAAGAACAACAAGAGACCTGAGACACAACGATATTCCCAATGCCGAAAAAGCACTTGCAGGTGAAATTGACGGCATCACAATGACAGCTGAACAGAGAGCAGAGCTTCAGGCAGCACTTGATGACTGCAAACTTATGCTCACGGAAACTGTTGTTGATACAAAAGACTGCGAAGAGAGAATGCAGAGACTTAAAGATGCTCTTATCGACATCGGCGTTTACGCAGCTCCCGAAGAGCCCAGCGAGGCAAACGATGTTCTTCGCACAATCTTCAAGTTCCTTTCAGACACAGCTTACAAGAGCTGGGGAACAAAAGGCTTCAGTGAAGTTATTGCAGGTTAAAGATGAATAAAAAACGCAGTGTAATTTTAGATACCGATTGGTGGACAGATTGCGATGACTGTGTTGCACTCAGGCTTCTTCTGAATTCGGAAGAAGTGGAGCTTATAGGTGTAAATATAAATGCATTTATGGACATTTCCCCTTACTCTGTTGAGATTTTCCTCTCTCAATACAGTAGGGGAAAAGTGCATATATCGGTAGATAAAAATGCAGATGATTATCCCGATGCACCAAAGAAAAGCTATCAGCAAAAGATAATTGAAGCTTTCTCTGAGGGCAGATACAAGTCTTCCGATTGCTACGACAATTCTGTAACTTTTTATAGAAGGTTACTTGCTTCTTCACCCGGAAAGGTTGATATAATCGCAGTAGGCTTTCAGAATTCAATCGCAGACCTTCTTCTCAGTGAGGGGGATGAGCTTTCTCCTCTGAACGGTATTGAGCTTTGCAGGGAAAAGGTAGGAAAACTCTGGACAATGGCGGGTCGATGGGATATTGACGGCGGCAGAGAATATAATATTGCAAATTCTCCCCGTTCTGTCAGAGCAGCGAAAATTGTTGCCGAAAAATTTCCGTGCCCTATAACATATCTCGGCTTTGAAGCGGGTGAGAGTGTTATTACGGGCGGAGTTGAAGTGATAGGGGACAGAAATGACCTTCTTTCATTGGCGATGGAGGCGCACGGCTCAGAAAACGGAAGAAGCTCATGGGATCCTATGACGGCGCTTCTTGCTGTAATCGGTGACGAAGAAAAAGCAGGATATCGTAAGGTTTACGGTAAATTTACTTTTGATGATGACGGGTGTAATCATTTTTTACCCGATGCGTTATCAGACAGATGTTATGTTGTTAAAACGGAAGCTGATACCTTTTATGCTTCGGCAATAAACAGAAGAATTTCCGTTGACAAAATTTAACTTTAATGGTATCATATCAGTATATGTGTCCGTAAGGATAATATAAAACAGTAAAATAAAAAAGGAGATTAATATGAAAAAGATTATCGCAATCGTTCTTTCACTTTGTGTAATCCTTTCTTGTGCAGGTTTTGCTTTTGCAACAGACGGCGCAATCGTTAAGGACTATGAAGCGACAGACAAAATCAAGAATGTTTCTGTTTCAATGGCAGAAGATCCCACAACACAGGTAGGTGTTTCCTGGCACACAACAGAAGATGCAGCAACAGCTGTTCAGTTTGTTATTGCAGACAAATATGAAGGCACATTTGAAGGCGCAAAAACTTTCAGAGGCAGCTGCGAAAAATTCCAGGAAATCTATCAGCATAAAGTAACTCTCACAGCTCTCAAACCCGGCACAGAATATCTTTACAGAGTCGGTGACGATGTAACAGGTGAGTGGAGCGAAATCGGCTCATTCAAAACAGATGACGGCGACGAAAATGTTAAGTTTATCGCTATTTCTGACGTTCAGGCAGGTAACGAAGAAAACTTCCAGAAGGCATCAAATGTTCTTGGTGCTGCATACTCAACAATGCCCGATGCAGATTTCTACACAAGCTTCGGTGACTATGTAAATGACTGTACACAGGAAGAATGGGACTGGTTCTTTGATAAGTTCTCATTCGCAAACTCAAAACTTGTTCATGCTCCTGTTGCAGGTAACCACGATGGTAACATCACAAACAAAATCAACCACGGCTGGTTTGACCATATGTTCAACCTTGATGCTGCTCCCGACGAGTGCATCAGAGCTGAAGGCGTTTACTATGCATTTGATTACGGCAACGCACACATCGTTGTTCTCAATACAAACGATATGTATCCTATGACAGTTCAGCAGATTAACTGGCTCAAGAACGAAATGAACTCTTCTGACGCACAGTGGAAGATGGTATTTATGCACAGAGCTCTCTATTCTGCAGGTAAGAACCTTATCAAGCCTGACACAATCATTATGAGAGAACAGCTTCTTCCCATCTTTGATGAACTTGATATCGACCTTGTAATGGCAGGTCATGACCATGTTTATATGAGAACAAATCAGGTTAAAGGCGACAAACTCGTTGAAGATGTTACATATGTAACAGAAATGTTCAACGGCGTTGAAACAACTTTCGCAGTTGATCCCGACGGTGCTTGTCACATTCTTCCCGGTACAGCAGGTACAAAGACATATTCAATCAACGACTATGTATTTGACTGTGTATTCGATTCAAACATCGTCGCTGAATGCTTCTCACAGCGTGATATCGGCGACCGCGGTATCTTTTCAACAGTTGAAATTCAGGGCGGCAAACTTGTTTATAACGCATATGCAGTAGATTACGAAACAGGCGAAAAAGAGCTTGTAGATACATATGCTATTATGAAGACAACAGAAGGTCAGGCAAGTGATGCTCCGACTCTTCCCACTGATTCATTTACAACAGGTATTGCACAGATCGGTAACTTCATTTACAGATTCACAAAGCTCTTTGCAGATTACCTTTTCGTAATTATCCCCAAGCTTATCATTAACGCTATCTGACAATAATAAATCTCCACTGTACTTAAAATGTACAGTGGAGATATTTTTTTCTTTTTTAATATGTTCCTTCTTCGGCTGACTCTTCTTTGATGAGCTTTACGATTCTGCTTGTGCCGAGTCTTTCTGCACCGAGAGAAATAAATTTCTCTGCGTCGTCCATTGTTCTGATGCCACCTGCAGCCTTGATTTTCACTTTTTTATCAATGTGTTTTGCAAAGAGTGCAATATCTTCAAATGTTGCACCGCCGGTAGAAAATCCCGTTGAAGTTTTGATGAAGTCTGCACCTGCAAGGGAAACAATTTCGCACATTCTTATTTTTTCTTCCTCTGTCAGAAGACAGGTTTCAATAATAACCTTGAGAATTTTTTCGCCACATGCGAATTTTACAAGTTTTATTTCGTTTAATATATCGTCATAGAGACCATCCTTGAGATTTCCGATATTGATTACCATATCAATTTCATCTGCTCCGTTTTCGATAGCGTTTCCGGCTTCGAATGCTTTCACTTCAGGAGTGTTTGCACCGTTGGGAAAGCCGATGACCGTGCAGATTTTAAGATTGTCTTTCACATATTCTTTCGCTCTGTTCACATAGCAGGGCGCAATACATACTGATGCAGTCTTGTATTTCATTCCGTCATCGCAGATTTGTTTAATCTCGTCCCAGGTTGCGGAAGGGGAGAGAAGAGTGTGGTCTACATATGATAAGATTTCATTTTGATTCATTAAAAATCACCTCAGGAGTAATTTTAGCATTAATTAATAAATTTGTAAATATTTTTTATTGCGGATATAACTTTATTTATTGCAATTGAGTTTCTTCCGTGATAGAATGAAAATATAAAAGCAAAAAAATTTTTTTCAGATAAAGGAGAAATGATTATGGGTTTACTTAAAGCAGGTGTGGGAGCATTAGGTGGAGTTCTTGCTGATCAGTGGCGTGAATATTTTTACTGCGATGCACTCGACAGTGATGTTCTTGTAACAAAAGGTATAAAAAGAACTTCAAAAAGAAGCTCAAATACGAAAGGTAATGAAAACATTATTTCAAACGGCTCAATCGTAGCAGTTGCTGACGGTCAGTGTATGATTATCGTTGAGCAGGGCAAGATTGCAGAGCTTTGTGCAGAACCGGGCGAATTTGTCTATGATTCATCCACAGAGCCTACGATTCTCTATGGTGGACTCAATGGTGAAAATATCAGAAAAAACTTTGCTGAAATCGGCAAACGTTTCACATTCGGCGGTGAAGCACCCAAGGACCAGAGAGTTTACTATTTCAACACAAAGGAAATTCTCGGCAATAAATACGGAACAGTCAACCCCGTACCTTTCAGAGTTGTTGACAGAAATATCGGACTCGACATAGATATTGCTATTCGTTGCAACGGTGAATTCTCATACAAAATTGTTGATCCTATTATGTTCTATACAAATGTATGCGGTAATGTTGAGGATGAATATGTAAGAAGTGAAATTGACTCACAGCTCAAATCTGAACTTATGACTGCACTTCAACCTGCCTTTGCAAAGATATCAGAAATGGGCATCCGTTACAGTGCTCTTCCGGGACACGCAGTGGAACTTGCAGATGCTCTCAACGAGGTTCTTTCAAAGAAATGGATGGAGATGCGCGGTATCAAAGTCTGGTCCTTCGGTGTCAATTCTGTAACTGCACCAAAAGAAGACGAAGATATGATTAAACAGCTTCAGAGAAATGCTGTTATGCGTGACCCCACAATGGCAGCAGCGCATCTTGTCGGCGCTCAGGCACAGGCTATGCAGGACGCAGCAAAGAACGAAGCAGGTGCTATGACAGGCTTTATGGGTATGGGCTTTGCTCAGCAGTCGGGCGGAGTTAATGCGCAGAATCTTTTTGCTATGGGTCAGCAGAATCAGTCTCAGGCTCCGGCACAGCCTCAGGCAAACGGTTGGAAATGTGCTTGTGGTGCAGTGGCAACAGGCAATTTCTGCGCAGAATGCGGCGCAAAGAAACCCGCTGAGGAAGGCTGGACTTGTTCCTGCGGCTCAGTGAACAAAGGCAAATTCTGCACAAACTGTGGCTCAAAGAAACCTGAGGGCGCACCTCTCTATCAGTGCGACAAATGCGGATGGAAACCCGAAGACCCCAAAAATCCTCCCAGATTCTGTCCTGAATGCGGAGATGTTTTCGATTCAAACGACGCAAAATAAAACTTCAGAATAAGAGGTGATAGTATGTCATCAATTCTTGAATATAAGTGTCCGAATTGTGCTGCTGACATAAAGTTTGACTCCCGCAGTCAGAACTTCAGGTGTGAAAGCTGTGACGCAGAATTCACCGAGCAGGAGCTTAATGAGATTCATAATTTTGAAGAAAATTTCGGCGAAGGCTCTGAATTTGCGTGGCAGAGAGAAAAGGAAAAAGAGCAGGAAAGGACGGGCGTGAGCGGATATATCTGTCAGTCCTGCGCAGCTCATCTTACTGTTGACGAAACAGCAGCTGCTGATGTGTGCCCTTACTGCGGAAGCCCTATTATTATGCAGGGTCAGCTTGCAGGGGAAAACACTCCCGACTGCGTTATTCCTTTCAGACTTGACCAGAAAATGGCAGGTGAAGCTCTCAAGGCTTTCTGCAAGGGAAAACCTCTTCTTCCTTCAAACTTTATCAGCGATAACAAAATCAAAGAGATGAAAGGTGTTTATGTGCCTTTCTGGCTCTTTGACTGCGATGCAGACGCAAACCTTGTCTATGACGCAACAAAGGTAAGAAGCTGGAGCGATTCAAACTATAATTACACAGAAACAAGACACTACAAGGTTTACCGTTCAGGCAATATAGGCTTTGCCAACATCCCCGTTGACGGCTCTTCAAAAATGGACGATGCATATATGGACGGCATAGAGCCTTTCAATTATTCGGACATTGTAGATTTCAATCCCGGTTATCTTCTCGGATATATGGCTGACAAATATGATGTTGACGCGCAAAGCTGTTTTCCCCGTGCAGAAATGAGAGTTACAAGAAGCACGGAGGATGCTTTCCGTGCAACCGTCAGTGGCTATTCAACCGTAGTTCCCAGTGTGTCAAACATCAAGGCAACAAGCGGTAAATACAGATACGGACTTCTTCCCGTGTGGATTCTGAACACAAAATATAACGGTGAAAACTATATGTTTGCTGTCAACGGACAGACGGGTAAGGTTTCGGGCAAACTCCCCATTGACAAAAAGAAATTCTGGCTATTCTTCGGTGGCATCGCAGCAGCGATAATCGCCATCGGTCAGTTCTTTATCTTTTAAGGGGGTGCAGTTATGAAAAAGTTTTTATCACTGATTTTGGTTATATTTGTTTTTCTTGCATCTGCACTCACTTCTTTTGCACAGGGTGAATTTGTTACTGATAATGCAGATTTGCTGTCAGAAAGTGAAGAGGTTATTCTTTCTTCAAAAATGTCATCAATTCAGAGCGAATACGGCATAGATATTGCCATTCATACAACTATGTCCACGGACGGCGAAGACATCCACAGCTATGCGGAAAATTTCTATCTTTCCAACGGCTATGGTGAAGACGGACTTGTTTTCGTAATCAATCTCAATAACAACGAAGTAGGCAACAGAGATTTCTACACTTACTATCAGGGCTCAGTCTATGACTCTTTCGGTGACGATGCCTATGACAGTGATTACGGCGTTGTAAACGATGAGGTGCTTCCGTATCTTGCAGATGAGAATTATTATCAGGCTTTTCTGACTTATCTTTCAGTAACCGAAGATTTCCTTTCGGGAAAAATTACTTATAACGAAGGTAACGACGGCTATTATGGCGATGAATACTCAGATTACTATGAAGATGATTATGAATATGAGGTATCAAGCCCCAATTACTTCGTCAGCGAGGTTATCGTAATCCTTGTGGGTGTCGGTGTTGCTTTTCTTATTGTGTCAATTATGAAGGGCAAGATGAACACTGCGGTAATCAAAACGGAAGCGTCTGACTATGTGAAAGCGGGTAGTATGAATGTGACAAGAAGACTTGATGTTTTCACTCACAGACACGTAACTAAAACCGCAAAGCCCAAGAACAATTCTTCCGGCGGAGGAGCCCGTTCATCAGGCGGTATGTCAGGCGGCGGAGGTCGCTCAGGCGGAGGCGGCGGAAAATTCTGATTTTTCCTGAATATGATTTTTGTTACAGAAGTGGTTTCCATTTTCGGAAACCACTTTTTTATGTATTTTTATGCAAAAAATTTCTCCCGATAAAAAATGAGCATTTCAGAGTAAAACGGAGTATTTTGGAGAAAAACAGAGTTTTTTAAAATTTTGAGTGGAAAAGGCGCGAATTTACACTAAATTTTTACGAAAAAGTGTTGACTTTTTAAGCTTTTCGCATTATATTATACTTGATTTGTATTAGTGTAAAAGGGGGCTGTATAATTGGAAAAAGACATCATCATTGACCTTAAAAACATAGATGTTTCCTACGGCGAAAATAAAATACTTGATAATATCAGTCTCTATATCAGGGATAAAGAATTCATAACATTACTTGGTCCTTCAGGATGTGGCAAAACAACAACTCTCAGGGTTATTGCAGGTTTCACACAGCCTGATAGCGGTGATGTTATTTTTAATGGTAAGAAAATCAACAACCTGCCGCCTTATAAACGACAGGTCAATACCATTTTCCAGAAGTATGCTCTTTTCCCGCATCTTAATGTTTTTGAAAATATAGCATTCGGTCTCAGACTCAAGAAGAAGTCTGATGCTGAAATCAAAGAGCGTGTTGCAGAAATGCTTGAGCTTGTGAATCTCAAAGGCTTTTCAAAGAGAAACATTGATTCACTTTCAGGCGGTCAGCAGCAGCGTGTTGCAATTGCCCGTGCTCTTGCACACGACCCCAAGGTGCTTCTTCTTGATGAGCCTCTTGCAGCTCTTGACCTTAAGCTCCGTAAGGATATGCAGGTTGAACTGAAGAACATCCAGCAGAAGCTTGGTATTACATTCATTTTTGTTACACACGACCAGGAGGAAGCCCTCTCGATGTCTGACACGGTTGTAGTTATGGATAACGGTGTTATTCAGCAGATAGGCACACCTCAGGATATTTATAATGAACCGAAGAATGCTTTTGTAGCTGATTTCATCGGCGAGAGTAACATTCTTGACGGTGTGATGAAAGAGGACTTCCGTGCAACTTTTGCAGGTCATACTTTCCAGTGTCTTGACAAAGGCTTCGGCACAGGTGAGGCAGTTGACGTTGTTATCCGTCCCGAGGATATCGTTGTCACAACTCCTGAAGCGGGAATGATTTCGGGCACTGTAACTTCAGTTACTTTCAAGGGTGTGCACTATGAAATCATTGTGGACATCCGTGGCTTCAAGTGGATGATTCAGTCTATCCACGAGCAGAAGGTAGGGGATAAAATCGGTCTTGTTATCGAGCCTGATTCAATCCACATTATGAAAAAGTCAATTTACTCAGGCAAATTCGGTGATTACAGCTCCTTCAGTGATGAAATTGACCATCTTTCGGATATAGAAGAGGAAGAATAATCAGGGAGGGATTTTTATGCAGAAGAAAACTCTTTCCGCAAAGCTTCTTGCTTCTCCACACATTGTCTGGTCAGTTCTTTTTATAATTGCACCGCTTGTAATGGTGGCATATTATTCTTTCACCAATGCTGACGGCAATTTTACATTTGAGAACATTATAGCTCTTTCGGATTATAAAGAGGTTTTTCTCAATTCAATATGGTACGGTATTGTGGCAACGATAATCTGTCTCATAATCGCTTATCCCACAGCATATTTCATTGCACGTTCAAAAGCACGTGTGCAGAGCACTATGATTATGCTCGTTATGCTTCCTATGTGGACAAGCCT